>NZ_JBVIAH010000009.1:0-27598 GCF_055574035.1 Streptomyces sp. NPDC030021
CAGGCAGAGTCGCCACTGCAGCCCCACCGGCAACACAGCGACGGGGAGGACAAACAGCCCCAGAAAGTGACACCCAAGATGAAAACGACCTCTAAAAGAGCGTTTTATCCCGGCGGTGGGTGTTTGGTAGTGCCGACCGGCCGGTCAGGTCCGGGAGGTCGCGTCGACGCGGTTGGGGTGCCCTGACCTCGCCGGCGGTCGATGTCAGCGTCGGGTGAGAGGATCACCTTCACGTCCCTGCCTCATCCCGATGATCTGACTTCGCTGGTCCTGCGCACCGACTTCGGTGACGAGGGAGCCTGGGATGCGGTTCGAGCCGCACTCGACGCTGCTGGCGAGTATCCCCATGCCACGTATGTCAGCGACCTTCGCTTCGCCGGCGTGGATGTCCAGGCACTCCTGGACGAAGAAGCTGCCGCGGAAGAAGACGACCAGATCGTCTACATGTTCCTGGCGGACGCGACCACGATGGACGATCCGGGCCACCCAGTCCTGGCCATGGACCTCTCGGACGAACCTGGGCGAACGTTCAGGGTTCCGGCGCAGCGGTTTCCGGACGTGGCTGCCAACCTCAGCATCGCCAACATGGACTTTGCGGACTTCGCCGATGCCGCTGATGGATCAGGGACCTTCCGCGGCTTTGACGGGGGCTGACGCCTCACGTCGAGGCACGCCCGGGGCGGGCTGTGTGTCGCGCCGGTTCAGTGTGGCTTCGTGCGTGAGGCGACGGCTCATCAGGTCGATCACCGCGAGGCGGATCAGCGCCTCGGAGCGGTGTGGGTGGGTTTCGTAGTCGCGGGCCAGACGTCGATGATGCATGAGCCGGCCGAACGTCCTCTCCACTACCCGGCGGCGGGAGATGACCTTGAAGCCCTTCTGGCCGGGTCGCGTTGGACGACTTCGACATCGATTCAGAGGCGGGCACCCTGATCGATTGCCTTGGTGCGGTAGCCGGCATCTGCCCACGCCTTGGCCGCGCGCGGGTCGGCTTTCGCGATGTGTGAGAGCACCTGGATGCCGCCGGCGTTGTCTGAGACGTTCGCGGCGGTTACCAGCACAGCCAGGAGGAGGCCGAGGGTGTCGACGCCGATGTGGCGCTTGCGGCCTGCGATCTTCTTGCCCGCGTCGATGCCCTGGCCGGCCGCGGGCACGTTGGCGGAGGTCTTGACGCTCTGGGCGTCCCGTACGCACGCGGTCGGTTCGACGTCGCGGCCTTCGGCCTCACGGACCAGTCGCCGCAGCACACCGCTGAGCTGGTCGAAAACGCCGTCCTTCTGCCATGCGGCGAAGTACCCGTAGACCGTCTCCCACGGCGCGAAGTCGTGCGGCAGGTAGCGCCAGGGAATGCCTGTGCGGTCGACGTGAAGGACCGCGTCCATGATCCGCCGCAGATCGCGCTCGGGCGGCCGGCCTGTGTCCAGACCTTTCCCTCTCCGCTCGGCCGGCCAGGCCGACAGAATGGGCTCCGTCAACTCCCACCGGGCATCGGACAGGTCGCTTGGATACGGTCGCTGTCGGCGCATGTTCCGGTAGTAGCGGGACCAGCCCCTCGACCACAGGGCGCAAACGGGGGTGAGCGGGGGCGCCTTGGGATCAGACAGGAGCGAAGGACAGAAACGGACCCTCGACCGTCGTCACCCACCACAGATGTCACGAAGGCGACCACCAACCTCAGCTTTACATGCAGATCACCTATCCAAGAGCCCACCAAACGCTCCCGCTGGGGCAAAACGCCCTTTTAGCTTGACGTTTATGGTCCGACGTCGAACGAGGATCGAACTTGTTCGGTGTTTTCCCAGTTCACCAGCGGTATGAGACTCCGCGGGCCGATTCTGTGCTGAGCGACAACGCAGCACGGAGGCCGGGATCGTGGGACTGGTCGAGCATGAGATTCAACGAGACGCGTTCACGGTGGTGGCGGAGTTCCGCTCGGAGTTGTACGCGTGCCTGACCGCACGGAGCGACGCCCTGTTCGAGTTGTGCGACGCGCTGCTGTGCACCGACGGTCCGGTCCGCACCCTCGTGGACTTGGCGCTCGCTCCCGAGCATCGACGCGGGCACGGGGTGTTGTACTCCGGGATCAACCACGGCCGGATTGACCTCGCCCGGCTGAGGCGGGCACTGACCAGCGTCCCGCTTCCCCGAGCCGGCGACGGTCGGCTCGTTCTGGCGGTGGACGTCTCCCCGTGGTTGCGGCCGGACGCCGACACCTCCTCGGACCGCTCCTTCTGCCATACCTTCGGCCGAGGTCTGGGCAAGCACCAGATGGTGCCCGGCTGGCCGTACTCGATCGTCGCCGCCCTGGAGACCGGCCGGACCCCTCGTGGACCGCGCTGCTGGACGCGATCCGGCTCGATCCCGGTGCCGACTTGGCCGCTGTCACCGCCGGCCAGGTCCGCGACGTCATCCAACGCCTGGTGGACGCCGGCCAGTGGCGGGATGGGGACCCTGCGGTTTTAGTTGTGCTCGACGCGGGCTACGACGCGCCCCGCATCGCCCACCTCCTGGCCGACCTGCCGGTGGAGGTTCTGGGCCGGCTCCGTTCCGACCGGGTGATGCGCAAGCCCGTTCCGGTGCCGTGGATCTGCCCGCCGCAGGGCGGCCGCCCGCCCAAGCACGGCGGCGAGTTCATCTTCGGCCGACCCGAGACCTGGGGCGAAGCCACCGCAGCGACCGTCACCAACACCGACCGATACGGGACCGCGACCGCGCAGGCATGGGACCGGCTGCACCCCCGGCTGACCCGACGGGCGGCCTGGCTCGATCACGAGGGCCCGCTGCCCATCATCGAGGGCACCGTGATCCGGCTGGCAGTCGCAAAGCTGCCCAGCGGCGGGGTGAACAAGCCTGTCTGGCTGTGGTGGTCGGGCACCGGCGGCCGCCCCGCCGACGTCGACCGGTGCTGGCAAGCGTTCCTCCGCCGCTTCGACGTGGAACACACGTTTCGGCTGCTCAAGCAGACTCTCGGGTGGACCCGGCCCAAGCTGCGGGACTCGGCGGCGGCAGACCGCTGGACCTGGCTCGTCTTGGCCGCACACGCTCAGCTCCGCCTCGCCCGCCCACTCGCACGCGACCTCCGACGTCCCTGGGAACGACCCGCGGAACCGAACAGGCTCACCCCCGCCCGGGTCCGGCGAGGGTTCAGGAACCTGCACGCGAAGACGGGCACGCCGGCCGGTGCACCAAAACCCACTCGCCCCGGCCCCGGACGCCCGGTCGGCTCGAAGAACCGACAGCCCGCCACCCGCTACGACGTTGGACGCGTCCTCGCCACCGGCGAGCCCTACGCCCGCCCCGCTCACCACAAGAAAGGCACCAAACCGCGCCGCGGCAGCAGCCCCGCCACCCCCGTTCATCGTCACGATCCCGACGATGTTGGATAGCGGCATGGTGAGACGCAAGAAGGAGAAGAAGAAGCGGCCCACCTGGGGCATTCCGAAGGGGATCGTCCTCTTGGCGACGCCGGAGGGCTGGCGCTTCATGATCCAACCCGTGGAAGGTGGAATGCTCTGCGGGCGCCTGGACATTCCGATCAATACCGACCCGCAAGATGCGCGAGCCGCTGCGGCAGTCATGGTGGTGGAACTTGCGCGCGACGTCCACGACACCGACGTCGAGGTGACCTGGGATCCGCCCCCGGAGCCCTGGTCATGGACCGCCCAAGTAACCCTCGCCACGCCGATCGAACCTGCCCCGTCGGGCACCGGAGGTTAAACGGCAAGTTTAGAGACTGTTGCGTAAATCGGCACGGATGCGACCACTCCGACCTCGTATACGCCAGCATGCTCACAGGCGCCTGCGCCGTCGTTACCCGGACCGCTCCCACGGGGCTGGACCCGGCCTGGGCCGATACCGCCCTGGAGGAGCCCGGAATCCTCCAGGACTACTACGAGCGCTACGTTCCGCCCACCGACCCAGAAACCGCCGTCCCGACCGGAGGCTGCCACCGATGACTTCCCGTCCCGAGACCGCCCGCACCCTCGGCCTGGAACCCCACCCCGAAGGCGGCTGGTACCGCAGGATCTACACCTCTCCCGTCACCGTCCCGCATCCGGCCGGCCGCGGTCAGCGGCCGTCGGCCACCCTCATCCACTTCCTGCTGGCACCGGGGGAACGGTCCCAGTGGCACACGGTGGCCAGCGACGAGATCTGGCTCTGGCGCGACGGCGGCCCCCTCGCCCTGCACATCAGCCCGCCCGGGCCGACACCGACCACGGTCACCGAGTACCGCCTGGGATCACACCGTTCCCCCGGCACCGAGCTGGAGGTGTGCGTGCCCGCCGGCCACTGGCAAAGCGCCTGCCCCGCCAGCGACGAAGAGGTCCTGGTGAGCTGCCTGGTGACACCCGGGTTCGACTTCGCCGACTTCACACTCCTCACACCGCCGTAGGGGGGCGCAAGGGTGCCCTCCGGCGAAACCGAAACCCAGCAAGGCGGACGCTGTGGTGCGTGCCGTTACCTGCCCTGCGCGGTCAGGAGCAGGACCAGAGCCTGGGCGCGGGTGGTGCCGAGCGCGGCGGCCACCGCTTCGGCGGAGACACCGTCGTCGCGAAGCGCGCCGACGGTCTCCCGGCCGACCCGGGCGGCGATCCGCTCCAACACACCGGCGGCGCGGCGCGGCCAACGGCGCGTCCGCGGCCGTGACCGTCAGCTGCCCGGCCATCCCTACCAGGAGCGCGGCCAGCGGCTCGGGCAGCGGCACGGCCGTATCGCGGACGACGGACAGGTGCGCGCTCCAGTCCGCAAGCGGTCCTGCGAGGTCGACGACCGCTTCGTACAGGGGCCGGTCGCCGACCGTCTCCCAGTCCAGGGAGTACTCCGCGGCGCTGCGCCATCCGCACGCGCACACCGCCCGAAGAGCCTCGACACACAGACGGCGGGCCCGGCTCGCTGTCGCCAACCAGTACACCCGCCGCGCCCGCGTGCGCGTCCCGGATGTCGTCTTCGGGGGCGCTTCACAGCTGTAGCAGCGCCTGCTGCGCTCCCTCGTCTCGTCGGCGTCACGCGTGAGCGGCTTCTTCTCGGTGCCGAGGCTGCTGTTGGCCGGGTTGTTCTGCGCCCATTCGTAGGCCCCTGCGGCGGCCCCGTAGGCGGACTTGCTGATGGTCACCTGGGCCAGTCCTCGGTGACGATGCAGCCGGGGTACGCGCCGACCAGCCCGTCACAGCGCAGCGAGGGACCCGCCCAGCTCTGGTGGCTGATGACGGAGCCGCGTCGGTGCTCAGCACCTCGCCCTGGTAAGAGATCCGTGTGCGCTGCGCGATCCCGCCGCCCCGGACGGTGGAGTCGCAGGACAGCGTGGCGATCGCCTCGAACGAATCCTTCGGCGGATGGACCAAGACCTTCACCGACCCCCGGCTCTGCGCAGCCATCGTCGACCGCCTTACCTTCGGCGGCAACATCATCCAGACCGGCACCGAGTCTTACCGCCTCGCTCACACCAAAGCCCAAGCCGATCGCGCCGAAGCAGTCTGACCGGCAGGCATCGGACCCCGACAGCCTCCTTGAGAATCAGGGGCCAGAGTTGTCGACGAACCCCACGATATCGAGGTATTCGATTTTGGGCGGGGCGCCATAAACCCCCGTCACCTTGTCGACGAGCTCCTCCGTGAAGAAGGCGCGGCCTTTCTCCTCGTCATCCCACACGTAGAAGTTCCTTGCCTGAACGCCGTCTTCGTCGAGCATGAAGCTCTTGAAGCGAAGGCCGACCATGCCTTCGAACGGTCCTCGGAGTTCGCTGGCAATCTTTGCGAGAGCTGAACGATCGAACTTGTCGCTCTGCGTGAAAGTCACGAGCACGCCGATCATCGGGCCTCCTATCGATCGAGTGATGCTAGCGGCGGATCCTAGTACACGCGGCCGGACATTCTGGTCGATAGGCCGCGAGTCGGAGGCGCGGCTCGCGGTCGGCGATGCGGGCCAGGAGGACATCGAGCTTTGCGTGCGTGAACGCCTGCTCGAACCGTCGAGCGATTTGGCGGTGCAAGGACAGTCCTTCATCCGGATCGCTCCGAGGCAGCCACGCCGTCAACCTCCGGTGGCCGACGCTGGGCCACGTCGCGGCCGAAGCACCGCGACCATCAGCTCGCACAAGATTGCGACATCAAGACTCATCGATGTTGATCAATCGGCCCCCTCCACGCGCCCCCCAAACTTCTCGACGAATGACTCCCCCAGAAGTCGTCATAGCCACAGACGATCACCCACTTCAAGGGCTGGTACGTCACCGAGGGCACGACCGGCTACCGGACCATCAGCACCAGCACCAGCACCCAGACCACCATCTCGGTCGCCGTCGGCCTCAACGGCACCGTCCAGGGCAGCTTCGCCGTCGAGACCCTCGGCACCGTCGGCGCGAGCCTGGGTCTGAACGTTCAGGTCGACTACTCCTCCACCAGCAGCGTGTCGAATTCGGTCACGTGGAATTTCCACCAGCCCGGCTACTACGGCGCCTACAAGGGCACCAAGAAGGTCACCGGTACGTACGCAAGCCTCAACTGCAACCGCGTCCAACAGGGCGACAGCAGTTGGGGGTTGAAGTGGATCGAGGGGCCCGGCAGCGGCAGCTTCACCACCTACACCACCCTTGAGGAAGGCGCGGTGCGCTGCCAGGACAAGGTGCCCGCCAACAGCATCATGGCCAAGGCGCAAGACCTCCTCGACTGCGGCTCGGCCGCCGCGAAGGCCGAGCACCCGGCGGGGGCGGTGGCGCCGACGGCGAAGCAGATGCGGGACCGCCTCGTGCAGCGCCCGGCTCTCACCAGCGGCACGTCCGCCGAACAGCCCAAGGCCACCGGGCGTAGCGCGCGGGCCTCTCTCAACTGCGAGCCAGGCTCCTACAAGATCGCTGTACCCGGCAAGCCCCTGTCCTGGGGCGCGCCGCTCCTGGCGGCCGACGGTGTCCGCCTGCGGCCCTCAACGATCTTCAGCGCCCACCTGGACAACTGGCGGCTGTGCAACGTGACGGAGCACAACCAGGTCCTCGAAGCGTCCCTGTGGAACTGGGGCAACGGCGGGTGCGCGACCATCGCCGAGCAGGACGCGGCCACGGAACGGGCGGTCCTGATGACGGCCCCCTGCACGGAGGACGGCCTCCAGCGGTTCTACATCTACCGCGACGTACCCGGCAGCTCGATGGTCGGTGTACAGAACAAGTACACCGGCTCCATGATGGGCCACGACCGGTACGCGGACGGGGAGTTCATCCGCCAGTACTCCAGCGGCAGGCAGGACGGTACGGGTACGTACACCCTGATCGGAGTCTGACGGCCCACACCCCGTGAGCGGCCCCGCACGTGAACCCCCGATCTCCCGGTTTCGTGCGGGGTCCTCCGCGTCCCTACTCCGGCCGACCGCACCGGCAGTTGCCCGGAGTTCTTCGAGTGATTCTCAGCGAAGGTTGATGACCGGCGTTCTTTCTCACCGATGGTTAAGCGCGCTGGTCAGAGCGCTGTAGTGATCAGCGCCGGAGGTGGACGTCGTGACTCCCGCCGTGCGCCGGCCCGCACGCGGACACGCGCACCGAGCACCGAGCACCGAGGGCTGAACAGGTTTCTGACCTACCGCGCGGCCATCACTCGATGTTCGGTGAGAATGCTCAACCTTCACTGCGGCAGATCAGTTGGATACCAGCCCCCCGCAACACATCCCGAAAACACAACACCCCGATGGGGTTAAATCCAACATTCAGGTGAGGTTAATTCTGCTAGGGTTCGGGGTGGAGGTGGGCCATGCCGAGCCAGGAAGAGCTGTTCGATGCGGTGGACGCACTGCTGGAGGGCGAGCCGCGGCTGCCGTCTCCGGCGGAGCGGGCGCGGCTGCGTGAGGCGGCCGGTGTCACGCAGGCCCGGCTCGCGGCCGCGTTGAAGTCGACGCCGCAGACGGTGAAGAACTGGGAGAACGGCCGCTCCGAGCCGAGGCCGCCGCGGCTTCAGGCCTATCTGCGGCTGCTGGAGGGCTGGGCCGAGCGGTACCCCGCGCCGGCCGCCTCCGAGTCCGTGCCCGCACCCGCTCCGGTTCCGGAGGCGTTCACCGGCCTGGTGGAGCAACGCGCCGAGCGCGCCCCGGCCGCCGTCGCCGCTGCACCGGATCCGGTCGTGAAGGCGCCCGTGGAGGTGGCCGGTCCGTCGGCGACGTCGCGCCGCCCGGCGAGGAAGGCCGCCGCGCAGCCAGCTGTCGACCCTCGGTTCCCGCACGGCCCGCTCGTGGTCCTGGACGGTGACGGAAGCGCGTACGGCGTGGACGGCATCGTGCTGGACTGCCCGGCCACCACCGTCGCGCAGTTGGCCGAGTGGACGCTGAAGGAGTCCGGGCTCGGTACGCCGCGGCTGAACCGCAACGGCAAGGACTCCGATCCACTGGTCGTGCTGACCGCGGCGGCCGCCGTGAAGCTGGGACTGCCCGAGCGCCTGGAGGGCCACGAGCAGCGCCGCTCCCTGCGCCTTGAGGACGACCACCCGGTCGTCAAACAGGTCGCCAGGGCGAAGTGGAAGCTGACGCAGCGCGGCTTCGGGCCGTGGGCGCGCATCTACCGTCCCGCGCAGGCCGGGCAGCGCCAATGCGTGCAGCTCGCGATCCTGTCCTGGGACGCGCTCGATGCACGGTCCTGGCCCGGTGTCGCGGGCATGGACCCGGCCGACATCGCCCGTGTCCTGGGTACGTACGCGGCCCGGGTGATCGCACCGCGCGGCTCGACCGCCACCTCCGGGCTGGAGCTGATGACCGCGCTGCGCCCGCCGACCCGCGCCGTGAAGAACGAGACCACGGGTGAGTGGGCGTCCGCCTACAACCCGGGCTCGCTCGGCACCGAGCCGATGGACCCCGCACCGCCGGAAGCCCCGACCGAGCACCCGGTCGCGCAGGGATGGACCGGCGGGGTTCTGGACGAGGAGGCCTACCAGTGGGTGCGCGAGGTCGAGCTGCTGTCGGATGAGGAGTGCCTGCTCCCGTACGCGGTCGGCCTGGACCTGAACACCGCGTTCCTCGCCGCCTCCGCGCGCCTGGTCGTCGGACTGTCCGCACCCGACCACTTCCACGCACCGAAGTTCAACAAGAAGATCCCCGGCTCCTGGCTGGCCGACCTCTCCCACATCGAGCTGGACCCTCGCCTGCCGTCACCGTTCACCCCGACCGGGCAGCGGCCGACCGGTCCGGCCTGGTACCAGACCCACACCCTCGCCTACGCCCAGGAACTCGGCCACGACGTCGCCCCCATCGAGGCATTCCTGCGCAGGGAGACCGGCGCGTACCTGGATCCGTGGCACGACCGCCTCAAGACCGCCTACGCCGACACACTCGCCGACCTCGGTGTGACCGCGGACTTGGACGACCGGCAGTTCCTCGCCGCGATGGAGCAGCACAAGGACGTAGATCCGGGGATGGCGGCCGTGCTGGCCGCTATCAAGGCGACGGTCAAGGGTGGCATCGGCAAGCTGCGCGAGCGCCCGCAGGGACGGCACTACCGCGACGGCGAGCGGTGGCCGGCGCTGGATCGGCCGACCTGGCGGCCCGACATCCGGGCCGCGGTCATTGCCAAGGCCCGGGTCAACATGCACCGCAAGATGGCCAACGTCGCCAAGGCCACCGGGCAGTACCCGCTCGGCGTCCTCTCCGACTGCGTCGTCTACGCCAGCCCTGGGCCCTCCCCGCTCGACTTCCTGCCCTACACCACCTCCGGCAAGCCGCTCCCCGGCTCCTTCCGCCTCGGGACGACGCCGGGCCTCGCGAAGGTCGAAGGGGTCCAGGAAATGGCGTGGGCCGTCGACCTCATGGAGAAGGGCCTGAACCCGGCCCGCCACATCAAGGGCGGCGACGCCGTCACGGACGAAGGAGAATAGAAGCCGTGGGGGACATCGACGACGCTCTGGAGCGCGCGGGCCGCGAGACGTTCACACGGGAACCGCCCAAGACCCTGAAAGGGCGCATCAACTTCCTGATGGGCAAGCTGAAGACCACCAACGCCGTGGCCGCCGAGCTCGGCGTCAGCCAGCGCTCCATCGAGCGCTACCGCACCGGGGAACGCAAAACTCCGCCCAAGGCGATCACCGACCGCATCGACGCCGCCGTACGGGCCCGCTGGCAGCCCAAGGTCCGCGACCGCCGCCGCAAGGAAGCCGCCACCCGCACCGGCATCACCGTCGAAACACGCGCCCGGTTCGGCTACACCGCGCCCATCGGCACCACCGACGACGGCCGCATGCGACGCCTCACCGTCCACCTCCCGCCCGCGTACGCGCAGCACCTGTTCGACGCCCAGCAGCAAGGCGCCGGCGATCCGGAACTCCGGGCGATCGTCGCCGAAGGACTCCAGGAGACCTACTTCAAAGACGGCGGTACCCGCGCCGACCACCTCGAAGTCGAACTCACCGACATCGACTACATCGACGTGTCGTTCTGAGGAGAGGGCCGGGCGGTCACGTCCACCCGGATCTGCGACTGAGTGCCCGGTTGATTCCGACGGCTCTTCCGTGACGGCGACCACGTCCTGGAAGAGCAGGCCAGGGACTGGGTCCCGGGCGTGGCCGGGTGCTTGACGGTCAGTCCGGACGTGCCGGCGGGCAGGGCGTCGCCGGGAACGGCATGGCGGCCGTACGACAGGAGATTTCGGGGTCCGGGACTGCCCGGAATACTAGACCCGGGCGGGTGTTCCGTCTGGGTCCAGTCCGTGCGGCCATCTGCCCGCCAGGACGTGGAAGGGAAGGTCACCGGTGTCGGCAGCCTTCCGGTAGAGGGTTTCGGCTTCCTTCCCGCGGCTTGCCCGTTCCAGCAGTCTCGCCAGATCTACCAGGGCTCGGCTGTCTCCGGCGTCAGCGGCCCGCCGGTAGAGCTGCTCGGCACCATCATGGTCTCCACGTTCCTGCCGCAGGAGTGCCAGCCGGGCCAGTACATGGGTGGTGCCGGACTCGGCCGCGCGGATGGCTACCTCCTCGGCGCCGCTCGCGTCCCCTCCGCGTTCCTTCATCAGCGCAAGGCGGACCAAGGCCCGGTTGCTGCCCCGGGCGGCGGCCTTCCGGTACACGCGTTCGGCCTTGTCGAGGTCTCCGTCGTCCTCGCTCATCAGGGCCATCTGAACCAGCGCATGGTTACTGCCGGCGTCGGCCGCCCGATGGTAGAGACGTCGGGCGCCGTCGCGATCTCCCGCGCGCTCCCTCATCAGAGCCAGGCGAGTCAGGGCCCGCGCGACTCCTCCTGCGTTGCTCTTGGGGTGGGTGTCGCCGCCTTCCGTCGCCTGACGGTAGAGCTGCTCAGCAGCCTCGTGGTCCCCGGTACGCTCTCGCACCACGGCAAGGTCAACGAGCACCCGGCTGTCTCCCTTCTTCGCGGCCCGGCGGGCCAGGGCATCTGCACCGTCACGGTCTCCGGCCCGCTCGCGCAGGAGCGTCAGGTCGATCAGCGCACGCATGTTTCCGGCATCCGCCGCCTGGCGATACAGCGCCTCCGCCTGCTCACGGTGGCCCATGTCGTCTTGCATCAGGGCCAGGCGGACCAGGGTGTGGGTGTCGCCGAGGGCTGCTGCCTGCTGGGCCAGAGCGTGCGCGCCGTCGTGGTTTCCGGCGTTCTGCTGGATCAGGGCCATGGCGGCCAGTGCTCGAGGGTCGCCGGACGTGGCGGCCTTGGAGGCCAGGCCGTCGAGTGCAGAAGTGTCCTCTGCCCGTTCCTTCGACCACGCCAGTCGCAGCAGTGCCCGTGTGCTTCCTGCGTCGACGGCTTGTCGGTAGAGCGCTTCGGCTGCGTCGCGCTCCCCCGCTTCTTCGTGTGCCTCGGCCCGTCGGATCAGCCTGCGGACGTCCTCTGTGTCGCTCGGGGGAGCCGGAGATCGGGCCGCGCCTCGGGTACCGGGCGTCTTGTGCATCAACCCGTCTGTCACATCGCCGAGTGCCGCGGCACGTTGGCGAAGGTAGTGGGCCCACTGAAGCCGGTGGCGGGCATGGGCCGCGTGCGCAAGGCTGCTGAGCTCGTCGGGGCTCGTGAGGTGGCTGTAGGCGGCGTCCCAGAATGATGCGGGCGGGCATAGAGTCCGGCGGTCCCTACGACCGTACTGCTCCAGGTAGTCGGCAAGCCGGAAGAACGGTCCCCGTGTGGGCGATGCCGAGGGTTCTTGCACCGGGGCACCCGGCCGGCGACGCGCTGGGCGGATGCGAGAGCGGTGCAGGGGTGTCTGTTTTCCGTGGACGGGCAGCACGAGATCGGCGAAAGCCGCCTCGGCCCAGTCGTCGGTGAGTTGGCTGAACTCGTAGTCGCTGAGGTAGTCGACAGCGGCGTCGGTGAGAAACTCCTGGGGCAGGTGGAGACCGGCGCCGAACCTCCGTGCGTCCATCGCCGCTTTGAGCAGTGCTTTGGCAGCCGGTGTGCTGTTCTCATATCTTCGCAGCAGTTCCGGGGCCCCGGCGAGGTCCTGGGTCACGCACCCGTCGCCGCTCGTTCTGGTGAGGGCAGCGGCCAGCAGTCGGTCTCCCCTCGCAGCGAGAACGGAAGCACTGCGTAACGCCGCCCCGTCGAAGGATTCGGGCACGCCGACCAGCCGCCCGGCGAGGAGTTCCCTGACTCTGCTGTAGGGGTCGGGCCCGCCGGGCGTCGGTGGCAGGGCGTAGCTCTCGGCGAACTCGGGCCACAAGGTTCCCAGGATGAGGACGGGACCGCGTTCAGAGTCGGTGAGCAGTGTGTGCAGGGCCGCTGCGAGTTCCTGGCCGGCTCCAGGGGCGTCGAGGTAGTGCTGGGCCTCGTTGAGCCACACGACCGTGCGTGGCTCAACCGTTTCGATGCCATCGAGCGCCGCCTGCGCGCGTGTCGGGGCGAACGGGTGCCAAAGGCGCCAGCCATTCTTGGCCAGCGGTTGCACGGACTCCCAGCAGGCCCTGGTTTTGCCGGTCGATGACGAACCGACCAGCACGAGCAGACGGCTGTGCCCCTGAGCTGCCTCCCGCACCACCTGGGCCATGACTCGGTCGTGTGGCCGGCGGACGTAGCCGGGAAGCGGGCGTTGTGCTGAGGTGGCGGACCGGCCCTGTCCGGGCAGCGGTCCTGCGGGGTGGATCTCCAGGTCGTGTGGATCCCATGCGCTGATGGGCTTGCCCACCCCTTGGCTCGGCGTTGGCGCGCCGACCGAGGTGCTCTCCGGGGTCCGGCCGAGGCCGATCAGCTCTTCGGCCGGGAGTCGTAGTACGCGGGCCAGAGCCGCAAGCGTACGGGGCGAGGGGACGGGCCCTGCGGGGCGGAAGGCCTCCTGGACAGTGGTCCGTCCCAGCCCGGCTTGGCGCGCCAGTTGTGTCTTCGTCAGCCCGCTGCGGGCCAGCCCGTTCTCCAGCCGGGCGCGCAGTCCGATTAGCCCTGACGGCCCCGGCGTCAGCTCTTCCACCTGTCCCCCAGCCCCGGTGCCCGACGTTCGGTGGTGTTCATCTTCGTTCACCCACACCCCGTCGAACAGCCCTTCCGCGAGCGTCGGTGGCGTCGTCGTTCCCGACTCCAAGGAGCTTCCATGCCAGGGATCGCTGTTGTCCTGCTCGGCACTGGTCTGGTGATGGTCATCGCGCTTTTGGCTGCGGCCGCGGCCGCCAAGATCGCCCGCTTGACGGGGGCGACGTACCCTTCGGCGGTGATGAAGGCGGCCACCACGTTCGCCGGCGCCGTGGCCCTGGCCGCCACTGTGGCCGCCACGCTCGCGCAACTCCTCAGGTGACAACTGCCGCTTCGGTCCCCGCTGTCGGCGGCATCGGCGTTGCCAGGTGAACTCCGGGCGGGCCCTGTTGCCGGCAAGGGGTACGCCCCGACGCCGGGACAGGGCGGCATCGAGTGCGCCGGACTCCGGCCGAGCGGGTCGGTGGGCACAAGGGAAGCGGCCGGTGCGTGTCCGCACGAGGGCACGCTCGGGTGCGGGAGCGGGGGCGGGGTGCCCGACCCCGATCCCCGCTTGAGCGCTGCCCTTGACCGTCAAGCCGGCTGTCGTCCGGTCTGGCGGACGGTCAGAGCTGGTCCTTGGTCTCGCACCAGAACAGACTGGACGGGTACGACACGGGCACGTCGCACTTTGCCCGCCTTCTAACGGGCTGGCCGGCGTCGAGCTGCTCACCCGTGATGGTGATCTGGCCCTTCCACCACCAACCGGATACGAAGGCCCATGTTTGGGGCGTCGCTATCCAGTCCGTACACACCAAGGTGTCCGACTGGTTGTGGCCGCAGATGAAAATCCTGTCCGAGTACCGCGTGCTGACCGCGACGGTCTGCCCATTGCCGGCGGCCGCAGCAGGCCCCGCCGTGGCGAGTATGCCGATGCACGCCATTCCCAGGGCTGCAGCCGTGGCACTGAGCCTGCCGACGTCACTTCTCTTCATCATGGGTCCCCCCGAGTCTCCGGTGCAGTGATCTTGAGGTGCGACGCCATTGTGCATGTTCCCTACCAGCAAGCCCAGTTGATATTCCAAGCGGGAGATCACGGCAGTCCGAGCGTGCCTCCGATAGGTCGTCGTCGGGCGAGCGCGCGCTAGCGTGTTCGGCGGGCTGGGAGGTGGTGGTGCCGGTGTCACAGCTGGGGGACGTACGGGGCGAGGCCGACGATGAGGATGGACCGTTCGCCCGGCCCTGGCTCGGAGCCCGCGCGGACCGGGCCGACGTAGTGGCTGACTCTGTGGTCGTGGACGGCGTAGCCGTCCAGTGGGTCCGTGAGGGTGAAGTCGGCGTGGATGTCTGCCCACGGGTCCTCGGGCTGCAGGCCTGCGCTGCCCGGTGTGGCGATGACGTTCTGCCCGCCGGTGACGTTGGTACGGCTGATCAGGTGGGCGAAAGTGAACGTGCTGGCGGAACCTCCGTCCTGGTGCAAGCAGTTCGGGGAGGAAACGGCCTCCTGGCCGGGACGGTCGACGCCGAGCCTGATCAGGTGGACACCGGCCCACAGCGGCCGTCTCCCCAGATTCTTCAGGGACAGGACCTGTTCGATGTCCCAGCGCAGGAGTCGCAACAGCAGAGCGTTGCCGCGCAGCGCCTCTGGGATGTCGGGGAGCACGCGCCGCGTCCGCGGGTGCTCAGGGTCCTCCTCGCCCTGGGAGAAGTCGGTGACCGTACCGTGTACGGGGTCGGGGGCTCCGGGAATCCAGGACAGTTCGCCCTTCCACGGCAGGTACACGGCGTGGGAGTACCGGCGGAACCGATTCGTCCCCGGAGCGTACGGGTCAGGCGGCAGAGCCTCGAAGGCCTCCCGGATGCTGGCCAGGTCCCTCGCAGCGGAGCCGTCCGGGTGGATACCGAGTTGCTCAGCGCCGTAGCGGACGAACCCGCGCTCGCGCAGACCGTCCATGCCTTCACCCGGACCCCCCGCATCAGAGTGCGATCGCCCCTGGGGTTCAGCCTTTTCCACGTGTTCCTCCAACGGGTCACCACAAGGGCTATGGTGCTGAAGGCCCGTGCCGGCCCCAGCCATGCCTCCCCCGTGACGCCCCGGGTTTGACGCGGCCCTGCGATACAAGGCCACAACCCTTGCGGCGTGCTCGTCGCACGGCCGCGGCTACGGGCTGTCCGGCTGCTGAGCGTCCTACGGGTCGCCGGAGGACGCAAATCCGATCGGCGAGCCTTCAGCGGCTTCGGCACCATGCACCGGGGCCCGGGGGTTGCGCGATTGGCGGGTCCGGACGCACCGGTGCCCCGGCGGAATCACCCGCTGGGACACCGGTCACTGTGTCGTGATCACTGCTCCGTGCGCGAGCACCTGGAACACGACCGGCTCAGCCACCGCGCTCGCGCCCGCAGCCGCTACTGCCGGCCCAGGTCAGCCAGGTGGTTCCGTGCACATCATAAGGGCCGCCGCAGCTGGCGAACTCACCTCGCAGCCCGTCCGAGGCGTCGTCCGGGAAGCCCGGATCTTCCGCCGGGGGACGGAAGCCGAAGGAGTTGCGGATCCCGAAGAGGCAGGCCAGGCCGTCGTAGGCGTTGCCCCTGTTGAGGAGGAAGAGATCAATGCCGACCTCCCATACGGAGTCCTCGTCGTCGGGGCCCCACAGGCGGCCCCCCGGCCGGCATTCGATCATTCCGCTGACGTCGGTCGACATGGAGCGATCCTGGCTGCGCAGGCCAGGAGCCAGCATCTCCCCGGTGGGCGTGGCTGCTCGACAGCCGCACCCACGGGCGGCCCGCCACCATCCACGCCGAGTGCTGCCAGCACGCCAGCGACCGTGCACACCCGCTGGGCACCGGCCGCGCTCGACGCGCTCGCACGCCCCAGCACCACGGCGTGCAGCGTGCAGCGTGTGCGACGCCGCCGAGGCGCTGCTGCCGATCCTCGCCCACGGCCGGGACGAGGTGCCCGCCCCCGGCGACTGTTCACAGGTCAGACGGTCGGGGACGCGGTGCAATCGTGGCGTTGGTAGCCCGCGTCCGTCGCCATGCCGGTCCAGGAAGAGCGCCGGATCGCCGAGCGCGGCCGCGCCGACCCGATGGCTTGAAAGGCACTCAAGCCGCCTCGGTGAAGCGGTCGCGTAATCAGTGGGCGGTCAACGCGTTGACGAGCTGGGCGAACTCCGTACGTTGCCGGTCGGTCAGTGCGGCGTAGAGCGGCGCCTGCATCTTGTCGGTGAGTTGCTCGGCACGTTGCAGTCGGGGGACCTGTGCCGCGGCAACGGGGTGTGGCTCATGCCAGCCGTAGTGGGTTGCCTGTTCGACACCGAGGTTGATGACCATGGCCTCTTGGCCGCTCAGCCCGCACAGGCGCACCGCGGCCAGATGGCAGGCGCCACGGTGTTCCCGTAGTACGTGTACGCGCTGCATGGCCGCGCCCACCGGGTCGTCGCCGGGGCAGGGCTGTGCGCGCCAGCCGGCGAACAGGGGAAGGGCGTCGGCGTCGGCGTGGTCGATCAGCTGCTGTGCCAGGTGATTGAAGTGCTCCACGTCGACGTCGCCGGGGATGTGGGCACGTCCCCAGGTCCGGACGGCCTGCGCATAACAGGCGGCGGCCTCCTCGGCCGACATCACGGGCCGTCCCGCCAGCCAGCCCGCGGTAACGAGGTGGGGGCCGAGGAAGCCCTGTACCGCTTGGATCACCGAGACCGGCGCCTCGCCGAGCACCCCGAACCGTCCGCGGCAGTAGAAGCCGCGCCCCGGGGCGAACCCGGCACTCAGACCGACGGCGGCCGTCGCCTCGTCGGACATGAACTCGTCACCGAAATCGTGGATGGGCCGGGCAACCGCGGAGATGCAGTCGAAGATTTCCATGCGCTGAAGATCACCCACACCAACTCAGTAGGTCAAGGGGATGATTTCTGATGGAACCGTTTAGGTAATCTATCGAATCATGCTGGATATACGCCGTCTGCACATGCTCAAGACCGTCGCCGCCCGCGGCTCGATCGCCGCGGCCGCCCAGTCACTGGCGCTGTCCGCCGGTGCCGTGTCCCAGCAGCTCTCCGCGCTGCGGCACGACGTGGGAGTCGACCTGCTGCGCCCCGACGGGCGAACCGTGGCACTGACGGAGGCGGGCCGGGTGCTCCTCGAACACGCCGACCGGATCTTCGCCGCCGTGGAGGAAGCCGAATGCGCCATCGCAGCGGCCAAGGGCACGGTCGGTGCCACCGCCACGCTCGCCGCATTGCCCTCCACCGTCGCCAGGATCGTGGCCCCCGCACTCACCGCACTGGGCTCACACCACCCGCAGCTCACCGTGACCTGCCTCGTCACCGACCAGGCGCAACTGCGGGAACTCACACTCGGCAGCGTCGATGTCGTACTGGGGCAGCGCTACCATCACCGACCCGACGCGACACCCCGGGGCATCGAGGTCTCACCGCTGCTCGACGATCCACTGCTCGTCGTCACCGCAGCCGACCACGCCGACGGACGGCCCGTCGCCCTGCGGGAACTGGCCACGCACAGCCTCGCCCTGCCGCCGGTGACCACGGACTGCGGACAGGCCATCCTGCAGGCCTGCCGCCAAGCCGGCTTCACACCCACGACGCGCTACATCACCGCCGACATCGCCGCCCAGCTCACCCTCGCACGGGCCGGCCTCGCCACCGCGCTCGTCCCCCGAACGGCCATCGACCCGACCTCACCAGGAATCCGCACGGCACCCATCGAGGACCACCCGATCCAGCGCCTCCTGTTCGCCGCGACCCGTCACACCGAAGCCGCGAACCCGACGACCACGGCCGTCATCGCAGCGCTGCTCGCAGCCGTGCGGCAGGATCGCACCACCTGCCACCCGCCCGCCTAGGACCGGTCCGTCGAGCCGGTTCGAACGCTTCGACCCGAGTCGGAAAGCGGCGGCGGCAAGCCAGACCGTCAGCTCAACGCCAAGCAGAAGATCATGACGGCGGCCACACGGCCGGTCCGGTACTCCAGGCCATCGCCGCAGGCCACCACGTGGTGCAGGGGCACCGTCCCTCAGGTTCACCCTCGACCCCAGCACCCGATTCCCGCACCTTGATGGGGCCTGGCCTGCGGTGGGGCTTCCGCGGATGTGCGCGGCCTCCCTTGACCGTCCTCCCGGGAACCAAGTGACGGGATCCGGGATTTCCCTGACCTCACGCCCACGCCGGCTCCGAGATGTGCGCCACCGTTTCCAGGAGATGCACGCTACCGGTTCCAGCACTTGGCATCTCCACCGAGGATGGCAGCAGCGCCGGCAACGGTTCCCGGAGGGTCGGCCCGATGTCCTGCGCGAAGTACGGGCAGGAGGTTCCGGTCGACGGCGGAGGCCCAACACCAATGATCACCGGAGTCACCAGGGGGAGCCCGCAGCATGACCGACACCACGGAGGCCCTTGGCGGTTCGGCTGCAGTCGACGATGCAGCACGAAGCGTCACGCGCCCGTTCTACGTGTACGCCGTGCTCGCCAACTCGCTGTTCCAGCGTGGCGTATTCGTCCTCTTCCTTCAGCAGCGAGGCTTCTCCGCCGGGCAAGTGGCCCTCCTTCAGACACTGCTCTACCTGGTCAGCGGACTTGCGGAGTTGCCGACGGGAGTCATCGCCGACCGAATCGGCAGGCGTGCCAGCATCGTGATCGGCCAGGTGCTGATAGCCGGATGCCTGCTCGGTCAGGTGACGTCCTCCAACTACTGGTTGTTCCTGACGCTGTTCATCGGCCAGGGCGTGGGCATGGCATGTGTATCCGGTTCGGACACCGCCCTGCTGTACGACCTGCTCGTGCGTCGTGGTGCAACGGCCAGCTACGTCAAGATCAAGTCCCGGTTCACCATGCTCGGGACGGTCACCTCGGGAGTCGCCATCGTCCTCGGCGGCCAACTGCAGCAGTTTTCCTGGGGAATCGTCTACGTCGGTTCGGCGTCGTGCCTCGTCCTGGCCGTGGTGGTGCTGATGTCACGGGTGCCCGAGATCCGCGGCGCGGACGCGGTGGACGAGCAGGACGGAGCCGAGAAGGCGCACGGCGACGCCACAGCATGGCGGGCGATGCTTCGGGTCGCCACGCCGGCGCTCGTGACGCTTGTCGTGGTATCCGGATTGATGCATGCGACTTTGACGCCGTACATCATTTTTACGCAGAAGACCCTCTCCGATCAGGGAGCGGGCACCGCATTGGTCAGCGTGGTCATATCGGCGGGATTCTTCGTCGGCGGACTCACTCCCTTGCTGTCGGACCGCGCGGACCGGCGCATCGGGTATCGGGTCATCGTCCCGGTGTCTCTCCTGACGCTCGCCGTGGCGCTCGGCCTGAGCGGCCTCGGCCTTGTCTGGGTCACCATCGCCGCGTTCCTGGTCCTGGTCGGAATTCCCGAGATCACCGCCGTGATCGTGGACAACGTGTTCAACGAGGCAGTGCCGTCGCGCCACCGGGCGAGCCTGCTGTCGATGATCGCATTCGTGGAGTCGGCGCTCATCGGCATCGGCTATCTCGTCCTCGGCGCGCTCATGGACGGGTTGGGATCCGGTGTGGGCATGGCCACCTACGCCGCGGTCCCCCTGCTGGCCTGTCTCCTGTGGCTCCCGGTGCTCTTCCGAGGGGCACGGGTGACCACCGAGATCGAGAAGCCCTCCGATCAAAAGGCATCCTGAAACAGACCATCTCAAGCAACGCCCCTGCCCGGTGGTGGGGGCGTTGCTCGTTGACATCCGGCTCCCAGCGGCGACGGAGCTGTCTCGGAGCCCGCGGAGTCGAAGTGATGGAGGGGCCGGTGCCCGGACTGCTCGCCGACGGCGGTGCACTCCGCGAGGCTGATGCCGGCCCACCTCACCCACGACCCGGAGGCCATCGTCTCCGCCACCGCCGACACCGCCGCCTGCCCGACCACGACGGCGTATGCGCGCCGGCAGCTCGCCGGGCTGCTCCACGACGCCGTCGTCGCCCACCCCGACATCTCCCTCCACCGCCCGGCCGTCCTCGGACCCGCCGGACGCGCCTGGCTCCAGCACGTCACCATGCACGGCCCCGTAGCAGACGCGGTCATGGCCCTGGCCGACGAGGGAGCAGCCCCCCGCCACCACCTCGACGACGCCCAGTGGATCGCCACCTACGCCATCAGCGCCGTCGCCCGCATCATCGAGGTCTGCGGACCTGACGAAACCGCCGAACGCCTCACCCAGCTCCGGGCCGAGGACGCCCTCTCCCACCTCACCGATTAGATCCGCGGACAGGGCTGCCGTCGGCCATCCGGCCCAGGCGGGCAACGGATCCCGCCGCCGGGATGCCACTCCAACACCGGCCCCACGGCGTCGCCGTGCTCCTGGCACCAGGAGACGGGGACCACGCCGCCGCAGTCGTGGCGCTTGCACACGCAGCCCTCGCCCGGCCCGGAATGGGCGACGCCGTGGCGTACCGGCCCGCCCGGAGGCCTAGGCCGTCTCTTCCGGATCTTGCCTGACCCGCGGCGCCTGGCACCGCGGGCTTAAGCGGCAAGATCCGGAAGAGACGGCCTAAGGGCTGTCCCGTAATCCCCGGTGGATCAGCGCACGGCGTCAGATGCGGTGCATCGCAAGGCGGAGGGGCGTCCTCATACTGGGCGTATTCGGGCGTTCCGACAACGCGGCGAGGTGCCGTAGCTGACGTCGTGCGCCCGCCGGGGACTACGGGACAGCCGTTAGCGGATCTGGTCGGACGCCCACGCGGCCCACTCGCGGCGCATCGCGTTGAAGCGGAGGCCGTACTCCAGGGCGATCTTGCCGTTCACCGAGAGCGGGTCGTCGCCCCAGTCGATGGAGTCGGCCAGTCGGCGCAAGGCCTCGTGCTCCTGCTCCGACAGCTCCATGAGTTCGGTGAGGTAGCTCCGCGCCTGGTCCGGCGTGATCACGTTGAGGAAGAACACCCGCAGCAAGATGTCGCTCCGGGTGTTGCGTTGGGGCTTGATCTCCGTCAGCCAGTGGCGCAGCTCCGCCAGACCCTCGTCGGTGAGGGTGTACTCCTTGCGGCCGCGCGGGCCCTGGGCCGAGACGCTGATCAGCCCGTTGTCGGCGAGCTTGGACAGCTCCGTGTACATCTGGCTCTGCGTGGCGGGCCAGACGTTGGCCAAAGAGGTCTCGAAGCGCTTCAGCAGGTCGTAGCCGCTGGCGGGGCGCTCTGACAGGAGTCCGAGGAGGGCGTGTCGAAGGCTCATGTCATCACTTTACCTTCCACTGTTGACATGTCGAGTGTGGAGATTCTAGTTTCTACATGTCAGAACAGGAACGTCAGCAACTCGGGGGTCTTCGATGTCGTACTTACGCACCTTCCTTCCATGGATCGTCTTCGCGGTGGTCCCGTCCGCCCAGTGGCAGTGGGGGGCGCTCGCTGGTCTGCTGGTGGCGGTGGCGGTGATCGCCCAACAGCGGCGTACGGGAGTCGGCTTCGACGCGCTGATCATGGAAGCCGGCTCGGCCGTCTTCTTCGCGGTCCTGGCGGCCGTCTCCTTCACAGACCCCCATTCGGCCGTACACGCCTACTCGGCGGCGCTCTCCTCGGCCACCCTGGCCCTCATCGCCGGGGCCTCGCTGCTCGCGGGCAAGCCGTTCACGCTGGGCATCGCCAAGCGCACCACCCCACCCGAGGTCTGGAGCCTCAAGCCCTTCGTCCGGGTCAACGTGGTCATCACCACCGTGTGGACGGCCGCCTTCGCCGTCACGGCGGGCGCCCTCGCGGCCCTCGCCCACGCCGGCCAGGGCCACTCCACGACGGCGACACTCGTCCAGGCCGCCGGGTTCGTCGTCCCCATGCTGTTCACCGTGCGCTACGTCGCCACTGTTCAGGCCAGGGCCAACGGCTAGGGCTAGGGCTAGTCAGTACCTGGCACTCGGCGCCGGACGCTCCGCTCAGCCCATCAGCCGTAACCCGTCATCAGTAACCCATCACCCGTCACGGCACGGCCATCCGGGGGGATCGTCATGACCAGGTCCGCTCGCTCGACCACCGCCGTCGCCCACTCGCTGAACCTGCCCGTCGGCTCAGGAAGACCGGCCGGGGCTGCGAGCCGAGGCCCACCAGGGGGGTTCACGGGCGTACTGCCCACACGCACGCCGACCGGCATCGGCATCCCACCTGTCGGGGGCCGGTGGCGAGGGTGGCTGACTGCCACTCACCTTCGCGGCGCGGACAACGCGCTGGAACATCCCCGCCCTGAACCGCACCACATCGCACCACATGGCACCGTATTGCACGGCCCCGCACCGCACCGCACCGCCTCGTAGCGAAGCTGACCCCCCGGCGCCGGCCCTCGGCCCCGGCCGTCATGCCGCCCCTGGGGTGCAAGGTCCACCACCGGCCTCCGGTACGCCGCCGAACGGGACGTACCCCCGACTGAACCTCTGAGAGCGGGAGTCGGAGTCCCGAGCCGAACCCCGGCCCGACGCGCCGCCCCGCGCCGCACCCTCCGCACGGCACCGCTCCGCGCCCACCGCACCGCCAGATCGCCGCGCCGCCCGTGCGGCAGTGTTCCCGTTCGCCCTCTTCACCGTTCAGCCCCTGGTTCTCCGGACCCGGAGAACCCCTGCGCGTCCACCTCATCAGGAGAATGTCATGAACATGACCATTCGTCTCGCCCTGTCCATCGCAGTCGTCGGCGCCGTCACCGCCACGACGCTGGGTCAGGCCGTCGCCGACACCCCGGCGCCGTCGGCCGCCACGTCCAGTGCGGCGAACCCGGGCTTCCTGACCCACTTCACCCCGACCGTGCCCAATCCGACCACCGCCTCGGCGGCGCAGCTGGCCGCAGGCCGGCCGGTCGGCGTCTTCGCCACTGTGACCGCAGATTCCTCGGCAGGGGGCAGCATCAGCAGGGCGGAGGTCATTGCCCGGGCCCAGTCATGGGTCGACGCGGGCGTGCCGTACAGCATGACCAGCTACCGCACCGACGCCAACGGCAAGTACCGCACCGACTGCTCCGGCTTCGTCTCCATGGCCTGGCACCTGAACTCCTCCAGCGGGAACAACTGGGGCGAGACCACCGGCACCCTGCTGAACTACACCTCCTCCATAGCCAAGGAGTCCCTCAAGCCGGGTGACGTCCTCCTCAACCCCGACTCGGGCGCCAGCGGCCACGTGGTCATCTTCAACGGATGGACCAGCTCCGATCACTCCACGTACGACGCGCTGGAGGAGTCCGGCAGCAGCGGCGCCGTCCACCACAGCATCCCCTACCCCTACTACAGCGGCCACGGCACCTTCAGCCCCCGCCGCTACGACAACATCCAGGACACCAACAACCGTGCGGACGTCACGGGTGACGGCAAGGCCGATCTGATGGTGTTGAGCACCGACGGGACGATCGGGCTCCGTCCGGGTTCGGGAACGAGCTTCGGTGCCAGCACCACGGTCAGCGCGGGCTGGCAGAACTTCCTGGGCGGCGCCGGTCAGGGCCGCCTGTACTACGCCGACATCAATGGCGACGGCAACAAGGACCTCCTGGTCCAGGGCACCGACGGCACCATCGGCGTCCATTTCAACAACGGCTCCGGCACCAGCTTCGGTGCGAACGTCCCGCTGTCCTCCGGCTGGCAGAACTACCTCAGCCAGCCCGGCCAGGGCCGCCTGACCTTCCCCGACATCAACGGCGACGGCAAGGCCGACCTTGTCATCCAGGGCACCGACGGAACCATCGCCACCCACCTCGGCTCCGGCACCAGCTTCGGCGCCAACCAACCCCTCTCCAGCGGCTGGCAGAACTACCTCAGCCAGCCCGGCCAGGGCACCCTCTCCTTCGAGTAGCGCGGCAGAGCAGCCACGCCGGAGAGGGCCCGGGCCGTCTCCTTCGGATCATCGGATCGTTGGTTGATGTGTGTCGTTGACTGATGCCCAGTGGGCACGGATCGAGCCGTTGCTGCCGGATCGGACGCCCAAACGGGGGTGGGCGGTGACGGGATCACCGGCAGGTGATCGACGCGATCGCGTTCAAGTACCGGACCGGGACACCGTGGATGGACGTGCCCGAGCACTTCGGGTCGTGGAAAGGTGCCCACAACCGGCTGCGGAAGTGGGCCGCCGACGGGACCTGGGAGAAGGTCTTCACCGCGCTGCTCGCCCAGGCCGACATCGAAGGCGACCTCGACTGGGTCGTCGCGGTCGACTCCACCATCGTCCGCGCCCACCAGCACGCCGCCGGGGCCCGCCAAAAGGGGCCCCGGCCGGCGAGCCCAACGACCATGCCCTCGGACGGTCCCGCGGCGGACTGGCCACAAGGATCCACCTGGCCGCCGACAGCCGTTGCCGACCGCTGGCCTTCGTCATCCCACCTGGCCAGGCCGGTGACGCACCCGCGTTCCCGCAGGTCATGGCCCGCTTACGGGTTCCGCGGCCGGTCGGCAGACCGAGGGTGGCCCCGGACGTGGTCCTGGCCGACAAGGCGTACTCGTCCCGCGCGATCCGTTCTCACCTGCGTCGGCGCGGAATCCGGGCGGTGAGCCCGCAGCCCGCCGACCAGGCCGCCAACCGCAAGCGTCTCGGCAGCCGCGGTGGCAGGCCACCGGCCCTCGACCGCGAGGCATACAAGCGACGGAACACCGTCGAACGCTGCACCAACAAGCTCAAGCAGTGGCGCGGCGTGGCCACTCGATACGACAAGACCGCCACCATCTACCTCGCCGGACTCCACCTCGCCGCCATCTTCATCTGATCAGCGAGGTGATCCAAAGGAAACGGCCTGGACGGCGTCGGTGCCGCGCAGGCCGACCGGCCAGGCCAGCGTGAGGCGTAGGCCTCCCGAGCCCGACCGGAACCGGTCGATCACGCGGGCCTCGCCGCGGACGGCCAGGGGCGGCGTCCCGGGCGCGGCCAGGTGCTTGACGGTCAGTCCGGACGTGCCTGCGGACAGGGCGGAAAGGGTGTCGGCGTCCGCATCGGTGGACCAGCCGGGCAAGCCGGTCCTCTGTCTGGACTGGCGCGGTCCGGCCGACGCGCCGTCAGGCCCACTGCCGCGTGTCGGCCAACTGGCCGGATATCGCGTGATACGTGAGTTGTACAAGGAGTGGCCCTTACGGGGGATTCGCCCCACCCGCCGATGCAACACGGTGGGCAGGCAAGCAATCTCCGAAAGAAGGGGACACCGCACGTATGAAGCGCCTCGCACCGCTGTTGGCGACCGCCGGACTCATCGCAACCACCCTGTCCCAGCTGGCCGTTACTCAGGCATCCGCCGCCCAGTCCACCCCCGAGTACATGAGCCAGAAGCCCGTCTGGCAGCGCTGCAGCGCAGACAAACCGGCGACCTACGAGTGCGCGACCCTCAAGGTCCCGCTCGACTACAAGCGCCCCCAAGGCCCCACGATCGACCTCGCGATATCCCGAGTGAAGAGCGAGAACCCGGCCAAGCGGCACGGCGTCCTGCTCCTCAACCCGGGCGGACCCGGCACCACCGGACTCTACCGGCCGATGCGGATGAGCACGGAGATGCCCAAGGACGTACGGGACCGGTACGACCTCATCGGCTTCGACCCGCGCGGCGTCGGGGCCAGCAGCCCGATCACCTGCGGGCTGAACCAGACCGAGACGGGCATCGGCGGGGCGTACCGGCCCGAGCGCTTCGCCTCGGACGTGGCGTGGGCGCGCAACGTCGCGGACAAGTGCCGCGAGAAGGCCGGTGACGTGCTCCCGTACATCACCACCCGCAACACGGCCCGCGACATGGACGTGATCCGCGCCGCCCTGGGCGAGCGCAAGATCTCGTACCTGGGCTACTCGTACGGGACCTACCTCGGCGCGGTGTACTCCCAGATGTTCCCGCAGCGGACGGACCGCTTCGTGCTGGACAGCGGAGTGGACCCGCACAGCATCTGGCGCGGCATGTACCAGGTGTGGGCGACCAGCTCCGGGCCGGCCTTCGAGCGGTGGACCCGCTGGGCGGCGGAGCGCTCGGCCGAATACGGCCTCGGCGCGACCCCCGAGGCGGTGTCCGACACGTTCTGGGCACTGGTGGCGCGCGCCGACCGGGAAGCGATCGACTACTTCGGGCAGAAGATCACGGGTGACGACCTCCGGGACCCGGGTGTGTTCTACTCCCCGGTCGAGGCCTCGATCATCACGAGGTCCATCAAAGCCGCAGCCGATCGGACACCCCTGCCGGCGGACGCCGGGGTGGCGGACGTGAAGAGGCTCCTCGCCGGCGGCCGGGGGGCCGCCAGGCCGGATGCCGACACGGCGGCCGCCCCAGCGCCGGGCAACGGGCCCGCCCCGGCGGACGCCCCCAGTGACAACGGCACCGCCGTCTACTGGTCCGTGGTGTGCGGGGACACGGAGAACTGGCCGCGCGACCCCGAGCAGTACGCGCGGGACGCGGTCCAGGACAAGGTGAAGTACCCGCTGTACGGGGACTTCGCGTCGAACATCAAGCCCTGCGCCTTCTGGCAGCGGCCGCTGGAGGCCGCGACGCCCATGACGCACCAGGCAAAGGTGCTGACCGTGCAGAACGAGTGGGATCCGATGACCCCGCTCAGCAGCGGTCAGGGCCTGCACCGCGCCCTGAAGGGCTCGCGGATGGTGCTGGCGAAGGGCGGGCAGGGCCACGGCGTGTACCTCACCGACCCCACCTCCTGCGCCAACGACCCCGTCAACACCTACCTCACCACGGGCCGGCTCCCCGCGAAGGACGTGACCTGTCAGAATCCGCCACGCGACCAGGAGCCGAAGGGGTCGCCGGCGCCGTGAACCCTGCCATCGTCCTGGATACCGGACGAAGGGACGAAGGGACACCGGCCAGACGCCGGAACGCGATCGAGAGCCGACCGCCCTGCCGGCGCCGGGCCCGCGGTGCAGCACGCACCGCCCCCGGGTCGGCGGCCTCCACCACCGCACGCGACCGCCGGCCCGGCCCGGCGTCCGCAGCCGGGATCAGGCCCGAGCCGGTCGCCCACCGCCACGCCGCGACCGGCACCCGCAGCCGGCCCGCCGCCTGACCCTCGTCGAACACCTCACGCACCGAACGCACCACGACACACCCCAATCCACACACCGAGGCGGCCCGACGATCGGACCGGGCCCGAAACATTCAGAAAGATCCGATTTACTGTTAATCAGCATGATTTCGGGGTGAGTTGGGGCGCACCGCACACGTCGCCTACGCGTACGCGAGGGCGAAAGTCACCCCTTCGGGGGAGTCCGGGAGCCGGCCCCGGACACACGGCAGCGGGGGGGGGGGGGGGGGGGGGGGGGGGGGGGGGGGGGGGGGGGGGGGGGGGGGGGGGGGTTTTTTTTTTTTTTTTTTCTCT
>NZ_JBVIAH010000009.1:27608-92049 GCF_055574035.1 Streptomyces sp. NPDC030021
GAAACACCCCCCCTGCTGGGGCCCCCCCCACCCCCCCCACCCCCCCTCCCCCCCCCCCCCCCCCCCCCCCCCCCCCCCCCCCCCCGCTGGGGGTCGTCGGAGGTGGTCCCTCGTTGCCTGTCGGTCCGCAGCACCCGTTGCTGTTCTCCCACTCGGGCAGTGGTTGAAGGCCGGCGGCGTCGTCGGGGTGCACCAGCACTGTCTGTCGGCTGCCCGCCGAGATGACGAAGCCTTCTTCGCGGCAGACCAGAGTTCCGCGCGACTGAGCCCGCTTCGGGTTCTCCTGATCGTCCTGCGCGACGTAGGGAGGTCCCCAGGGCTCGGGATCGATCGCGTAGTGGCCCTGCGGAACGGTGGAAGGTGCCCTGCGTGTCTCCCTGTCCCGGTCGCGCTCTTCGTCGGAGACGTCAGGGATGGTGGCAAGCTCGGCCAGCTCCGCCGTGATCGCGGTGCCGCACTTGGAACAGAGGAAGACAGTCATCCCCTCGTTGTAGTCCTCAGGGCTGCTGCTTCGCATCCTCGTTTCGCTGCTCGGAGTCGCTGCGCGCGACGACGCCACGGAAATCTGGCATGCCGAGGTGGACGGCTGGGCCACACGGTCACGCATGGCCTCCAGCTTCTGGACGGCGGCGGTCATGGTGGTCTCGATCGCGGCGACCTCGCCGAGCCAGCCCTGATCCTTGGCCTCTTGGAGGCGGTCGATGAGGTTGGTGTGGATCTCCTGGAGACGTGGCATCTGGGCTGGGTCCACGAGCGACCGAGGTACCGCTGCCGCGCACGAAGCGAGAACCCTCCTACGGGTCCCCCAGCGGGGTCCTCTCCCGAACCGACCGCTACCCCCCTGTCTGGAGAGCAGGGCTGAGACCTGCCGACGCGGGGATGCGCACACCTTCGGCAACGCCGGCGGTGTGCGCATCCCCGCGGGCTTCCCGGACTGGTGACATCGACCCCGCTCCTGTCGGTTTGCCGCCCGCAGGTGCGAACGCCTGTTGTCGATAGTCCGTGAACTGAGCCGACCCTGATCGTCGCGGAATGGAGGCCACAGCCGCTTTCAACGAGCCTCATCACCGAGGGCAGGTCGTACGCCAGTTTCGAGAACGCGTTCGGCGGGCTCCGGGGTCAGCGGGCGGCCACGGTGATCGCGGGAGAGTCCACCCACACCACGGTGCCACCGGATGTCGCGGTCAGGCCGTACCTGCTGCCGACGCTCGGTCGGCCGAACTCCTCCCACCGACTGTATGCGGCGGTGATCTCGTCCCACAGCTGTCGCGACCCTGCCTGCGTGACGGCGAAGTCGGCCACGGTGCGGCCGTCGTAGTCGACGGCCGCCCACGAGCCGGTGGTCGCGTCATCGACCCGAAGGCGGGTGGGGGGCGTGTTCGCCGCTGGTGTCCCAGCCGAACGAAGCACCGGGCACTGTGGGGCCGTTGTGGTACTCAGCGGCGAGGTCACGCCCGCGACCGCCCACAGAGACGGCCGCAGCGGCTGCCTCCAGGCGCCGTTGCTGACGGTGTCGCGCGAGGTGCGGAGGCCGGTCGGCATCGTGTCGCTCCCCGCAATGGACGGCCGTCACTCACTTCAGGAGTGGCGGCAACGTGCCTTTCTTACGCGCGCGGCCGCGCGGTCTTGTACTCCACCGGCAGCTCGAGCAGGCCACGGGCACGCAGGGACGGTCGCCACCGGGGTTCGGGCTCGGCCAGAGTCAGGCTGCTGAACCGCTCAAGGAGTGCGGCCAGCGCGATCTCGACCTCGGCCCGGGCCAGCGGTGCGCCCAGGCAGTAGTGGATGCCGTGGCCCAGTGCCAGGTGCCCGGAGGCGTCGCGGTCGACGTCGAGCTGCTCGGGGTGGGAGAAGCGGGCGGGATCGCGGTTGGCCGCAGACAGCGACAGCAGGACGGTTTCCCCGGCAGGGACGGATACTCCTCCGATAGTCACGTCCTCGGTGGGGAAGCGGCGGATCGCCAGAAGCGCCGGCCCTTCGTAGCGCGCCAGTTCCTCGACTGCCTCGGGGAGCTTCGACGGGTCCATGCGGAGGCGTGCCAGATGCTCGGGATGGCTCAGGAGTGCGTGTACGGCATTTCCGATGAGCTGAACGGTGTTCTCGTATCCCGCGCCGAGGATGAGGAAGGCGAGCGACGTCAGTTCGTCCTCGCTGAGCCGGTCGCCGTCGCCGTCGCGAACCGCGATCAGGTCGGAGAGCAGGTCGTCGGCAGGGTGCCGGCGCTTGTGCGCGATGAGCTCGGTGAAGAAGGCGAGCATGGCGCCGATCGCCTGCTTGGCGGCCTGCGGGCGGCTGGGGTCCGGTGCGATCAGCTCGTTGGTCCAAGCGCGGAAGTCCTTGCGATGGTCGTCCGGGATCCCGAGGAGGTCACAGATGACGGTGATCGGCAGCGGGGCAGCGTATGCGGAGATGAGGTCAGTTCGGCCCTCCGTGCCGAGCACGTCCAGCAGTCCGTCCGCGGTCCGCCGAATCGGGGCGCGCAGCGCGTCCACGCGGCGGGGCGTGAAGGCGCGGCTGACGAGCTTGCGAATACGGGTGTGGTCGGGGGGATCCGTGTTCAAGAGGTTGGCGTCAAGGGCCGGCGGCAAGGACAAGCCGCGGTACGAGCCTTCCGCGGCGTTGGTCTTGTCGAGGGAGAGCCGTGGATCCGCAAGGGCTGAGCGTACGTCGTCGTACCGGGTGACAAGCCATGCCGGTTCGCCGGTGGGCCCTGCGATGCGCTGTACCGGCGCAGTGTCACGCAGGTGCTGGTACGCATCGTGTGGGTGCTTCATGAGGTCGCCCTGTAGATCCATGGGCTCACCCTAGTTTGTCGCTTCGGCCGGGCAACGGCCCCGACGAAGCGAGAACATGAGCCCAGAAGGGGTGGCCTCGCCGACGCATCGCGTTGATCGACGCATGGGTCCCGCAGCCGGCCCTCTTCCTCGCCCGGCAACTGGCTGAGCTTGCGCTGAAGGCGCTCCTCGGGCCCGAGCAGAGTCATGGTCACGACCTCGGCAAGATGCTGAAGCAGTTGCAGGAGAGCGGCGATGACGGGTGGGGTGGCAGGTCGGGAAAGCGGTGAGGGATACAAGCGGACCCACCTGCTCGGCGCGCAAATCGGCGGTTCCAACAAGGATCCCCGGAACTTCGTCACTATGCATGCGTACGCCAACACTCCCGTGATGGTCCACATCGAGAACCAAATCCGGGACGCCGTCGATCGAGGTGAGACGATCGAGTACACCGCCACCCCGATCTACCGCACCAACAATGCAACGGACCTGATTCCCGTGGGACTCGCCCTTGAGGTCAACGGAATCCGGGGATTCCATTTCAGGCCCTACGAAGGCCGGGACTTCAAATCAGACATCATCACTATCCTCAACGTACCCAAGAGACAACGGAACTCAAGCTGAAGGAGCGGCCGTGAACCCTGCCATCGCCCACCTCGTCGAAGCCATCCCACCATCGGACGCTCCCCGGGCCCACGGCTGGGCGCGTGTTGAAGAGGAGCTCGGAACAATCCTCCCGAGCGACTACAAGCAGCTCGTTGACCTGCACGGCGGTGGTCTCTTCGACGACGCCATCTGGGTACTCGAGCCGGACTGTCCCAACAAGCACTACGACCTGGTGACTGAGAACCACGACCGCGTCGAGGCACAGCACGGGCTCTGGAAGGGCGGAGAGCCCAAGCCCGCCGAACTCGCAGAGGCAGGATCCCGCACCGTCGCCTGGGCCCTGACCGAGAACGGCGACTGCCTGTACTGGCTGGCCCGCCCTGGCCTGGAACCCGATCAGTGGGCCGTCCTCATCAAAGAGGGACGTGGCCGGGACTGGGAGTTCCATACCCAGTCGTGTTCTGAGTTCCTGCAGTCCATTCTTCTCACCGGCGACACGGAGTCCGAAATGTTCTACGACTTCCCGTCGGAGGAACCGCACGAATTCCGTTCCAGTTCCATTTCCAGTTTCTTGTGAGTTACAGGCCCCCGAAATGCCAACTCTCCGGCCCGGACACGACCTGATGCATCCCTCACCCCAGGGCCTCGACGGCGCAGAACGGAGCCGGTTGGACGTTGCCCCAGTACCGAGGCGGGAGCAGCCCGCGCAGAAGGCCCTGGGCGGGCTGCCGGCTGCCGATCCCACGGCTGTCGATCCGGCCGCGCAGCCACTCGATCTGGACGCCCCGGCCCGTAGGGCGCGGGCGGGACGGGCCACCGTGGAGGCCGCGACCTCGCGCTGCCGCCGAACGGATCGCTGTTCCTCCGCAATGACGCGGGCCTTCTCGGTGCCGATGCCGTCGACCCCGGCCAGCGTGTCCGTGTCCGCGTCGGCGGCCTGGATCGCGGCCATCGAGCCGAAGTGCGCGGCGATCCGGCGGGACATCGTGCGCCCGGTGCCGCGGACACCGAGGGCGCAGAACACGCGGCTCAACGCAGCCCCGCGGGCGGTCTCGATCGCGGCCAGGAGGTTGGCGGCGCTGGTCTCACCCATCCGCTCCACACCGAGGAGCTGCTCGCGGGTCAGCGTGAACAGGTCGGCGGCGTCCTTGACCAGACCGGCCTCCACCGGCTGGATCGCGCGCGTGCCGCCGAGACCTTCGATGTCGAGCTGATCCCGGCCGGCCGCGTAGATCACCGAGGCCACGGCCTGACAGCTCCGGCCGCGCACGCACGGCCACCGCTGCTCGGAGCTCTCGATCGCGTCGGCACAGCGGGGGCACGCCTCGGGGAAGACGATCGGGCTCTCGGCGGCGGTACGCTGGTCGACCAGCGGTGCCTCGACCCGGGGGATCACGTCGCCAGCCCGGTACACGAACACCTGGTCGCCGATCACGAGCCCGCGCCGGGTGATGTCGGACGGATTGTGAAGCGTGGCGTAAGTGACCGTCACCCGTCGATGACCACCGGCTCCAGGACAGCGCGCGGGGCGATGATCCCGGTCCGGCCGACGTTCCACTCCACCGCCAGCAGGCGCGTCACCTTGTGTTCGGCCGCCAGTTTCCGGGCCACCGCCCACCTCGGGGCGCGCGAGCCGTTGCCGGCCTGCCGCTGGTCCTCGGCCGTGTCGGCGTTGACGACGACACCATCGATCCCGAACGGCAGGTCTCCGCGGAGGCCGTCGATCACGTCGATGCGTTCCTGCACCTGCTCCACGGTCTCGCATCGCATCGGGGCGGCGGACGTGCTGGCGGACGTGTTCGCGCCGAGCGCGGCCAGGTTCTCCAGAAGAGCGACGTGGCCGAGGCCGTCCAGGCCGATCGCGCCGTAGGCGAAGAAGGTCAACTCGATCCGGTACGGGCGGTCCTTGGCCCGCAGGGTCCCGGCCGCTCCGCTGCGCGGGTGCGCGAAGGGCGTGGCCGCGTGGGCGAGCCGGATCCGGTTGGCTTCCTCGAACTGCGCGGTCGTCAGCGGCACCTCGCCGCGCAACTCGACGCCGACCGGCTTGGTGAGTACCGGCGGCAGACCGAGGACGGCGTCGGCGGCGTGGGTGATGTCCTCGTCGGCCAGGCCGTCGCCGCGGGTGAGGACCTGAACGAGCCGGCCACCCCGGTACCGGGCGGCCACCGCGAGACCGTCGAGCTTCGGCTCCACACACCACCCGGCCACGGGGCGCCCGAGTCGCCGCTCCAGCCCTGCCGCCCACTCGGCGAGCTCGTCAGCGTCGAAGACGTTGTCGAGGGAGAGCATCGGCACCGAGTGCGGCACATCGCCCTGCACAGCCCCGCCCGCCACCTTCCCGGTCGGCGACTGGGCAAGCACCTCGTCCGGGTGGGCCTCCTCGTAGGCCACGATGGCGCGCAGCAGCCCGTCGTACTCGTCGTCGCCGAGCGGGGTGGTTCCGTCGTCGTAGTACGCGGCTGACGCCGCCACGGCGGTGGTCACGGCCTCCACGTAGGCGGCAGGAGAGAGCAGGGCACTGTTTTCGCTCGTGAAGGTCATCATCCTGCCCCGCACTGACAACGCCACCGTCCGACCCCGCCCTGCCACGGCACACATCGAGCCGCCCTGCGGCACAGGACGGGAACGGCAACAGCCTGCTGATCAGAACCACCCCCGCGGCCGATCGCCCGGACCGAAAGCGGCTCCCGACGGTCACACAGACGCGCATCGTGACCTGCGGAGACGCCGCTCGTTCCGACATGTGGCCCGATTCCTACCGGCTGGCCTGAAGGGGCTATTGTCCCCCGGTCACGGACGGCAATCGGCTCGTCTGTTCAACCCAAGGGAACCGACATGACTGATCTGAACTCGCTGCGGGCAAGCCTTGCGTCAGGTGAGCACGAGTTCGCCGACACCTTGGCCTTCATCACCGCGCACTACGAATACCAGCCGCAGGCGTTCCGCAACGGGGAAGCGGAAAGTGCCGCAGGTGAGAACGAGGGATCCTGCAAGACGCTGGGACTGGCTCTGCTGGAAGGGCTGAGCGACCAGGAGGCGCTGCTGGCATTCGGTGAGCACTACCGCAGCGTGCTGGCGACGCCGAACGGCACTGATCACGGCAACATCCGCAACCTCATGACCCATGGCCTGGCAGGGGTGCGCTTCGCCGGGCAACCGCTGGCCCGCAAGAGCTGAACAGCGGTTCCGGACGAGCACCAAAGGCGAGGAGCGGAACACCCCGTACAACCACTCCCCCAGCCCTTCAAGAGCGGGACGAGGCGTCACCGGCGTCAGCAGCCGCCGTTGAAGTTGAGCCGGAACAGGTCGCAGGCCGCTGGCGGTGAGCCCCAGGCGGCGCAGGGGTTTGCCGATGACGTCGGCTTTGATCATGGGGTGAGTGTCGTCTGCGGCAGTACGGCCGGTCACCAGGAGGCCGTTCCCTGAAGCAGGTCAGCGAGGAGCCCACCGAGAGGGCGACGCTGCCGTCATTTCCCATGAACATCCAGAGTGCCGGTGATCACTGAACGCCCGCCGGAACCCAGGCACAAACGCTGTCGGTTGAAGCGAACGAAGCCAACTTTTGACAACTCCTCCGCGAGGAGGGTCCGGGGCCACCCCAGGAGGGTTCGGGACGGCCACATCTCGGCGGGCGGGAGGCGGCCACAACGGCGGCCTCCCGCTCCGGCGTGTCACCCTTCTGCATCCTCCACGACCGAGGCCCTCCTGATGTCGCAGTCATCCGTTGGTCGGGTAGGCCGTCAAGGCATCGTCAGTTTCGGAGAGGGCCAGTCCGGTGTAATCGTTGACCAGGTAGGGGGCGATGCCGGGCCGTGTCGGTAGGTCGGCGCCAGTACGCGCATCCAAGGTGAGGGGTCCGTCGCCGGTTTTGCCGTAGATCCGCCCGTGCCACACCGCGGTCACCTGGGGTGCGATGCGGCCGGCGTTCTTGTCCGGCAGCTGCCAACGGACGGCACCGCTGGTGTCATCGACGGCCCAGACGTAGGACTCGAGGCTACGCCCGGCACACACGAGGGTGCTCGCGCCGTCGTGAGCGCAGTCACTGCCGGGAAGGTCCTCCGGCAGGTCTCGCTTCACCCTGCCGGTGACGGGGTCGAGGAACTGGCGGTACTGGATCCGGAAGTCGGACTTGTTCTTCGCCGTGGCCAGGATGAGGTGGGGTCCGGCCGGCGTCACCTGGAGGTTGGTACGGTCGTCAGCCCGCCACTTCTCGGCAGCGGTGGCCAGGTCGTATCCGGCTACGGCCGAGTAGGCGCTGTCGATCTCGTCCCACTTTTCGCCCGTCACGATGCCGTCCGTGACCGACGCCGCCTGAAACAGGTCTTTGGTCCACAGCACACGATGGCTGTCGAGATCGACGGCATAGGTGGTGGCTCCGGATGAGACCGTCGACTGGGTCGGGGAGAGCGTAAAGACAGCGACCCTGCCAGACACCCCGACGACCGAAGAAGCGATCGGAGACTGGCTACGCTTCGTCCACTCCGGAAGTTCCAGCGGCATCCGCCACGGGGCGGCCCCCGCGGCCGTGGGGATCGCCGTGAACTCCAGAAAGACACGCGGGGCCTGCGTTCCGACGCCCGGCTGGTGAACGAAGAAGGTGGTGAGGACCAGCGGTGACTCAGCGCCGGTGACAAAGGGAGCCGGGAGGCCGTTCTCAAGATTCGGGGTCAACTTCACAAGTGGCTCGGCTTCCGAAGTGACCGCGGTGGTGACCGCACCGCTAGGCCGTTTCTTACCGATCATCTGATCGTTGGTTGATGTGTGTCGTTGACTGACGCGCAGTGGTCGCGGATCGAGCCGTTGTTGCCGGACCGGAAGCCTCGGCGGGGTGGTCGGTGGCGAGACCATCGCCAAGTGATCGACGCGATCGCGTTCAAGTACCGCACAGGCACTCCGTGGATGGACTTGCCCGAGCGGTTCGGTTCATGGAAGGGCGCCCACAGCCGGCTGCGGATGTGGGCGATCGACGGCACGTGGGAGCGCGTCTTCGCCGCCCTGCTCGCCCAGGCCGACACGGAAGAGGACCTGGACTGGGTCGTCTCGGTGGACTCCACCATCGTCCGTGCCCATCAGCACGCCGCCGGGGCCCGTCAAAGGGGGCCCCGGCGGGCGAGCCGCTCGACCATGCCCTCGGCCGGTCCCGCGGCGGACTGACCACGAAGATCCACCTCGCCGCCGACGGCCGGTGCCGGCCACTCGCGTTCGTTCTCACTCCCGGCCAGGCCGGTGACGCCCCCGCCTTCCCGCAGGTCATGGCCGCGATCCGGGTGGGCCGGCCGAAGGGCAGGCCCCGGACCCGGCCCACGACCGTGCTGGCCGACAAGGCGTACTCGTCCCGCGTGATCCGCGAACACCTCCGCAAGCGCAAGATCCGTGCCGTGAACCCACAGCCTGACGACCAGATCGCCAACCGCAAACGCCTCGGACGAAAAGGCGGCAGGCCGCCGGCCTTCGACAAGGCGGCCTACAAACTGCGGAATACCGTCGAGCGCTGCATCAACAAGCTCAAACAGTGGCGCGGCCTGGCCACCCGCTACGACAAGACAGCCACCGTCTACCGGGCGGCCCTCCACCTCGCGGCCATCCACATCTGGTCCGCGAGGTGATCCCTAAGAAGCCCAGCCGTATCTCAATCGATCATGGAACGTGTGGATCGAACAGGGTTCCTGGTCGGGTGATCTTCCGGCGGTACACGCATGAAGGCAGGGCCTCTCGGTAGCTCGGGGATGCGAATCTGACCGGGCGGTGCCGGGAGGCCTGTTGTCGTATGGGTACGCGTCCGAACCGGTTGAGTTCAACTCGTCCGCCGTGTCATGCGATTGTCTCGCGCACGTGTACGGCAACGCGGCCGATCATCCCGATCGGGAGCCGCGGTATCCGTCGGACATGTCGGACACGGAGTGGGCAGTGGTGCGGCCGTTGCTGCCCACGCCGGTCTGGCTGGAGGGCCGGGGCGGGCAACCCGAGGGCTACTGCCACCGCCAGATGCTGGACGCGATCCGCTACCTGGTCGCGGGCGGGATCTCCTGGCGGTCGATGCCCGCAGACTTTCCCTGCTGGCCGCGGGTCTATGCGTTCTTCCGCCGCTGGCGGCAGCACGGGCTGATCGCCGAGTTCCATGACCGGCTGCGCGAGAAGGTGCGGGAGCGTGAGGGACGCGACGCGGAGCCGACAGCGGGGGTCATCGACGCGCAGTCGGTGAAAGCCGCCGCCTCGGTGCCCTCCACCTCACACGGCTACGACGGCGGCAAGTTGATCAACGGGAGGAAGCGGCACATCGTGACGGACTGCCTGGGCCTGCTGCTGGTCGTGGCCGTGACCGCCGCGAACGTCGGCGACCGCGAAGCGGCTACCGGCCTGCTGACCCGGCTGCGCGAGCTGCACAGGGACATCCTTCTGGTCTGGGCCGACGGCGGCTACACCGGATCCCTCATCCACTGGGCCCGCGAGAAACTCGCCCTGACCGTGGAAGTCGTCAAACGGACCGACGACACGAAGGGGTTCGTGGTGCTGCCGAGGCGGTGGGTGGTCGAGCGCACCCTGAGCTGGCTGATGCACTCGAGGCGTCTGTGCCGGGACTACGAGACGCTGCCCACGACCAGCGAGGCGATGATCCTGTTCTCGATGATCACACGGATGGGCCGCCGCCTGGCGAGGCCACACGCCTGCGACCGGCACTGACCGCCCCCGACGCCTCCTGGAGCAACCCGACCAGCTCGGCCAGGCGTTTCGCCTTCGAGCGCGCCCCCTCGGCCTTCGCCGCCACCGCCGTGTCGATGCCCATCCAGCCGGCCCTTGGCCAGTACGTATTTGCCGTGGATGGTGTTCCCCCCGGTGTCAGCGGGAGAACGGGCGTCGCCCTGGGGGTCTGTTGTTGACGTCGCGAATCTGCCAGAAGATGGATCGTGTCCCTGCTGCAATGGTGCTCATACTTCATGTGATGCCCAATACAGGACGGGATTCATGTCCACAGCAACTACCACCTCCATCGACCCCCCTGTACTGCCGACTCGATCACCACTGGCCTCGTGGCTGGCAGTAATTTCGGTGATGTTGGGGATCTTCTCGATCGTCACTACCGAAATTCTACCGATCGGATTGTTGACTTCGATCGGTTCGAGTTTCACCATCTCCGATGGAATGGCTGGTCTGATGATGACTATGCCTGGCTTCCTGGCCGCGATCTCGGCGCCGGTGGTAACCGTTGCTACGGGGCGTTTCGACCGTCGGCTCATGCTGGGTGCGTTTATTCTGTTGCTGGCATTGGCGAACTTCTTGGCCGCAGTTGCGTCGAGCTACTGGCTGGTCCTGGTCTCACGCGTGTTGGTCGGCGTCACCATCGGTGGTTTCTGGTCCATCGGAGCGGGGCTGGCCAGCCGGCTGGTTCCTGCCGAATCGGTAGGCCGGGCAATCGCCGTGATCTTCTCCGCGGTGCCTCTCGGTTCCGTGCTCGGAGTCCCGCTCGGTACGTTCATCGGAGATGTCGCGGGGTGGCGTACGGCGTTTCTTGCCATGGGGATCCTGACTCTCCTCGTCTTCGTCATGTTGCTCCTGGTCGTCCCGCCGCTGCCGGCCGGTGAGCCGACTCGTCTCAGTGTGCTCACGGGCATGCTCGGGAGTGTCAATACTCGGTTTGCTTTGGTGATGACGTTCCTCGTTGTGCTCGCCCACTTCGGTGCCTACACCTACGTCACTCCGTTCCTGGAGCAGGTGACCCATGTGAGCTCCGGGCTCATCACGGTATATCTGCTCATTTACGGAGCTGCAGGAATTGCCGGGAACTTCCTGGGCGGGGCGGCTGTGGCTCGGTATCCGAGGGGCACCTTCGCGGCCGCCGCACTGGTAATGGCCGGCGCGACTGTGCTGCTCCCGGCGCTCGGCAGGGGTGATCTCGGCGCCGTAGCCCTGCTGGTTCTGTGGGGCGTTGCCTATGGAGCCGTGCCTGTCTGCTCACAGACCTGGTTCGCCAAGGCCTCGCCCGATTCACCCGAAGCCTCCTCCGTGCTCTTCACCGCCTCGTTCCAGGCCACCATCTCCATCGGGGCGCTGGTCGGAGGTGTCGTGGTTGACCGCTCTTCCCCATCTATGGTCATGACGCTTGGTGGCACGTCAGCTGCCCTGATGGTGCTGGTCGCGTGCATCCACTACGTCCGGAAGATCTCGTGGCCTGGCCCGGCCAAACCGTAGGCCATATACCTGCTTGACGGGCGGTCTACCGCACTGCTCCTGCTTCCACAGCTGCGGCGGACCTGCGGTGTGACGGACACGCGCACACCCCTGCCTTCGGGACATCTTCAGCTGATCACAGCACTCACCACGGCGGGAAATTATCTGGCCGCCGTTGGGGAGATCTCGCAGGCCGCCAGCGGGGAGCACTCCTGGCCGCCAACGGGGAGAACTTCAAGGCCATTGACAGAGGGGTTCGTGGTGCTGCTGGGGCGTTGGGTGGTAGAGCGCACGTTCGCGTGCCTGATGCATTCGCGCCGACTGGCCCGGGACTACGAGACGTTGCCGACCAGTAGTGAGGCGGTGATCCGGTGGTCGATGGTCACGCGGATGGGGCGGCGTCTGGCACGGGCCGCCGGCCGGCGCTGAACATCCCCGACGCCTCCTGCACGAGCCACCCGCGCTCCGCCAGCCGCCTGGCCTTCGAGCGCACCCCCTCGACCTTCGCCGACGTCGTCTGAAGGCCCAGCTCCACCGTGATCTCCTTGGCCTTCAGCGGTCCTTGGCCCTCCAGCTGCCGCTTGTCGAGCACACCCAGGATCCGCTGGTAGTCCAGCACCGTCACCAGCAATCCTTCGCGCCAAGGCGGCACGATCGAGCCCGGCACCGACGCGGGCGAAGACACGGCTTCCTGCTCCACCTCGGACCCGGTCACGGCGGTGGTCCCGGCAGCCGGGGCTGCCAGGGCTTCGACCAGCTCTTCCCGCGCGATCACCCGCCGGTCCAGCTCGATCTCGCCTTCCTCCAACACCCCAGCCAACCGGGCGACTTCCTCCCGCAGCCCTTCCACCCGCACACGGGCCGCTGTCTCCCGCTCCTCCAACATTCCCAGCACCGACGCCATCGCGCACCCCTCGCTCACGGATCGGAAACAAGACGTCGGATGCCTCCCTCATTCCGAGCCAGACCATGCCTGACCAGCAGAAATTAAGCGATCATGTTCGGTTGAGATACGGCTTCTAAGAAACGGCCTAGCCGTGTCGACCGCCAGGACACGATCGGGCAGAGCTACATATGCCGTCTGCTTGTAGAGGGCCACTGGCGTCCCTCCCCCCGGCCATGTCAGCCGGCCGGACCCCGCCTCCTGCGGCATGAGAACTCCGGCGCCGCCATCGAAACGCGCCGGCGGATCGTGCACGGCGCGCGGTGGCTTGCCAGGCGTGCCGGCGGAAGCCGGCGGAGCAGCGTCCACGGCGTTTGTCGCTGGTGCCTTCGTACAGCCAGCGGTTGCCATCGCCAAAACCGCGACGAACACATAACACCGTTGTGCAGTCCTGGACTTCACAAGCCGCCTCACCTTCTTCGGAGTCAAACGATCACTCTAAAACAGGGTCGGACATGGGGCGGTCACCTGAACATGACTGGCGCCGGACAACTGCACGGTTCCCCATGCCGCCCTGGGCAGGCTCCTGGATGCTCCTTGCCCGCCCCGCGGAGACTCCACTGGCCAAAGGGGGCCCCACGGCGCTGCTGCTGCGGCGTCCAGGACGTCCCGCACGGTCGCGTCGACCGCCGGGGCGTGGGCGAGGCGGCCCTGCCAGTCCTGGACGACCTCGTACAGCCCGGCGAGGGAGAACGTGCGGCGGAACTCCTCCAGCGCGGCCGCCCACTCCCGCTCGAAAGCCGGCACCCACTGTGCGGCACGCCGGTCGACGCGCAGGCCGGCCGGCGCGCCTGGTGCGGGGGCGTGCGGGGTGAGGGGTGTGTGGTCGGGCTGGGCACTCACCCCAACCCGGCATCAACCGCGATGAAACGACCAGGATCGCTTGGAACCGCTCCCTCAACGGCACGGGAGCCTCGTGCATTGCAGCCCCGGTCCTTGCCTCGTCCACGTCCCCCGATCAATCGTCGACCCGAAGAGGCTCGATCATCCAGGAGCGGTGACGGGACACAGCCGTACGGCGGCGCGACCTGCCGGCTGCGCGGTACGTCAGGCGCCGCCCTGGAACATCATGTATCCGAGTCCCCCTCCAGGACCGTTCGGAACGGGCTGCAGGTTCAGCAGCAGCGGATTCGTGAACGTCTGGCCGAGGACGGTGATGGTGAGCTGGCGGCCCGGGAAGTAGCTGTTCACCCATGCCGAGAGGGGGCCCCACCGGTTCTCCAGTTCCACCAGGCCTCCGATGGGGGTCCCGCGGACGTTCCGGATGTTGGCCGCGTGGTGGCGGGCCATGATGTCGAAGCGCACGGACTCAGCGGTCACCTGGATCAACTGGGTGAGCGCTGCCTGCATGTTGGTCTGGTTGTAGTTTTCGCCCCCGAGCCGGCGCAGGACGTTAATGGAGCGGAGGATGTCGCCCGCACTGACATTCCGTTCGCCCCGGTCCCCGGCGTTGAGGTTCCCGCGTCCCGCGTAGTTGCTCCCGATGCCGAGGCTATCGACATTGACCGTCGGGAAGCCGGCAGACCGGATGTTCTGCTGCATGAGGCCCTGGAAATCAGTGAAAGCGAAATGCGTGTTCAGGTGCCCCTGTATGCCGTTCTCGGACCAGAATCCCATGAGGTACAGGTTGTCGGACCGGAAGTACAGGGAGACCTGATGCCCTCTGCGCTGTCCCGGAGGGGTGTTGCGGTCAATGATCCTCAGCTCGATGGTGCGGTTCGGTACGGCAGACGTCACCGCCGAGTTTCCGTTGCCGGTCATCGCGCTGAACGCTATTTCGCGCATGTCCCGGATCATGTTCTCGTACCGGCTGGCGATTTCGGCGCGGTTCGCGTCCACGTTGACCATCGACGTGATGTCCCAGTCGACGATGTTGATGCCGGGGCGCGGCAGGGCGGAGGCCGTAGGGGCTGCGAGCAAGGTGGACAGCACAGCCCCGAGCAGTGCCAGGGCGAGGGTGGTCCGGTGAACGATGCCGTGCGTTTTGGTCGCTTGCATGTGCGGGTCGTCTTCTTTCCTTTGTCTGTCATGGCGAAGGAAACTCGATGGTGCCATGGGGCTGATTAGGCAGTCCGGTACCAATGCTGATAGGGGTTGTCGCTCCCGTATTCGTGCACGTATGCGTCGCCCTTGTAGTTGGAGTCGAGTGCAGTCCTGGAAGACTCGTTGATCATCGCGTAGAGCCCGTCGCGCACCCACGTATTGGCCCACTGCTGCGTGCGGTCCTGCGCATTACAGGCGGCGCCGACGACGGACGATCCCTTCGCTGCCAGGCAGCGACCGGTCTTGGTGCTCTGGATCATGACGTCTCCGTGCCACTCACCGGTGTGGAGGATCCAGTGCTGGTAGGGATTGGTCGAGCCGCATTCCTTGGTGTAAATATTTCCCTGAAAGTCTCCGTCGAGGCAGAGCCCGGTCTTCTCGTTCTGCAGCATCACGCCGTCGGCGGCCGCTGCCGGCACGGCCAGGGCCGCGACAAAAACGGCGGTGAGTGCACTGCCGATGACGCCGTTTCGGATCTTCACCAAATTATCCCGTTCTCCGGATGAGAATGCCCCATTTGCTACTGCATGGTCCACTGCATGTAAGGGTTGCCGGTGCCGTAAATCGAGACATAAGCTTCCCCCTTCGCATTGGAGTCCAGTGCGTACTTGTTCTGGTAATTGACGAGCGCACTCACATTGTTGTCGATGTACCACCGCTGCCATCGCTGGGCGTACTCGGCGGAGTTGCAGCGAAGCCCGTACACCTCATTCCGACCCGGCCCGAAGCCGGAGAGGCACAGGCCGGTCTTGACGCTTCGCATCTGAAACGTGTCGGTGAAGGGGATCGACACCAGAACCCAGTGCTGATATGGATTGTCTCCGCCGCACTCGTGGGTATATATATCCCCACGAGTATTTCCGTCCAGGCACAGTCCGGTCTGCCTGTCCCTGAAGGCCACACCGGACTCGGCATGTGCCGGGGTAGCCAGAACCGCGATGCAGGCCGCGGCAAGGACACCGCTGAACAAGGCGAACCTCTTCTTGACCACGTAGGTCTCCGTTCCGTTCGTGAGGGAGCTGGAAAAAGGCGCGCCCGGCTGCCACCGGCCAACGGCAACGGGGCGCGTTTCACTGGCTTGTGCTGAACCGGGACAGGGCCCACGACCGCCCAACCGGCGGCGGATGGAATCCGCCGCCCCCTCTCCCGGTTGCCCAGGAGGTCTAGTACTGCCGGGGCGGGCAGAGGGCATCGCCCCACGCCGTGGTGACGGGGCAGTCCTTGTCGGGGTCGAGCCCCCCGGGAAGTTCCATGCCTGCGCTGACGCGCTGCCCGGCGACGGCCCCGTCCGAGGCGGCGGATGCGGCGGATGCGGCGGATGCGGCGGATGCGGCGGATGCGGCGGATGCGGCCAGGCTGCCGCCTCCGATCCCCGCGGCCAGTACAAGGGCCACCAGTGCCCGGGTCATGTTTCCCCGCATGTGCGTCAACTCCTGCTGTGGTTCGGCGACGGTCAGTTCGCCGGTCTAGTGCACCCGCCGCATGTCTCGGCTGTGATCACCACTGTGCCGACCCGCCGCCGTCCACGGCAGCCCCGCGAGGGATCATCTGTGTGCCATGCACTTTTAGGAGGGGTCCCATGGGCAATTCGCCACATGCCACCGGAGCGGCGGACATACCCGGAGTAGGCAGTGCTGCCGTCCTGCTCTACCGGTGGACCGTCGTCCACGGAGGCATCACCCCCGCCACCCTGTCCCGGGCCGTCGCCGAGACCGGGATCAGCGACGATGACGGTCACCAGGCGCTGAACTCCCTCCTTGACGCCTGTCTCCTCCAGGAACTCCCCGCCGATCCCGGGCGTCCCGGCGTGCGTTGGCAGCCGGTGAGTCCGCAGGCCGCCGCGAGTCAACTGCTGTCCGACCGCGACGCAGCTCTGCGCGCCAAGGAAGAAGCCCTGCGTAGCCAGCGTCGGCAGATGCAGGACCAACACGACGGGCTCGCAGCCCTCATGCCCGTGTACCTCCAGGCGCGCCAGCATGCCTTCCCTCAGGGCACCATCGACCACCTGCCGGACAAGTTCGCTGTCCGCACACTGCTCACCGACGTCATCGACGCGTGTCACAGCGAAGTCCTGGTTTCCAAACACGGTGGCGCCTTCCCGCCCGCAGCCCTCCGCGAAGCCCTGCCCCGCGATCTGGCCCTCCTCCGGCGCGGTATCCGCATGCGCAGCCTCTACCAGCACGCCACGCGCTTCGACCAACCCACCCGTACGCACGCCGAACACCTCGTCGCCGCCGGCGCCGAGATCCGCACTTTGCCCGAAGTCCTGCCCCAGATGATCGTCGTGGACCAGGCCTTAGCCCTTCTCCCGTCCCGCTCTGGCGGCGCGCTGATCATCCGCGAACCCGACCTCCTCGCCTACCTCCTGGACGTCTTCGAACGCGACTGGGCCAACGCCACCCCCTATGCCACCGGTCCCCACGCCACACAAGCCGTGTCCCAGACCATGAGGCAGGCCATCCTCGTCATGCTTGCCAAAGGCCTCAAAGACGACACCATCGCCCGCCGCCTCGGCATCTCGCTCCGCACGTGCCGTCGCCACGTCTCTGAACTCCTCGACACTCTCGGCGCGCACAGCCGGTTCGAAGCAGGAGTCATCGCCGAACGCCAAGGCATGACCCACCACCCAGCACCCACACCACCCGTGGAAGCCGTCCAGCCGTTCCCGGACACCCCCCGGACCGGGTCCGCACAGGCGTGCCCTGCCTGTGGTGAAGCCCTGCCCACTCGGCCCCACGGCCAGACCAGCGGGCGACCGGCCCGCTACTGCTCCCCCAAATGCCGCTCCCGTGCCTACCGGGAACGCACAAGCCGATCCCCGGAACCACCAACCGGCATGGCCAGCACCTCGCATCTGCCACGAAACCCGCCACCCGCGTGACGAAACGGCGACGCCGACTGTAAATCGTTCGATGCAACCCTGATCAGGAAGATGCATCGATCACCAGCGAGCCCATTCACGCCGACGACGGATCGGGGCAGCACCTCCTGACGGGTGTTGCAGCGGGCTGACGGAAGGTCGCCGGCATTCCAGTCATTGAACCTCGCCAGCGCGCAGTACGGTCTCGGACGGTTCCAGGGAGCCTCGGGCCTCCGCCAAGAGATCCTCATCGATCGCGAACGCACCCTCCCAACGGCCATTCCGACACGCGATGGAGCTGTCAGGCGCGTGCGAGAGGGGCCTGGACCGCCGTGCAGAAGCACCGGCGTGTGCGGCCTGCGGTGTCGGCCACGACGAGGGAGGCGGCCGGCACCTTCGCGGGTACGGCGATCTTGCCGTGGGCCAGCAGCCAGGCGACGACTGCGGACTCGGTCGGGGCTCGACGGCGTGCCGCCGGTAGGGGCCGGGAAGTCGTCGTGTCGGCGGCGGCAGTTCGCGGCCGCCGGTCGGCCCACCCGAGCGATCCGGCCCACCTAAACACCCGGTCCTGCCCCGGGGCAGGACCGGGTCTCGCAGTCAGGGCGAGCCGGCGGTGGCAGACCTTCTCATTTCCCCGGCGCGTATAAGTGCGTCGCACCTTGACAGAACACTTGTCTCAATTTGACTCAGGTGTTGCAACGTGGCCAAAAGGGACGGACCACTCGGCCGAATAGTGCAGTCCTGCTCACGTTGACACCTGCCAGGATTACAACTGTCCCAGGATTCCCCGGGACGTTGCCCAGTAGAGCGTGGAGAGACCAAATGCAAATTCGCCGCCGAATCGGGGCTGTATGCGCATCCATTGCCATTGCGGCCAGCGGACTACTCACCTTCGCTCCCACCGCATCAGCCGCCGGATTCGACTGCACCACCACTTGGCTGGTCGGCAGCGCGGGGCACCCGGGCATAAAGAAGACTTGCACCAGTAACAACGGAGCAGATCGCTTTCGGGCTTACGCCGAATGTCATGAGATCAACGGAAATAAGTACACTCACTATGGGCCGGTTGTCTGGTCAGGGTCGACTTCGGTGGTGTGGTGCGCAAGCGCAAATCACCGGATAGGCAACCAGGGCATCTACACGTACTACGCCTAAATCATCCGCAGCCCAGGGCGTATCACCTCGCATACACGCGCCGACGCAACAGCCCGCGAGGCATGTGGAACGGCCCCAGGACGAGGTCCCGGGGCCGTTCCGGTGCCGTGGTCAGGGCGGCTGCTCCGGCGCCGGGTCCGTGAGCGGCTCATCGAATTGCTGCTCGACACCGAGCGCGCGCAGAAGGCGACCGATCAGGCGGAGGGTAATCGGGCCTGTGTGGCGGTCAGTTCGGCCCAGGTGATGGTGGCGTTCTCGGTGTAGGTGTCCTCGTCGTAGCGGGCGCTGGGGCCGAAGCCGAACCCGCTGTTCACCACGCAGGCGCGGCGTCCCCTACTGCAGCCCCGAGAACACACTCGGCATGACCGGCTGACGACGGCCTCCAGGTGGCGAGTACGTTCGGAGGCAAGGGGTGCGGCCCTGGCCAGCAGAGGCCGCGACGGGGGCCGCGCGACCGGCCCTCTCGCTCGCCGCGCCGGACCTCGCACCTGGACCCTCTTCCCCTCGGCTACCGCGCGGGAAAGACACCTCATGCAGTCAAGCCGTCAAGCCGTGGGTCCTTCGCTGGCCCATCGAGCCCGCAGACTCTGGGCCCAGTCGCCCGCCTCGGAACCCTGATCCTCCAGCTGCGCCATCGGGCCGGGAGCCGTTTCGATCAGGTGCACGAGCGTCCAGGCGACGCCGTAGCAGTCGTCGGGGCCGAAGCAGGTGGCCAGGGCAGCGGCCTCTTCAGATGTGACAGGGCGGGAGATCGCCGTCAGCTGGCGTTCACGCCGGTCGATCTCTTCCTCGCTCGCGTCCCAGTCGGGAAGCGGTCCGTCGGCGACGAACGTCTGCACTTCGGGTCTCATGACCGAATGATCGTCTCCCCTGCCGCCCCTGAACAAGCCGCCACGTCCTGTTCACGCGGTAGCTGTTCCTGCTGGCTGAAGCTCCGGCGGGAAGGCGATCACTTCTTCGAATGGGATGCGTGCGAGGAGGCAGTGATGGAGCTGGCCGAGCATCCGGATGAACCACTGAGGGAGGCGAAGGCCACAGGTGGCCGACGTGGTTGAGCCGGTTGTTCTTGACGAACCGGCGTCCGACGTAGCGGCGTTTCCCGGAGGCCCGCGTGATCGGGGCCCCGCCCGCGTACGCCTTCAGCCCTCCAGCCGTGGCGAACCGGGTCCTGTCGTCGCCGATCTCGCCCAGAATGCGGGCACCGCCCCGGGGACCGATCTCGGGGAAGCTCAGCATGATCGCCACGTCCGGGTGCGACCGAAAGGCCTCCTCGGTGGCACGGGCCGGGCCATCGACCGCCTGACAGGCCGCGTCCAGCTGCAGCAGCAGGGCCAGCGCCTGCTTGCCCATGGCCTCCTCAACGAGAGGCAGCTGCCGCGGGGCTTCCTCGCGGAAGAGCTGCTGGATTCGTTCCGCGTCCGTTTCGATGCCCCGGCGGCGGCCGGCTCGCCGGAGCATGGCGGTCAGCTTCCACATCTGCAGCTTGGCGGCCAGAGCAGGTGTGGGCGCGACGGCAAGGATGCGGCGCGCGTCAGGGCGGGTCAGGGTTCCCGCCTTGTCCCTGAACGCCTCGATCATCGCCGGGAAGTACTCCCTCAGCAGGGACCGCAGCTGATTGGCGACCTGCTGCCGGTTCCAGACGGCGTCCTGCTGTGCGCGGGCCAGGACAGCGACCGCCTGGGCCAGATCGGTGTCGGCGGGCAGCGGGCGGTGCACCGGCGCATCGGTGCGGATGATGTTCGCCAGGACCAGGGCGTCGCCCGGGTCCGACTTCTTGCGGCTGGCTCCGTGGCGGTCGCGGTAGCCGGAGGCAGCCATCGGGTTGACCGCGTAGATCTTCCGGGGGCCCTGCCTCAGCGTGGCGACCAGAAGGCCGCGACTGGCATCAATGCCACCGGGATCGGCGACCCCGCCGTATCGCCGTGCTCAGCCACCAGGTCCAGCAGGTCCAGCAGCAGCCGGTAGCCGTACAGGTCTTCGTTGATCAGGCACTTGGCCAGCAGCTTGCCGGTGTCGTAGACGAGCGCAACGTCGTGGCGTCCCTCCGCTGTTAGACGACTCTCAGCGTGGTGATGAGGCGGGGTGACGGCGACACTCCCGTTGCACACGGGCTGTGGTCGCGTCTGGGTCCCGGTCGTCTCTTCGTGTGCGACGACACGGTGAACACGAACGGCGTCGTCGACGTGTCCCTGTACACGGTCATCTGCAAACCGTGTAGGGGCTGGCGTCGCTTGGTCAGATCCAGTCAGCCGCCGATGGTGCCGGCGAGAGCAATGCAGACGAGCATCCCCACGGTGCAGCCGTCGGCTACCCACGCCCAGGTGTAGCGCCGGACTGTACGGGAGTCGCCCCGCAAGTCTCCCTGTTCCGTGAGCGCGGCTTTGATCTGGGCAACGGTCCGGTCGATGGAGCCGACGAAGTGATCGGTGATCGACCCCGTGAACCCGAAGGCCCCGATCTCGACAGCTTGCGATGTGGTGATGATCAAGTTCCCGCCGCTGTCAGCTGCCACGTTGGCCACGTATCGGTAGGGAATGTCATGGGTGAACACGGGATTCACCACAGACAGCACCTTTTCGCCGAGCACTACGCGGGATCCGGTTATCCGCCGGATGAACGCGATCCCGCCCAGCATCGCAGCCATGACCGTGAGTGCGTCCGTGTCAGGCCCGCCGTCGGCCATGCTCACCCAGGCCCGCAGCGCGAACATCCCAAGCAGCGTGGTGAACAGAAGCGACAGGGCGACGAAGGACTTCCGGCGCAGCACCTTCCGGCCTTTTGTACGCATGGGCCCCTTCTTTGACGGTTCCCGGCCGCCGCCTGATCTCTGGGCCGGACCTTGCGATCTGTGTTGCCCTTTCTAACAGCCGTCCGGCCGCTGGTCATTGGGAATGACCAGCGGCCGCTACGCAATCTGACTTCCCTTGGGCGAGGCCGTGGCGCGTGCACGCGGGCGGGCCTCGGGCTACATGATCCTTTCGTGTTTGGGCAGGCTGGCGGTACTTCGTCCGCGCTCGGAGCCGAGCACATCTTGGCCGCGGAGGCTGTCGGTGCTGATCGTGGACTCGGACGTGCTGTTGGTCGAGCGACAGCTTCGGGCCGGCCAACTTTAATGTCCGCTGTGTTCCTCGGTCCTGACGCCGTGGGGACACGCCCGGCCTCGGGAGATCCGGGGTGATCTGGGAGCCCGGCTGTTTTTGCGGCCACGTCGTACGCGCTGCTCGGGCTGCAAGGTGACGCACGTGCTTCTGGCGGAGGCACTCTGGCCGCGGCGGGCGGATGCGGCCGTGGTGATCGGGGCCGGGCTGGAGATAGCTGCCCTGGGCATGGGGCACCGCCGAGTCGCCGCCCACCTTGGCTTGGCCGAGGGCACGGTCCGTGGGTGGCTGCGGGCGTTCGCCGGGCGGGCGGAGGTCGTGCGCCGCCACTTCACCGTCGCACTCGTCGCGCTCGCGGACGACCCGGTGATGCCGGATGCGGCGCCGTCGACGTTCGCTGATGCCGTTTCGGCGGTCGCGGCCGCCGATCGGGCGGCCGCGACGAAGTGGCCTCAGATGCTCACGGTGTCGCGGTGGGAGTTCGCCGGGAGGGCGATAGGCGGCAGGCTGCTGACCTCGCCTTCTTCCGCTATTTGATCAACACGGGCCGCCCCTGGGCGGGATCGGAGGGTGCCGGAAGTCTTGATCGTGTCCGCCGGCGAAGCGGCGGGGTTTGTTCGAGACGCGAGGTGGGTTGCCTATGTCACCGAGTGAGGACGAGGACCGTCGGCGGGCGGAGCGGGCCCGGCAGGTGGGCCTGTTCCGCTACGGCCTGATCCAGGACGTGATCGACACGAAGCTCACGACACGCCGGCGCGGGAAGCTCGCCCGCGAGCTGGCCGCGAAGGAGCACACCGACCCGTTCGGCCGACAGGTGCGGGTCGCCCGCGGCACCTTGGACCGCTGGGCCCGCCACTACCGCGCGGGCGGGTTTCCCGCGCTGGTGCCGGCCCAGCGGCAGGTCACCTCACGCACGCCGGTCGAGGTGCTGGACCCGGCGGCCGCGCTGAAGAAGGAGAACCCCGCCCGCACCGCGGCTCAGATCCAGCGGATCCTGCGGACCGCGCAGGGCTGGTCGCCGACCGACCGGACGCTGCAGCGGCACTTCGCTGACGCCGGCCTGACCGGCGCCAGCGGCGAGAAGAGCGTGTTCGGCCGGTTCGAGGCCACCCGCGGCAACGAGCTATGGACCGGGGACGCCCTCCACCGACCGAAGATCGGCGGCCGCAAGACGTACTTGTTCGCATTCATCGACGATCACAGCCGGGCGATCGTGGGCCACCGGTTCGGGTTCGGCGAGGACACCGTCCGCCTGGCCGCCGCCCTTCGGCCAGCGCTGTCTGCCCGCGGAGTCCCGGAGTCGATCTACGTCGACAACGGGTCGGCGTTCGTGGACACGTGGCTGCGCGTCCCTGGACATCCGCCTCACGCACTCCAAGCCCGGACGGCCTCAGGGCAGGGGGAAGATCGAACGGTTCTTCCGCACCGTCCGTGACCAGTTCCTGGTCGAGCTCGACGAGGAACGTGTCGGTCAGATTGAGCATCTCGCCGAGCTGAACAGGCTTTTCACCGCGTGGGTGGAGACGGTATCACCGCACGGTGCACTCGGAGACGGGGCAGCCTCCGATCGAACGGTGGCTGGGTTCGATTCCCCGGCCGCTGCCGCAGCCCAGCCCCGCTGATCTTCGGGAGGCGTTTCTGTGGTCGGAGTTCCGGACCGTGACGAAGACCGCGACGGTCAGCCTGCACGGCAACACCTACGAGGTCGACCCGATGCTGGTCGGGACTCCTGACAAGGGGCGCCCACTGGCCGGGCGCTTCACCAGTAACAACTCGGAGTGCGCATTGAGGATTCCCGGTCGCGCTGTGACATTCCCCCAACGCCTCGCGCCTTCCCGCCACGCCTGTCACCTGCGCATACTCCAGGACCGCCGCGCCTTGAACTGAGGCTGGGCGATGGCCGATCGGATGGAGCTGAAGACGTCGCGCACGGTCTCGGCAGCGGCCGTCAGCACGTGGATGGTCGGTGACCTCAAGGTCAACCGCATCGGTTTCGGAGCCATGCCCCTGACCGGCAGCAGCGCCCTTCACCAGGGCACGACCCGCGACCAAGGCCGATTCCGTCATGACCAACGAATATGGGAGTACCGGGTGAGTCAAGCCCCCACCACGTCCACCGAACCTACTGAGGACGCCGCCACTACGGCACGCCAGTCCTGGCTGGTACGACGAGGGCTGCTGCTCGAATCCACTCCGCAGCGGAAACTCGCGCTCGGCGGTTTCGTCAACCAGCTCGGTACCGCGGCCTTCCTCGCAGTCGTGCCGCTGTACGCCTTGAAGGTGATCGGCCTGACGGTCGGCCAAGTCGGCCTGGGCCTCAGTGTCGCGGGGGTGGTCGGCCTGTTGGCCGGCGTACCAGTCGGACACCTCGCCGACCGTTACGGCCCACGTGGCATCTTCCTGATCTCGCTCCTGGTCCAGACCGTGTCCGTGCTGTCCCTGCTGTTCGCGCACTCATTCGTCGCGTTCACGCTGGCGGTGGCTGTGACGGACCTCGCCGGTTCTTCCGGCGGCGCGGCCCGCGGCCCGATGATCCGCCGTTTCGGCGGCGACGAGGTGCCCAAGTTCCGTGCGTATCTACGCTCGGTGGCCTGCCTGGCCAGTACATTCGGTGCGCTGAGCGCCGGCGTGGCGCTGCAGATCGACACGGCCTTCGCCTACCGCACCCTCATCGTCTTCGACGCGCTGACGTTCCTCGCCACCGTGGCCGTCATATACAACGTGCCGAAGCTGGAACCGCTCCCGCAGCCCGATGACGCGAAGCCCGACCGGTGGGCCGCACTCAAGGACAAGCCGTACTTGGCGTTCGTGGTGCTCGATGGCCTCATGTGGATCCAGGGCGAGGTGCTGACCTTTGCCCTTCCGCTGTGGGTGGTCCTGCACACGGACGCGCCGCGCTGGTTCATCGGTGTCTCGATCGCCATCAACACCGTGATGGTGGTGTTCCTGCAGGTCCGCACCAGCCGCGGCATCAGCGGCGGTGAGAACGCCGGCCGTGCCACACGCAGGGCGGGTGTCGCCTTCCTGATCGGCATGGGCATCATCGCCTTGACGTCCGGAATGCCGGGCTGGGCAACGGTGGTGGTCATGACGGCAGGTGTCGCCGTGCACACGATGGGCGAGCTGTGGCATGCGGCCGGCTCCCTCGAGCTTCGGTTCCGGCTGGCTCCCGCGCATGCCCAGGGCCAGTACTCCGGCGTATTCGGTATGGGTATGGGCCTGTGCTACGCCGTGGCGCCGAGCCTCCTGGGCCTGCTCTGTGTGACGTGGGGCGCGCCGGGCTGGTACGTGATGGGCGCGGTGTTCGTCGCAGCCGGCCTCGCCATGCCGCTCGTGGTCCGGTGGGCCGCGGGTTCCCGGGACGTCACCGCCGCCGCCTGAGCGGCCCCGGCCCGGGCCTCCGTACGCAATTCGTATGCCCCCGTGCCCCCGTTTATTGCAGATCAGAGAGACAACTCGTATGCGCAGCTTCCGGGGACGGGACATCCATTCGCTCACGGATTTGGAACGCCAGGAGTGAGTAAAACCCAGTACCGGCCGGTGATCGCGGAGACAGACCCTAATGCTCATCTTCAGCGTCGCTCAACAGCGCGTCCCCGAAGTCGACCGTCCACCAGTCCCAGTCCACCAGCGCGCCGCCCTCTCCCTGCGTCCCTGCCGACAGGCCGGCCGGATCCCGTCTGCGACCCTGCCCCGCCCGCGCACGCGCCCACACCCTGGCGGCGCCAGCAGCCAGTGCGGTTGTGGCTTTGTTCACGACTTCCGAACAGCGATTGTTCAGCTCGTCGGGCGGCGGTCTTTCGTGAGGGAAGCCGTTGTTCATGAGAACGGCAGCACCCTGTTGAGGCGGCCGCGGCCGGTCCTCGGGATCGATCAGCGCTGGCTCGCCGTGACGCGGCGCAACCGGGTGGTGGCGTAGGCCTCGATGGCGTCGCGCTGGTACGCGGCCAGGCCGGGGACGATGGCCTCGTATGCGGCGCGCCACGTCTCGTTGTCGACGATGGAGCGTCCGATGGCCCGGTAGTCCTCGGCGGAGACAGTGCGCAGTTCGGTCAGTGCCCGGTACTGGGCGTCGATTTCGGCCTGGACTGGGTCGGCGTCGGCCCCGTGGCCTGCGGCCATGAGTTCTGCCAGCCGGATCATCTGCGCGGTGCGCTCACGGTGTGCGGCGTCGGCATCGGCCTGGCTCATCGCGGCGGCGCGTCGTCCGACCTCTTCGGCGAGTTCGGGGAAGTCGCGCATGTTCTCCTCGTACTGGGAGGGCGTCACGCCCTCGAAGAGGTTCTCCGGTCGGTTGATGGTCATGGGGTTGCCGTCCTTCCTGGACTGTTCCAGTTCGGCGATCGTGCGGGAGACGGTGCCGGCCAGGGCGTCGAGCCGGTCCCGTTCCGCGAGGAGGCGCTGGTGGTGGCCCCGCAGGGCATCCACCTCGTCGACCTGTTCGGACAGGATCCGGCCGATCTCCGGCAGCCCGACTCCCAGCGCCCGCAACACGAGGATCTGTTGCAGCCGCAGGAGTTGGCGCTCCTCGTAGTAGCGGTGACCGTTGGCGCCGATCCGGGCCGGCGTCAGCAGGCCTGTCTCGTCGTAGTGGCGCAGTGTCCGGGCGGTAACGCCCGACATCCGGGCCACCTCAGCAATCGGCCAGTCCATCACGACTCCTGCACGTGTGTGTCGCCGGGCCGGTGTTTCCGGCCCTGGTCACGACGGTAGGAGCTGCCGCAACGGCAACTTCAACCCCGAGACCCACGATCCTCGCAATCGCACAGGCACGGACTCGACGCCGCACGGGCCGCGCCGCCGACCGCGAGCCGCCAACCGCGACCTGACCCGGGCTCTCCACCAGCGGGGCCGACGGTTCCGCCAGATGCAGAGGTCTGCCAGAACAGGCGGGCGACGGCCTTCCCGGCAAGGGCCATGACCATCAGGAGGGCCGCGCCTGCCCGGGTCAAGGTGTGAGGGGTGCGAGCGCCTGATTGTGGGTGTGCTGGTAGATCACAGAGGTACGGAACCCGACGACTTCGCGGCGCTCCGTGAACTTGTCCATGAGGAAGCCATGGAGGTAGTCCACGCTGGGCACGGAGACGTGCACGATCATGTCGTCGCCGCCGGTGACCACGTAGACCGTGCTGACCTCGGGCAGGCCGGCGGCATAGGTCTTGAACGCCTCGATGACCGCCCGGCTGAGGGGGCGGATCTGGAAGTGGATGAGCGCCTGGACGTGACGGTTCAGGGCGGCCGGGTCGACCGCGGCGTGGTAGCCGGTGATTACCCCGCGGGCGCGCAGTGTGCGGATGCGTTCGAGGCAAGTCGACGGGGCGATGCCGAGGGTGCGGGCGAGGTCGCGGTTCGTCTGCCGCGCATCGCGCTGCAGATGCCGGATGATCGCCGAATCAAGTTCGTCCATACGGCGATTATGGCCGCCGTACCGAATTTCATTCGGTTGATGGTCGTGATCCTTGCCCTGGCGGCTAGCTTCACGGCATGACAGCCGTACTTGAGGAAGCCCTGTCCCCCAACATCCCGAATCTTTCACACGAGTTGGTGCAGGTCGTGCGCGGCCGTCGCAGCGGGCTCGCGATCTGTGTCGCGATCCACTCGACGGCGCTCGGCCCGGCCGCCGGCGGGTGCCGGATCGCTCACTACGCCGACCCCGGCGCTGCTGTCGCGGACGCGTTGCGGCTGGCGGCGGCAATGACCGAGAAGAACGCGCTGGCCGGTCTTGACCACGGAGGCGCGAAAGCGGTCGTCGCCCTCCCGACCGCAACGCGGCCGGCCGGCGCGGAGCGTACGGCCTTGCTCCACGACCTCGGTGACGCGATCGAATCGCTCGGCGGCCGCTACATCGCAGGCCCGGACGTGGGAAGCAGCCCGGCCGACATGTCCGTGATCGGTGAGCGCACCACACATGTCGTCTGCCGGCCCGCCCAGGACGGCGGGAGCGGTGACTCCTCCCTCCACACCGCGCGCGGCACCCTCGCCGCGCTGGGCGCCGTGGCCGACGAGGTCTTCGGCTCACCGGAGCTCGCCGGGCGGACCTTCGGGGTGATCGGCCTCGGCGCGGTCGGCGCCCACGTGGCCCGACTCCTGGACCGTGCCGGCGCGCGACTCGTCGTGACCGACATCAACCCGGCCACACGCAGCCTGGCCGAGGAGCTGGGCGCGACCTGGGTGGATCCGGACGACGCTCTTGCGGCGGAGGTCGACATCCTCGTGCCGGCCGCGCTCAGCGGTCTGCTGACCGCCCGCACGGTGCCGCTGCTGCGATGCGCCGCCGTCGCCGGCCCGGCCAACAATCAACTCGACGAACCGGCCACCGCCCGCCTCCTCGCCGAACGCGGCGTCCTCTGGGCACCGGACGTCGTCGTCGGCGCGGGAGGAGTCATTCACGCCACCGGTGTCGAACGGCGCGGGGAATCCGAGGAACAGCTGACCGAGCGTCTCTCCCGCATCAGCGGCACGCTCCAGCACGTCTTCCACACAGCCCGGACCCACCGGACCACACCCGCGGACGCGGCCGCTGTACTCGCCAGGCAGCGAGTTCGCCAGGGAGCCTCGCACGCGGCTCACGGTGCGGTGCTGCCCCTGGCCTCGCAGGCCGCCGGGCTGAATAGGCCCGAACCCGCCGACGTTCCGCCCGACAACGCAGGAGAGCTGACGACATGACGAACCGCTGGATCGGAATGACCATCGACTGCGTCGACGTGGAGCGGGTCGCGGGCTTTTGGGGCGCGCTGCTGGACCGTCCGCGACTGCCGTCCCGGCCCGGGTGGGTCTACCTCGGCCATCCCGGCGACCCGCAGCCCCGCCTCAACTTCCAGCCCATGACCGAGCCGAAGCACGGCAAGGTACGCCTGCACCTCGACGTCGGAGTCGACGAGATCGACCAGGGCATCGCCCAGGTCATCGCCCTCGGTGGTCGGTTCACCGGCGAACGGCACGACTACGACGAGGGCGTGGTCGTTGTGATGGCCGACCCCGAAGGGCACGAATTCTGCCTGGTCCAGCACTACTGACCCACGCCAGGAGGCCTGGTGATGGCCGGCACCACACGTCGGACCTGCCCCGGCCGTGGACTCTGACGCCAGGAGCCGTCTTCGGCCAGGCGGGCTAGGGCGTTTCCTTCGGATCACTTCGCTGACCGAGGGCATGGTGGGCCGGCTCAGCCGCCGGTGCCCCCCCTTTTTTGCGGGCCCCGGCGGCGGTCTGGTGAGCGCGGACGATGGTGGAGTCGACAGCGACGACCCAGTCGACGTCGACTTCGGCGTCAGCCTGGGCAAGGAGAGCGATGAAGGCCTCTGCCCGTGCGGTACTTGAACGCAATCGCGTCGATCACCTGCCGGTGATCACGCCGGCGTCCTCCCCGCCGAGGCGTCCGCTCCGGCAACCACGGCTCGATCCGCGCCCACCGCGCGTCAGTCACCGACACGCATCAACCAACGCTCAGATGATCTGATGCTCAGAAAGAAGCGCTTAGCTGCAGTCCCACGTGAACCGGCCTTCAAGGTGATCGGAGCTGAGGAAGAGGAAGCCGCTTCCGTAGCCGAAGTTGAGGAAGAACGGGTCCGCCTTCGCCTCACCCCGATCCTCGAACTGGCAGAGGAACAGCCAGGAGGGGTCGATGCCGAAGGCCTGGTGGTTGGGGTATATGGCCTCGCCTCCCAGGAAGTCCTTGGGCCACTGTTCCTCAGGGAATTCGGCGTCTGGACCCTCACCCCTCAGGTACCGGGAGCAGGCGGCGGCCTGGTTCGCTGCCTCATCGAGTTCCGGCGGTATCGGAGTCAGGTCCGTCAGCCATTCGACGGGAACCTCCTCGTCGTCCGGACCCCACCGCCACAGGGTTCGCCCCCGTGTGCTGGGGGCACCGACCGACGCGAAGGACGGTATCCGCCCACCCGGCTGGACCAGAACGACGGCCTCGCCGTCCTCCGGTGCGGTGCCGCCCATGTCCATGTCCTCCTCGTGCAGGAACAGGTACGCGAGGCGCACCTCGTCCCCCGGCACCCGGAACTGGCCGATGAACACGAGGGGCTCGCCCGAACGCGGATGCACCGGCCAGGCCGGTCCGTCCAGCCAGACCGGCTGCCCGCCGAACTTCGACACCGGTTCCACGACCGGCTCGCGCGCAGCCCGGAAGGACATCCGAAGCCGCGGCAGGAAGGCGGCATCGTAGGGGCCCGCGGCCTGGCCCGTCGGCTCGGAGATCACGCCTCCGACGCTACGGCACCCCTCCGACAGCATCCAGCCTGGGTCGTGGGCATGGACCGGGCCACGCATTGGCGGTCATTCCCGGAGCCGACCGCCGGGGGGCCTCCCACCTGCGGTGGGAGGAAAACCGGTGACGATACCGGTGAATGAACCGGTACGCACGCGGCGGTGCCCCGTCCCCTCGATTCGCGGGGACGGGGCACCGCCGCGTGCCGGGTGTCCTACAGCAGGGCGACCGAACTCGCCCGGTCGTTCATCGCGTCCCCGACGTACGAGGTCGACTGCTGGTACTCCTGGTGGACACCGGAGGTGTTGGGTGCATCCCACAACTCCAGCCAGCAAGACAGCGTGGTCAGCGAGCTGACGGAGTTGTTCCAGGTGCCTTCGAGGTTGATCTGGGCGTCCCGGCCGTTGCCGCTCTGGCAGCCGCTGCCGCCGGTTAAGACCAGGGCGGAGCCGCCGTAATTCGAGTCCGTGTAAATGACGCCGAGCTGCACGGCCTCCGCCCCGGTGGTGCCCGAGGAGCCCTTGAGACGGTCAGCCAGCTCCTGGTCGATGTGCCTCGCCGACAGCGGCGCATCGGCGATCCGTCCGTTGGTCGAAGCGGTGACGGCCTCACGGAACGTGCCGTAGCACTGCATGCTGCCTGAATCGACGTTGAGCACGCAGTTCCTCGGGGCGGGCGCTGCGTTCGCGGTGGCGGCGGCCGTGCCCAGGGCCAGGACGGTGGTAGCTGCTGCAATGGCGATACGTGACGTACGAGCGAACATGGGTCACTCCTGTCTCGTGGACGTTCTATCGACAGCGTGGATGCTTCCGTCTCCATCCCGCATGAACCAGGGGCACATTCAGCCAGAGTCGATGCATACGGCATGCGTTGCTGTGAGTCAGTGGTCGATGCGTCGCGCCTTGTGCTTGATGACCTGCCGTGACACGTCGAGCAGGTCTTCGGCAGCAGCCTGAAGGAGGGGCCGGAGAACCGGCCCGAACTGTTCGAAACCGCGGCTGCCAGACAGACCGGCAGCGGAGGAGGAGGCTCGGTACGCGGTGGGCGACGGATGCCCCGTCCGCGCCCAACGTGGGCGCGGACCGTTCCCCTGCCGTCGGTCCGGGCCCTGAGCCAGGGGAACACACCGCCCGGACCGGGCTTTCTGGGGAGCGGGTTGCTGCCGCGGTGTGGCTTGGGACGGATCCGCTCTGCCGAAAGCCGGCGAGACCCACGGGGGCTACAGCCGGACGAAGTTGACGAAAGGACCTCACGCAGGAGTGTCCCGTGGATCACCGGCTACGGCGGTATTGGGGCGCGGTGGTACAGGCGGTTATCGGTGAGATCGCGCATGGTCGCCCGGCGGCCGACCCCGGGCCGGTCTGGAGTCCGTTCACCCACTCCCGGGCCGCCGTGAGGGGGGCGGTGCCGATCACTTGGTACGCGAAGCCGTCCCACTCCTTTCTGAGCATGCTTCGGACGGACCCGTTCGTGAAGCGCGAGGCTGAGTCGTCACGGGTTCGAGCCGCAGCCGCCGGGTCGGCCAGGGTGGTGAATCCGGCCCGCCGAACCAGACCCGGACGTCCTCCCCGGTGCGGACGGGCAGGAGAGGGTAGTCGTTCTCGGCGTGCTCGGTGCGGTGCAGCGCATGCCCCGGTCCCAGGTGCCGGGCGGCGTACGAGTCGAAGGCGGCAGCGCCGGACGGATGGCAGACGGTCGCGACCACCTCACGGGTGCCCGGCCCCGGTGTGAAGCCCGGGCCGCGCAGCAGCAGGACGTCGTCGCTGTCGATCATGGTGGCGTTGGCCGCGTCGCGGTGCTCCCGCCAGACCGGGCCGGTGTAGAAGGCCTCCAGCGAGCGCCGGCGGCGCGTCATGTCGGGGAACGCGCGCAGCCAGACGAAGCGGTCCGGGTCGTCCAGGTCGCGGAACCGGCCGCCGACGCTGATGCCGACCGACTGCTGGCCGGTCACGAACTCGCGCTCGAACAGCTCGATCAGCGTCTCGCGGGCTCCGGGGAGGAGCGTGTACTGCCGGAGTTCGACGATGCTCATGCGCCGGCGCACCCGGTGCGGGTGAGGTCCATGGTCCAGTTGAGCTCCCACGTGCGGCCGTCGTCGCAGGAGAACTCCTGCTCCCAGCGGGCGGCGCCCGGGCCGAGGCGGTACCAGGTGAAGTGCACCCCGATCGGGCGGCCGTCGTAGGTGTCCTCGCCGTGGAAGTCCCCGCGGTCGCCGGTGAAGCCGCCGGCCACCGGCGGATCCAGGCGGCCCGTCCGGCTGTCGGACCAGTGGATCGACCAGCGCCCCGTCTCGCGGTCGAACAGCCGCAGGGTCACGCCCTGGCGGCCGAGCGTGGGGAAGGTGATCTCGTCGATGTTGCCGGCGCCCCCGAACAGCGGCCGGACCACCGAGTTACCGGGGAACTCCACCCAGGTGGCGGGGCCTGAGCCGAGCGGTGCGGTGAGACGGCGGTTGGCCACGTCCCAGGAGCCGTGCAGGAAGTCGAAGTCGTTCATGCGCCGCACGCTAGGGGCACTCCCCTGACATCCACTGTCAGTGGATACTGAGCGGCATGCGCGCGAGCCGGCTGGTCACCCTGCTTCTCCTGCTCCAGAACCGGTGCCGGATGACGGCTCAGCAGCTGGCCGAGGAACTGGAGGTCTCCGTCCGTACGGTCTACCGGGACGTCGAGGCGCTCGGCGCCGCCGGTATCCCGCTGTACGGTGCGGCCGGACACTCGGGCGGCTACCGGCTGGTCGACGGCTACCGGACCCGGCTCACCGGACTGACCCCGGACGAGGCGCAGGCCGCGTTCCTCGCCGCACTGCCCGGCGCTGCCGCCGAGCTCGGCCTCGGCGAAGCGCTCGCCACCGCCCAGCTCAAGCTGCGGGCCGCCCTTCCGGCCGGGCTGCGCGAGCACGCCGGACGGATCCAGGAATGCTTCCTGCTCGACGCCCCCGGCTGGTACGGCGATGCCGACCGTACGCCTCACCTGGCCTCGGTCGCCGCCGCGGTGTGGGCACGGCGTGCGGTGGTACTGAGGTACCGGCGCTGGCGGGCGCCGGAGGAGATCGAGCGGCGGGTGGAACCGTACGGGCTCGTACTCAAAGCCGGCCGCTGGTACTCGGTCGCGGGCGGACCGTCCGGAATCCGCACCTACCGGGTCGACCAGATCCTCGGATTCCGGCCGCTGGAGGAGCAGTTCGACGTTCCGGAAGAGTTCGACCTGGCCGAACACTGGAACAGCCATCTCGCCGACTTCCGAGCCCGGCTGCACACCGGGGAGGCCCTGGTGCGGCTTACCCCGGAGGGCGCCCGCCACCTCGGCGTGACACCCACGGGGGACGGATGGACGGAGGCCCGGGTGCCCATCGAGTCGATCGACCGCGCCCACGGAGAGTTCCTGAGCCTGGGTTCCGACATCGAGGTCGTGGAACCGGCCGAACTGCGCGACCGCATCACCACGACCGTACGGACCCTGGTTACCCGCTACCAGGGTTGAACCTGGGCAGAGGGGGCTCCCGACCACGAGGCCAAGCGTGCAACCGCGTATGCAGACCTCGCTCGGCTACCAGACTGGCCCACAGGTCGGCCTCGGCATGGTGCCAGGCATTACACCGTGGTTCACGACCTCGTTGACATGGGTTGGATCGCAGTGGTCGGGATCGCTGGGGTTCACGCTGTGCATCTTCCGCCGATCGGCCGAAGCTGACGACGAGCCTAGGCCAGGCCCTGCGGCCCGGTTCGTCCGGCTACGGCGCCCACGGCCGAGACCAACCGTGTCGCGCTCAGCGCTGATAGGCCCCGACCAGGGTGCCGGAGGCCAGCTCCCTGCCCTTCAGGGCACGGAGCACGTCCGCGACGCCCGGGCGGTCGTGCAGCGGAAGCGGCTCGGACAGGGCGTACAGGCGGAAGAAGTACCGGTGCGGCCCGTGCCCCTCAGGGGGCAGCGGCCCTCCCCAGCCGACGCGCCCGAAGTCGTTCGGCCACGGCAGGCCGCCATGGGGCTTCTGATCCTCCGCCACCCCGGTCGTCCCCGGATCGATGCCGGTGACCAGCCAGTGCAGGAAGGTCTTCCCCGGCGCGTCCGGGTCCTCGCACAGGAGCACCAGCTCCGTGGTCCCCTGGGGTACCCCCGACCAGGTCAGGGGCGGTGAGATGTTCTCCCCCTCCCCGCTGTACCGGAGGGGGATCACCTGGTGGTCGTCGAACGCGGTGCTGCTGAGTTCAATGCCGCTCATGAGCGCGGCCATACCCGCAGGCGGCGGCGCCGGTACCACTTCGCCTCCCGAAACCCCCGTTCGGCCGAGCCCACCCGGCCCGTATGCGGGAGCGGGGGTGAGGAGGGCGGCGTGCCGACGAGGGTCCTGCTGGAAGGCCGCCCCGGCGTGGGCAGGACAACCGCCCTCCGCCGGCCGGCAGCGGGGTCACCGCGCGGCTTCGGGCCGGGGACCCTGCACGGGGGCCGCTGTGCCGCCGAGGGGGAGGTGGGCCCGTGGCCGCTTCCGGCCGCCCGCATGGATCAGGGCCGCGAACACCCGTCCTTCTCCGCGCGCCTGGCCCGTCCGTGACGGAGTCGCTGACCGCGCCGGCCGCGCGGTGTGTCCCTCGAGCACGGCAGGCTCCGGCGCTGTTGAATCGAGGCATGACCAAGCGCGACGACTCGGCTCTGTTCGGCAACCGATTCCTGACGGTGCCCGCTCCCTCGGAGACCTTCCCCGAGGAAGGCATGACCGCGACGGACGCGATGAGGCTCGTGGATGTGGATCTCGCCATGGAAGGCGACCCGCAGCGCAACCTCGCCACGTTTGTCACCACGTGGATGGAGCCGGAGGCCCAACGGCTGATCGCCGAGAACCTTCACCGCAATTTCATCGACCATGCGGAGTACCCCATTTCCGCCGAGATCGAGCAGCGCTGCGTGCGCATGCTCGCCGACCTCTTCCACGCACCGGGCAGGACGACCGGATGCCGGACCCAGGGCTCATCCGAAGCGATCATGCTCGGCGCGCTGTCGTTGAAGTGGAAGTGGCGCGAGCGCCGCCAGGCAGCAGGCCTCTCGACCGACCGGCCCAACCTGATTTTCGGGGGCGACGTCCACGTGGTGTGGGAGAAGTTCTGCCGCTACTTCGACGTCGAGCCGCGGATCGTGCCGCTCGCCGAGGACAAGTACACGATCGGCCCGGAGGACGTGGAGCCCCACCTCGACGAGAACACGATCGGCGTCGTCGCCGTCCTCGGCACCACGTTCACCGGCCACAAGGACGATGTCGTCGGGATCGACAAGCTCCTGCGGGACGTTCGCAAAAAGCGGGACCTCGACATTCCGATCCATGTCGACGGCGCCAGCGGTGCATTCGTGTGGCCCTTCCTCTACCCGGACTCGAAATGGGACTTCCGGCTTGAGCAGGTCCGTTCGATCAACGTCTCGGGACACAAATACGGACTGGTCTACCCCGGCATCGGATGGCTGGTCTTCCGCGAAGAAGCCGACCTCGCCAAGGACCTCGTCTTCTACGAGAACTACCTGGGCAAGACCGACGCGACGTTCACGCTGAACTTCTCCACCGGTGCGTCGATGGTCCTCGCGCAGTACTACAACTTCGTGCGGCTCGGTCGCCAGGGCTACACCTACATCATGAAGACGATGCAGCAGAACGCCCGCGCACTGGCGGACAACCTGCGCAGCAGCGGCCGCTTCGAAGTGATCGGGAGCGACCTCGAGCAGCTGCCGCTGGTCGCTTTCCGTCTCGCCGGCAAGCACGCCTACGACGAGTCCGACATCGCCTGGCAGCTCTCCGCCGAGCGCGGCTGGATGGTGCCGGCATACACCCTCCCGCCCAACGCGGAACGGGTGAAGATCCTGCGCGCCCTGGTCAAGGAGACCCTGAGCCGCGAACAGATCGACCGCCTGACCCAGGACATCGCCGACGCATGTCGCACGCTGGACGACAAGGGGCCGGCCCACAGCGTCGAGCGGACCCAGGTCAAGCGCGGCACCGGCTACTGACGCACTGTGACGGAGCAGTCTTCCGAGCGACCGGCGGTCGGCGACCCGTGCCGTTACCTGTCCTGCGCGGTCAGGAGCATGACCAGGCCTTGGAGTAGGCGGTGCCGGGCACCGTGGCCACCGCTTCGGCCGGGATAGCGTCATCGCGCAGCGCGTCGGCGGCTTCCCGGCCCGCCCGGGCGGCGATCCCGGTGAGGGTGGTGTCGGTGCTCATCACTGGGTCCGGCGGGTGAGGCGGGCGCGGCGGGCGGCGGAGAGGTCGAGTACGCCGTCGGTGGTGGTCCGGGGCGGGCTGTCGAGATCGGCGGCGTGGCTGCGCAGCATCGAGACCAGGTACCGGCCTGCCGACGGGGTTTCGGCGGGGATGCCCCGGTCGAGGGCGGCGGCGAGCATGGTGGCGAGCTCGCGGGTGTGGCGGGCGAGCGCGTCGGCTGCGTACCGGGCGGCCTCGGCGGGGCGGTGGCGGCGGGTGAGCTGCTGGGTGAGGGTGGCGAACGCTTCCCCGGGCAGGGCGGCGGGGGGCTGCTCGGCGTCGAGCCCGTCGGCGAGGCGGCGCAGCATGGCGGCGGCGGTGGCGCGCGGGAGGTTGGAGCGGACGTCGGCGGGGCCCTGGTTCGGAAGGGTGACGATCAGGCGGTGCGTGTCGAGGGAAGCGAAGGTGACGACGTCGGGGGCGACGACGTCGGGGGTGCGGGTCACGGGGCGGGGCTCCTGTCAGGGTCGAGGTATTGCTCACGCGCGGGCGAGGGGCCGCGACCGGTCGCGCGGACCGGCTGCGGCGAGGGGGCTGGAACGGCACCTGTGAGCTGTTCGGTGGGGCCCATGCCCTGCGCGGGCTTTGTCGGCCCGGGGATCCGGCAGCCTGGCGCTGCCGGCGGGCCTGCGGGGTGCTGTCGATGCCGGTGGCCTTGGTGGCGGTGGCGTTCTTGAGGCTGGGGCCGGCTTCCTCGGCGTCGAACTCGACGACGGTGCGCTTCACGCCTTCGCGGTCCTCGTACGTGCCACTGCTTCATGCCGTAAACGATGACGCGGGTTCGGCGGGCGAGGGCGGATGCGATGCGGCACGCGGCGACTGCGGCGCCTCCCGGGGTGAACCCGATTTCGGGGTCGTCGACCAGGTTGCCGACGACGGCCACAAAGGTCTCGCCCGACACGGATGTCGCCGGAGTCGAATAGGGGGTCGGCTAGCAGGACTGCTGTGTGGGGCACGCGGCATCGTCGGACAGCCGGAAGCGAACGCCCGTGAGCGTTTCGGACAGCTCCCACAGCCGGCGGGCGGTGGCGGTGTCACGTATGGCGCGCTCCCGGCTTCGCAGGACCGGCTCGCCGCGTAGCTGCAGAGGCCCGCCGGGCACGACATACGCTCCGCCCGGCAGGTCCGGGACGGTCGCGGCGTACAGGGAGGTCTTGGCGCCTTCGGGGGTGGGGCGGAAGGCAACGCGGAGCAGCAGCCGGGTCAACGCTCCATAGAGTCGGCCGCGGTTGCCGTTGGCGCCGCCGGTGAGAACGTTGGTGCGGGTGAGTCCGGGGGCGACGGCCGTGCTGCGCAGTCTCAGGCCGGCGGCGTCGGCGCGGCGTTGCAGTTCGGTGGCGAAGTAGAGGTTGGCACGCTTGGACTGCAGGTAGCCGAACATGGCGCGATAGCGGCGTTCGGCGTTGAGGTTGTCCAGGTCGAAGCGGGCGAACCGCTGGCCTTCGCTGCTGACGGTGACCACCCGCGGATCGGGCGACGCCAGCAGATGGGGCATCATCAGCCCGGTCAGGGCGAAGGTGCCCAGGTGGTTGATCCCGAACTGCGACTCGAAGCCGTCGGCGGTCCGGGCGAACGGCACCATCGCCACGCCGGCATTGTTGACCAGCAGATCGAGCCGGTCATGGTCCCAGCCCTCGGCGAAGGCCCGCACGGAGGCAAGATCGCCCAGGTCGAGGAGGCGCATCTCGGCATGGACACCGGGTGCCCGGGCGAGCAGCCGGTCCAGGGCGGCCTGCCCCCGCTGGGGACTGCGGCAGGCCAGCACGACGTGGGCGCCTCGGCGAGCGAGCGCCTCTGCTGTGACCTGGCCGATGCCGCTGTTGGCCCCGGTCACCACCGCCAGGCGGCCGGATTGGTCGGGGATCGAGTCGGGGGTCCACGTACGGAATGTGCGGGGCATGGCTTTCCTTCTCCTGGGGCGAGGGCGTAATGGGTTGAGATCGTCCGGCGCACAGCCGGACAGGAGCCACTCAACGCAACTTCCAGTTGCGATACGCTGGAGCCTGACACGTGAGTACCTGCTAACGCAACTGGGAGTTGCAATGGAGTTGGGTTCCTCCGGCCCCGCCCGTCCGGTCGGGCGCGGCCGCAAGGCTCAGGAGGCGGTGCGCGCCGCCACCCTCGCCGAGTTGGCGGACAGGGGATATGCCGAGCTGACCGTCGAGGGCGTGGCTCAGCGCGCCGGGGTGCACAAGACGACGGTCTACCGGCGCTGGAAGGACCGAGCGAGCCTGGTCGTCGACGCGCTGGCCGAGCGCTTCGCCACCGACATCCCCATTCCGGACACCGGCGCCGTCGAGACCGACCTGCAAGCGCTCGCCCAGGCACTCGTGCAGAGCATGACGGGGCCGGTGGGCAGGGCGGTGCAAACCGCGATGTACTCCGACGCCGGCCGGCTGCCGGAGATCGCCGAGGCGCGGCGGCGGATCTTCGCCGACCGGTTCCGGCGGGCCGAGCCCGTGGTCGCCCGCGCCATCGAGCGGGGCGAACTCCCGGCAGACACCGATCCGGTCGAGCTGATCAAAACGCTGGTCGCTCCGATCCACTTCCGGTTGCTGGTCAGTCCTGATCCGGTCGAGGAGGGCACCGCCGACCTGGCTGTGCGGATCACGCTCGCCGCCGCCCGCGCCGGCGCGCTGACACAGGGCCCGGCCGCATCTGGCGAGGCAACCGAAGCGGACGCCGGTCAGGCATGAAGGACGGCGTGCTCGCCCCGTGCGTACAGTGCCGCCAGAGGGGCATCCCGGCCGGTAGTCACACAGGCCGACAGGCGCCCTCCGCCATGGTCGCGGCCGGCACAAACACCGGAGCATTCCACTCCACCACCGCAAGCCGGTCGAACTGCGGGCTCTCCTGCGTACCGCCCACCAGGTCGTGCCGGAAGGCGACGGGAACGCGCTGACCGAGCGCGACAGCCGCGCGCCGGCACCCCGCGCGGACGGCGGCCGGCTCTGCCCGCACGTCCGTCCCGGGCCGCTCGCCGACGGCTGCGAAGGCCCTGGCGGCGGCTGCGTGCAGCTCTGCCCGCACGGTCGCAACGTCGCCGGGGAGCACCGTGAGTTCGGCGGCGTCCGCGACCGCGCCGACCAGCCGCGCCACCTCGGCCGGCCCGGACACCGACCGGTGGACGTGGACGCCGAGCATCCCGGGCACCCAGCCTTCGAGAGCACCCCGGACGTACTCGCACAACCCCTCGATACCCGCATGCGGGCCCTCGGGCGCGATACCGGCGCTCATCTCCCCCTGGTCACCGCCACCACCGGCAACACTCCTCGGCAAGGGCCCGGCGGGCCCGGGGCCGGAACATGCGAAAGGCCGTCCCCCTTGGGTGACGGCCTCAGCCCGTCTGACCCCGGCGGAGCTTCGTCGCGGTCCACTCGGCGCCGTACCGGCACAGCGCGTCCGCGGACGGCGGCAGCCACTCCGCCGGATGCTGATCCGCCTTCGACCGGTTCGAACGCGCTGTCACCGCCACCAGGGAAGCCGGCCGGCCCTGGTCGTTCGCGTACGCCTCCCGACGCGCAGCAGTCCACGAACTGGCGCCGGCCGGCGGGGAGCCTCATTCCAGTTGTGCCATGTTCCCGCTGAGGGCCCTGTTGGACCGGGGCGTCGGCTGCGGTGGCTCATATGTCGGGGCCGTCCGGGTCAGGCGACCAGCTCGTAGACGCTCCGGGCCGTCAGCCACAGGCCTGCAAGCAGGGAGAGCGTCACGATCAGCTGCTCCTGGTGCCGCTCCAGCCAGCTCCGCAGGGCGTTCAACCGGGCGTCCGCGGCCGCGGGCGCCCAGACCGCGTACATCTCCATGACGATGAGGCTGAGCGTGGCCAGCAGACAGTAGCCGGTCAGTGCGAGCCAGTCGGTGAGGGTGGAGAGGTTCGCGTCGACGGCGGTCGCGGCGCCGGCGCCTACCAGTGCCCAGGGCTGCAGCAGCCATGCCAGGCCGGCTGCCGTGGCCGGGGAGGCTCCGTCGATTCGGGCGGTCCAGCGGGGCGGACCGTGCGGGCGGGGCGGTCGGCGGTGCCTGTGTGCGCCGTACAACACCAGGGCCACGCCGAAAGCAAGTTTCGCGGCGACCGCGGCGGTCGAGGGCACGCTGTGACGAGCCGGGGGCTGACCTCCGGTCAGCAGCATCACGCATGCGATCACCGCGATCAGGTTGGCCAGCCACGACAACAGGAACGCCAGGCCGTTGCGGACGCCGCGGTGTGAGGAAAGCAGCAGGATGAAGCCACTGTTGTGCAGGGGCCCCAGGGTGACGGCCGTACCGATCACCACCAGGTCGAGGACCATCGGATCAGCCGCTCCTGGGCGTCAGGACCGTCCGCCACGTGTGGACGGGCGGGACCGGTCGGCATGGTCGGGCGGCTCTGTTGCGGTGCTGTTTCGGTGCTGCACCACGACTCTGCAGGCGGCGGTCCGGCCGGTCAAGCAGGCCACGCCCGCGCCCACGCCCGCGTCCATCCGGTCCTCAGACCTGCTTTCGACGGCCAGCCGGCAAGTCCGCGCACGAACACGGCCGACGACCGCCTGACCGACTGCGGCCGCCGTCGCCGAAGTGAAGCCGCCACCCGCACCGGCATGTCGCCGGAGGGCTCCAGGATCCTTCACCGCCGATCCCGGCCCGGCATGACACCGCGTCCCACGAGTCGATCGAGTGGTCCTACGCGTCCCTCAGCGCGCGCTTGAGGATCTTGCCGGTGGCGTTGGTGGGCAGGACGTTGCGAAACTCCACGATGCGGGGGTACTTGTAGCCCGCCATCTCGTCCCTGCACCAGTCGATCAGCTCCTCCTCGGTGAGCGTCGAGCCTGGGGCGCGGACCACGCAGGCCTTGATCTCCTCGCCGTGGCGGTTGTGCGGCACGCCGATGACAGCCGCCATGCTCACGTCGGGATGAGTGACCAGTACCTCCTCGATCTCCCGCGGGTACACGTTGAAGCCACCGCGGATGATCATGTCCTTGGCTCGGTCGACGATGTAGAACCAACCGTCGGCGTCCCGGCGGGCCAGGTCGCCGGTGCGGAACCAGCCGTTGCGCATCACCTCGGCGGTCGCCTCGGGCCGGTTGTAGTAGCCCTTCATGATGTTGTGGCCGCGGATGACGATCTCGCCGATCGCGTCGGCGCCCTGGACCGGTGTCCAGTCCTTGTCGACCAGGTCCACCTCGACGCCCCAGACGGGGCGCCCGATGGAGCCCGGACGCACCTCCTCGCCGGGCGGCACGAAGGTCGCCGCCGGGCTGGTCTCCGAGAGGCCGTATCCCTCCATGATGGTGACCCCGAACCGCTCACTGAACCGCCGGTGGATGTCGACCGGCAGTGCCGAGGCTCCCGACCCGGCCATCCGCAGGTTCTCGGCGATCAGCGACAGGTCGACATCGGGTGCCTCCTCTTCGAGCAGGGCCCAGTACATCGTGGGAACACCCGCGAAGAAGGTGACCGCATGACGCTGCATCAGGGCCAGGGCGGACCGGGCGTCGAAACGTGGTAGCAGCACCAGCGTCGCCCGGGAGGCGAGGCCGGCGTTCATCTGGACGACCTGGCCGAAGGAGTGGAAGAGCGGCAGCGTGATCAGGTGGACGTCGTGCTCGACCTCGCCGAACAGCTTGTGGCAGGTCAGCACATTGAGCATCACGTTGGAGTGGGTGAGCTCGGCGCCCTTGGGCCGGCCGGTGGTGCCGGAGGTGTACAGGATGAGCGCGGTGTCACCGGGCTCGGTGGCCACCGTCTCGAAGTCCGCGCTCTGGCCGGCCAGCGCCGCGGTCAGGGTCTCGGCGCCCCCGATCGGGGAGACCTCGGTGGGGGCGGCGGTCATCAGGAAGAAGTCCTCGCAGCCGGCGGTCTCACCAAAGCCGGACCAGCCTTCCTGCCCCATCGGGAGGTCTGCGGTGCCCTCGAAGCAGAAGTAGGCCTTCGCCTCGGAGTCGGCGAGGTGGTACGCGATCTCCCGGCCCTTGAGCAGCACGTTGAGCGGGACGACCACCGCGCCGGCCTTGAGGATGCCGTAGTAGGCGATCGGGAACCAGGGGAGGTTCGGGCAGGACAGTGCGACCTTGTCTCCGGGCTGGATGCCGCGCGAGCGCAGCAGGTCGGCCACCCGGCGGGCGGCCGTGTCCAGCTCGGCGTAGGTCAGCCGCTGGGTGCCCAGCACGACTGCCGTGCGGTCGGGCACGGTGCGGGCGCTGTTCTCCAGCAGGGCGGCGAGATTGAGCATGAGGTCTCCGTGGGGGATGCTTCTGCGGGGGCCGTGGGCGTGGCGGCTACGGGGTCGGCAGGACCGGGGGCGGTCGGGGTCAGCCCCGCAGCGCGGCGGCGAAGAGTGCGGGCAGTTTCGTCAGGCTCGGCGCCGCTGTGAAGCGGGTGAGGCGCTGCACCGTGGTCAGCGCCGTGCGGTGGGTGACGAAGTACGGGGGGCGCGGGGACAGCGACGGGTCGCCCGTGAACAGGCCTCGGGGGGCCGGTGCGAACGGGGCGCGCAGCACGGTCTTCTCGATGTCTTCGAGCATGAAGGCGTTGTGCACGAAGCCGATGCCGCTGCCGATGTCCTGGCGGGTGTGGCCGGGGAAGGCGCCCCACGGGGTGAAGCCGAGGAGGAAGCCGACGCCCGACCAGCAGTTGACGCCCAGTGTGCCGTAGCGCAGATCGGCGATGGCGGTGCGCACCGTCTCCCGGTGGGCGTTCTCGGTCTTCGGGTGGACGATCAGGGTTGCGCCCAGGGTGCCGGGCAGGGTGTCGTTGGCGAAGTCGACGGCGTGGCACAGGAATTCGGCCGGGGTTGCACCGGGCAGGCGTACGACGCCCAGGGCGCTGCCGAAGACCTCGTCGGTGATGAGGATGTCGTCGTGGTGGTCGGTGATGTCGGGGACGAGCAGCCGGCAGTCGTCGCCGTGCGTCTCCGCCTGCGGGTGGGCGTCGCGTACTGCGGCGAGACGGTCTGCGGCGCCGGGGTAGTAGTCGGTGCGCGGGGGCAGATCGCGCAGTACCCGCCGGATCTCGTCGAGCAGCCGTTCCGTGCCGTCCCAGTCGCGCGGCAGTACCAGGATCTGGCTGGCGATGCAGTTGTGGCCGGAGTTGTTCATCTTGCTGGTGACTATGTGCTCGGCCTGGAAGCGGAAGTCGGCTTCGCTCCATGGGCCCGGCGCCACGATGCACGGGCTGATGCCACCGAGTTCGCTGCTGAAGGGCTTGGCGATCAGCGGGAGGTCGTCACAGCGCCGCTGTACGGCGCCCGCGTCGGTGCCCCAGACGATGGTGTCGTGGGTGCGGTCGCTGCCGGTGACGTGGATGGTGTCGATGCCGTCGTGGCGGGAGAGATAGGCGCCTTCGGCCGCGCCGCCGTCGACGAAGCGGACCCAGCCGCGTTCGACGAACTCGGCGAAGACGTACGCGAGGTGGGGGCGGAGATAGTCGTTGACCGGGTTCATCTTGGCGATGACGACCTGGCCCTCGGCGTAGAGCTTGTGCAGGATGTCGAGCGCGGTGATGGCAGCTACGTTGCCGGCGCCGAGTACGAGGGCCAGGGCCGGGTCTCCCTGCCTGCCCCGGTACTCGCCCGCGGCGCGCGCCCGCGCCTGCTCCGGTGTGATGCCGGGGCGCATCCACACCTGCGCGCGGAATCCGTTGAGCAGCAGGGGGTCCCAGCCGGTGGCGGGGAAGACGTCCACCCGGGTGCGGCTGTGCTCTTCGCGGACAGCCCGGGCGTCCAGCGGATCCCGGCCCGCGGCGATCCGGCGCAGGACGTGCAGGAGAGCCGCGGTGTTCTGGGCCAGGGCCCAGGGGCCGCCCATCCAGTCTTCCGCCGCCCAGGGCGAGTCCGGTTCGTACCCCTTCGCGCGGGAGCCCGCAGCGGCCATCTCGGCCGCACGTGCGATGACGCGCGGCTGCAACCGCTCCAGGAGGGCGATGCGTTCGGCGAGCGGGGTGGCGGACCAGGACTCGGCGTTGCCGCGTACGTCGGCCACGGTGCGGTCGAGGAGGGAGGTGTCGAGGGCGCTGGTGTTCAACGTCGTCCCTTGCGGAAGGTCGGGAGTGGGAAGGGCGGGGCTGCCCCGTGCGTTGTGCCCAGGAGCAGGCCCGTACGTGTCGTCACACGGAGAGCAGGCGGGCGTCGCGGTCGGGGTTGATCAGTGTGACGGCGGCGGTTCCGCCCACCAGGAGCAAGGCACCGGTGATCAGGACGGCGTCCTGGTAGCCGCCCGCTCCATGGGTGTCCACGAGGCTGCCGATCAGCGTCGGGGCGATCAGACCGGCGGTGGTCACCGCGGCGTTCATGATGCCCAGGGCGCCGCCGCGACGATGGGCAGGAGCCAGCTCCATGATGGTGGTGGCCGCGATGCTGCCCATCGCTCCGGCGAGGCCGAATGCGCCGATCAGCAGCACGACGGTCACGGCACCGGCCGGGGCGACGGGCAGGGCCAGACAGGAAACGCCGGAGCTGAGCAGAAGGGCGCCGCCGACCCAGCCGCGGGCCTGCCGGCTCGCGATTCCGCGGCGCAGCATCCAGCCGGTCAGGGCCGCTTGTCCGAGCACCAGGATTCCGCTCAGACCCCAGAACAGCATCAGCAGCTGTGTGGATGTGGCCGAGGAGTAGCCCAGCCCGTCACGGAGGTAGGAGGGGAGCCACACCAGGGCGAAGGCGATCACCCAGTAGGTGCTGAAGTAGCCGATCGTGACACCGATCCAGGTGCGGGTCGCGAGGATCCGGCGGTACGGCATCCTGGGCTGTGCCTCGCCCCCGGTACCGGCCCCGGTCCCCTTGCCCGTCCCCGGCCCGTCGTCGGAGGCCGCCTCGGCCGGGGAGTCGTTGTCCGACATGGTCGCGTACGGCCCCTCGTCGCCGAAGGAGATCCACAGCAGCGTCCACAGCACGCCGGCCAGCGCCACCGCGGCAACGGCCGAGCGCCAGCCGTGATGGTTGATCAACCACGTCAGTACGGGAGCGGCGACCAGGACCCCCAGCGTGATGCCCAGGACGATCAGCGCCCCAGGCAGGTTGCGACGGTGGTTGGGGAACCACGACAGGGTCGTCTGCTGGGCGACCGGGTAGGCGGGCCCCTCGGCGGCGCCGAGGAGAACACGTGAGGCGATGAGCACCGCGAGCCCTCCCCCGACGGCCAGTGGCGCCTGGGACACGGACCAGAGGACAGCCATGATCAGCAGCAGCCACTTCGGCCGTACGCGGTCGGCCAGCAGGCCCACCGCGGCGCCGGAGACCGAGAACAGCAGGAAGAACGCGCTGCTGGCGAGTCCGAAGGCCGATGCGGACAGGCCGAGGTCCTGTCGGATCTCCTCTGCGGCCAGACCGAGCACGGACTTGTCGGCGAAATTGATCATCATGAAGACGACGAGCAGCGCCGTGACGATCCACGCGCGGCGTCTCGTTCTGCTCGGCGCCCTCGGGGGGCCGGCGGGCACAGCGGGTGCGACGTCGATATCGGTCACGAGGGCTCCGCGGAGACTGGATGGGGAGGGGGGGAGGGGCCGGGAGCTCGTTCAGGAGAGCGGGACGCCGGCGATGGCGATGCGCTCCATGACACGTCGCTGCGGAAAGTAGTCGTTGATCGCGTAGTGCTGGGTGGCGATGTTGTCCCAGATCGCGACGGAGCCCGGCTGCCAGCGGAAGCGCACCTGGTACTCGGGAATGCGGGCCTGGAGGACGAGCTCGCCCAGCAGTTCGCGGCTCTCCACGTCCGACAGGCCGACGATCCGGGTGGTGAAGGGCTCGTTGACATAGAGCAGCTTGCGGCCGGTGCGCGGGTGGCGGACGACCACGGGGTGCTCGACGGCCGGCAGGTTCTCACGGTGCGCGGCGAGCTGGGCCTCGGTCATCAGCGACCCCCAGCTGGGCACCCAGTCGTGCACTGCGGTGAGGTCTTCGATGCGGTCCTTCATCAACTCGGTGAGGTTGTCGTAGGCGGCTGCCATGTCGGCCCACATGGTGTCGCCGCCCGCGGACGGGACCTCGACGGCACGCAGGACGGAGCCGAGGGCCGGCGCGGCCATGAACGAGTGGTCGCTGTGCCAGATGTTCTCCGTGCCCATCGCCATGGCGTCCTTGGCCAGGCGCGAGCAGCCGACGGTGCCGCCCTTGGGGAAGAAGGGGTTCGGCTCCGGTTCGCCCCACAGCCCGGAGAAGGCGAGCTGGGCCTGCGGGCCGAAGGCGTGCTGGTCCCGGAAGAACAGCACCTTCCACTCCAGCAGGGCCTGCCTGATCTCCGCCGCGAGGGCCTCGCCGATCGGGAGCGAGAGATCGACGCCCTCGACCTCGGCGCCGATGTGCGGCGTGAGCGGGCAGACGTCCAGAAGGAGGTAGTCGGGCTGCTCCGCGCCCGGCGCGATGCGGTCGAGCGTGCGCTTCCCGTAGTGCATCAGTGGCTTGTCGAGCGCAGGGGCGGGGGTGGTGACGGCGCTGTCCATGAGGCCTCCGTAACGAGGGAAGGAAAATCGTTACCGGAAGTATCGTTATTGGGCCATGGAGAGGCAAGAGACCTGGTGGCACGAAAATATGAGGCCGGAAGCCGGAAGCCGGAAGCCGTCAGCCGCCCGCGCCGACCACGCCGACCACGCCGACCGCCCGGGCGACGAGATCGACCAGCGCGTCCACGAAGCGGGTGTCGGGCAGCTCCCGCTCACCGATCAGCCGGAAGAGCAGTGGTGCGGCCACCAGGGTGGCCGCGGCCCGGACGTCGGTGGCCGGATCCACGTCACCGCGGGCGATCCCCCGTTCGAGGATGCGCCTCGTCTCGCTCGTGATCCGCTCGGTGTACTCCGCGTACTGGGCTCGGCCCGCCCCGATCTCGGCCGCCGCCCCGATGAGGCCCGCGATCAGCCGGTCGGAACCCGGCAGCCGGTAGGCCTCCAGACGAGCGGTGAGCACGAAGCGGATCTCGGCGCGGAAGTCGCCCAGGTCGGGTACCGACAGGACGCCGATGCGGGTTTCCGCGGCAGCGATGATCAGCTCCTGCTTGGTGGGCCAACGCCGGTAAATGGCGGGCTTGCTCACCCCGGCCCGTGCCGCGACGGCGTCCATCGTGACCGCCTCGAACCCCTGCTCGGTGACCAGGTCCACGACCGCGTTGAGGACGGCTCCGGTGACCCGCTCCTCCCGCGGTCGTCCCGGTCCCCGCTCCGTACCGCGCGACTGCGTATCCACCATGCACCGAGCCTACGATCTCCACCGGACCACGCGGACCAGGAGGCACGGGGCGACCGACGTTCAGTCGGGGACGGGACGAGTCACCCAGAGCCCTGGGCTGACCCGCGATTGATCGGGGCGTGTCGGCCTGAGGTTGCGCCGGCGTATGACTCCTCGCCGTGTGGACGGGCACGACTCCGTCCGCCACGCGCAATCCAGGGGGGGAAGGATCTCGCGTCGTCCGTTGAAGCCGCAGCGGCGTCCGGCGCCTGGACGGGAGCATCAGGGCGCGACTTCGGGGACGATTCAGTCGGCCCGCCCGAAGGCGAGGTACGCCTTCGGGCAGCCGGCCACGTACCCCAGCAGCACCTCACGCTTGGCCTGGCCCACCGCCCGGCCCCACGACGCTCGGTCGCCGCCCACTCGCGACGCACTGGCACCACCGGAGACGGCAACCGTCGCCCTGGAGGTCACTCGATGTCTCGCCAGGCGGGCTCGAGGCGGTCGAGGAGGGCCTGGAAGGCGACTGTGGCCCGGTCCCAGTCACCGTCGGCGAGCGGCGCGTGGAGCAGTCCCAGCGTGGCATCGACCAGGAGCGTGGCCTCGGCGTCGGCTCTTGCCCCGGACATGCCGAGGCCGGCGAACGCAGCGGTCAGCAGGCGCCTCCATTCGTCGAGCAGGTTGCGCATGACGGGGCCGTAGCGGCTGGGGTTGAGCACACTGGCCGTCATCACCTCGAAGGTGACGGGGAGAACGGCGCGACGCTCGGCAAGCGTGAACCGGCGCCACAGTTCCTCCACGACGCGCCGCATCCCCACGGCATCCACGGGGGCGCCCGCGGTATCGAGCGCCTGGCGCAGGACGAGAACCGGTCGCCCCTCGTCCTGGGCGAGCGCTTCGGCGACCAGCCGGTCCTTGGTGCCGAAGTAGTAGAGGAGCATGCGGTCGCTGGTGCCGAGCGCCTTGGCCAGGGGGCGGAGGGACAGGTCCGCCAGCCCGTTGTGGATCACGTATTCGCGGACCCTGCGCAGTAGGTCGGCGCGTTTCCCCAGGTCAGCCGCTCGCCCCATGCAATCACTCGCCCTCTGACCTCTACATCATAAATGTCTGATATGTGAGGTATTTACTGTAGCACCTGCTACAGGTATAGTTGAAAGCTGTAGCGAGCGCTACATGAACCCGGCCGGGAACACCGGCGCCAGGAGGCGAAAGGCTCTCAGGGAGCCGATGAAGGGAATGATCAGCATGGCCGTCCAGGTCGGCCACCGCACAGCTCACAACGCCGCACAAGCCGGCGCGCTCCCCGCCTGGCGTCAGGCACACCGGGGCGGATCCCGCCTGCCTGATTCCCCGCGCGGCATGCAGCACGACCACGCTCACGCCCGCACGTCCTGGGCAGCACGCCAGATGGCACTGTGGTCGCGAATCCTGGCCACCCCGGACACCTCCGCCATCCGCCCCGGCGCCTGCGACACGTCCTGGCCCGTGGCTCGCGAAGCGGCTTCGGTCGGCCGTACTCGGCGAGTCCTCACCGCCCAGCTGTCCTCGTGGGGGCTTCACGAACTGACGGACACCACCGGGCTCCTGGCCAGCGAACTGATCACAAACGCCCTCCGCCACGCCTACGGCCCCATCCGCGTCCACCTGCGCGTACACGGCACCCTCCTGCGGTGCGAGGTGGAGGACGCCGACCCCACCGGCCCGGCCCCCCGCACCGCCGGCGCCGGCGCCGAGAGCGGACGCGGTATCGAACTCGTCACCGCACTGGCCCAGACCTGGGGAAGCGAACCCACGCCCACCGGCAAGACGACGTGGTTCGAACTGCCCCTCCCCAGCCCCGGGCACGACCGGACGCAGGCGGCCCCGACACGGTGACCCGTGTGCGCTTCGCTGCTCCGCTCTCCCCCGGCTACGCCGCATCTAGGCTCGGCCGGCCGGCCGGCCGCGGCAGGGTGCACGAATGTGTCGTTGGAGACGCTCGCTACGCGGAGGGGAACCGCAGCGATTCGGTGGCTAGCGTTTGAGGTAGGCCAGGACGGCCAGTACCCGGCGGTTGTCGTCTGCGGACGGTTCGATCCGGAGTTTGGTGAAGATGGCGGCTGTGTGTTTGGCGACGGCGCTTTCGCTGATGAACAGGGTTTGCGCTACGGCCGCGTTGGAGCGGCCCTCGGCCATCAGGGCCAGTACGTCCAGTTCGCGCGGTGTCAGCTGGGCGGTGGTGCCCCGGGCGTCGCTGCGGGCCAGTAGCCGTGCGATGACCTGCGGGTCCATGACCGTACCGCCCGCGGCGACGGTGCGTACCGCGTCGATGAACTGGGTGGTGTGCGTAATCCGGTCCTTGAGCAGGTAGCCGATGGCGCCTTGGCCTCCGGCGAGGAGTTCGTGGGCGTAGAGCTGGTCGACGTACTGGGAGAGTACGAGGACCGGGAGCGCCGGCCGTGATCGGCGTGCTTCCAGGGCGGCTTGGAGGCCCTCGTCGGTGAAGGTGGGTGGCAGGCGGATGTCGACGACGGCGACGTCCGGCTGTTCTTCGAGGAGTGTTTTGAGCAGGGCGGGGCCGTTGTCGACTGCGGCGATCACCTCGAATCCGTGTTCCCGGAGGGTGCGGCTCAGTCCGTCCCGGAGGAGGAAGAGGTCTTCGGCGAGGACGACGCGCACGGTATCTCCAAGGTCGCGGTGGTCGGGCCGCCCGGCGGGCTGTGCAGGACGAGGGTTCCGTCGAAGGGATCCAGGCGGCGGCGTACGCCTTGCAGTCCGCTTCCGTCGGGGTCGGCGCCGCCGCGGCCTTCGTCGGTGACCGTGGCGCGCAGGGCGCCGTCGGTGTGGCTGAGGCGGATGTGGACCTCGGGGGCGCCGGAGTGTTTGGCGGCGTTGGCGAGGAGTTCCGCGACGGCGAAGTAGCCGGCGGATTCCACGGGAGCCGGGAGCCGGCCGGGCAGGGCTGTCTCGATGCGCACGTCGAGGTGGCTGTCGAGGGCCAGTGAGCGGACCGCGTCGCCGAGCCCGCGGTCGGCGAGTATCGGGGGCAGGACGCCGTGGACGAGTTCGCGGAGGTCCTGGAGAGCCCTTTGGGAGGTGGCGCGTACCTCCTGCAGGAGTGCGCGGGCGGCCGCGGGGTCACGGTCGAGGCGCCGGGTGGCCTCGTCGAGGGTCATGCCCAGGGCGACGAGGCGGGCCTGTGCCCCGTCGTGCAGGTCCCGCTCGATGCGGCGCAGTTCGGCGGCCTGCACATCGAGGATGTCGGCGCGGGACCCTGCGAGGTGTTCGATGCGGCGGACGAGTTCGGTGGTGTGCGGGGCGGCCAGCAGGCGTCTGCTCCAGCGTGCGTGGAGCCGCAGGGTGGCGGGGGCCAGTTTGAGTCCCGCGGCGACGAATCCGAGGCCGAGCAGGAACGCGGCGAGCATCGCCGGGGTGGAGTCGACCAGGATGAAGGCGTACCAGTTGCCGCCGCCCAGGAGCCGCCAGACGAAGGGCTGCACGGCCGCGCCGAAGAGGCCGTACTCGACGAGGGCCAGCGGCACGGCGGCGAGCAGTGCGCCCGTCCACGGCTCCGCCCAGGCCCAGCGCAGGTCGTGCCAGAACCCGTCGTCGCCGAGGACGGCGCGGGCCTGCCGGTGGCGGCCGGTGGAGTTCTCGGGTGGGGTCGCGCGGGATGGGAGCGGTTGTGGCGGGCTGATCACGGTTCCCGTCCAGCGGGCGGCCCAGTCGCGGTAGCGGTCGGAGATGCGGCGCAGGGCCGCTGCGGCGGGCGGGAGCAGGAGGAAGCCGATGCCGATGGGCAGGAGGAGCAGCGCCCCGATCACGAGGGCGCCGGCCCCGGACACGGCGAGCGCGGCCAGCGAGAGCAACTGGCAGCGGCCGATGTCGGCGAGCGCGCCCCTGAGGCCGATGCCGGGGCGTCTGTCTCCGTGTGCCATGCCCACCTGTGGTTCCGTCATGTCAGCGCGGTCCGTCCGCTGTTGCGGCGGTGATCCTATCCGGCGCGGTCGCCGCCCGGCGGGCGGAGGCGATCCACGGGAGTGCTGCGGCCAGGCAGGCGGCGCCGAAGACCGCCATCGGCGCTGCTGCCGGGGACGTCTCGTCCGTCACGAACAGCATGCCGAGATTGACCAGGGTGTGGAAGCCGCCCGCGAGCAGCAGCCGGTTGCTCCGTACGCGTTCCAGGGCCAGGCCGAGGATCACGGACATCGCGATGGTGGCTGTCAGGAAGCCGGCCGCGTAGGCCGGCCCCTGGGCGAGGGCCGGTACGTGCCACAGGCCCCAGGCGGTCCCGACCAGGGCGGAGGCGGTGACCGGGCCGAAGCGGGTGCGCAGCAGTGGCTGGAGGTAACAGCGCCATCCGATCTCCTCGGCGCAGGCACCGATGAGCTGGGCGGTCACGAGCAGGGTGAGGGGGTGTGCGAAGGCTTGGGGCCTGGTGACGGGGAGGGAGCCGGAGGTGAGCAGGGCGCCGCCGGCGGACAGCGCGGTGATCAGGGCGGGGGTGAGGAGGAGGGCGGCCCGGTTGCCGGAAGGCAGCCGGGCCTCGTGGTCTGCCGGTCCTTTACTGCGCGCGGGCAGCGTTCCCGTGAGCCGGTCCCTGATCCGGCCGGGCCACAGCAGTGCCACGGCCGCCACGGCGAGGGCGGGGCCGAACTGGGTCAGTTGCAGCACCGCGGGTGGTATGCCGGTCGCGGGCTGGAGCGCCCCGCACAGTCCCGCCGCCAGGAAGGCGACGGCGAGGAACACCCCTGTCTCCGCCGCCCATCCGCCGCGCGGTACTCGCCGCTGCTTCTGCCCCTGCTCCTGGTCCTGCTTGTGGTCCTGGTCCTGGTCCGGCCTGTGGTCCTGGTCCTGCTTGTGGTCCGGCATGGTGCCCGGCCTCCCCGTGGATCGCTGGGGGCGCGGCTGTCACGCCCCGCGTCCGACTCTGCCGGTTGGGGTCGGGGCCGTCCCTGCACGTGAGTGCCGGAAGGGGTGTATCCAGGTACACCCCCTCTCAAGGGCGGGTCAGGCCGTGGTGGTGGACCGGTTCTGGCGAGTTCGGGAGTCACCGGCCGTCGCGGCAGTTGCTGCCACTGCCCGCCGGATTGGAGGCGCGCGTGAGGCGCCTCGTCACTCAGGTCAGTTCGACCACGTCGTGGATGTCATCGAACCGGGCACGGGCCCGCTGATGCAGCAGACCCTGCTCGCGGGCCGCTACTCGCCAGGAGCCCGATACCCGATTTGTTCGGCCCTGCGCAGGGCATCCAGCGTTTCATCGACGCTCAGGAGAACGGTCGTCTCGAACGAGCTGAGCGCGCCACCTCCGCTGATCGCCAGCGCGACCGCGGCCATGGACACGTTGTCCGGAGCCTCCCAGAGGTTGTAGCCGTCGTGCGTGCCGAAGGCGTACCAGAAGCCGTGGAGCTTTCCACCGACGGATTCGATGTAGGCCCGAGCGGCGTTTGCGCGGTCCTCGGGGTGGCCGATCAGCCTCGCCCAAGTCTCCGGCGTATAGCTGAACCTCGATAGGTAGAGCGGCATCGTGTCTCCCTTTCGTTTCGCCCATGGATGCCCGCGCCGCGTGGGAGAAAGGCCGGGGCAGATCGCGGTTCGCCCGAACAGCCGGGACGCCCGACTTGGTGTTCGAGCGCTTAAGGGCTGTCCCGTAATCCCCGGTGGATCAGCGCACGGCGTCAGATGCGGTGCATCGCAAGGCGGAGGGGCGTCCTCATACTGGGCGTATTCGGGCGTTCCGACAACGCGGCGAGGTGCCGTAGCTGACGTCGTGCGCCCGCCGGGGATTGCGGGACAGCCCTTAGGCACCGAGCGGGTCGCGGTGACCGGCATGCCGGACACCTACCGGGTGCCACTCCCGCGCTGCCATTGCGCACCGCTGCCGCAGCAGCGTCCTCCTGACGCGCGGGGACAAGGGCTTGGTCCCACCCGGGTGAAGTGGCGGCCACACCAGGAGCTGGCACTACCGGAGCTTTCACAGAAGACGAGAAGGCGCTGCAGTTCGCCTCCGCCGCCCAGCCGAAGCACACAGCTCCCCCACGCCGCAGGGCGGGAGCGCTGCCGACGGTCGCGCTTCTCGCCGCTCTCCTCGGCGCCTGCCTCGCGTGAGCTGCTACACGACTGGAAGAGCAAACTCGCCAAGGCGGCACGGAAACCGTGGCGCCCCGGGCAACGGAACGCCCTCGGAGGCCAGGTTCCGGCGGCCCACTCACAGGCGTGCGGTTCAGGCAACGTCCGTTGCCCAACTTCTCGTCCCCCTGATCGCCACCACGCCGGCCGTCGCGGGCGCCTCGGTACCGGCCCGTGCGGGCCACGGCAGCACAACGGACGCGGGCCTGCCCGCCGGCTGCTGCCGGTGGACGGGCCCGCGCCATCGCTCATCGCGGACTGGCCGCCGGGCGGCCGCGGGACTCAGATCATGTTCTTGTAGATGTTCCAGCCGGAGCCGAACTTCACCCCGGCCGTGAAGGTCGCGGTGCCGGTATTGCCCGTCGAGGTGTACAGGTACATGTCGCCGTTCGGGAGGCGGCCGAGCACATCGCCCTTGCTGTCACCGTCGATGTCTCCCGGCACGACCAGCATGTCGTACACGTTCCAGCCGCTGGCGACCTGTTCCCGGGCGGCGAACGGCGCGGTGGACGTCCCCGTGCCCTTGTAGAGGAACAGCCGGCCGGAGGTGTCCCGGGCGAGCAGGTCGGGCCGCCCGTCGCCGGAGTGGTCGCCGGCGCCGACGAGCGCGTTGTAGGCGTTCCAGCCGGTGCCGACCTTGATGCGCGCGCCGAGCTTGGTGTCCACCGCGCCGTCGCCGGGGTGCAGCCACAGGACGCCGGCGGAGTCGCGGCTGAGGAGGTCGCCCTTGCCGTCGCCGGTGAGGTCACCGGGGCCGGCCATGAGCGTGTAGTTCCACGTCGTGCTGACCTTGTGGCCGCGGATGTACAGGTCGCTGCCGATGTTCTGGACGTAGCTGGCGTGGTTGTGGCTGTTGAGCCCGGTGGCGTAGGTGTTGCGGGAGCCGGGCGTCTCGGTGCCGACGTTGGTCGGCGGCGTCAGATAGGTGCCGTTGGCCAGGGCGTAGTACTTGGCGAGGGTGTCGTTGGCCTCGGTCATGAGGTTCTGTGACTTGCCGTAGAGCTGCGTGGTGCCGGCGCCGACCATGAACTTGTTCCGTTCCCACCCACTGCCGTAGTAGGTGGGGGCGGCGAACTTGCCGCCACCGATCGACTTGTAGAAGTACTGCACACCGTCGCGGTTGCGGGCGATCAAGTCGCTCATGCCGTCCCCGTCGACGTCGTCCGGGCCGCTGATCACGTTGTACGTGTTCCAGCCGGTGCCGACCTTGACGCGGGGCTTGAGCGGGGCGGTGGCGCTTCCGGATCCCTTGTGGAACCACAGCTCGCCGGTCAGGGTGCGGGTGAGGACGTCGCCGAGGCCGTCGCCGTCGACGTCGCTCGCGCCGACGATCTGGTCGTACATGCCCCAGCCGGAGCCGACCTTGACCCGCGTGTTGAAGGGTTTGCTGACGGTTCCGGTGCCGGTGTACAGCCACAGGTCGCCGACGTGGTCGCGGGCCAGCAGGTCGGGGTGGTGGTCCCCGGTCACGTCGCCGGTGGCCACGAGGTGGTTGTACTTCTACCAGCCGCTGCCGGACCACAGAGGTGCGGAAGTGCCTTGCAGGCCGGTCTCGTAGAGCGTGAGCACGCCGTCGAAGGAGAGGGAGAGCAGCTCGGCCTTCGTCGACTGGGGGCACGCCCCGACCGGCGGAGCCGTCGGGCGCGATACCGGCGCTCATCTCCTCACGGTCGCCGGCACCGCACGTCGCTGCGTTGTCGGGCGCGCCGCCGATTCGAAGGGTACCCGTCAGTAGGGTTTCAAAGGGGCCTGGCTACAGTGGTTTTGACTGACCGCCAGCGACGTTCGAGGCTGGCGGAGAGCGTGCGTGCGGCGGTGTGCTGTCGTGCGCGGGAACGAAGGAAATCATGAGTTCGATACACAAGCGCATCGGTGCGGTTCTCGGTTCGTCCGCCCTGTTCGTCGGCGTGGCGCTGACCGCCGGGGCCGGAACCGCCATCGCCGACGAGACGGGTGACCTCGCGACCGACATCGACGTCTCGGTGTCCCTGACCGGGGTCTCGGGGCGTACCGCGATGTCGGCGGACGGGTCGCTCACGGTCCACATCACCAGCCCCCGGGACGGCCACGACATGGGCTTCGTCCGCTGGAACGCGGACCCGCAGCCCGCGCCCGACATCCCGGGCGACTCCCTTATCGCGAAGGACATCAGCCCCGACGGCTGGGCGGTCGAGGCCGAGCTGAGCAACGGCCGCATCGCCTCCACGCGCGGCCACAAGGCGATCTACATGAAGGTCGTATCCGGCAACTTGCCCGAGGGGCACCCCTACAAGCTGCGTGGGTGCGTCGTGAAGGGCAGCGAGCGCCAGTGCACCCCATGGCGCCCGGTACACGCCTGATCCGCTGAAGGGCCGGGCCGCTCAGCGGCCCGGCCCGCACCCGGTACACGGCACCTGGCCTGGCGCCGGTGGGCGGCGCCGTGTCGGGCGATGTGGACGAGCGTGCGGACGGCTTACTCCGGGTCTTCATGGGCGTGGGTCATGCCGGTAGTGAAGCAGCGGACGCTGACAGCCCGCAGGCCGTCCTGGCCGGGTTCGCCCGGGCCGCTGTCGGAGGTGGCAGGGCAGAGGTCGGAGTCGGAGTCGGAGTCGGACTGGATGCCGGCGACCGGGGCGGTAACCGGCGACGTATGACGGCTGCCGGACCTGCCCGCAGTCGACAGCGCCACGGGGGCTGCGAGCGGCCCTTACAGGTGCCGATCCCCGCAGTCGCTATTCGCACCCCTCTTCCGGCTGAGGCCCGCCGTTGACCCGCTCCGAGTACGCGGTTGCTCCCCGCGGAGCGCATCTGCGTCGAGCACCAGGACGTCGCCGGCAAGAACCCTGCTGCGCGAAGGCCCGGATGTAGGCGACGACGACGCCGTGGGCGAAGTACTCGCTCCGGGCCGGGCAGCGGGCTCACGTGCACGATCTGCTCCAGCAGCGACGGCCAACACCTCACTCACCTGCGGATTCGAGTACCTGTTCGTCGATGCCGATCGGCCTTCAGAGGAAATGTCCGCTCACGTGAATGGAGAACCAGACGAGAGCGAGGCATACCGTCACCAGCACGCCTGTGCCGACCAGCCCCACCCTGCGCCGCGCCGGATCGGCGCAGAGCGCGACCAGTACCGGGCCCGCCGCCATGACCCCGTCATTCAGGGCCACGGACTCGGGGAGATCCCGCCGGGAAAGACCGGCGAGAACGACGACGATGAACCATTGAAGGGCGAACGACGCCGCGACCGTCGCCTTCAACGGCCGTACGTCCAGCATCCACAGGGCCAGCAGGAGCACCGGCACAGCCAGGAGCATCCACAGCCCGATCCCCACAAACGGGTAGAGGGAGAAGCAGAACGTGACGCTGTCCGCGCAGCTACGCTCGTCCTCCGCGATCGACCACAGCCACAGGACCCTGGCCATCCAGCCCGTGACCGCACCGGCAACCGCGCTTCCCGCTAAAACCCCGTAGATCTTGTTCATGCAGCTGAGATTCGCAGCCCGACCGGTCCGGGTCCTGAGTACGAATACTCAGACGTGCCGCCTGAGCTGGTGAGACGGGACACCGCCGCTAGGCGACGACCGCGGCCCGGTCGAACTGCGGGCTCGACGGGGTGCCGCCGGTCAGGGCCGGGAAGTCGTCATGCCGGTGTCGCCAGTTCGCCGCCGCGGCCCGGCCCGCCCGGCGATCCGCCAAGGAACGCGTCGGCGCACCAGAGCGGCCGTGCCTGCCCTGCCGGTCGCCCACCCGGGCGCCCAGGGTGAGTCGCCGTACGCGTACCTGATGACGCGTCGCATCGAGCGGGCGACGGCGCTGCTGCTGCGGGGCGACCTTCAGCGTCACCGAGGTCTGCTTCGCGGTCGGCTGCGCGTCGCCGGGAACGTTCACCACCCGCTTCACCGAGCTGGCCTATGCGGCGAATGCGGCGGGCGACCATTGCGATGCTGCGGGTACGGCCCGCGATGCGGGGTCGGCGATCAAGGTGGAGGGGATCCCGACGTACGTGGCGAAGCGAGTCTCAAGACCGGTCAGGAATCGAGAAGCCCCGGCCGCCGCGCAGCCCCTAGCGTGATGGTCATGGCAACCACCACTTTCACCGCAGCCAACACGTCCCTCGCGTCCGTCACCCTTGAGGTGGCCGACCCCGAGGCCGCTCGCCACTTCTACAGCGCCTTCGGCGTGGACACGTACATACGCCTGCGGGCGTCCGAGGCGCCGTCCACCGGATTCCGCGGCTTCACCCTGGCGCTCACGGTGGCCGGGCCGGCCACCGTCGACAGCTTCGTCGGCGCTGCCGTGGACGCCGGCGCCACGGTGCTGAAGCCCGCCGCGAAGTCGCTGTGGGGCTACAGCGGCGTCGTCCAGGCCCCGGACGGGACGATCTGGAAGATCGCGACCTCGGCGAAGAAGGACACCGGCCCCGCCACCCGCGAGATCGACGAGGTCGTCCTGCTGATCGGCGTCGAGGACGTGAAGGCCACCAAGCAGTTCTACGTCGGCCGGGGCCTGACCGTGTCCAAGAGCTTCGGTGGCAAGTACGCCGAGTTCGCCCCAGGTCAGTACAGCCCCGTCAAGCTGGCGCTGTACAAGCGCCGTGCCCTTGCCAAGGATCTCGGCGTCCCCGCCGACGGCACCGGCTCGCACCGCATCGTCCTCGGCAGCACCGCCGACGCCTTCATCGACCCGGACGGGTTCGCCTGGGAGGCTGCCGCGTCGCTCACCCCCACGCTGTCCTGACTCCCGGCCCTGTCATACCGATTGACCGCAGAACACACGCCGATGCGACAGCCGGGCCCTGGCCCGGATGTCCGTCACGTATCCATCCGCGAGGGTCTGGCCGACCAGGTGGGCACGGGACCCGGAAGGCAGCGGCTTCAGTGGGCTGGTTCTGACCTACGTCGTCCGCAGTGAGGCACGGGTCGAGGAGACCATGGCGGAAGCCCAGGAGGCCGGTGCCACGGTCCTCCAGCCCGCCGGTGCTCTGCCGTGGGGCGGCTACGGCGGCACCTTCGCCGGACCCGCGGTGAGCCGGCGGAACAACAGGAGAAAGATCATGAAATTCCGGGCCCATGTCGAGCCACCCGAGCCCATGCGGGGCCTGGAAGTTCCGCCCGAGGTGGTAGCAGCGCTCGGCGGGGGCGCGCGGCCGCCAGTGGCGATCACGCTCAACGGGCATTCCTGGAAGAGCCGGGTCGCCATCATGCGAGGCCGCCACCTGCTCGGCCTCAGCAATGCCAACCGGCAGGCCGCGGGTGTCGCGATCGGCGAGGAAGTCGAGGTCGAGGTCGACACCGAGCCGCGCGTCCTCGTCGAGCCTCCCGACTTCGCCCGCGCCCTGGACGACGACCCGGTCGCCCGCGCCGCGTACGACAACCTTGCCTACAGCCGCAAGCAGGAGCATGTGCGCGCCATCGAGAGCGCGAAGAGCCCCGAGACGCGCCGACGGCGTATCGAGAAGGCCATCGCCACCCTGCGGGGCTGACCCCCGAAAGCAAAGACTCCGGCGGCACTGCAGTCGCCGTGCGGAGGCCCAACCCTGCCCAATTCCTCCTGAAGGGACACGTATGTCGAAGCGACTCATGACCGGTTTGTACTGGTTCCTGGCCTTTGAGTTCGCGCTGGGCGCCGTGACCAAGTACTGGCCGGACGACACGATATTCAGCTCGGCGTACTCCGCGAAGTTCGTCGATTGGGGTTACCCGTCCTGGATGCGCTTCGTGGTCGGTGCCCTGGAAGGTGCAGCCGCCGTCCTGCTGGTGATCCCCAACAAGCGAACACGCTTCCTGGGTGCCACGACGCTGATGTTCGTGCTCACCGGCGCGGTCACCACCCACATCGTCAACCATGACCCGGCGGTGGAGAGCTGGGCCGCGCCGACCCACCTCCTCATCATGGGCATCCTCGCGCTGGCCAATTGGCCCGCCGACTGGCGGGACCTGCTGCGGGCTCCTGCCGCGCCGACAGTCCGAACACCACGTCCATCCAACGAAATGACAAGGGTGCAGCACCGTAGAGGGAATCCCTGACCTGCACCGACCCGCGGCGGCCTCATCGCCCTGCCGCTGGACCGGGCGCTGATCAGGACGGTCATGCCCCGCTCGGCGAGCTCTCCGGCGGCGGCACGGCCGATCCCCTTGTTCCGTTCACCCGGGTACCAAGAAGGGCCGCCCCCTGCAGCGGCGGCCGCGACAGCGGACCGCATCGTGATCATCATGGGCCGGTTCTGCCGGCCCCCGGCCGGGGTGCAGCCCGGCCCGATCTCCAAGAGCGACAGCCCCAGGGCCTGATCCCGCTGACGCCGAACCAGGCCGACAGTAAGTCAGAGGGCTCTCACCTTGTCCGCCTGCGGCCCACGCTGTCCCTGGGTGATCTCGAACTCCACCCGCTGATTCTCCTCCAGGTTCCTGAACCCGGAGCCCTGGATCGCGCTGAAGTGAACGAAGACGTCCGCACCGCCCTCATCCGGAGAGATGAAACCGAAGCCCTTCTCCCCGTTGAACCACTTCACAGTCCCCTCAGCCATACCCAACCCCTTGGAAGACATCGCCGAGAACACGATCCGCACCCGGCTGCACGCCGATACTCCCCAACCGCCCCAAGACAAAACCCCAGACCCGGGTCGTGCGCGCCGACGAGCCGGCCCGCCGTGTCGCCCGGCACTCGGGGCCACATCCTCGACGGGGACGTGTCGTTGTCCCCTGTGAGGGGCGTGGCCGGGACGGCTGCGGCATCAAGGTTGGGCTGGGAAGGGTGTGGGCGCGTGGCCGTGCCGTCGGGCGGGCGGAGTGTACTGGTGACGGGGGCGACGGGCGGGTTCGGCCGGGTGATCGTGTTCCGACTCGCGGGCGCGGGCTGGGACGTGATCGCCGGAGCACGCGACCAGGACAAGGCGAAGCAGCTGGAAGCAGCCGCTGCCGAGCGCGGCCTGACTCTGCGCACCGTGCAGTTGGACGTCGCGTGCGCACAGTCCTGCCGCACGGCGCTGGGCGATGTCGCGGAGATGACCGGTGGCGGCCCGTGGGCGCTGGTGAACAACGCCGGTATCCCGCAGGCGGGTGCGCTGGCCGACGTCGGTGACGAGCAGGCCCGCTATCTGCTGGAGGTGAATCTGCTGGGTCCGGCCCGGCTGTGCCGGATGGTTCTGTCGGGCATGGCCGCCCGCGGTGGCGGCCGGATCGTGAACATCTCCTCAGGCCTGGGCCGTGTCCCGTGGCCGATGGGAGCCTGGTACAGCGCGGGCAAGCACGCTCTCTCCGCGCTCACGCACTGCCTGCGCGTAGAGGCGGCCCACCTCGGTGTCCGTGTCTGCCTGGTGGAGCCCGGCGCGTTCGCCACCCCCATGCTCGGCCGTGCGCTGACCGACCTCGACACCGTCCGCGAGCCCGGCAGTCCCGGATACGAGGCCACGGCCCGCCTGTTCACGTCCGTGGACCGCCGGGTGCCCGGGCCTGAGCCGGTGGCACGCACCGTCGAGGCGTGCCTGACGGCCCGCCGGCCGCGCCCGCGTTACGTCGTGGGGCGCGACGCCCGTCTCCTGGTCCCGCTCCACACGTTGCTGCCGCTGGCGTGGACCGACCGTCTCAAGCACGCCGTCACCGGTCTGCCCCGCACCCCCGCGGCCGTCCCGCCACCGGTACCCCCGCCCGGCCCGGGCCCGCGTCGGCCCTCCGCCGGTGCGAAGGAGCGGGCGTGAACACCTACAGCCGCATCACCCACGCCTCGGTCCACCTGCCCACCGGACGCCAGAGCGCCACCGAGATCGAACAACGCCTGCACCACCACAGCCCTTCTCTCACACTCCCTCCCGGCCTGCTCCGGCGCGCCTTCGGCCTGTACGAGCGCACTCTCGCCGACCCCGCGGACCTGCCGTCCGACCTCGCCGCACGCGCCGCGACCAGGCTCCTGGACTCCGCGCGACTACAGGCCGCCGACATCGGCCTGCTCCTCTTCGCGGCCGTCAGCGCCGACGTCCGCGAACCCGCCAACGCCCACATCGTCGCGGCGAAGACAGGCCTGTCCTGTCCCGCCTTCGACATCGGCAACGCCTGCAACGGGGTCATCAACGCCCTCCAGGTCGCCGACGCCCTGATCCGCACCGGCCAGCACCGCCGTGTCCTGATCACCTGCGGGGAAACCCTCACCCGTCTCTCCCGCTGGGAGCTGGACCGGACCCAGCTGCGCACCGGACTCACCTCCCTGACCGGGGCCGACATGGGCGCAGCCCTCCTGGTGGAGGCCTCACCCGTCCCGGGCATCACCAGCTCCGTGTTCCTGGCCAACTCCGCGAGCTGGCCCGCCGCCACCCTCTACGACCCCCATCACGCCCCCACCCACCTCCAGGGCCTCCACGTCGACTCCGACGCACTTCTGGCCTCCTTCAGCGGCCTGGACGCCCAGGCAGCCCAGTGGCTGAAGGAACAGGACGTCGACGTCCGCGAACTCGACCTCGTCTGCGTCCACCAGCCGTCCCAGCCTTTCGTGGACGCCTTCCGCGCCCGCATGGACATCGACCCCGCGCAGATCATCCCGACCTTCCCCCACACGGGGAACGCCGCCGCCGCGACCCTGCCCCTCCAACTCGCCCGAGCAGTCCACGACCGCCGCCTGGCCCCCGGCGACACGGTCGCACTGTTCGGCCTCGCCAGTGGAGCCAGCGGCGCAGTGATGCTGCTGCGCTGGTGACACACCACGTCCCCGGGCACAGGCCCCGGCATGGCGTCGAGGCAAGGCAGCCACGCGGAGAGGTAACCCGAACGGGGGTGAAGCCCCGCGGAGGCCACGCGGCCTGTGCCGGCCCTCCGGCGCCGGAAGGGCAACGTCCGCCGCCTCACCGCGAGGCGGTGCGCCACACCACATCCGGTGGCGGCCGCGCTCGCGCTGTTGAACGGTTCAGCCGGACCCGACGGACAGCGGGCCGACCCGACTCTCCAGCCACACGGGCAGATCCAGGAGACGGACGCCTCCCTGCTCGGCAGCCGGGCGGCAGAGACCGGGGTTTCAGAGGCGACATAGCGGCCACACGCGCAGGAGGAACGGACTACGAGGGAAGGAGCGCTCCCATGACGACGATGGTCCTGCTGATCGCGCCGATGGCGTTGGCCCTGCTGCTCGTCCACCGCAGGGGCGGGCACCGTGCCCGGCACCGGGCGAGCCGGTTCTGACCAGCGTCCCGACCCGTCCGGTCCGGCGTCACACGAGAGCGCAAGCGAGGTGAGCGCGGTGTCCATACGTGCCAAGGGGTGGGCCACTTCCTTCCCCGTACACCGAGGGGTGCGCGAGGCCCGCCGGTGGACCGCGGAACGCCTCGACTCCCTGCAGTGGACGACGGACGCCCCCGACACGGCGCACTCCGTCCTGCTGACGGTGTCGGAGCTCGTCACCAACGCGCATGTCCACGCCCACAGCGGCGCCGGGCTGGTGCTCACCTGGGACGGCCGGTGCCTGCACGTCAGCGTCGCCGACGGCGACCCGTACCTGCCGGCCCCGCGCGACCCCTCACGCGAGGCGACTTCGGGACGGGGACTCGCCATCATCGACGCCCTCGCCGATGCCTGGGACGCCCATTCCTTCCACGGCGGCAAGACGATCACCGCCTGTTTCCATCCCGGGGTGACGCCCGCCCCGCACACCGTGAGGGGTCACTCGGGGCCGCCGGCCGGCGAATCCCCCGACACGTGACGGCCCGTTCCCGCGCGGTGGCGTGAGTGCCGGACGCGCGGTCATCCGGTCGGTCCGTCCGTGGGCCCGGGCCGACCGGATGTTCCGAGGATCGGCTCGGGTTCGGTCCCGGAGATCTCGGGCTCCAGTCCCTCCCCGAGGCCGTTCTTCGTGAGGAACCCTATGAGGGCGCCGGCCGTCTCGGTGACGGCGGCCCAGGCCGCCAGGCGCCACGCGCGATGCCTCAGGAGCCACACCACCAAGGCGGCCACCAGGAGCCTCAGGGTCACCGGGTCCCGCACCGCGTCCGTGAGGAAGCCCAGGACCCGCACCTGCGCCGGGTCTTCGACGGCGGCGCTGTGGAGCCGTTCGGCTGTGTCCCGGTCGAGGCGGTGGAGCGGGGGCCACCGGGATTCGACGAGCACGAGGGCCAGTACGAACGGCACGGTCACGGCGGTCGTCGCCGTCACCGTCAGCAGCAGTCTCGTCCCGAAGGCCGCGTCCGGCCCGGAACAGCCGGCCAGGAACGCGCGGCCTGTGCGGCATCGGGAGCGAGGCGGGCGCTGTGCCACGGGTACGCGGCTTTCGGTCGGGGGCGTTCGGGCGGCGGTGTGGGCGGGTCGTCAGACTCCGGGGTCCCGTGCGACCGGTTCGCGCACGCCGGCTCGTACGGCTTCCAGCTGGGCGGCGAAGGAGAGGCTCAGGAACAGGGCCAGGGAGGTCAGGCAGGACCACAGCAGCAGCGAGACGAGGGCGCTGAGGGGGCCGTACACGCTGGTGAAGGTGCTGCTGGCGCCGACGTACAGGCTCAACGCCCAGGTCGCCGTGATCGGACGAAGCTGAGCCCCAGCGGAAGACCCGCGAGGGCCGCCATGACGAGCCCGCAGGCGTACTTGCGCAGGAAGGGCCGGTCGCGTTCGTTGCGATGGATCCGGTTGGCGCCGCGTTCGACCTGGCACAGGCTCGTGACGACGTTGACGAGGGAGAAGAGCAGGCCCCGCCAGAGGGCGGCCCGGCCGCCATCGCCGGCATGGCGGCGGCTCTCGCGCAGGGCCCCGTCGACCACTTCCCGGCTGGGACCACTGGTGATCCGTCCGATCGTCAGCCCGGCCACGCGGCCGATTCCCTCGGTGTGGAGGACGCTGGACAGGCCGATGGCGGCGATGGCGAGGAGCACGCTGGACAGGACGGTCTGCAGGGCGAGGGCGCGGGAGTGGCTGAAGCCGTCCGCGTGGCGAAAGCGTACGAAGGAGTCCCTGACCAGGCTCCATCCTCCGTGGCGGCGCAGCGCGGACCAGGCCTCGTCCGCGGACAGTTCCTCGCCGGCCACGTCACGTCTCTGTGGCACTCGGCTCGCGGTTCCCATCGGCTTCCTGACTGTGTGTGGTCCCGGGGGGGGGGGGGGGGAGGGGGGGGGGGGGGGGGGGGTGGGGGGGGGGGGGGGGGGGGAGAGGAACGAAGCG
>NZ_JBVIAH010000009.1:92059-229038 GCF_055574035.1 Streptomyces sp. NPDC030021
AACCATGCTTCTTCAAAGGACGTTTCCTCGCCGCCCCCTTCCCTTTTTTGTGCCCTTCTTCTTTTTTCCCCCCTTTTCTCTTTAATGTTGTGTTTCCCCGCCACGCGCCCCCCCCCGGGACGGGGTTCAGTGGCTCGGGGTACGGGACACGTGCGCACGAGCGACGGCGTGCGTGTTCTCCGTGTCATGGGTGCGGGTACCGGTGTGGGTGCGTTCGTGCTTGTGGGGGTCCTTCGGAGTGGTTCCCGGGGCCCCGGGGAGGAAGATCCGCAGGGTGCCCGGTTCCACCTCGGCGAACAGCCGGGAGCCTTCCGTCATGGTGTCGCCGTCGACCTCCCGGGCCTGTACGTCGGCGAAGCGGATCTCGATCCGGCGGCCGCTGATGTACTCCAGGGCCCCTCCGGCCACGGTCCGGCCGCCGGTCGGCCCGTGGGGCGACGCGTCCGGCGCGTGGGCGCCCGTACGGACGAGCCGGGAGGCCAGGTGTCCTGCCGCGGCGAGCCAGCCCTCCGCGCCGCGGGGGTCGAACAGGACGACCTCCAGGAGTCCGTTGTCCGGCCGTGCCCGGGGCAGGAGTTCGAGTCCGCCCTGGAGCGCGCCCACGTTGCCGACGACGACCATCCGCGCCCGGCGCCGACGGGCCCGGCCCCCGTCCACCCGGACGGACAGGCTCATGCCCGGGTCTCCCAGGTGGCGGACGGCCGAGAGTACGTAGGCGGCCCAGCCGAGGCGGGCCTTGAGCGCGGGCGAGGTGTCGCGGACCGTGGCGGCGTCGAATCCGGCCCCCGTCATGACGGTGAACCGTGTCGACGGGAGGCCGTCGCCCCACACCCGCCCCACGTCGATCGGGAAGACGCCACCGCCGAGGGCCGTTTCGAGGGCGGCGAGCGGATCCAGGGGGAGGTCCAGATTGCGGGCGAGGAGGTTGCCCGTCCCGCAGGGCACGAGTGCCAGCGGCGTGCCGGTGCCGGCCACCACGTCGGCGCAGGCGCGGACCGCGCCGTCCCCGCCGCAGACGACGACCAGGTCGACTCCGGGGTCCGCGCACTCCTCGGGCAGGGTCCCGCAGGGTTGTTCGATGGAAGTGGAGGTCCACCGTTGGTCGGTGTACCCGTGGCGGTGGAGGCCGAGGCGCACCCGCTCGGCCAGTCCGTCGCCGCAGCCGTGCGGGTGGCGGACCACGACGGCCCGCTGACGGGAACGCCCCTCTGCGGGCCTGTCGGCAGGCCCGCATCGCCCGGCTCCACCACGGGCGCACGGGACGGGGACGTCGGGGAGTATCCCGTCCGATCCGCCTGCCGTGCCGCGGGCGCGGCCGGACAGGAACACCGAGCCCATGACGAGCAGAGTGGCAACGCCGTTCACCAGGCCGCCCGCCACGTCCGAGGGGTGGTGCATGCCCCGGTACATCCGGGACAGCCCGACCACCGGCGGGACCAGTACCAGAACCGCTGCCGCGACATATCGCCACGGGCCGCGAACGCGGGTCCACACCAGCGTGGCCAGCCCGCCGTAGAGGGCCACCGAGGCGCCGACGTGGCCGGACGGGAAGCTCGAGGTGGGCGGCGCGCCGTCCAGGCGGGTCACGTCGGGGCGGGGGCGGTCCACACACGTCGTCACGATCAGGAAGACGGCCGACTGCACGGCGACGGACGCGCCCAGGAAGACCGCGTCGGCCCAGCGCGGGGTGCGGGGCAGCACGAGCAGGGAGATGACGCAGATCAGCGTCACCCCGACGATGCCTTCCGTGGCGGCCACGACGGACAGCCACTCGGACACGGAGCCCGCCCACGGGGTCCGGCGCGCGGCGAACGCGTCCGTGACCCGGTCCTCCGCCGCCAGCAGCCGGTGGCCCGCCGGTACGGCGGTCACGAACAGGCCCAGCGCCACCATCACGGCTGCCTGGGCCGGTACGAGCCACAGGCGCCGTGAGCGTCTCGCGACCGTGCCGCTCTGCGCAGTCATGGCAGCCTTGTTGCCCGAGGCGGCCCGATGATGCGCCCGAGGTGACACGGACCCTCAGGGCTGGCCCTCGTCTTTGGTCGGGCCCGTTCCGTACGCTGGCCACATGCGTACGCGCCCCACTCTGAGCTGGACCCCCAGCGAGGACCTGCGCCCGGGCACCACGGACCCGGAGCCGGTCGCCGACGCGCTGAGGGCCGGCGGCGTGCTGGTGCTCAGCGGGGCGGGCCTTTCCACGGAGTCGGGCATCCCCGACTACCGGGGCGAGGGCGGAAGCCTGCGTCGGCACACCCCGATGACCTACCAGGAATTCACCACGAGCACCCACGCCCGGCGCCGGTACTGGGCACGCAGTCACCTGGGCTGGCGCACCTTCGGCCGCGCCCGGCCCAACGCCGGGCACCGGGCCGTGACCGCGTTCGGGCGGCACGGCCTGCTCTCGGCGGTGATCACCCAGAACGTCGACGGCCTGCACCAGGCCGCCGGCAGCCAGGACGTGGTGGAACTCCATGGAAGTCTGAACGAGGTCGTCTGCCTTTCCTGCGGCGCCTCCAGCACGCGCCGGGACCTCGCCCGGCGGCTGGAGGAGGCCAATGCGGGCTTCGAGCCCGTGGCCACCCGACTGAATCCGGACGGTGACGCCGACCTCACCGACGAACAGGTCGGAGACTTCACCGTCATGCCCTGTTCTGAGTGCGGCGGCGTCCTCAAACCGGACGTGGTGTTCTTCGGCGAAACCGTTCCCGCGCGTCGGGTCGAGCGCTGCCGCGAACTGGTCGATGCGGCGACCTCGCTCCTGGTCCTGGGGTCCTCGCTGACGGTGATGTCCGGACTCCGGTTCGTCCGCCAGGCAGCCCAGGCGGGAAAACCCGTACTGATCGTCAACAGGGACCCGACCCGAGGCGACCGGCACGCCGTCACCCGCGTCGCGCTCCCCCTGGGGGCGACTCTCACCGCCCTCTCCGACGCACTGAACATCCCCGTCGACGGCCGGACGGCGGATTGAATCCGGGACCTGCCGGGCCCGAGCAGGATCGAGGCCTCGGCAGGGGGCCTCGGCAGCCGGGGGCCTCGGTAGCCGGGGGGCCTCGGTAGCCGGGGGTCGTGGCGTCAGGTGGTCCGCGGTCTTCTGAGGGGGGCTCCCGCCGTGTGGAGGCTGGCGAGGGTCTGCCGGTAGGAGTTGACCAGGCTGGTCTCCAGGTAGCTGACCCCGAGCTCCTGGCAGTACCGGCGGACGATGGTCTGGGCCCTGCGCAGGTGCGGGCTGGGCATGCTCGGGAAGAGGTGGTGCTCGATCTGGTAATTGAGACCGCCCAGGACGAGGTCGGTGAGCCGGCCCCCTCGCACGTCGCGGGAGGTAAGGACCTGGCGCCTCAGGAAGTCGGGCCGCTCGGCGCCGCGCAGGATCGGCATGCCCTTGTGGTTCGGGGCGAAGATCGATCCCAGATAGACGCCGAAGAGACACTGGTGGACGAGGAGAAAGAAGACCGCCTTGCCGGGCGGCAGCACCAGGAATAGCGCACCGAGGTAGGCAACGAGGTGCGCGGCGAGCAGGGCCCCCTCCCACACGCGGTGCCTGAGCGAGCGGTCGAACAGCGACCGCACCCCGGACACGTGCAGGTTGAACCCTTCCAGCGTGAGCAGCGGGAAGAAGAGGAACGCCTGCGAGCGGCCGAGCAGCCGCGGCAGTCCCCTGGCCGCGCGGGCCTGGTCCTGCGTCCAGACGAGGACGTCCGGGTCGAGGTCGGGATCGAGGTCCTCGTGGTTGGGGTTGGCGTGGTGGCGGGTGTGCTTGTCCTGCCACCAGCCGTACCCCATGCCGATGCCGAGGTTGCCGGCGAGGCGCCCGGACACTTCGCTGGCCTTGCGCAGCCGGAAGACCTGCCGGTGGGCGAGGTCGTGCGCGAGCAGGGCCACCTGCCCGAACACGAAGGCGAGGAAGGCGGCTGCCGGCAGCGTCCACCAGCTGTCGCCGATCAGGAGGAAGGCCGTCCATCCGGCGGCGTACAGGGCCGTCACGGCCGCGATGCGCAGTGCGTAGTACCCGGGGCGCCGCGCCATGAGCCCGGCCTCCCGGATCTTCCGGGAAAGACAGGCGAAGTCGCTTCCCGTGTCCGCCCGTACGGGAGGGGGGCGCACCGTCTGGGAGGAGTTCATGATCAGAAATCACTGTCCAATGTCCGTGGGACGGCGGAACGGCGGGCGCGGGCGGAACACCCTGCCCGGGGTCCCACCCAGCATGCGGGTGGCACTCCCTGTACTGCACATACCCGGAATAGCGGAATTGACGTACGCCTCGGCCCGCCCGCCCCGCTACCGGCTCCGCTGTGGCGCTTGCCGACCATCGCCGAGCTACTGGGCCGGCGCGATTCACCGGCTGGGCACAGGTGCTGTCCCGCCGCCATGGATTCGGCCCCGGCCGGGGGGACGCCGGAATGCGCGGCCCCCTCCACCTGCCCCTCACCTCCGGTGTCGCCTCTGGGGAGGAGCGGCTCCAGGACCGCGATCGTGGGCACTCGTGGTCGCTGTTCCTTCCAATCCGAGCCGGGCGCAGGGCCTGCGTCGACGGCACCGATACGGCAGCGTAGCGACGGTCAGGCGGAGGGCCGTGCGTTGCGTGTGCGAGGTCGGAGCGGTGACCGGCGCCCAACGACGGAGGCCCCCGGCCGTGGCGCAAGGGCTGGTGGGGTGGTGGGGTAGCCGATCACCACACCGGGCCCGGTCAACAACTCGGCCCACCACCCCGGGCCGGTATCCGTGTGACGGTCCTGCCACCCCGACCGGCGGCAGGACCGTCGTCACTGCCCAGCAGCTCGGATGACAGGGGTATGACGGGGTCCCCGGGATGCGGTGGGCTTCGGGCCCCGTGCGAGGGGGACGGGCGCGGTCATGGGGATCACCTGCTGTTGAGCGCACGCGTTCAGGTGAGGAGGGTGCGGGTGTCGGTGAGGTTCAGGAGCCGCTCGACCCGGCGGCCTTCCGCCGTGATGTGCAGGCTGCGTCCGGCCTGCAGGGCCGCGTGGCGGGCGGTCAGGAGGGTGTTGAGGCCGGCGCAGTCGCAGAAGGTCACCCGCTCCAGGTCCACGAGGAGGGTGGCCCGGTGGGAGAAGAGGGCGGCCAGCAGGGCCTCGCGGAGGAACGTGGCATTGTCGAAGTCGATCTCGCCGCTCACCACTATCTGGACCGTCCCCGGCCGCGGGCCGGGGGCCACCCCGACCTCCAGGCCGGCTGCTCCCGGGATGCCGGGGCGCTCGTCCTGCACGATCCCGTTCATGGCTGCCTCCCCCGCACCTTCTGGGGCTGTTTCTGCTTCCACCAGCATGGTCGACACTTCGCCCGACATACGTCAAGAAATACACGAAAAAAAGGACGTATATACAAAACGGGCGCATGCTGGAGGCATGGGCGACGAAGGGCTTCCCGGCGGGTCGTGGACGTTCCTGACCAGCCACGCCCGTGTCCTGCTCGCCCTCGCACGCGACCCCGGGGTGCGCCTGCGGGAGGTCGCCGAGACCTGCGTGCTCACCGAGCGGACCGTCCAGGCGATCGTCGCGGATCTGGAGCAGGAGGGATACCTCACCCGGGTACGCGACGGGCGCCGCAACCGCTACCGCATCAGCCCCGGGGCCCATTTCCGCCACCCCGCCGAGGCGGGCCGCGACATCGCGGGGCTCCTCGCCCTCTTCGCCGACGACCCGCCTGTGCCCGGGACACCACAGCAGAGCTGACCGATGCCATGGCAGCCCCGGGTCCGAACGGTGTCGGCCACGGGTACGGCGGGAGCGTGCGACGGACTCCCCGACCGGCGTACGCCTCCCGCCTCGCGGCGGGCGGTGCGGTCTCGCGCGTGGCACGGGGGGCAGGGCGACGAGAGGTCCACGCAGGCGGGGCCCGGCCGGTCGACGAAGCCACCCCGGCCGGGCCCCGCCACGTATGTCGGGTCCTTCTCAACCCCCGTGCGCCTGCGGCCCGCACCGCCCTCCAGGAACACTCTCCCGCCCCCGTTCACGCTGCCGGTCGGGTGGCCTGCCCGCGGCACGCGGCCCGTCCCACTGCGCCCGGCCCGGGCGCGGGCGAGGATGCACCGGTCCGCTTCCCGCCTCTTCACGGCTGGAGATCAACGTGCGTGGTCCGGTACATGGTCGGGTACCGGACCGGGAACACCGGACGCGGACGGTGTGTCCCGGGCACGCACCGGCGAGTTCTCCGTCACCGTCACAGTGAACGGCGGAGTGGGCGGTCCCGCGGCACTGAACCGCCGCCCGTGACTCTCAGGCCTTTGACCTCGACCGGACTTGATGTTTTACACATGGAGTCATGACCACTCCTCTGCGTATCGCTCTTGTCGTCGGCAGCACCCGGGAAGGCCGGTTCGGCCCCACCGTCGCCCGCTGGTTCGAAGCCGTGGCGGCCGCCCGCACCGACATCGAACTCACCGTCGCCGACCTCGCGGACGCCGACCTCCCGGCACACTGGACCACCGACCTCACACCCCGCGGCCGCGCATTCGTCGAACACCTCGCCGTAGCGGACGCCTACGTGGTCCTCACCCCCGAGTACAACCACTCCTTCCCCGCCTCCCTGAAACAGGCCATTGACATCGCCGGACCCATCTGGCGGCGCAAACCGGTCGGATTCGTGTCCTACGGCGGCCTCTCCGGCGGCCTGCGCGCCGTCGAGCAGCTCCGCCCCGTCTTCGCCGAACTCCACGCCACCACGCTTCGCGAAACCGTCAGCTTCCACCAGTTCCCCTTCGACGAAACGGGAACACCCCACGACACCGACACCGCCGCGCAAGCCGCAACAGTCCTCCTCGACGACCTCCACTGGTGGGGCCACGCCCTACGCACAGCACGCCGACACGACGAGACACTGCGTGAAACCGCCTGACAAACCCAAACGCCCCTTCAGCGGCGTTCGTCGTAGCGGGTGGCGACTACCCGGTGCCGTTCCAGGACCGGGCCTGAAACGGGTGCAGTCCGCCCGCCGACCCGGTGTGACGGGCAGGGACAGCGGGCGGCAGCAGGCATCGGCGCTCAGGCGGAGCTCGGCGGTGAATCCGCCGCGCGAGCGGCCCAGGCCCTCACCTCCCGCACCACCTCCACCAGGCGTGCGTGCAGGCCCTGCCGCCCGGTTCCACCCCGATGTTCTGCCCGCTCGGCCCCCTTCGAGGCGGGGGCCGGCGGCGGACCGGACCTGCCGGAGCAGCCGCTCCCGCGTCCCGCCACCTGCCCAACGCCTTCTTTGCCGACCGGCAGGAACGGCCACAGCCGTCCCCACCCGGCATCACTCACATCACCCCGCCTCATTCCCACGACGACCGGACCCCGCCACCCCCGCCGGTCCCCAGGCTCAGGTGGGAACGGCACGGGGCAGCGCCGGGCCGCGCAGGACGTCCAGACGTGCCTGCGCCAGCTGCAGATGCCGGGGATCCAGGGCGGGCAGGGCCCCCAGCAGAGCGACCAGTTCAGGCCCCGACTCCACCGCCGAAGCCCGGTCCCTGACCTGGGACCAGCAGTACAGCGCCCCCGCCGCCGCGGCACGAACCTCGGGAGCAGCCGCCCCCTGACCGGCCAGCCGGACCCGGCAGGCCCCCATCCACAACCCCGTAGCCAGCAGGAAATCACCCGCCATCCGCGCCAGATCCGCACGGATCTCCACCCACTGGACCGCCTCCGGGGAGGAGAACCCGTACATGTGCCGGACATGCTCCTCCCAGGCTCCGGCCAGAGCAGCCGCCTCCGGATGACGGCCCTCGGTCGCCAACGCATGGATGTACGGCCGCGGATCCCCACCCGGTACCCCGCCGGGGGACGGGGCGGCCGGCCCACCCCCGTCCTGCCGCCCTCCCCGCCGGTCCGCCCCAGGCCGGCCCGGCTGCTGCTGCGGCGGCGGGTCGGAACGCATGCCCAGCTCGCGGGCGGTCGGCAGGACCAGCGCACCCGGCGGGAGACCCGCCGCCCCCGCCGCCAGAGCGTGCAGCTGCACATCGACCGGCCGGATCGGACCACGGCGCAACTGCTCGATCCAGTGCCGCGTGTAACCGCTGACCGCCCCGCTCCCCGCCGCGAAACCCGGCGGACACACCACCCCGACCACTACCCCACCCGGCAAGCCCGGCAGACCACCCCACTCCTGGAGCAACGACCACGCCTCCCTGTCCGCCACCAGATCGACGAGCACCCTCGTCGACCCGGCAGGACGAGCCCGCAACTCACCCACCACCCAGTCCCACGGCACAGCCGTGTAACGCACAGCGGTCCGCGCCGTCCCCGCCAAAGCCAGAAACAAACCGCGGCCACGCCGGCCGGCCGTGAGCCGACCCGAGAGATAGACGAACAACGGACCCGGAGTCACGGCCGCGGCACGCAACCGCACCAACACCGTGTTCGGATCACACACCCCGTCCAGACACACCATGTCGGTGGGGAGTTCGCTCCCCAGCAACACCGAAGCCGGCACCATCCCAAGAGCCGCAACATTCGCGCTGGGGGCGAGATGCACCGCCCGGCGGGACACCGCCGCATCCCCCGCCACGAGAAGGACATGACCCCGCTGCTGCCCCGGACCGATCAAGTACATGAACAGACCGTACCCACCCCACTGACACCGCCACCACCAACCGCCACCGGACAGGCCCCCGCACACGGACAGAACGACACACCGGCGTACGCGCCGGACCGGCGGGCGGACCGGACGGGACGGGCCGACGATTCGCCGATCCGCCGATCCGCCGGGAAGGAGGCTGGGCGCCATGCCCACCGGCAACCTGGTCTACCCTCGGTCGAATGATCGAGTACGTGAACCAACTCGGCACCGGTGCACCGCCGATCGGGCCGCCGCCCGCGGGCACGGCCGCCTCGGTGTGGACCCTGGACACCACCGCGGCCACGGTCGGCGGGTACCGCGTCGAGGAGGCGGACGCCGTCCTTGACGCCGGGGAACGCGAGAAGGCGGCACGGCTGCTGCTGCCCGGCCACCGTCACCGCTACCTCGCCTCCCACCTGGCACTGCGGGTCCTGCTCGGCGCCCGCCTCGGCCTGGACCCGCGCGAGGTCACCCTGGTACGGGAGGACTGCCCGTGCTGCGGCGGCCCCCACGGCCGTCCCGCCGTCGCCGGCGGTGGCATCCACTTCTCCCTCTCCCACAGCGGCGACCTGGCCTACCTTGCCTTCGCCGCCGTTCCGGTCGGCGTGGACATCGAGGAGACACCCGGCGCGGACGCCGTCGCCGACGTCCTGGGCTCCCTGCACCCGGCGGAAACCGCCGAACTGACCGCCCTCGCACCACCACGGCGCCCCGCTGCCCTCGCCCGCGTGTGGTCCCGTAAGGAGGCCTGCCTCAAGGCCGCCGGCACCGGACTCGCCCTCGGCCCGGCCGAACCGTACGTCGGCTCCGCTTCCGACCCGGCACCCGTGACGGGCTGGATCCTCACCGACCTGCCCGCCCCCGACGGCTACGCCGCCGCCCTCGCCGTCGCCGACCACCGCCATGAGCGGGGGAACCCGGCATGATGATCACCGTGCCGGGCGGACACGTCACCCTGTCGGACCGCCGCACCGAACGCACCTGGACCGTCGAGGTCGCCGCCTACCGCCTCGCGGCGTACCCGCTCACCCAAGCCGCCTACACGCAGATCACCGCGACACGCCCCGGCAGCGCACAGGACGGCCAGGACGGCCTGGACGGCCTGGACGGCCTGGACGGCCTGGACGGCCTGGACGGCGGACGGCTACCGGCACACAGCCTGTCGTGGTGGGACGCCGTCCGGTACTGCAACGCCCTGTCCCGGCAGGAAGGGCTGACCCCCGCCTACCAGCTCCCCCACACCACCGACACGGCGGACGTCGGGGAGGCCGTCGTCACGTGGGACCGGGACGCGGACGGCTACCGGCTGCCGACCGAGGCCGAATGGGAACACGCCTGCCGGGCCGGTACCACCGGCCCCCGCTACGGCCCCCTGGACGACATCGCATGGCACCGCGGGAACTCCGAGGAACGCATCCACGAGGTCGGCGGCCGCCGCCCCAACCCCTGGGGCCTGTACGACATGCTCGGCAACGTCTGGGAATGGTGCTGGGACCTCTACGACCCCGCCGTGTACGGCACCTACCGGGTACTGCGCGGCGGCGGCTGGTTCGACGAACACTGGAGCTGCCGCGCCTCGGTGCGCCGACGGAGCCACCCCACACTCCAGATCGAGGACGTGGGACTACGCCTCGCCCGCACCCTGAGGCCCTGACCAACCACGCACCCACCCGCCCTCCTTGGCGCACGCCGACCACGGAAAGCCCCCAGCGAGGACCGCTGCACCAGCCCCGGCCCAGCGCCTGTGACGCGAGGGCCGTCCTACTGACCAGATGGCCCGAATACCAGTGAGACCGAGCCCTCCGACCTAGCGAAGACACTCCTCCCACGCACCCGGGAGGTCCTCGCCCGGTGCAGATACGGGGCCGCCTCGGCATCGCCTCCGGGGAGATGCCGGCCGATGTATTCAGCGCAGGCCAGGTCCTCGGCGGCCTGGCCTGCGTCGCCGGTGACGACGAACGTCACCGGAGCGTCCGTCAGCTCCGGAACACCCACAAAGCGATGGTTCATCTCGCCCTTCTCGCCGAGGCCCGTACCTCTGATGGCGACGGGCCGTCCAGCGGCCGCCACCGGGGCCTCCGGGCCCGTCGGCGCTGTCATTCGGCATCGGCACGTGCCTCACCGGAACCGGACCCAGGCTGACGGCAGCACAGCGGCAAGCTGAGTAACCGCCGGTTTCGGAATCTTCGATTCCGGGGACGGTGTCCCAGCATCGCCGTGATTGTCCCGCGCCATGACGGCGCCTGACGTGATAGCCGAGGGAGACCATGGGTTGGAAGAAGGCCCGCCGCCGGACGGCCACGTCGGCCGCTCTTGTCGGAGTGGTCGCCCTCGTCCTGGCAGCTCCGCCTTCGGCCGGCGCCGAGCCCCGGACCGGTACCGGGACCGGAACCGCACCGTTGGTCGGGGCCGTGGCCGCGCAGCGGAACGCCTCCCCGACGCCGCCTCCGCCCCGACTCCCCCGCGACTTCCGCGGCAAGGGCAAGTGGATCGTCCGCGACCTGGACATCACAGTGCCGTTCACCTGGGAGGGCAGGGACGGCGACAGCCAGATGACCGCGGGGGGCCCGCAGTACCCGATCTGGTTCACCAACCTGATCTACCACGACACGCTCTACACGCTGACATACAAATGGCCCGGTCTGAACGAGCACCCCTGCTCACGCATCCCAGGCTTCAACCTGGAGGCACTGAACCAGGGGTTCGAGAACGCCCGGTTCGTCGGGCCGGAGACCCTGCGACGCACCCCGCAGCGGCGCGTGAACCACTGGAGGGTGGGCGTGGTCTTCCCGAACCTGCCTCCCGGGAATTACCCGCGTCTACCGCTCGCGCTGGGCGACATCTACGTCGACGAGGACAACCCAGGCACCTTCTGGCAGGTACTGCAGTTCGGTGTCCAGAACCTCTACGACCCCGAGCTGGACGAGTGGCTGGTCATGGACACGTTCGAGCACCGGCCCGGGACCGTGACGCTTCCCCAGCGGTGCGAGCCGCCCGGGTGAACGTGGCCCGGCTCAGGCCGACTGAGCCGGGCCGCGAGAGGTCCGGCGTCCCGGTCGGACAGCACGTTCAGCGGCCGTCGCGCGTCGTGCGAGTCACCCATGCGTAACGCGAAATCGTCGACCCTCACCACCCCGACCTGCCCGTCTGCGGGGTCGGGGAGCCTCCGGAGCAGGCTCGACAGCGTGTCATTCGCGACCCTCGCGACCAGGACCAGAGCCATGGAGGTGAGCGTCGTCCGCAGTGACGGCGTGTAGCGGGCACGTGGACAAGTCAGGTCCTCCGCCTGCTCGGCAAACGTCGTCGCCGGACAACGGGTGTTGACGGACGTGAAGCGCCGCACCACGGACTCGATCACTGCCGACGAGAGCCCGAGGGGACCGTCCGCGAGACGGCGTACGCACCGGCCGCGCACCCGCGACGACGGCATCGCGCACCGCGGACACCTCACCGGAAGCGTCTGGCACGACGTGCGGAGTGTTGTCGCGCTTCAGGAGCGCCGGTGCGACACATCGGCCGCCGACGGCACGTGGTGGCGTTCATCTCGCCGGTGCACGGCAGGCAGTGAATGGCACGCCGGCCCCGCCGCCGTGCAACGAGCGTGAACCGGGCAGATCGTACGGGCGCCTGGCGTGCTCCTTCCGGATCTTCGTCGCGGTCCCGGGCGGGCGGTACAGTGCGCGCCGTGGACATACCCGACTAGTACGTCTAAATCGCTCTCGGTCTGGCCGTCCTGCAAGCCCTTGGCCTCGTTCCCATCGTCCGCCGGTTGCGCGGTCCCGACTCCGTGGTGCGCTCCGGGGCACGTCTCGAACTGCTGGATGCCATCGCCGCCCTGCTGATCATCGGCATCCTGCTGCTGAGTCTCACAGGGGCGAAATCCTGGTTCTGGCTCGCTCTCACCGGCTTCGCGCTCATGGCCGCCGTCTACGTCGTGAAGGGTGTCCGCCGGCTCCGCGCCCGCCGAAGCCCTGCTTCCTGATCCACAGGACAGGCCGCCGGGCCGACGACGAGAGCCGGACCGCGTACGGCTGCGTTCCCGACACCCGCCTACGCAGCCAGTCGTGCTTGACCTGAAGCGCAGGAAGGCCCCCGGGTCTACTGGGGGCCTTCCTGGTGCCTGTCGGCCTTCGGGTGCGGGCGGGTCTTCGACCGTTTTCGATGGTGTTCGTGGGCGTGCAGCCGCGCACGCAGCCACCGTAGGCATCAGCCGGCGGTGGCTCAGCCGGAGCATCATCGCCCGGGTATGCGAACCACCGGGTCACCGCGACTGCTCCTCCCCGGCTCACCGCCGGAATCCCCACCTTGCTGCGACCCCCGCCCGTCACCAGGATTCCGGCCCGTGCTCCCGCCCCGCTCCTCCCCTGTCACCTGGCCCGGCGCCTTCCCCGAGCCGTTGCCGAGGCCGGCGCCCGAATCCTGGCCCTGGCCCGGTGCCTTCCCGGAGCCGTTGCCGGGACCGGCGCCCGAGCCCTGGCCCGGTGCCTTCCCGGGATCCTGGCCCTGGCCCTTGCCCGGCTCGTTCCCGCGCATCGTTCCGGGATCGTTGCCAGAGCCCCTGTCCGGGGCCTGGCCGGGATCCTGGCCGGGCTCCGGCACCCTCCCGGGGACCTTGCCCGGCTCATGGCCCGGCAAGCTCCCGGACTCCTGACCGGTGTCCTTGCTCGCGTCGTGACCAGGGGCCTTCCCAGGCTCGTGGCCGGACTCCGGAACCTTCCCAGGAGCCGTGTCCGGGGCCTGGCCCGCGCCCTTGCCCGGCTCCTGACCAGGCACCTTCGCAGGGTCGTGGGCGGGCCCCCTGTCGGGCTCCTGGCCGGGCGCCTTCCCCGACCCCTTCCCCGGGAGGTTGTCCGACTGCTGACCGGGCGCCTTCGCAGGATTCTGGCCCGACTCCTGGCCCGGAACCCTCCACGAGTCCTTCCCAGGGGCCTTGTCCGGGTTCTGGCCGGGCTCCTTGCCCGCGTTCTCGCCCAACTCGTTGCCCGGCTTCTCGCCCGGCTTCTGGCCCGGCTTCTGGCCCGGCTTCTGGCCCGGCGCCTTCGCCGGATCCTGACCCGGCGCCTTGCCGGGCTCCTTGCCCGGGTTCTCGTTCGACTCCTTGCCCGGCGCCTTTCCGGGGTGCTCGCCGGACTCCCTGCCCGGGTCCTTCTCCGCGTCCTTGCCCGGCGCCTTCCCGGGAGCCTGCCCGGACTCCTTGCCAGGCTGTTCGCCCGACTCCTTGCCGGGAGCCTTCCCCGGGCGCTCACCCGGCTCCTGGCCGGACTCCTTACCCGGCACCTTGTCCGGGGCCTGGCCGCGCTCCTTGCCTGCGTCCGGTCCGGGGGCCTTGCCAGGCTCCTGGCCCGACTCCTTCCCCGGGTTCTCACCTGGATCCTGACCCGGGTCCTTGCCCGGGTGCGTGCCGGACTCCTGAGCTGGTGCCTTCTCCGAGCCCTCGTCCGGGTTCTTGCCCGGCTCATGGCCCGGGGTTACGGCCGGCGCCTTCCCGGGGGCCTGGTCCGGGGCATCGCCCGGCTTCCGGCCTGAGACGTTGCCCGGGGCATTGCCCGGGCTCTGAGCTGGGGCGTTCCCAGGGTTCTGGCCCGGCGCCCGGCCGGGAGTGGTCTCCGGGAGCTGGTTCTGGGTCGCGTCGGAGGGTGGCTGGACTGATCCCGGGCGGGCCGCCGGCAGGACCGGGTAGGCAGAGCCGGGGGTCTGGCCCTTCGGGGGCGGGACCTCGCGGTCGTGCTTGCCCTCCGCCGCTCCGCTCGGGCGCTCGTACCAACTCTTCCGGTCCTGGTCGAAGACCGTGACGGTCTTCACCGGCTTCGCGGCGGGTTTGACCGCGACGAGGCCGGAGGACCGGAACGAGGACCACTTCGCGCCGCTGTACGTCTGTCCGCCTCTGACCGCGACGGGCGGATTCAAGGGGTTTCCACAGGCGCAGCGGACCCAGGGCACGCCCCGGCCGTCGACCAGCACGGGAGTGCCGGCCTGCAGGACCGCCTGGTAGCTGGTGGGCGCGCCGTTCCGGTATCCGTGATTGGTGACCCTGGTGTCCCAACCCAGCCGGACGGGAGTCAGCGACCGCAGGTACGAGGGAATCCCGGGCTGCCGGATACCCGACGAGACGGCAAACGCCCTGCCCTTGTCCGGATGCTGCGTGAGGTACCGGATCTGTTTCTCGACGTCACAGCTCGCGACGTTCCGCGTTCCGCCGTACAGCCCCGGGTACCCGCCGTCGACCTCGAGCGTGCGCGCACCGCTCGTGGCGCTCGCAGTGCCCGTACCGTCCTTCGCATTCCCGCCCGCGGGCATGGGCATGGCCTTGGCGACGCTCTCGGCCTGTGTGGCCGTCGAAGGAGTGAACGGGTCGGGCCCGGCCTCCGGAGCGGCCTGGAGGAAGACCTCACCGCCCGCCGTGGAGTTTCCGCCCAGCACGGTGAAACTGAGGACCACCGCCGACACCACGGCCACCGCCGTACCCACACTCAGCACGGCCCTGCGCGATCGCCATCTGCGGACCCGGCCACCGCCACCCGCCGGCGGCAGCGAAGACCCGCCGGACGAGACCGGAAGAGGCCCCGACGGGGGCCCCGAGGGAGGCGGAGGACCTGGTGGCGGCGGAGGGGGCGGCGGGGGCGGCGGCTCTGCATGCGCGCCCCCGCCCGACAACGGGCCGGGCGGCGGGCCGGTGGGACGCTCGGAGGAGGGAGGCAGGGAATTCACGACGCTCGCCCCCCGACACAGGGCAGCGGGTAGACCATGGTGACTCGCATGCGCTCACTCCTTCCGAACGGTCAAGGCCTCCACATCCCGGAGGTGGAACCTGGAAATCTGGAACTCTGGACATCTGGAAACGCCCGGGCGGGAACCGTCCACCACGCGTGCGTCCATCTCCTGAGTAAGCCCTCTCCCCCGCACCGGGTCATGCCGCGACCTTTCGGGACTTGACAAACCGCTGCTCGGACCGAGGGCGTCTGGCCGCGGACCGTCGTCAGCCCGCGTAAAGGCGAGGGCAACAGCCCGACCGAGATCGTCGTCGGCCGTTGCCCGGCACGACGGCTGCTCTCTCCGGGCCGGCATGTGCGGGTGATCGCCGAGCCGGACCAGTGCGGCGGTCGGCCCGACGCGGTCGAAGTCGAGGTCGGCTCCATCACCCGGGCCGCTGGACTGCAGCGCAGCCTTCGCCGGTGTCGAGGCCGCGCTCTCGCCGGCGCCCCGCCGGGACCCCGTGATGGGGAGTGTGCGTCCGCGCCCCTTCGCAGCATCGGCAGCCGTCGGGACCGTCCCGTGCACGCCGACGGGCCCTCGGCCTCCTCCATGCGTACGCGCGCTCGCGTGAGGCGCTCGGCCGGCTCGGGGCACACGCCCTGAAGCAGCTTCAGATCGGTGTGCACGTCGAGCTTCTGGGGCCGTCGCACCCCTCGCCTCAGCTCCAGCAGTTTCAGCGCGTGCAGCGGGTCCGGCTCCCCCGCGGCCAGTTGGGCCGCGGCCGCGCCGGTGTCGGACGACTCAGCGCGGTGATGAGGCGGGGTGACGGCGACGTTCCCGTTGCCCACGGGATGTGGCTGTCTCCGGGACCGGGTGTCTTTTCGTGTGCGACGACACGGTGCACACGAGCGAGTCGTAGAGCCGTCGCAGCCGTCGTTCGCTCAGAAGGCCTCGACGTGTGGCCGTACCGACGGCGGCTCCCAGAGTCCCAAGGCCCCGCTGATCAGGTCGGCGAGGAACTTCACCGCGCCTCCGGTGTGATGCCACCAGCCGCCGTTGCGTGAGGGCCACGGTGACAGTCCAGTCGTCGGGACCAGACCCTGCGGTGTTCCAGCACCGACCACCAGCTGATCACCGCCACCCAGGAACTCCCGACCGGCAAGAAGCTCATCCTCGCCGCGTTCTTCGAGAAGAACGGCGAGGTCTCGCCCGGCGTCGCCACCGGCGTCCTCAGCCTCTACCACGGCGACCGCAAGGTCGGCGAGGGCCGCATCCAGACCCAGCCCGGCCGCTTCACCCTTGCGGGCGAGGGACTCCACCGTCGGCCGCGACAGCGGCGAAGCGGTCACCGACCACTATCCCCGCCGGGGGAGCCGACGGGGGCCAGCCCACTGAGCAGCGTGCTGCGATCGGCGTCCGGCTCGGGACCGTAGGAGCTCCGGGTCTCGTCTTCGGTCCGGTCGAACGCCTCCTCCAGTACCTCGTCATCGGCCGAGAGGTCGAGGTCGGTGCAAAGGACCCCGCAGCCAGCCGCGCCGGCTCAGGGTGCCGGCGCAGGACGGTGGGTACGTGGTCGGGGCGTGTGTTGGCCGGACCGTAACAGCCGCGCTACGTCACGGGGCCGAGGTCTCCTTCGAGGACGGCCTGAATGATCTGTGGCCGGTCCCAGAGGGCGAGGAGTTCGTTGGCGAGGGGCACAAGGTCGTCATCGCCATGCGGTGTGATGGCGGCGGCCGACAAGGTCCGGGGGACGGCACCGGCATCCAGGAGGAGGAGCCATTCCTGCGGGCCGAGTTCCAGGAACTCCAGTCCGGTGAGCTCGGGGATCTCCAGTGGGTCGGCGAGTGTGCCGGGACGGGCTGTGAGGGTGCGCAGCCGGGGCAGCCCGACGAGCGGGGCGAGGCTGAACCGCGCGCCGTCGCACTCGCCGATGGTCAGGACTTCCAGGGCGGGGTGAGCGGCGGCCTGCGTGGTCTGCAGGCCGCCGCTCCACACCGCGGCCAGGACCGGTAGCCGATTCCCAGACCGGTCGAGGGGGTCCTCCCTCAGCTGTCCCAAGGCAAGGTCGGTGAGGGAGTCGGCCATGATTTCGGCGCCGATGCTCTTCTCGTGATCGAGCAGGATGACCTGACCTTTATGCCCGCGCGGGCCGGGTGTCAGATCCACCGCCAGCCGGTCTCCCCCGCCGTTGTCGCCGAATGCGATCCATCCGGGTGAGCCGGCCAGGCCCTGCACCGCGGCGTCGGGCCGGGTGACGACCGTCTCCCTCGCCGCGAACTCCCAGCGCGGATATCGGCTCGCCCCGTCGACGGCGTAGAGATCGTCCAGGGGAAGGAGCTCACAGCCGACCGCCCCGGAGGCATCCCGCCAGTCCTCCCGGTGCGCCGGTGTCACCCGGTAGAGGACCTTGAGCTCTTCGGGAAGCGTGACTCCGAGGCGCGCTTCAGCGGCAGCGATCTGCTCCTCCGTCGCCCCGATGGCGTCGGGCAACCGCTCGCGAAGCGTGCGTTCCAGCAGTGTCGGGTTCGCCGAGGGGGCCGGCCCCGCATCGGGTCCCGGAACGGGGAGGCGGCGCCAGGGCTCGGGCAGGGCGTCTTCGACCAGGACGAGCACACCGAGGTCCGGTCTGCCGAAGGCAGCTTCCACGGCCGGCCCACGCTCGATCAGCCGGAGCGTGGTCCTCCCGGTCGACCGGATCTCGGCCGTGAAGGCGATCTCGTCGACTCCCGCACGTGCGAGTGTCCGCCGCACCCGATCCACGGCGCGTCGGCAGGCCGGCGACACGCGTCCCCTCAGGGGCAGGCTCCAGCTGTCCTGGCCCACACGTCCCGCTCCACGTACGGGCAGGCCGGTATGCCTCTCCCCGTCGCCGGCCCGAAGGAGCCGCAGTACGGGCTCCCACGTAGCGAAGTCGCATATCGAAGGGGGCATGGGAGGTCTCAGATCAACCATGCGCAGACCGTATGCGGAACCAGTGACAGAGGAAACGCCGGGCCGCCGCTCGCCACACCACGGTGCGTCAGGAGGCTGAGGCAGCCTTCTGGATGCGGGGGACGAAGACCTGGGCCAAGGAGCTGACGGTGGCCGGGTCCAGGGAGCTGCCTCCCGCGTCCTCCACCCTTACCTGGGCGATGACCGTGCCCAGGCACATGGTGAGGTCGAGGCCGTCCAGACTACCGGCGTTGCGGTAGTACGAGTGCCCCTCGACGCCGGGGACCACAGCCACCTCCGCCTTGCCGTATTTGGCCGACCAGTCCTTCTCCTTGCGGCACGCAGCTTCGGCGGCCTTCTTGTCGGCGTTGGCCGTGATGTCGAAGTAGGCGTGCTCGCCGGCCGCCTCGAACTTCACCGAGCCATCCGCGATGCCGGTGCAGTCCCCATGCGTGTCCGGAGCGCACTCCGCCGCGGACTTGGGCTGCTCCTCGATCTCCGCGCGGCCGGTCTTCGGCTTCCAGCCCTTCATCGCCCCCGGATCTGGAAGTGCCTGCCCGATCCGGTCCTCGGTGTTGAGCACGGTGTCGAAGTCCACTTGCCGCCCTTCGGCTTGCCGGAACCCTCTCCCGTGACCGCGCCGCCGCCTGCTGCCGACTTCTCGCCCGTCTGCGGCTTCACGCCAGTCGCATCAAAGCGTCGAAGGCAGCCAAGACCTCTTGAGTATTTCGGTCGGCGGCGAGCCGATGGCGCGAGCCGATCGCCTCGGCCCAGGACGCTCATTCGTCAGGTGAGGATCGTTCCGTCCGGCCCGATCCGCAGGGGTCCGCCGAGCTCGCCGGGCTCGCCGCGTTCCCCGTTCCGGACGGCGTCCGCCAGTTCCTCGGGCGACATGGCTCCAGGAGTGTCGGTGGGGGCCTGCTGGTGCCGAGGGCGCAGGGACGGAGGCCTGCGCCGCACCGTCGGCCGCGTGTGTCGCCAAGGAGAACGTGACTGCTGCAACCACCCTGATCCGAACGGGAATTCGCGTGCCGGCAGGGATCATCCCCGCCGGCACGCTCACCCTTCGCTGGGCGGTGTGTCCGATTCCGCCCGACCTCTTGCCCCGAAGAGGCAGGTACGAGCAACCGCCTGCCGTACGTGGCCTTCCGCGAGCCCTGCCGCCCGAGACAGCCGCCCGCGGCATCGACCACCACGGACGGCACCCTGGCCCCCGCCCGGGAGCACGTCACGGTTCAGTGCTCGGGGTCGGGCCGGCGGGGAGGGTCGGGGTTGCCGAGCGAGAGGCACCACGGACATCCGTGGGGGTCACTCGTGGCGCTCGCTTGATGGGGCAAGGGCAGGGGGAAGCCCGCCCGGTATTCGTCTTGGAGTACTTGTGCCGATCTCTTTTTCATTCCGGGCGGAGTGATGGCGCCGGCCATACCCGCTTCAGCGAGGCGGCGTGTCACGCGCATCAGTGCAGCCCGGACCGCGCTCGCCGTCCGTGCTGCCGCCCGCCGGACACCGCGGGGCACGGCCGACCATGAGTCGTCATCCGATAAGTCGCCACAGATGCCATGTTCATGCTCCTTCACGAGATCAGCCACTCCTTGGCCGCGCCGAACGCAAATAGATGGATGATACTTTTTTTATTTTGGGTATATCCCGCTCTTTCTTTCCGCCAACAATTAGCACGGAGGCACGTCGAACGGGAATTGCACAACCACCGCCGGTTCAGGACGGATGCCATGGCTCCGAGATCCGGCAATGTACCGATTGCCGGGGTTTTTGCGTAACCGGCAATGCGCGGATTGCCGGGGTTTTTACCCAGCCGACGATGTGCATATTGCCGGGGTTTCCAAGGGATTCGACGCTGTCGACCGCGCTTTCGGTCGGATGCGCGGTCTGACGGTGTGAGGAATTGCGTGGCATTCGGTCCGAGATCATCGGCGCATCGTCATGGGGCAGTGGCATCGAAGGCCTATCGCGAGCCAGGGCCTTCGTCACCGGGAGTCGGAATCCCCCCGACCCGCCGTGGTAGACAGGGGCCAACACAGCTCATGGGCGGCCTGGAGCGGCTCCGCACTCGGGCAGGCCGGGAGGCCCGCAGACTTCTCATCTTGTACCGCGGCGTGCCGGCGAGACAGCCGGATGGCGTCCACATGGCAGGACAGGACGTGCTTGAAGCGTTCTTGCCGCCTCAGCTCAAGGGCGTCCACGCGCCACAAACGGCCGGTCCCTGATGACGTGAACGCGGTGCAACCCGTGCCCAGTGCGGCGGAGAGCAGCACGATCCACAGGAGGAGGTGTCCCACAGCTGGTCCTTTCGAAGGCTGAAGCTCAAGGGGGCACACGAACTGGGCCCCGTCGATCGTCGGGCATAACGCAGAGGCATATGCAGAGTTGCGGCCCCGCCCTCGGATTGCAGCCATGCGCAGCAATCCGCCGACCCTGGCATCTCAGTTCATTTACCGATGATCAGTCGGCGCCCAGGGGCTCGGGCCGTGGATCGGCGTGCTCAGGTACGGTGGCCATCTGACGCCAGGAAATCGGCATGGAGGGATGAAAATATGGTGAGTGGGCGACATGTGGAGACGCATCCGATCACATATCGGGGCGCCGTCAGGCCGGCGCGCAGCACGCGGCAGAGCGTTCGCAGGCCCGCTTCGGCCCGACACCAACGCCTCCCTGAGCTGCGGATTAGCAGCACGGCAGGACATGACTGCCACACTCTTGTCGTGTTACCGGAATCGACAAGAGGCAGGGTCAACACTTACCCACTCGCCACCATCACCCGGATGGCGCATACCCTGACCAAGATCGCCAGCGTTTATGGAATATGACAACAGCAAAGCCCCCCTTCTTCTTCCGCAGGCCTCTGGAAGAAGACGAAGGGGGAGGTGGTTTTCACACCGGGTCCACCCGGATCGGAAAGTGGATTTTCACTCCAGGGTCAACCGGATCCAGCGAGATCAGGAACGCAACGCTGCAAGACGGGGGCCTCGAAATCGATCTGAGTTACTCGTCCTCGCTCCTTGAGGACTTCCTCCGTACGATGAGCATGATCCAGGTCGACTTCGACCGGAGGTCTGGGGACACCGCACCGTCCACGACTGTCGACGAGCGCTCGGGCGGCAGTGCCCGTGCATGATTCGTACGGATACCCGGACGTCCACAGCCTCCACCCCCAGTCGGCCACCACCATGTCCTGGCGCCGGCCAGAACACCCAGGACACGGGGAGCCGCTGGGCGGGTCCGGTGAGACGCATCTGCCGTGGGATCAGGTGGAAGAGCTCGCGAGCCTGCTCCAGGAGAGCCCCGCACCGGGACAGCCGGAGTCCTTCACCCGCGTCGGCTACGACGACACCGGTGACACGGTCAGTGCATTCGGCCTCGTCGCCGGGCTGAGACAGACCCAGACCCCGGCCGAGCGGCCGCCGAAGCGTGCTTCCAGCGGGCACCGCCGGAACGCGTCGAGGACGCCGGTGGCGACCCTGCTCCAGACGGGCAGCCTGTTCACCGCCGTACTGGTCGCCGTCATCGCCGGCGTGGTGAGCGTCCTCAGCGGGATGGCCATCTGCGACGCCCTGCGTCACAGCGCCGGGCTCCACACGGCCCGCGATGTGGTGAGCTGGTGGCCCCTGCTGATCTACGGGCCGTGGACGGTCGCCTCCCTGTCCATCCTCAGGTCCGCGCTGCACCAGCGCCGCGCGCTTCATTCCTGGTCGATCGTTCTGCTGTTCTCCACCCTGGCGACGCTTCTGTGCGTGGCCCAGGCACCCAGAACACTCGCCGCCGAGACGTCGTCCGCGCTCCCGGCCATCGCCGCACTGGCCTGCTTCCAGCAGCTGGTCCGCCAGATCACGCTCACGCGGCCGCCCCGCCAGGCCGCTCCACGACACCGGAACCCGTCCGCCTCTGTTCTGGGGCCCGGGCAGGCGGCCACGCCCCGCAGCCGCCCGGACGATGTCCGTCCCGGCTACTCCGCGGCAGACAGAAGGACGGGCCGCTCTCCGTCCAGCGGGCGCAGATTCGGGTACGGAGCATGACGGTCCTACGTGTGCGGCGGTGTCTCGTAAGCAGGCCGGAGCCACGGCTCTCGGCTTGGGTCCCGGAGAGGCGATCGGTGTCGTGCCGGCGCCTCGGGGGCAACCACGGCGTTCTCCAACTGTCCGGCCGGCAAGAGACGGTGCACTCCGGCGGGAGGGCCGGGCGCTCAACTTCGCACCGTCGGTGGAGTCTGACCGGCCGACAGTCCCGGTGCCGACGAACTGAGGTGCTGATGCCGCATCCGGGGGGCCGGCCGTAAGGTTCCCGCGCAAGCCGGTCGGCGGGAACAGCGCTGCCGGGCCACGACGTGAGAGTGCCGAGCGTCCCTGTCGCGGCGACCGCCATGAGCGGAGGCGGTGACAGCCGCCGATTTCCTGGACAACCCGGTCCTCCCCACGCATCAGAAGGGTGCTCGCCTGCACCTTTGAAACGAAGATCGAAACCGATAGTCACGGGCCGTGCGCAGACTCAACCCGACGGTTCATGCCCAGGTCCGAACCCTGATCACCGGGCTGCGGCCCGGGCCGTGGCCCGCACCCCGGGCCTGCCGTGTGATCAACGCCGCGGCGCCCATGGCAGCCGTGTGCCGAGGGGCGGTGAGCCGGGCCGGGGGCCACACCTCGACGGCCGAACCGACCGAACCGACCGAACGAATCCACGATGCGCTCCGGCGCCTCGCCTCCCACACCTGTCATACCTGTCATACCTGACACGAAAGGCAAGAACCATGGTGTACGAACTGACCCACGCCGAGCGGATCCAGCACAAGCGGCGTCAGGACGCCGCCTACCAGGACGGCCAAGACGCAGTCACCAAACTTCAGGCGGCTCTCGCGCTCGCCGGCATGACCCTTCCCTCCCTGTGCAACGACGGGCCGGTGGCCAGCCACGGTTTCGTCCGGCTCGGTGGATGTAACGCAGACTTCGCCAACCGTCTCGCCGAAGTCATCGCTGCGGGTGCCGACGCTCTGCAGTACCAACGGTGAACCGGCGGGCGGCCCCCCTTGCCCGTTCTCCCGGTCGGACCCCCTGGGACCGGCGCCCGACCGACCGCCGGAGCAGCGAGGGGGGCCGTCGACTGATCCCGTCCCCCATCAGGATGTTTTCGCGCCGTACTACGGTGAGGTTCCCGAGGCCGCTCAGCATCGACCGTCCTGTTACCGGTCCACACCTTCTTGGGCCAAAAGGCGTCGTTCCAGATCTTGCCGGGGCCGGCCCGCCCGGCACGGCACCTCATCCCCCAGACTCCGTCCAGAGAGACCCCCAGGTTGTCGGGGCACTCGAGTACGTCCAGTACACGAGTGCCCCTCCGCCTTGCGATGCTTCCCTTAGGACTGGAATCAGAATGAGTTCTCCGGGACGCGGGAATGTCGAAGCGTCAGTTCGCGTTGATGCGGCCCGGAGCGGGTGGTTACGGCCGAGACTCGTGGTGGGCGCAAGCCATGGGAGGTTGACGATGGGCTGTGGGAGCGTATCGAGCCGCTGTTGCCGGCGATTGAGCGACGCTTCCGGTACCCGGGGCGTCGTCGGCTCGATGACCGGCGAGTTCTGTGCGGCATCCTGTTCGTGCTTTACACCGGCATCCCTTGGCGCCCTCTCCCGCAGGAACTCGGCTTCGGCTCCGGGATGACCTGCTGGAGGCGACTGCGGGACTGGAACGAGGCCGGGGTCTGGCAGCGTCCGCACGCGATGCTGCTGGCCGAACTGCGGGTGGCTGGCATATTGGATCTGTCCCGGGCGTCGGTCGACTCGAGCCATCTGCGGGCGATGAAAGGTGGTGCGGCCACCGGCTCGTCCCCGGTGGATCGGGGCAAGACCGGCAGCAAGCATCATGTGATCGTCGAGGCCCACGGCATCCCGCTGGTCGCCACGCTGACCGGCGGCAACCGCAACGACGTGACCCAGCTGATCCCACTGATCCGAGCCGTCCCGCCGATCCGAGGCAAACGCGGCCAACCCCTGCGCCGCCCGAGGTATCTCTACGCCGACCGCGGCTACGACCACGAGAGCTACCGCGACCAGGTCCGACGGTTCGAAATCACCCCGCACATCGCCCGCCGCGGCACCGAACACGGCTCCGGACTCGGCGTACACCGCTGGGTCGTGGAAGGCGCCATCGCACTACTGCACTGGTTCCGCCGCCTACGCATCCGCTGGGAGATCCGCGACGACATCCACCAGGCCTTCATCACACTCGGTTGTGCCGTCATCTGCTGGCGGCAACTGAGGACCTCGCTCTGATCCCAGGCCAAAGTAAGGTGACATCCCATGTCGCGAACTCACGCCAAGCAAAGCGCAAGGAGGCGGAATGCTCGCTAACTCGTCGGCGCTGGCGGCCGGAAGGCGTCATTCGGTGGGACGGCGCTGGGATGGAACCGTTCTCGCAGTGGGCAAAGCCGCAGCGGCTGAATGTCGTGTCGAGCGATGGGAAGACGTCGTCGCGGTGGCAGCTGGCAACGTCCATACCGCGACGAACACGGGCAGGTCTCATACGGTGGGACTCCGCTCGGACGGCACGGTGCTGGCAACGGGGTGGAATGGCGATGGCCAATGTGATGTCGCCGGATGGCGAGGCGTCACGGCCGTGGCCGCAGGTTGGCGCCGCACGCTCGGGCTACTCGCGAATGGCTGCGTGCTAGCAGTTGGCCGGAGTTCAGAAGGGCAGTGCGACGTGCAGTCCTGGCGCGAGATGGTCGTCCTCTCGTGTGGTGACTGGCACTCGGTCGGCGTCCGGTCGGACGGTTCTGCACTGGCCGCAGGGAGCAACCGACGACGGCAGTGTGCTGTTGAAGGGTGGCGTGACCTAGCCACCATTTCGGCTGGGTATCTCCATACCGTCGGCCTCAGAGCCGACGGGCGAGCAGTAGCAACCGGAGACCGGGCAACCGGGGCGTGCGAGGTCGATGAGTGGGAAGACGTGGTGGCGCTCAGCGCGGGCAGCTACCACACCGTCGGGGTCACTGCGTCCGGACGGATCCTCGCAGCGGGAGACAACAGCTACCGACAGTGCGAAGTCGGCGATTGGCGCGACATTGTCGCCGTGGCGGCCGGTTCAACGCACACCCTTGGCCTGCGTGCCAACGGCACAGTCGTGACCGCAGGGAACAATGCCGACAGACAGTGCGAAGTCGATGCCTGGTCCGGAGTCCAGCTTCAATAGCCCTCAGGACCGTGCCAACGCAAACTGACCTGCTGTCATTCCCCAGCCTTGAAGACCTCATTCTGATTCCAGTCCTTAGGCCCTGCGGGCCTGGGGAGACCCCATGCACCGGACGACCGGCAGAGGGTGGTGCTGCGCATGCGCATCGCCCCGCCGGCTCCGGCCCAGGCTCCGAGGAGACTGCCGGCCAGCAGGTTGACCGCGACGGGCCGGTGTGCGGCGACATCGGCCGGCGGGACCGGGGCGAGGCGGGCGGGCGGGCTGGCCATGGGACCGGGACCACCACCAGGCTCACCGCCTTGTTCAGGATGACGGCTGAGGCCGTGGTGCCCGCTCCTGCAGACCGACCCGACCAGAAGCACCTGCCCGACGAGATCATCGCCCTGGTCAACCTCCGCGAGCATCGGACCGCCCGCCCGGCTGCCGGCGTCAGGCTCGGCGGCAGCGATCTTGAAGTTCGGAGATGACGGCCTTCTCGCGCGCGTTGACGGGGCCGTCCACCGTGGCCACCCGGTCGGCCACGTCGAGGAGGTCGCTCAGATCCCCTGGCTCGGCGTCCAGGCGTCGCCACACCTCGGCGGGATCCATGTCGACCATGTGAGCGAGCCGTTCGTCGACCACCTGATGCCGATCCCGGACCAGCCTCACCAAGTGCCGCATCAACAGCGTCTCGTCGTCGGCGATCTTCCGGTCCGCCGTGATGACGAGCCACGCGACCCACAGCGTCAACTGCGGGTGCCGGCTCCGCTCGCTCAGGCCCTCGGCGATTTCGATCACCCGAGCCTCGTTCCGGAAGACGGCCTGCGCGTGCCGCCCCGCGAGCAGCGTCGTGTAGCGGTTCAACACCACTGCGAGGGGGACGCCGACCGCAGGGATACCGATCTTGATGACGTTGCGTTGCAGGAGATGCTTCCCGACGACGGGGAATCCCTTCGCGGCGGTCAGGACCGTTCCGGAGTAGAAGCGCTTGATCACCGGCCGCACGAAGACCGGGACCGCCTTGACCACGCCTTCCCGGACCACTTCCCCGCTCTTGATCGTGAAGGCCACGCGAATGAGCTTCCACATGTCATCGGGGTCGGACAGGTCGAGCGGGACCCGGTAGAGGACTGCGATGTCGTAGGCCAGGCGGAGCTGGAGCCGGGTGATGAACGCGACGTCGACCATGACGGTCGCGACGGCTGCCGGGAACGTCGCCGGCGAGGCACCACCGAGGCTCCCGATGGTGGCGGCGACGGCCGCCGAGTAGGCACCGGCGGAGAGCCCGCCTTCGAGCGCGGCGTACCGGGCCGCCATCTTGATCCGCTGCTCGACTATGGCATCCGCGGGTACGCCCTCGTACCGCTCCTGGAAGTACTGCCAGTTGACCTTGGCGGTGTAGGAGCTCAGGGCCTGGGCGCTGAGCTTGGTGAACCAGCCGCCCGACTTGATGTCGTCCGCGCTCAGCCCTTTGATGAACTCCCGCAGTTCGGCCCGCTCATGCTCGACGGCCTCCCGATTGGCGTCGTCTCCGCCGGCGTCGGTGGCGTCGATCAGAGTTTCGGTCATGGCGAGTCCTCCCAGGCGGTTCAGCGTCCCGTCAGGTTGTCAGGTTTTGAACAACACCGCTGGCGTCTCGGCACGATGAGTCCGCGACTCGGTGACTCGGTGACCACCACCCGTCGCTGAACCGCAACGCTCCCGCAATCGGCATCTGGTACCGCCCCGGGCCCGCAGCGCCGGATCTCGCCGCGGCCCTTCCGTCCCTCGCGCCGGCGCAGAGGATCTGGCTCGCCAAGGCCATCCTCGCCACGTACGGGACGCACCCGCGACGGCCCGGTCCGGCATGCCGTGGGTGCGGTTGGTGCAGTCCTCGGCAGGATCGGCTCACGCCTCGGGCGCGGTGCGCCCGAAGTCCCCTCGGGGTGCTCCGGGCGCAGGCGGCGGGTCAGCCGTGACCGGGTGGCGTGGCGCCGATCATCTCTGCCAGCACGGTCCGCCGGTCCTCTCCCGCACGTGCGCGGAGAGGACGGGCCAGGCGTGCGCTGTCGTAGTGCCAGCGGTGATCGAGGTCCCGGGGAACTGTCTCGGCCGTGTGGAAGTCCGCGCGGGTGCCGAGCAGTTCCGTGAGGTCCTGTGCCAGGTCGTGCCAGGACACGTGGCCGCTGCACGCGTTGGCGACTCCGTGCACGGGCCGGTCCAGGCTCTCGGCCACCGCGCGGGCCAGGGCGGCTGCGTGCACCCAGGCGGCTCCGTACCAGCCGTGTCCGCCGGTACCGGGACGGGGCAGGTCGATCGGTCGGCCCTCGCGCGCGGACTGGTAGAGCGTGCCGATGGCACCCCAGCGCAGCTGTTCGCGCAGCCGGTCGTGCGCGCCCCAGACGAGCGGTGACCGTACGGCGCTCGCACCCCCGCGTCCCTCGGTCCCCGCGGCGCGCAGCAGCATGGCCTCGCAGTCGAGCTTGGCCCGCCCGTACGGGCTGACGGGCTCGTGGGGCGGCGCCTCCTCGGCGACCCGGTCCGTCCCGGGGTGCCCGTAGGCGTCGACGCTGCTGACGAAGACGAACGGTCCGCGCCGCCAGGCGTCGACCATCGTCTCCATCGCCGCCAGGTCCACGTCGTGCCGGGTGAAGGTGCAGGCTGCGTGGACGACCGCGTGGGCCTGCGCGACGGCGTCCCGCAGCCCTGCCAGGTCACCGAGGTCGCCTTCGATGACGTCGACGCCCTCGGTGGCGATCAGATGGGCGGACTCGGGCCGGGCCAGAGCCAGCACGGGCCGTCCCTGCGCGGCGAGTTCACGCACGACGAACGCGCCCACGCCGCCCGTCGCGCCGGTGACCAGCACCGTGCCCGGGCGGATGTCCCGGGAGCGGGGGGCCCGCCTGCTCGCGGTCTTCGCGGCGCTCTGCTGCGCCGCCCGTTCGTCGAGGAGCGCGGTCAGCGCCCGGGGCGTACGGGCCTGGAGCACGTCGAGGCCCGTGAGCGGCAGTCCCAGGTCCGTACGCAGCCGTTCGGCGAGCTGAACGGCTTTCAGGGAGTGGCCGCCGAGGGCGAAGAAGTCGTCGTCCGGCGACGGGGAGACACCGAGCACAGCGGTGAAGGTCTCCTTGACCGCTGCGGCCCGGGGGCCGGACGGGGCGTTCGGCATGGACGGCCCGGGCAGTCGGGCGTGGTCGAGCGGCCCGGCGGCCGAGCGCGGCAGCGCGTCGAGCAGCGTGACCGTGGCGGGCACGGCCTCGGGCGCGAGCGACCGGCGCAGCAGGCCCAGCAGTTCGTGACCGGACGGGCCGATGCTGTCGTGCAGGACGGCATAGGCGACGGGCGGCCCTTGCTCGGGCCGGACCACCGTGGCGTCGGCGACGCCCGGGTGGGCGCGCAGGGCCTGCGCGGCCGGGTGGCGGTCGCCCGGGCCGGCACCGTCGTTCGAGGCGGAGCCGTCGCCCGGGCCGGGGAGGGGCAGCTTGCTCAGGGCGAGTTCCGGGTCGGTGGCGACCGCGTGGAGCAGGGCCGCGTAGTCCCGTACGGCCGCCTCCGCCACGGTGTCGTCCAGCGCGTTCGGGTCGTACTGGACGAGCGCCTGGTGCCGGGCGTCGCCGCCGCCCGGCACCAGGCCGTAGGACAAGGTGAACTTGGCGCCGTCGGAGGGGATGTCGACGTACTCGGCCGACGTACCCGGCAGCCGAAGTACGGTCGGCTCGCCGAGGACGTCGGAGGTGACGCGGACCAGTGCGGTGCCGTCGGCGCCGCGCGCCGCGGCGCCGAGGCGTTCGAGGACCAGGTCGAAGGGGATGTGCCGGTGGCGCTGGGCTTCGAGGAGCGCGGCGCTCACGCGGCGCAGCAACTGGGTGAAGGACGGGTCGCCGGAGACGTCCACCCGTACGGGCAGGGTGTTGACGCACAGGCCGACCAGGCCGCGCATGGCGGTTCCGCTGCGGTGGGTGCCTGCCACGCCTATGACGAGGTCGTCGTCGCCGGTGAGGCGGTGCAGTGCGGCGAAGGCCGCGGTGAGCGACACCGCGAAGAGCGTGGCCTGCCGCTGTGCACCGAGCGCCCGCAGGGCGTCGGGCACGGTCGGCGCCAGGGGCGCGAGATGCGCGGCCCCGGGCCGTGCGGCTCTGGCCGGCGCGGCCGCCGCCGGCCGGGGCAGGCCCGGTGGGGCGGCGTCGGCCAGCAGGTCGCTCCAGCGGTTCAGTTCCGCCTCGAAGCCGGGCAGGGCGTCGTGCTCGCGGCGCGCGTGGTCGGCGTACTGCGGCGGTGCGGCGAGTGCGTGCCGACCCGTTCCGCCGGTGGCCGCCGTGTAGAGGACGGCGAGTTCGGTGGCCACGGTCTCCAGTGAGGCGCCGTCCACGGCGATGTGGTGGAACGTCAGCAGCACGGTGTGGTCCTGCGGGCCGTGGCGCAGGACGAGCGCCCGTACCGCGTCGCCGGCGGCGAGGTCGAACGCCCGGCCCGTCTCGCGCCGCAGCAGCTCCGGGGCGTCCGTGGCGTCGGTGTCGACGACGTGGACGGGGACCGTCCGGGGCGTCGGGAGCACCTCCTGGCAGGGCTCGCCCTCGTGCTCCGTGTAGCGGGTGCGGAGGATGGCGTGCCGGGCCACCAGCTGGGTGAGGGCGGTGGAGAAGGCGGCCACATCGAACGGTCCGCGCACACGGGTGGCGAACGGTACGTGGTACGAGTCGCCCGCGCCGCCGAGCCGCTCCATCAGCCACATGCGGCGCTGGGCGCGGGAGAGGGGAACGCCTGCGGCCTGCGGGGCGGTGGTGGTCGTACCGGAGGGGGTGGTGTCCAGCGGTGCGTGGCCGTCCTGACCGGCGCTCGCACCGGGGGTGGGCGCGGCCGTCGCACGCCGGGCGGTTCCGGCGCGGGCCCGGCGCAGCAGCTCCTGCTGGAGTTGCTGCCTGCGGTCACGGGCCGCGGAGTCGGTGTCAGTGGACATCGCTGTGCTCCGGGGTCTCGGGGTGGAGGTCCGCGTGGGCGGCCAGGAGGGCGCGTTCGACCAGCGCGGCCTGCGCGGCGACGGTCGGGGCGGCGAAGAACTCGGCGAGGGACAGTTCTACGCCGAGTTCCTCGCGCAGGTCGTCGGTGACGGCGAGGGCGAGGAGGGAATGGCCGCCGAGGAGGAGGAACTCGTCGTCGGCGCGGGTGACCTCGTTGCCCAGTGCCTGGCTCCACACCTCGGCGACGGCCTGTTCCAGCGGTGTCATCTTCGCCGCCGGCTCGTCGGCGGGCCGATCCTCGCCGGCGTGCGCGCGTGCGGTGAGTGCGCGCCGGTCGACCTTGCCGGCCGGGGTGAGGGGCAGCCGTTCCAGCACGGTGACCGTGTCGGGAACCAGGTGGGCGGGCAGGACCGCGGTCAGCCGCTCGCGCAGCGCCGCGCCGTGACGTACGGGGCCGGGCGCGGCGACGACGAACGCGACGAGGCGCGCCTCGGGGGTGCCGGGGCCGTCGACGGTGACGGCGGCGTCGTCGACGTCCGGCTGCTCGCGGAGGGCGTGTTCGACCTCTGCGGGTTCGATGCGGAAGCCGCGGACCTTCACCTGGTCGTCGTTGCGGCCGTGGAACTGGAGGATGCCGTCGGGCCGGAGGGAGACGATGTCGCCCGTGCGGTAGAGCCGCCCGCCGGCTGCGGGATGCTCGACGAACCGTTCGGCGGTGAGTGCGGGCAGGCCCGTGTATCCGTGGGCGAGCCTGCTGCCGCCGATCCACAGTTCGCCCCGGTCGCCGTCGGCCGCCGGGTGGCCGTCGGCGTCCAGGACGTGTGCCGTGGCGCCGGAGATGGGCCTGCCGATCGGTATCTGCCCCTCGCAGTCCTGCTCGGTCACCCGGTGGGCGGTTGCGAAGGTGGTCGTCTCGGTCGGCCCGTAGGCGTTGACGAGCTCCAGCCAGGGGAAGGCGGTGAGCACCTCACAGGCCTGTGCGGCGGCCATCGCCTCGCCGCCCACGACGACCGAGCGGAGCTGGGCGAAGACGCGGGAGCGGCGTGCGGCGAGCTGGTGGAAGAGGGCCGTGGTGAAGAACGCCACCGTCACGCCGTGCCGCTCGACGTGCCGGGCCAGGTCCTCCAGGGAGGGCCGCTGCTCGGTGCAGACGACGACCGCGGCGCCGTTGGCGAGCGCGGCCCAGACTTCGAACGTCGAGGCGTCGAAGGTCATGGGCGAGTGGAACAGGACGCGGTCGCGGCCGGTGAGGGTGACGTAGTCGGGTGCGGTGACCAGCTCGGCGATGGCCCCGTGCGGCACGAGGACGCCTTTGGGGCGGCCGGTGGAACCGGAGGTGAACATGATGAAGGCCGGGCTGTCCGGGTCGGACTCGTCGACCGGCCGACCGGCCGTGAGCGGCTCCTCGGGCAGCGCGAGGACGGGTCCGGGGAGGGTGGCCGCATCCAGCAGCTTCGCGTCGCCGACGGTGAGCTTCACCTCCGCGTCGGCGATCATCGCCTCGGTGCGCGGGCGGGGCTGGGCGGGATCGAGCGGCACGCACACGGCTCCCGCCAGCCACAGCCCGAGCTGTGCGACGACCGTACGGGACGATCGCGCCGTCAGGAGCGCCACCCGGTCGCCGCGAGCCACGTCGTGTGCGCGCAGGTGTGCCGCGAGGGCGTGGCCGGCCTGGAGGAGACGGCGGTACGTGAGGGTGGTGTCGCCGTCCACGACGGCGAGGGCGTCGGGGGTGAGTTCGGCGTGCCGCGCGACGAGCGCCGGCAGGGCGGTGGAGGGTGTCATGTCAGGCTCCTTCCGGACGCGGGGTCCGGCGCTGGTCGAGGAGGGCGGCGAAGGAGCGCAGATCGGTGCTGCGCAGCAGCTCCGGGGCGCGCAGGCGTACTCCGGCCGCGCGTTCTACGGTTGCCAGCAGCCGTGCGGCGACGACGGAGGTGCCGCCGGCGTCGGTGAAGTTGTCGCCGAGGACGATGCCGGGCCGGCCGAGGAGGTCGCGCACGGTCGCCAGCACGAGCCGCTCGGAGGCGGTGATGGTGGCCGTGTCGGTGGCGTCGGCGAGGTCGTCCGTGGCGGTGGTCCTGGGCGGCACGGGTGCCGTGGCCTGGGCTGCCTGGGCTGCCTGGGCTGCCAGGGCGGGCCGGTCCACCTTGCCGTTGGCGTCGAGCGGGAAGCCGTCGACGATCCGTACGGCGGTGGGGACGGCCTGCTCGGGGAGCCAGGACCGGACCGCGTCGAGGAGGTCGCCGCTCGCGGGTTCGGCGCCGTCGGCGGGCCGTACGTGTGCGACGAGGCGGCCGTGGCCGGAGCTGTCGCGCAGCACGGTGACGACGGCGGTGCGCACCCGGGGGTCCTGCTCGAAGGCGGCTTCCACCTCGACCGGTTCGATCCGCACCCCGCTGATCTTCACCTGGTCGTCGAGGCGGCCGAGGAAGTCCAGGCTGCCGTCGGCGTTCATCCGTACCCGGTCGCCGGTGCGGTAGAGGCGGTCGGTCGCGGGCAGCGCCAGGCCCTGCGGAGGCGCGGTGAACCGGCGTGCGGTGAGTTCGGGGTCGAGGTACCCGAGCGCCAGACAGTGGCCGCCGACGCGCAGTTCGCCCTCCTGCCCGCGGGCGACGGGGCGGCCTTCGTCGTCCGTGACGACGAGGGTGACGCCCGGCAGCGCGGTGCCGATGGGCGGCGGGGTCGGGTCGCCGGCCTCCGGGTCGGTGCCGCGCATGGTGTGGGTGGTGGTGACGACGGTGGCTTCCGCGGGGCCGTAGGCGTTGTGGACGGTCGCGGTGACGTCGGCGGCGGGGCGGCGGCGCATGCGGTCGCCGCCGACGACGAGGTGACGCAGCTTCAGGTCCTGCGGCCAGGGCCGGTCCAGGAGCGGTTCGACGGTGGGAGTGGCCGCCACGGCGTGGGTGAGGGCGGCGTCCCGCCACCAGTCGGTGAGCAGGTGCGAGTCCCAGCGGGTGTCGTCCGGGGCCGGGACGAGGGCGGCGCCCGAGGTCAGGGCGGCCCACAGTTCCAGCAGGTGCGGGTCGAACGCGACACCGATGAGCAGGGACTGGCGGTCGCCCGGCGCGAGGCCGGTCTCGGCCCGGTACCAGTCGAGGGCGACGGAGAGCGAGGACTCGGCCACGGCGACGGCCTTGGGGCGGCCGGTGGAACCGGAGGTGAGGACGGCGTACAGGGCGCCTTCGGGCGCGCGGCGGGTGCCACGGACGGAGTCGGCGAAGGCCGCCACCGCGGTGGCGGGGGCGTTGACACCGCCGGTCGGCAGCGGCAGCAGGGCGTGCTCCCCCTTGCGGTGTTCCCCGGGCAGGACGGCGGGGTCGCCGATGAGGCAGGCGACGTCGAGGTCCTCGGTGACGGCCTGGATGCGGCGCTCGCCGGGGCGCGGGCCGAGCGGCAGGTAGACGGCGCCGAGCCGGGCGAGCGCGACGGCGGTCACCACCAGGGCGGTGGACCGGTCGAGGCAGACGCCGACCAGGTCACCGGGCCGGACGCGGTCGGCCAGATCGGCGGCGACCAGCGCGGCCGCCGCGTCGAGGTCCTGGTACGTCCAGGTCTCCGTGCGGTCGATCACTGCCGGCGCCTGCGGGGTACGCCGGGCCCAGTCCTCGAAGCGGGCGAGCACACGGGTCGGTTCGGCGGCGGGGCCGTGGGCGACGCTCGGCATGGATCCGGCGTCGAGGGGCGTGGCGGGAAGGGCGGGCACGGTCGGGGACTGGATCATCACGACTCCGTGGAAGGGGCGGTGGTGGCGAGGGCTTCGGCCTGGTCGGCGAGCACGGGGTTGCGGAAGAGCACCTTCAGTGGCGGGCGCGTGCCCAGCCGGGGCTCCAGCCAGGCGGCCAGCTCGGCGGCCAGCAGGGAATGGCCCCCGCTGTGGAAGAAGTGGGAGCGGGCGTCGAAACGGCTGTGGCCGAGGACCTTGCGCCAGCCTTCCGTGAGCAGAGCCGTCATCGGATCGTCGGACACGGGGGACACGGCGGGCACGGCGGTGGTCGCGGGCTCGGTCTCCGAGCCGGTGCCGGGCTCGGGCGTCGCGCCGTCGTCGGGGTCGAGCGCCGCCGCTCGGCGGGACAGTGCCGTACGGTCGGGCTTGCCGCCGGCGAGGGTCGGCATGGTCTCCAGCCGTGCCCAGCGGGCGGGCACGAGGGGGCCGGGCAGGCGGCGGCTCAGCTCGGTGTGCAGCGCCTTCTCGTCGAAGGCCGCGCCGTCGGCCCCGTCTTCGAGGAAGCCGACGAGCCGGGGCCCGCCGGGGTTCTCCCGGTCCAGTACGACGGCGCAGGACCGGCCGCCCAGTACCGCGGACGCGGCCGCCTCGATCTCCTCCAGCTCGATGCGGTAACCGCGCAGTTTGATCTGGTTGTCGCGCCGCCCGAGGAAGTACAGCAGACCGTCCAGGCCGCGGTAGCCGAGGTCGCCGGTGAGGTAGACGCGCTGCCCGCCGAGTGCGTCGACGGTCACGAACCGGGCGGCCGTCGCCTCCTCGTTGCCCACGTAGCCCTCGGCGAGACCGGGTCCGGCGACGGCGAGTTCACCGACCGCGCCGGACGGCAGCGGGCGGTGGTGTGCGTCCAGGACGTGGATCCGCTCGCCCGGCAGCTCGGTGCCCAGGGGGATCTCGGATCCCTCGGCGAGGGCGTCGCGGGAGACCTCGTGGACGGTCGAGCTGATGGCGGCCTCCGTGACGCCGTACACGTTGAGGACGGTGGCGTCGGTGTCGGCGAGGACGCCGCGCAGGGCCTCCACGGGAAGGCGCTCGCCGCCGAGGACCAGGAGCCTGGGCACCCAGCTCCCGTCACGCAGTGCGGGACGCAGGTCCTCGCGGGTGGCGAGGAAGTAGCTGGTGGGCAGGTTGGCGACGGTGACCCGGGCGGATCCCAGCAGTTCGGCGAGCTCCGCGCCCGTGGGCACCTCGTACTCGGGCAGGACCAGGCACGCACCGGCGTGCAGGGCCGGCAGCACCTCTTCGAGCGCCACGTCGAAGGACGGCTGGGCGAACATCAGGACCCGGTCCGAGGTGGTGAGGCCGAACCGGTCGGCGGCCGACGTCAGATGGTGCACGAGTGCCGCGGGGCCGACGGTGACCGGCTTCGGCAGCCCGGTGGAGCCGGAGGTGTGGATGACGTACGCGGTGCCGGGAAGTGCGGCGGTTCCGCGCGCGGGAGGCAGGACCGGGGCGTCGATCCGGGACGTCGGCAGTGCTTCCGGCAGGGCCGGGGTGCCGTCACCGGTGAGGACCAGCGCCGGGGCGAGCCGCTCCAGCAGCAGACCGAGCCGGGCGGGCGGATCGGACGGGGACAGCGGGCAGTAGACGGCGCCGGTCCGCAGGCAGGCGAGCAGGGCGACGACCGAGTCGGTCCCCCTGGGCAGGACCACGGCCACCGGCCGGCCGGGCGTCACACCGGCGGCGCGCAGTCGCCCGGCGAGCGAGGCGACGCGATCGTCGAGTTCGCCGTAGGTGAGACGGCGGGCGCCGCACAGCAGGGCCGGCTGCGACGGGTGGTGCGCGGCGACGGGATCCAGCGGATCGCGGTCGGCCGGGACGGGCACGGGCTCGGCGGCCGGCTCCACGGCGGTCGGTTCCAGGTCGGCCAGCGGGGTCTCGGGGCTGTCGAGATAGGCGCGCAGCAGGTCCAGGAAGCGGCCGGAGAGCAGCCGGGCGACGTCTTCGCCGAAGAGGTCCGTGTCGTAGTCCCAGACCAGCGTCATGCCGGGCGAGCCGTGGCGCGGGGTGACGCCGCGCCGGTCGTCCGGGAGCAGGACCACGTCGAGGTCGAAGCGGGTGGTGCCGGTGTTGAAGCCCTCGAAGAGGGTGATGTCGAGGCCGGGCACGTCGATCTCGGGCAGCGGCGCGTCGTGGGCGCTGAACATGACCGAGAAGAGCGGGTTGTCGGCGCCGGAGGTGTGCATGCCGAGCGCCCGGGTCAGCTCCTGGACCGGTACGTCCTGGTGCGGCAGAGCCCGGATGAGGGTGTCGGTGACCTCGTCCATGGCGTCCTGGGCGGGGGCGGCGCCGTCCAGGTCCAGCGGCAGCGGGATGGTGTTGACGAACATGCCCACGGCGTCCTCGTAGCCGAGGGGGCGGTTGCCGACGGCGGTGCCGATGACCATCCGGGAGCGGCCGCTGTGCCGGCGCAGGAGTTCGGCGAACAGGCCTAGGAGCGTGGAGAAGGGGGTGAGACCGCGGGTACGGGCGTGCGCGCGCAGGCGTTCGGTGAGATCGGCGCCGATCGTCTGGCGCAGCTGTCCGCCGTGGTGCCCCCGGCGGGCACCGGGGCGGGTCAGGCCCGGCAGCGGCAGGTCGTGCTGCTGGTCGCGCAGTTCGGCCCGCCAGAAGTCGAGCGATTCGGGGGCGTACGCGGCCTCGGCCCGCTCCCGGACGTGGTCCGCGTACGAGGAGGCGGGCGGGAGCTCCAGGGTCTCGCCGAGGACGTGGGCACGGTAGACGCGGAAGACGTCGTCGAGCAGGATCGCGAAGGAGTGCCCGTCGTGGATCAGGTGGTGCTCGACGTGGACCAGCCGGTGGTGGCGCTCGGCCAGTCGCACGAGCGTCCAGCGGATGAGCGGTGCCTCGAAGGTGTCGAGCGGCGTCTCGGCCTCGGTGCGCAGGAGGCGGGCGAAGGCCGCCTCGGGGTCCTCCTCGGTGCTGAGGTCGACCGTGTGCAGCCTCGGCGCACACTGCGACGCGACCCGCTGGGCCGGTACGGACCCGGTGGAGGCGACGAGTTCGAGCCGCAGACCGGGGTGGCGTGCCAAGGTGGCGGCGAGTCCGCGGCGCAGCGCCTCGATGTCGAGCGTGCCCCAAAGGTCCAGTGAGGCGGTGAAGTTGTAGGCGCGACTGCCGGGCTGCATCTGCTCGTGCAGCCAGACGATCTCCTGCGAGGAGGAGAGGGGAAGCATGGGCGATCCCTGAGGTTGTCGGGTCGGTCTCCGGTGCCGGGCACGGTCGTGTCCGGTGGTCGTGCGGGCGGCTACGCGGGTCGCGCGGTGCCGCTGACTACGTGGGGGATGCCGTGGGGGAAGCTCGGGGTGCGCGGCGGCGTGGGGATGCGCCGGGTGCCGGGCGGTGCGGGCGGCGCCGGGTGCCGGGCGGCGCGCCGGGTACGCGTGAGCGCCGGTGCGCCGCGCCGCGGGAGCGGACGCGTGCGCGTCGTTCCCGGGGGATGCGGGCGGTGCCGCCGTGGCGGACGGACTTTCGGCGGCGGCTGGCGCGGGGCCGCGGGGGCGGGGTCACTGCACGGTGTGCTCCGAGGGGCGCAGCGCGTGGGTGAGCGCGTCGAAGGCCCGGTGCGCGGTCTCGTCGTCGAGCACCGCCCGGTCCCAGACCATCCGCAGGCGGATCTCCGCGCCCTGGGTGACGGAGACGGCGAAGGGTCCGCGTACCGGTCGGCCGTCGACGTGGACCTCCCGTCCCTCCACACCGGCGAGCACCAGGGGCGGGCGACGGCTGTCGTCGTCCACGGTGAGCAGTCCGTCGAGGCCGCCTGTCCAGCCCGAACCGGCGGCCCGCACCGCGGCCACGACCGCGTCGAACGGTACGTCGGCCCGGTCGAGGTCGTCCCACCACGCGTCGGCCGTCGCCTCCGGGCCGGGTCCGGTACCGGTGTCGGGTCCGGTGTCGGGCCCGATGTCGGCCGGGAAGACGAGGGTGTTGAGGAAGCATCCGACGACCGGCTCCGCTCCCGGGGGCCGGCCGCCCCACGGGTAGCCGAGCGGGACGGCGCCGCCGGATCCGGGGCCGTACAACTCGCGGACCGCGGAGCGGCAGGCGTCGAGCAGTCCGGGGAAGGACATGCCACCGTCGTGCGCGGGCAGCCGGGCCTGAGCGGCGCCGCTGGGCCGTGCGCCCTCGGGCACGCGGGCCGGACGGGGCGCCGGAGCGTGGGCATGCAGCGCGCGCAGCCGGTCCGCCCAGTACGCGGCCGCTTCGGGCGTCTCCGCCCGTTCCTCGGCGGCGAGTTGACGCAGGACCGCGTCCTGGTAGGCGGCGAGTTCGGCTGCCGTCTCCCCCGGTGCTGCGTGGGATTCGGCGGGCTCCTCGCTGTAGGCGGCGCCGAGTTCGTCGACGATCCGCGCCAGCGAACGGCCGTCGCAGACGGCGTGGTCCAGGGCGACGGCGAGAATGTCCTCCGCCCGCTCCGCATCGTGTACGAGGAAGAGCCGCAAGGGGGGACCCTGCGCATCCCAGGAGTCCAGCGCGCGGCGGAGCGCGGCGGCGGGCGACTCTCCCGGTACGAGGTCCGGCCGGGTCAGGCTGACGTCCGGACCGGCGACGCGCAGGACGGGTGTGCCACGGACGACGGCGGGCCGTGAGCGCAGGGCGGTGTGCCGTGCGGCGAGCCGGGATGCCGCTGCCCGCAGGCGTTCAGGGTCGATGCTCCCGTGCGGGAACGCGAAGAACATCGGCACCACGTCGGGGCGTCCGGACGGGTCCAGCGAACGCATCAGCAGGAAGCGGCGCTGTGCTCCGGTGACCGGCAGCAGGATGTCGGACCGGTCGTCGGTGAGACGCCGGTAGCGGGCCAGGTACTGACTCGTGATGCTGGGCACGTGGTCCTCTTCGTCGTGGCCGCGGTCGCGCGGAGCGGGTGGCGCGGCGGGCGGTGCCCGCGCCGGGGTCGTCCCCGGTCGCCGCACGGTGGTCGGTCGAGGGTCAGACGGTGGGTGCGGGGGCCGGCCGTTCGTCGCCGTCGGCGGAGGCAGTGTCCCGGGGTGTCCCGGGGTCGGCGCCCGTGCCACCGGCGCCACCGTCGTCCTGCGGACCGGGCAGGTCCCGCATCCGGCGCAGCGGGGAGAGCACCAGCGGCAGCGGTACGGCAAGGATGCCGACGGCGCACCAGGTGAGTGCCGTACGCGAACCGTAGGACTGGGCGAGGGCACCGCCGAGGAGCGCGCCCAGCGGCAGGGTGCCCCACATGAGGAAGCGCAGGGTGGCGTTCATCCGGCCGAGCAGCCGCGGTGGGCACATGCCTTGGCGGAAGCTGACCTGGGCGACGTTGTAGACGACGGCGCCGAAGGAGACGACCGCCGATCCGGCGGCGAAGAGGACCGCCCCGGGGACACCGTGCCCGGAAAGGGGCCACAGCAGTGCGAACGGGCCGGTCACGAGGACGGACAGGAGCATGACCCGGGCCTGCCCCAGCCCGGCGGCGAGGCGCCCGGCGCACAGGGCGCCCAGGAGACCCCCCACGGCCGACGCGGACAGCACCAGTCCGAGCCCGCCGGCCTCCAGGCCGACGACACGGACGAGATGTACGGTCTGCGTCGCCATCAGGACGGCCGTGGAGAAGTTGGCGAGGCCGGTCGTGAGGGCGATGACACGGAGCAGCGGATGGCCGAAGACGAAGCGGACGCCCTCGCCGATCTCCTTGCGCAGGGAGCCCCCGGCGGCGGCGGGTTCGGGCGCTTCCTCGGTCCGCTCGACGCGCAGGAGGAAGAGGGCGGAGAGCACGTAGCCGATGGCGTCGACGATGACCGCGAACTGCGCTCCTACGAGCTGGACCAGTCCGCCGCCGATACCGGGGCCGGTCACCTGGGCGGTGGAACGGACGGTCTCCAGGGCGCCGTTGCCGGCCACGAGTTGCTCACGGGGCAGGATCTGCGGGAGGTAGCTCTGATGGGCGACGTCGAAGAACACGGTCGCCACGCCGGTCACGAGGGCGACGGCGTAGAGCTGGGCCATGGTCAGGACGTCGGCGAGCGCGGCGGCGGGGATGCTGGCCATGGCCACGGCGCGTACCAGGTCCGCGCGGATCATCAGGGGCCGCTTGCGCATGCGGTCGGTGAGCGCCCCGGCGGGCAGCCCGACGAGCAGGAAGGCCGCGGTCTCGGCAGCGGTCAGGAGGCCCACCTGGAAGGCGGGAGCGTCGAGTTCGAGGACGGCAACAAGGGGCAGCGCCACCAGTGTCACTTGTGCACCGAGCTGTCCGGTGGCAGCTCCCGCGAGTAACAGTCGGAAGTCGCGCAAGCGCATAGGGCCACCGGCGGTGGCTCGGGATGTGTCGGACATGTGAACGACATTCACGGATCCATCGCCCAACAGTCAAAGCAAACCTGTCACTTTCGGACTTGTTTTGCGCTGTTGTGGGCACAGATCGGGAAATCCTTCGCGCTACACGGGGTACAGCCGCGTGAATTCCTGCCGGTGTGCATGCAATGTGGGACAGGTGGGGCAAGGGAGGACAGGGAGCACAAGGAGGCGCCGAGCGGCCCCCCTTACCCTGAGTAATGGGTTCCATTCTGACCGAAAAGACTCACCCATGATCACGCTCCCGCGGAAGCACCTGTTCCGTCAGCTATGAACGCCCTGGCGGCTGCTCGTCAGCCCTGCGTGTCGCCACCCGCCCGGCCGGCGCCGGCCGTGGTCCGGCGCGCGCAGTGCCGGACGACCGAGCCCAGGTCCCCCTCCGAACGCAGCAGGCTCCGCTGGACGCGCGCGCCGTTGCCGTGCTCCAGGAGGCCGGCGATGCCGGCCCGTACGAGTTCCTCGTCGCCGGAGTCGGCCAGTGCGTCGCCGACGTGCCGGTACAGCGCGTCGACGGCGGCCTCGGGTGCGGTCTCCCGCAGCGTCTCGGGGTGCAACAGCGGACCGTCGAGTCCCGAGCGGCCCGCCTGCCACGACGCGAGCCGGAGCAGCCCGGTGCTGACCCTGGCCGGGGGGTCGCCTGCTCGCCACTCCCGGGCCGCGGTCTCCACCAGGGCGCGTACGAGGGCGGCCAGCAGGACGGGGGTCGACGCGTCGAGGCACACGTCCGCCACCCTGACCTCCACCGTCGGGTAGGAGGCGGACAGCCGCGCGTCGAACCAGATCATCCCCTTGTCACGCAGCACGCCCGACTCGACCATGGCCCGCACCTCCGCGTGGTAGCGGTCCGCAGAGCCGAAGACGTCCACCGGCCCGGCTGTGGGCAGCCGGTTCCAGACCCGGCTTCGATAGCTGCCGTACCCGGTGTCCTCGCCCTGCCAGAACGGGGAATTCGCGCTCATCGCGGTCAGTACGGGCAGCCAGAGCCGGATGCGGTCCAGTACGGCCACGCCCTCCGCGTCCGACTCCACCGACACGTGGACGTGGCAGCCGCAGGTCAGCTGCTCCTGCGCGGTCATGCCGAACTGCCGCGACACCCACTCGTAGCGGTGTCCGGGGGACATCGAGGGGCGGACGGCCAGCGGTGAGGTGCCGATCGCCGCCACGACCGCACCGGCCGCCGCGGCGTGCCGGGCGGCCTCGGCGCGCCACCGGAGGATCTCTGCCTGCAGCTCGCCCATCTCCGTGACCGGTCTCGTGCCGAACTCGACCTGCTCCTCCTGGAGTTCCGCCTCGAAGGTGTGGCCGGAGTCCTTTCCGTCCGCCGCGCCGGCGGTTGCGGCGCGGTCTGCTGCGGCGAGCACCGCTCCCGACACGGCCAGCGGCTCCCCGCTGTCCGCGTCCGCCAGCAGCAGCTCTTCCTCCACGCCGACGCTTCGCATGCGATCGCCCCTCTCTTCGTCGTCCTGTTCACCGATCGGTCGTCACCGTCTGCCCGGGCCCGCCGTGGATAAGCGGAAGGGGACCCCGCGGTCCGGGAATCCACAGAACAGCAGGTGGTGGGGGCGGGGGCTGCTCAGCGGGGGCCGGGGATTCGGCCGCAGAGCAGGTTGCCCGGGTCCGCCGGGTCGTCGCTGATCCAGAACTGGCGCCAGAGGAGGGCGAACCGCTCGCGGCTGAGGTGGCCGGCACCGTCCGGGTCGAGCAGTTCGAAGACGCCATCCAGGTCGGCCGGGCGGCCGTTCCAGGTCTCCACGAGTCGCCGGTGCTCCTCCGGCGAGATGACGCCGTCGGCGTTGCCGTCCACGGCGTCGAAGACGGTGTCGGCGGTGGCGGTGACGTCCGCGACCATGGTGGGCAGACGGTCGACGAGGGTGAGCAGTTCGCCCATGTCGACCGCCCCGTCGCCGTTCGCGTCGCCGGCCTCCAGCAGCGCCGCCCACCAGCCCATCAGCAGCGTCTCCACCCGCACCCGCAGCTCCGTACCGGGCTCCACTCCCGGCAGCCGGCCCCAGCGGCCGACCAGCGCCGTGAAGTCCTCCTCGCGCAGGTAGCCGTCGCCGTCCGCGTCGAACGCGGCGAACATCCCCCTGAGCTTGCGCTCCTGAAACGCGTTGGCCATGAGCGGCCTCCCTCGACGCCGAACCGAACCGTGAACCGCCGCCCACCGGCCACCGGGGGCGGCAGCGCGTAACTATAGGTCGGTGGCCGCACCGGCCCCCACGGGCACGTGTGCACGAAGCGTCACCCCGAGGCGAGGCGGTCAGCCAATGAGCCGGGAGGGCTCGGTCGCGGACGGGGCCGGCCGCTGTTGCTCGAACGGGGAGGGAACCGGGAAGTAGGCCTCCAGGAAGGCCGTGACGACGTTGTGCTGCTGCGTCGCCGACAGACCGCCCCCGGCTCCTCCCTCGTCGGGCCCGTCCGGGTCCTCGTCGTCCGCGAGGCAGAAGGCGTCGTGGCCGCGCTCGGCCGCCAGGTCCGGCAGCCGCTCGATCTCGGAGCGGCGCGCGGTGCTGACGTACGTGTGCGTGAGGTCGCCTTCGACGGCATGCCCCTCGGCGAGGGCCAGGTGGGCGGCGAGGGTGACAGGGGCGAGATCGTCGGCGCTGCGGAAGACGGAGCGCGCGGTGGCGGCGAGCCGACCGGGCAGCAGTTCCTCGACGCGGGCGAAGGCGAACCGGGTCAGGGGGTAAGGCGTGTGCGCCAGGATGTGGGGATAGGTACGGCCGACCGCCTCCTCGACGGCCTGCCGGGTGACCTTCTGGGACGAGGTGAACACGTCGTCCCCGGCCCGGCTGCCCGGGTCCACCGCCCGCCGGTCGTGGAAGACCTTGGGCAGCCCAGAGGGCAGGAAGTAGTTCTGCGGGCGCTGGGGCCTGCCGAGGAAGATGTCGTCGTTGAAGTAGAGGAAGTGCTCGGCCAGGCCGGGGATGCGGTGCAGCCGGCTCTCGATGGCGTGGGAGTTGAACACCGCGGGGGCCGCCGGTTCCGTGGACAGCTCGCGATGGCCGATGACCGTGATGCGGGGATGGTCGGCCGCGAGCCAGGCGGGGGCCTGGTCGTCGGTGACGAGGAAGATGCGCCGGACCCAGGGTGCGTAGGCGGCGATGGAGCGCAGGCAGTAGCGGAGCTCACCGCGGTCGCGGTAGCGGTTCTCGGCGAGGTCGATCCCGCCGGTCTCCTCGATCCCGGAGGGGTGACCCGAACCGGCCTCCGCCTCGGCGGCCCGGTCCCGGCGGTGGCGCCAGGCGGGATCGGCGGCGTCCACCCAGGTGATCACCGCGTCGACCGGGAAGTCGATGTCGTCGGGGAATCGGCTCGAAAAGCAGTCGACGACGGGGTACTCCCGGTCGTCGATGCGGCGGGTGGTGGAGGCGGCCAGGGAGGGGACCCACCAGCCGTACGGGGTCTCGCGCAGCGCGGCGAGGGCGCCCTCGCCGGAGTCGGGGACCTCCCAGAACTCCAGGTCGCAGCCGGTCTCGGGACCGTACCTCAGGGTCCGGCCGGAGGTGACGACCGGCCGGTGGACGCGTACGGCCCGCACGCGGGCGGTGTGCGCCGGCTCCTTCCCGTCCTTGCCGTCCTTCCCGGTCTCGGCGGACTCGACCGCCGCCGGGAGGTCCTCGGCGAGCACGTGCCCGGCTTCACCGTCGGCGGTGAGCAGGCGCGCGTAGACGGGGAGCCCCGCGAAGGCGGCGGCGCATGCTTTCAGAGCCGCGGCCCGGTCGCCGGGCGCGATGGCCACCCGGTGGACGAGCCCCCCGTCCGGGACCAGCCCGTAGGCGACAGCCGCAGCCTCCAAGGCCTCGGCGACCGACCGAAGACTGGCGGCACGGGCGTCGGCGGGGAGGAGGTCGTCGCGTACGGTCACCAGTCGACCGCAGTGCTGGATCAGTCCGGGCACGGTCGCCAGCAGCTCCTCCTCACGGGAGGTGAGCCCGCTGGACGGAGGGGTCCTGCCGCCGGTGCGCTCCCGCCCTGCGGGACCGGGCTGCGGCGGAACGCCACCGGGTCGACGCAGCGTCCGGGCGAGTCTGCGCAGCCCGGCGGGCATGAGAAGGCGGTGGACACCCTGCATGTACGACCTCGGTGTGGGGTGCCGGTGCGCTGCAGCCGGCCGACCGAGCGTCCCGGGCAGGAGCGGCGCGCTCAGCGGCAACGATGGATACCTTGTTCACGCTCACTTTTACTGTTGTTCGCTTTTCACGCAAGAGTCGTGAGGGCCGCCGTCCCGGCTCACAGCCAATTCTCAGTTGCGCCGACGGTCCGCCGGGCCACTCCCCCGTACCTCTGGTGCCGCGGCCCGCCCGGAGGGGATCATGGGCGGTGCGCGTTGGCCGTCATCGCCGCAGCGAGTGCAGGAGGTACGTGTGTCCGTAGCGTCGAGTCGTGCGTCCGGGAGTTCCGAAGTCCCGCTGCTCCGCGAGACGATCGGGGACAACCTCGACCGGACCGTACGGCGCTTCCCCGGCCGGGACGCCCTGGTGGACGTGGCCGCCGGCCGCCGGTGGACGTACGCGGAGCTGGCCGCCGACGTGGACGCCCTCGCCCTGGGGCTGCTGGACCTCGGGATCGTCCGGGGCGACCGGGTCGGTATCTGGGCGCCCAACCGCGCCGAGTGGACGCTGGTGCAGTACGCCACCGCGAAGATCGGGGCGATCCTGGTCACCGTGAACCCGGCGTACCGCTCCCACGAGCTGGAGTACGTGCTCGGGCAGTCCGGCATCCGGCTGCTGGTCGCGGCGGAGCGCTTCAAGACCTCCGACTACGCGGCGATGATCGAGGAGGTCAGGCCGCGCTGCCCGGGGCTGGAGTTCACCGTCCTGTTCGACGGGCCGCGGTGGGACGCTCTGCTGGAACGCGGGCGCGGGGCCGATCCGGCCGCACTGGCGCGGGCGCAGGCTGCACTGGGCCCCGACGACCCGATCAACATCCAGTACACCTCGGGCACCACGGGCTTCCCCAAGGGAGCCACCCTCTCGCACCACAACATCCTCAACAACGGCTTCTTCGTGGGCGAGCTGTGCGGATACGGCGAGCGCGACCGGGTGTGCATCCCGGTCCCCTTTTACCACTGTTTCGGGATGGTGATGGGCAATCTCGCCTGCACCAGCCACGGTGCGGCGATGGTGATCCCCGCGCCCGCCTTCGACCCGGCGGCGACGCTGGCGGCGGTGGAGGCGGAGGCCTGCACCTCCCTGTACGGGGTCCCCACCATGTTCATCGCCGAACTGGCCGACCCCGGGTTCGACGGGTACGACCTGTCGAGCCTGCGCACCGGGATCATGGCGGGTTCGCCCTGCCCGGTGGAGGTCATGACCGAGGTCATCGAGCGGATGGGGATGACCGAGGTCTCCATCTGTTACGGCATGACGGAGACCTCTCCCGTGTCCACGCAGACCCGTGTGGACGACTCGGTCGAGCGCCGGGTCTCCACGGTGGGCCGGGTCGGCCCGCACCTGGAGGTCAAGGTGGTCGATCCGCAGTCCGGCCGGACCGTCCCGCGCGGCACCCCGGGAGAACTGTGCACCCGGGGCTACTCGGTGATGCTCGGATACTGGGGCGAGCCCGGGAAGACCGCCGAGGCCGTCGATCCGGAGGGCTGGATGCACACCGGCGACCTGGCGGTCATGGACGGTGACGGCTACCTGAGCATCACCGGCCGCATCAAGGACATGGTGATCCGGGGAGGCGAGAACCTCTACCCCCGCGAGATCGAGGAGTTCCTCCACGCCCACCCCGACGTGATGGACGTCCAGGTCATCGGGGTGCCCGACCAGAAGTACGGGGAGGAGCTGATGGCGTGGGTGCGGATGCGTGAGGGGGCCGAGCCGCTGACCGCGCAGGCCGTGCGCGCGTACTGCGCGGGGCGGCTCGCCCACTTCAAGATCCCCCGCTACGTCCACGTCGTGGAGGAGTTCCCGATGACCGTCACCGGGAAGATCCGCAAGATCGAGATGCGTGCGATGGCGACCCGCCTGCTGGAGGAGGCCGCGGCCGGCGGCGCCTGACCCGGCCGGAGCGGTGGCCGAGGCCCGCCGGGGGCGGCCACTCCGGCAGCTCCCCCGGCAGCCCTCTCCCCCGTCCCACCCTCGTCGCCGAAGGCCCGGTCAGCCGGCTGCCGACGGCGATGGCGACGACCCGTGACACGAGGCCCCCGACCCCCGCTCCGCACGCGCAGAAGCACGGGCCCCACCCGTCCCGGCCGTGGAGGGGCCTGCGCGCGCGTGGCGTGCGTACGCGGCGACGACGCCGCCTGCAGCAACATGGTGTTCACCACATTGCGCACCCGGGGTAACAACCGCTTTCTAGCGTGACCGACGCGGGACCCCAGGCATGAACAGCGCCGCCGGAGAACACTCATGACGGTCCGTCGCTCCCCGTCCGGCCGGCGGCGCCGCACCTTCACCTGCACCCAGCCCCACCGGGAGGCGTGGCATGAGCACCACCGAGTCGCGACAGAGCACGACACACGCGACGAAGACCGCTGCCGACCAGGCGGTCAAGGAGACGCTGGAGGACTACACCCTCCGGTTCGCACCCCGTAGTTACCGCCGCTGGACCCCCATGGTCGTGGCCACCACGGCCCTCGGCGGCATCGCCTACATGGCCGACTTCTCCATCGGCGCCGGCATCGGCCTGGCCCACGGCACCAGCAACGCGCTCGTGGCCATCACCGTGGCCGCCGCCGTCATCTTCCTCACCGGCTTCCCGCTGGCCTACTACGGCGCGCGCTACAACATCGACCTCGACCTGATCACGCGCGGCTCCGGCTTCGGCTACTACGGCTCGGTCCTCACCAGCATCATCTTCGCCAGCTTCACCTTCATCTTCTTCGCCCTCGAAGGCTCGATCATGGCCCAGGGCCTCGAACTCGGCCTCGGACTGCCGCTGTGGCTGGGCTACGCCGTCTCCACCCTCATGGTGATCCCGCTGGTCGTCTACGGCATGAAGGCGCTCAGCAAGCTCCAGGTGTGGACCACACCGATCTGGCTGCTGCTCATGGTCGGTCCGCTGGTCTATCTGATCGCCGACGACCCCGGCACGGTGGACCGCTTCCTGGCCTACCCCGGCACGAACGGCGACGGCGCCGTCAACACGGCCTCCGTCATGCTCGGAGCGGGGGTGTGCCTGTCCTTGATCGCACAGATCGGCGAGCAGATCGACTACCTGCGCTTCATGCCGCCCAAGACCGAGGCGAACAAGCGCACCTGGTGGACCGCCGTGGTCATGGCCGGCCCCGGGTGGGTGGTGCTCGGTGCGCTCAAGCAGGCCATCGGTGTCTTCCTCGCCGTGTACATCCTCGCCGAGGTCGGACCGGCGGCCGCGCCCGAGCCCATCCAGCAGTTCCGCAGTGCCTTCGACGCGATGATGCCGGCCTGGCTGGTCGTCCCGCTGGCCGTGGTCCTGGTGGTCATCAGCCAGATCAAGATCAACGTGACGAACGCGTACTCCGGCTCGCTGGCCTGGACGAACTCCTTCACCCGCGTCACGAGGCACTACCCCGGCCGCATGGTCTTCGTCCTGGTCAACCTGGCCTTCGCCCTCGCCCTGATGGAAGCCGACATGTTCAGCTTCCTGGGCAGCATCCTGGGCTTCTACTCGAACTGCGCGATCGCCTGGGTGGTCACCGTGGCCACCGACATCGGGATCAACAAGTACGTGCTGAAGCTGTCCCCGCTCCAGCCGGAGTTCCGCCGTGGGATGCTCCACGCGGTCAATCCGGTCGGCGTCGTGGCGTTCGTCGCCGCCTCCGGCCTGTCGATCGCCATGTACTTCCACCTCCTCGGCGACACTCTCCAGCCGTACTCGCCGGTGGCCGCAGCCGTCATCGCCTTCGTCGTCACACCGCTGATGGCCGTGGTCACCAAGGGCCGCTACTACTTGCGCCGCACCGACGACGGCATCGGCGAGCCCCTGCTGGACGTCGACGGGAACCCGAGCGCGGTGACCCTCGACTGCCACGTCTGCCACCAGCCCTACGAGCGCCCCGACCTCACCGCATGTGTCACCCACGGCGCGGTCGTCTGCTCGCTGTGCCTGAGTACCGACAAGGCCGGCGACCACGTCCTGCCGGCCACCGTGTAGGCCGACCCCGTTCGGCCGGCGGTCACTGCGGGCTGTGCCGGGGGCGTCGGCCGGCGGCAGGGTGCTCGTTGCGCGTCGGGGGATCAGCAGGTGCAGGCGGTAGCCGCCGTCGGGGGTGGGTCCGCCGGCGAGGGTGCCGCCGAGCTGTTCGGCCCGTTGCCCCGCGTCCACCACGCGGGGGTCCGGGGTGCGGCCGGTACGGGCCATGTGACCGGGGTCCGTCCGGGGCCGTACGGCCGGTCATGTGTGTGCCCCGTCGAGCAGGCCGGCGCGCTGCGCCCGCAGGGCGGCCTGGACGCGGTTGCCAGGACCTCCCGGACCGTGGCGGGTACCGCGCCGGCGAGGAAGACGGTGCCGGCGAAGGCCCCGGCCTGCCCGGCGGGTCGGGTGACGGGGCCCTCGACCGCCTCCGTGCCCAGGGGCCGGTCCGCCGCCCGCTCGGGGTCAGCCGCTCCAGGCCCTGCGCACTCTGCCGTCCTCGACCTCGAAGTTCAGCCTGCCTTCGAGGTGTTCCATGGTCAGCATCGTGCCGGGCGGGACCGTACGCACCGTCGTCCAGCCGCGCGCCAGTGCCCGGCGTTCCGCCTCGTCGGCGTGGAGCCCTGTGTAGTGCGCCGGATCGTCGGCGGCGGGTGAGGCAGCAGAAGAGGAAGCGGTCATGGCCCCCACCTGCCCCACCGAGGTGCTGCTCATGCCCCCGCCCGCCGAGCCCGCTCCCGCCGCTACTCCCCGTCCAGCAGGAGCCGCTTCTGCGGCTTGCCCATCGCGTTGCGCGGGACCGCAGCGATGAAACGAACCTCGCGCGGCCGCTTGTGCACCGACAGATGCGTGGCGACGAAATCGGTCAACTCGGCGCCTGTGACCCCCTGGGCGACGACGAACGCGACGATCCGCTCCCCCAGGTCGGCATCCGGCACACCGATCACCGCCGCCTCCCTCACGCGCGGATGGTCCAGCAGCGCATTCTCGATCTCACCCGCCCCGATCCGGTATCCGCCCGACTTGATCATGTCCGTGGACGCACGACCCACGATCCGGTGCACACCGTCCCCGTCGACGGCCGCGATGTCACCCGTGCGGAACCACCCGTCCTCCGTGAAGGCGGCGGCCGTCGCCTCCGGTCGGCCCAGATACCCCGAGAACAAGGTCGGCCCCACCAGCTGGAGCTCACCGATCTCGGCGCCCGGCTCGGCGGCGATACGCGTACGGATTCCCGTGAGCGGGGTGCCGACCGCGCCGGGGCGGACCTCACCGCCCGCCCGCCCGCTCACGGTGATCAGGGTCTCCGTCATCCCGTACCGCTCCACCGGCCGGTGCCCGGTCAGCCGTTCCAGATCGCGGAAGACCGGCGTGGGCAAGGCTGCGCTCCCCGACACCAGCAACCGGGCCCTCGACAGCGCGGCCGCCGCTTGCGGATCTGCCGCGATACGCGACCAGACCGTCGGCACCCCGAAGTACAGACTCCCCCCGGCCTCCGCAGCCTCCGCATACGCCTCCGGCGTCGGTCGGCCCGTATGGACCAGGCGGCTCCCCGTCCGCAACGCCCCGAGGACACCCAGGATCAGCCCGTGGACGTGGAACAGGGGCAGCCCGTGGACGAGCGTGTCCTGCGCACTCCACTCCCAGGCATCGGCGAGCGCATCGAGGTCAGCGGTGATCGCAGCGGTGCCGAGGACCACGCCCTTGGGGGCGCCGGTGGTCCCGGACGTGTAGAGGATCAACGCGGGATCCTCGCCTGCCGCCGCCGGCACGGCGGGTGCGGCCGATGCGGCGGATGCGGCGGGTGCCCGGCGGGCGAAGTCCACCTCGATGGGGCGGGCGCCGGAGTCCCGCAGAATGTGATCACGTTCGGCGGGCCCGGCATCGGGAGGCAGCGGCACGCACGGCACCCCGGCAAGCAGTCCCCCGACCACCGCGGCGACGGTCTCGAGCGAGGCGGTGGCGGTCACCGCGAACGCGCGCACCGGGCCAAGGGCGGCCAGGTCGGCGGCCACCGCACCGGCTGCACCCAGAAGTTCCTCGTAGGAAGCAGTGCGACCCGCGACGCTCACAGCGTCCGCGCGATCCCCGAAAACACCCGTCAGGGCGGTCAGCATGACGGCAGCTCCGATCAGCGACGAGCAGAAACAACCCGGTCAGCCTACGGTGGTGCCGCGGCCCGCTCCGCACTTGTCGACGATGGGGCCGGTTTCCGCCGCTTTCTCCGGATCTACGGGTTTCCGGGGCCGGGCTCCGGGCAGGCGCCGACTGGGGGTTCCGACGTACAGGGAGGATCCGCCATGGACGACCAGGGAGGCGCCGGCGGCGCCCCGCTCCACGACCACGACGACGAGCAGAGCCGACGCAGGGCACCGCACGTCGCGCCCCGCTCCGCGGCGTCCCGCGCGGGCGAACCAGCCGTACGGGCGGCGGACACGGACGAGGCCAGCCGTTTGGACCGGCCGGGCGACAGCAGCGAGTCCCCGCGAGAAAGGCTCCGGCCCGGGCGTGAGCACTGACAGCGAGCGCTGACAGCCCCAGGTGACTCCGGACTCCTGACTCCTCAGAGTCCGTACCGCATGCGGCCCAAGGCCGTCATCGGCTGGTCATGCGCGGCGACCGGAGCCGGGAGGCAGGTGGAGCCGGTCAGGTAGCGGTCCACGGCGGCGGCCGCCGCGCGACCCTCGGCGATGGCCCACACCACCAGCGACTGCCCCCGGCCCGCGTCGCCCGCGACGAACACTCCCGGCGCCCGCCCGCCGACCGCCGCGAAGCCGGCGTCGCGCGCGAAGTTGCCGCGCTCGTCGAGGTCCAGGCCCAGCTGCTCGCGCAGTCCACCGGCCCGCTCGGGGCCCGAGAAACCGAGGGCCAGCAGGACCAGGCCGGCCGGTATGACCTGCTCGGTGCCGGCCAGCGGGCTGCGGGCCACCGGCTCGACGGCGGTCAGGTGCAGCGCCCGTACCCGGCCCGCGGCATCTCCCTCGAAGCGCAGAGTGGCGCATGCGAACAGTCTGGGGTCCCGGCCCTCGCGCCCGCGGGCCTCTTCGTGGGCGTGGGAGATCCGGTACGTCCTCGGGTACACCGGCCAGGGCTCGTCGTCGGTCCGGCCGGCGCCGGGCTCGGGATTGATGTCGAGCTGGAGCACGGAGACCGCGCCCTGCCGCAAGGCCGTCCCAAGGCAGTCGGAGCCGGTGTCACCGCCGCCCACGATGACCACGTGTCTGCCTTCGGCGGTGAGGGGGGATACGGGGTAGTCGCCCTCCCGCACGCGATTGGCGCAGGTCAGGTAGTCCATGGCCTGGTGGATACCGTCCAGCGAACGGCCGGGGACCGGCAGCTCCCGGCGCTCGCCGGCTCCGATCGCGACGACCAGGGCGTCGCAGCGGCTCCGCAGCTCGTCCGCCCCGGCACCGGTCGCGCCGCCGACGTCCGCGCCCGTGGCGAATAGCGTGCCCTCGGCACGCATCTGCTCGATGCGGCGGTCCAGGTGGGCCTTCTCCATCTTGAATTCGGGGATGCCGTAGCGCAGCAGTCCGCCGATCCGGTCGGCCCGCTCGTGGACCGTGACGCAGTGCCCGGCCCGGGTCAGCTGCTGCGCTGCGGCCAGTCCGGCCGGACCGGAGCCTATGACGGCCACCGTCCTGCCGCTGCGCTTCTCCGGCGGTCTGGGCGCCATGTAGCCGAGCCGCAGCCCCTCGTCCGCGATCGCCTGCTCGACGTTCTTGATGGTCACCGGGTCGGCGTTGATCGTGAGGACACAGGCGTCCTCACAGGGGGCCGGGCAGAGCCTGCCCGTGACTTCCGGGAAGTTGTTGGTCGCGTGGAGCCGCTCGTACGCCGCATGCCAGTCGCCGTGGGCGGCGTACGCGTTCCACTCGGGGATGAGGTTTCCCAGGGGGCAGCCGGTGTGGCAGAACGGTATGCCGCAGTCCATGCAGCGGTCGGCCTGCCGGGAGACGAGCGGCAGCCGCGCCTGGCCCGCGTAGACCTCGCGCCAGTCGCCGAGCCGTTGCTCGACGGGGCGGGCCGGCACGGCCTCACGGGGGATCCTGAGGAAGCCGAACGGATCGGTCACGCGCCGCCTCCCTGGATCGTGGGCGCGGCAAGGTACACGGCCCGCGCACCGTGTCACTCGCACGCGCATTCTGTGGCGGTTCAGCCAGATTACGCCGCCTGCGCGGCAGCGCCCCGGGCGACCGAGGTGAGCGACCGGACGGGTGCGGACGGTGACGACCGTGTGGTGATCCGCCGGGGCTCGTTCACGGGCATGCTCGGGCGCGCATCCCGGTCGATGGAGCGTGCCGGTCCGATCACCGGTCTAACGGCCGGCGACCCAGACGAAGAGCGCCGGTCCGGGGCGCAAGGTGCCGCCCATGTCCTGCCAGGCGGTGGCCGGCGGCGACCATGCCGTCCCGTCCCAACGCTTGTGCTGAAGGCGGCCGTGGACGTCCACGGCCATCAGAGAGACATGATGTCCGCGGTATGCCGCCGCCGTCGGCTCGCCGGCGAACTGGCCCCCCAGATCGGCCCAGGCGGTCTGCGACGGCCCCCAGTTGTGCCCGTCGAACCCCTTCGTCTTCATGCGGCCGTTCTGACCGATGCCGAAAAGGTTCAGCTGGGTGCCGCCGCGTACGACGACCGCCACGGGACCGGCGAGGGTGCCGCCCAGGTCGACCCAGTCCGACAGGGACGGACGCCATGCTGCGCCGTCCCACCACTTGGTGAAGAGACGGCCGGCTGCGTCGACGGCGAAGATGCTGATGTGATTGCCGCCCCAACGGATCATTGACGGGGCGTGGAGGAATTCACCGCCCAGGTCGACCCAGTCCGTCCCGTCGGGCAGCGATCCGTTGCCGGCCGACCAGTTCGCGTACTGGAGGTTGCCGTGCGCACCCAGTACGGCCACGCCGAGCTGTTCCCCCTCGCGTACGAGCGCGGCGGGATCGCTGGTGACTCCCTCGCTCCTGGTCTGCCAGCCGCTCCACTCCTGTCCGGCCCACGCGTTGTGCTGCAGCCGGCCACCGGTGTCGGTGGCGAAGACGTCCAGCCGGTTCCGTCCCCACGCCACCGGGGCCGGCCTGCCCGGGACGGAGCCGCCGAGATCTCCCCAGTCGCTCCAGGCCGAGCCCGACCACGTCCGGTATCGCAGCGTCCGCGCTTCGGTGACCGCCATGATCGTGAGCTCGTCCGGTGCGGACTGGACGCCCACGGCCGGGCCGTGGAAGCCGGTGCCCAACTCGTCCCACCCGGTGGCCGACGGGTTCCATTCCTGCCCGTCGAACCGCTTGACCAGAAGTTTTCCTGCCTCGTCGACCGCCAGGGCATCGAGGGAGAAGCGCACACCCAAGTGGTGCAGGGCGTTGCGGAACAGCATGCTCAGATGGGGATCGGTATGCAGCGCGGCGGCTGTGGCGATCGAGCCGACGGCGAACACCCGCCCGCCGTCCTGCCCCTTGTGGTCCACGATCTCGCTGACGACCGCATTCTGGGCCGGCATCACATTGCCTCGGTAGTCGAAGTAGGTGCCGTCGCTGATCCGCGCGTCGGCCAGGAGCGACGGCGCGAAGCCGACCGGAGGAGCGGGGGTGAAGGGCCCCGGAATCCGCGAGGGCCGGACGTCGTACTCATGGCCCATGCCGGAGGGTTCGCCCAGCGGGCTTCCCGCGCTGACGGGGATCGGCTCCGGATTCCGGAAGAACGGATGCTGCGGATCCTTCACCGTGAACGGTACGAAAGATCCGTCGTAGCCCACGCATTCGAGGCCCGTGAGCATCCAGGCGGGGTGGCCTGCCTCCCGCATGAGCCCTCCACGGCGATGATCGTGCGTGTGGTAGAGCTCTCCGACTTTGGTGCCCGGGCGGCCACCTATGGACTCCGGCAGTTTGCGGCATTCGAGGACTTCCCCGTCCAGGCTCACCCGCCAGTACATCGTGTTGCCGGAGGCCATGACGACTCTGCCGCCGTGGGAGAGGAAGTCCCGCACCGCTTCGTAGGCGGGCGCGGACCAGTATTCGCTGTGTCCGGCGATGACGAGCACGCGGTGGTCGCCGAGCAGGCTCGGGTTCGCGTCGAGATCGCTGTCGGCGCACACGTCGTAGTCGTAGCCGTTCCGCTCGAGCCACACGTGCATGAAGCGCTCGGCGCGGACGAGATGGCTGTAGTCGGGGGCGGCGTACAGCAGGTAGGGGGCGGCGGACGGCCATGGCACCGCCAGGCCGTTCTGGAAGGCCGGCCGACCGGTCTTGTCATCGGTGTACGCACATTTCCGAGGAAAACCGTTGAAGGTGAACGCGCCGTTGTAGGCGAGCCAGGTGTTCGTGTTGCACAGGAGGAGCACCGGAGCGGGAGGTCGGTCCGGGGCCCGTCCGACGACGAACGTCACGTCGTAGCGATCGCCCTCCCCGTGGACGAACCGGCCGACGTAGATCCCCGGTGGAAGGTCGGGGGAAACGACGTACTGATGTGTGACCTGCCAGCCGCAGTCGTAAAGATCTTCCGATGAGAACCGCAGCCCGTGACCTCGTTCGGGATCTGTATCAGGTTCATAGGCCGTGAAGCGGGGAACGGCATCCGCGTCGAATCCGGGGCCGCCGATCATCCACGTGGCCCGATTTATGATCACTCCGTGCCGTCCTCCGGGGCTGACATCGGCGACCTGTGTTCCCCCTTCTTCCGTCAGTGGCCAGCAGCCGGACAACGCGTCGGAGGGAGGCGGCTGCGGCGGGGTCGTTTCGTGTCTCCCGTGGATCTCGTCCTCCTGCAGCGCCCTCCCGTAGATCACCGGCATGGCGAGGTCGCCATCGAGGAAGCTGCCGGTTTCCTGCTCGGTTCCGTAGGCCGCGAGGCGAAGGGGAGCCGAGCCTCCGACCACGGCCGTGGGCAGGCCTTCGGCCTGGAGGTCGAGCTGGCCATCGACCCACAGTCGCGCGGTGCCGTGATCGAAGACCGCTACGAGATGGTGCCATCGCTGCAATGCGAGCACGCTGGTTCCCGACTTGAGCCAGCTTGCATGGAACGTCTCCCCATCGCCGTAGTAGACGCTCACACGCCCGTCGTCACCGAGGAAGAGGCCGAAACCGCAGCGGTCCGGGTAGGTGTATTTGGTGACGAGTCCCTGCCACGCCTCGCGAAGGAAGGGGCGGACCCAGCATTCGAGAGTGAGCGCGGGCAGAGCCGGTTCCCACGGGAGACCTTGCGCGATGTGCACATAGGATCCCGGTCGTATCACCTGGGGTGCGGCGTCCAGGACGGCAGGAAAGGTATGCAGCAGCCAATCCTTCGAAGGGCTGTCGGTGTCCCAGCCCAGGCGCACGATCGAAAGCTCGTACGGTTCTGTGCTGCTGACCCGGAAGTTGACCGTACTTCCGGCAGTCACGCTCTTTTCCGCGTAAGCGTGAAGACCGGCAAGCGTCTCGGCACGGTTGGCCACCGGCACCGACCCGCCGGCATCCAGCCCGGAGGTACCCATGCGCTGTCTCCTTAGCAGGTGCACGGCGGGGCCGCGGTCCCGCCGGTGGGCCCGATCGAGGTGCTTGCCCATGCGGCAAGGACCCCATGGTCAACCCGCGATGACGGACCAGCTGGCGAATGAGGTGCCCAGATCCCTGCGCTTCACATCGCCGGTGGAATCGATTCTGCCCGATGCCACCTTCTTGTCCGTGCCGTCCCGGTAGAAGAAGAGGTGATAGCCGTCGACCGGAACGATGTTCTGCCACGACGTACCCGGGTTGACGTCCTTCACGTGGGTGTATTCACCGTCGGTGCCGAGCTTTCCGGTCCCGGCGAGGAACGAGAGCCCGTCGAAGGTGTAGAAGAGGAGCCAGCGACCGGCAAGGGAGGTGACGAGAGACCATTTTCCGAACTGGCCGGGCGTAAAATCCTTCAGGTGGGCGTAGTTGCCGGCGGCGTCGATCTGGCCGTATGCGGCCAGGGTTCCGGTTTCATCATTCCAGTCGGCGTTGTAGAAGAACATCGCGCCGCCGTCCAGGGAGACGACGCTCGTCCACGATCCGAACTGTCCGGCAGGGAAGTCCTTCAGGTTGGTGTAGTTGCCGGTCGCGTCGATTCGGCCGGTCTTCGCGGTGCCTGTGATGCCGTTGTAGAGGAAGAGTCGGCCACCGTCGACCGGTATGACCGTGTATGATTTTCCGAATTGTGTGGCCGGGAAATCCTTGAGATTGGTGTACTGGCCGACCGCGTCGAGTCTTCCCGTTGCCGCGTTCCCCGTCTCTTCGTCATAGAAGAAAAGCATTCCGCACCCGAGGGGTACGATTTGCCTCCACCCTTTGAATTGCCCCGCAGGGAACGTCTTGAGATGGATGTAATCACCGGCTGCGTCGAGTTTTCCGGAAGCGGCAACCTGAGTGCTGCTGTTGTAGAAGAACATGACATTGCCCCCAGCCCCGAGTGGTCGGTACTCCAAGCACCAGGAAATGCCGAGCCGCCTCGCCGTTTCGGCTCCCGGCCCGTGCGAGGTTCACCTACAATCCATTCGAACGCTCGCACTCGCCTTGCGCAAGCGGGGACTGACGGTCAATTTGGTTTCGCGGGCAAGTAAATACTTGTGGAAATGAATGGGGTGTTGCGTTGCCGGCCACCGCCAGGGCGCGTCAGTGGCTGGTGTCAGGATGCAGGGGTGCTGATCAAGGGATACGACGAGGTTGTCCGAGGTCCGAAGGTGTCGAGGACACGGCCGCCCGCCTCCTGCTGGTCCTGCCCCTCCTTACCGAGTCCGACGTGCCGGCGTCGGCACCGGCGAGGCTCAGCGCCGCCCTGACGTCGGCCGGAGCGCCACAGGACACCGTCCGCAGTACGGCGGAGCATCTGCTCACCCACCTGACGAGAAGACCGCGCCACGATCCCAGTTGGGGATCGCCCCTGAGCGGCAGCTGAAGGACCGGCCGGAGCTCTGAGCGGGTGACCGTGCTGCGGCGCGAGGGGGCGGACGGTGACTGCAGGGGCCGACCGTGGAGTCTTCCGCTTGAGCTCGCGCGCCTGCACGACCTCGCCCCCGCAGGAAGGGCGAGCGGGCCGCACTGCGAACAGCCACGTCCGCACCCGCTCGGAGAGCACCTACGGAGCCCCCTCAGGAGCTGTCCGGCCGATCTTGATGCGTCGCCCCTCACGTCGCTGCGGACTACTATCTCCGCAGTTGAGGGGGAGGGCATGGTAGACGTTTTCGATCTGAGCGGAAGGCCTCCACAGGGGTGGATGCACGCGATCTTCGAGGGTGGACCCTACGGCGAGGACGTCGGCCGGTGCATTCCTGGGCCGCCCGCTCCCGAGATCATTACGGTCCCGCAGCCGGAGGGCGGCGAACACGTGTATCGACTCTGGACAGTCGGCTCGTGGTCCGATCCGCTTGACCCCATCGCCGTCTACAACGACGTCGGGCCGGTACCTGATCCACCGTTGTCGGAGTTGGAGAAGTCCTGGCTCAGGCATCGCACCGGCCAGTAGTTGCGAGCCGATGAACTACTTGCCCGAACGGTTCGGGCCATGGAAAACGGTCTATGAACGCCATCGGCTGTGGTCAGCGGACGGGACCTGGGAGCGTCTGCTCACCCGTTGCGTCCACCGCGGCCTGGACCTGCTGGAGCGGTCCCGCCACTGCACGCCAGTCCGCACCCGGTGCAGAATCCCGTCGGTGAGCCGGCCGACCACGCCATCGGTCGGTCCCGTGGCGGACTGACGACGAAGATCCATCTCGCGTCCGATGCCCATTGCCGACCCCTGGCCCTTATTCTCACCGCCGGACAGGCCGTTGACGCGCCCGCGTTCACGGAGGCGATGGCCCGCCTGCGGGTTCCCCGCCGGCGCGGACATCCCCGCACCAGGCCCGACGTGGTCCTGGCTGACAAGGCGTACTCATCGCGCGCCATCCGGGAGCACCTGCGCAAGCGTGGCATCCGGGCCGTCATTCCTGTCCCCGCAGACCAGGGGGACACCGGCTGCGCCGAGGCAGTCGTGGCGGCAGGCCGCCGGCCTTCGATCGCGAGGCGCACAAACAGCGCAACACCGTCGAACGGTGCATCAACCGATTGAAGCAGTGGCGCGGTATCGCCACCCGCTACGAAAAGACCCCGACCATCTACCTGGCCGGACTCCACATCGCGGGGATCTTCCTCTCGTCCGCGAGATGGGGCCGTCTCTCTGACGAGCCCCCGCACACACGCCAGGTCGCCGGGGGGCAGACTGCGTAGGTGCTGATCAGACGCGAGACCCCCGCCGATCTGGCCGCTGTCCGTGCGGTGACCATCGCCTCCTCCTACAAGCCGCACGAGGAGGAACCTGTGGAGGCGATTCTGCGGCACGCATTGCAAAAGGGAGAAGCCTGGATTCCGGCTCTCGCGCTGGTGGCCGAGAGCGAGAACGGCGCGATCATCGGCCATGCTCTGTGCACCCGGGGCCGAATCGGTACTGCCCGAGTCCCGAACCTCAGCCTCCTCGGTGTTCACTGCGACCACCGCCGTCGCGGCTTCGGAACAGCCCTGGTCCACGCCTCGCTCGCGGCAGCGGACGCCCTCGACGCTCCGATGGTCGTTGTCCTCGGCGACCCCGACTTCTTCGGCCGGTTCGACTTCCGGCCGAGCACTGACTTCGGCATCGTCGGCGAGGAACCAGCCTGGGAGCACCTGTTCCAGATCCGTACCCTGGCCGCCTACGACCCGTCCGTACAAGGCGAATTCATCTACCCCGAGCCCTTCGGCAGCATCTGACTCCGACACGGCAGCGAGGAGGAGTCCGGCCTTGGCCGGTGATCCAAACGAAACGGCCTGGTGCTGACCGGCAGGAACGGCCGCATCCGTTCCCGCTCGGCATCACTCAGATCACCCGCGCCGTGCCCACGTCAACGACATGCGCGTGAAGTAGTCGCGTGATCGGCCGGACACAGCTTCTAGTTGAACGGTTCCAGCGTCATGAACGCCTCCTGCGGGTTGCCGTCGTGCACCAGCGACTCGTGGGCGCCCACGTCGTCGAAGGCGAAGCCGTACGCCTTACCGTCGGCCATCTGTCCGTGGATGATGCGGGAGTAGTGGTTCGTGACGGCGTCACGGTAGAAGTTGGCGTCGTTCGGGTCGGGCTGGGCCGGGTTGGTCAGAAGCGTCGACCGGTTGAAGCCCGCGCACAGAGTGCGGGAGATCGGCCCGCGGACCTGATCGTTCGGTGCGTCCAGCAGCTTGTAGCAGCCGAAGACGCTGTCGGAATCCGGCTTCTGGAAGCTGGTGACCACCGCTCCCGAGCCGTTGGTGAAGTTCATGACGTTGCCCGAGACCCGGCCGTAGTACTTGGTGTTCGGTTGGTTCACGAAGGGCGTCACGGTGAGCGTGGAGGAGCTGTATTTGCTCCAGACCCGGTTGATGTAGTCGTTCATCACGCCGGCGGGGATCCCGCCCGCCTCGATGCCGTGACCGGGCGAGAGCACCCGCAGCGGCGTGCCGTCGGGCCGATTCTGGATCAATCCGCCCCAGCCGGCCGAACGCAGTTGGCTGAAGACGGCGTTGTAGCCGCCCGGCTTGAGCCGTCCCGTGTTCGTGACCGTGCCGTTGGCCGCCTTCACGCCCACGGCGTACGGAGCCGAGAACATGTCGACCTGGGTGCTGTTGATCCACAGCCCGGCATCGTTGAGCGTGTACTCGGACCAGTTGAACAGGATGGTCCGGTTGGGGTCGGACGGGTTCTGCACGGCAGGCTGTACGAGGCCGCCGGTGCTGAGCTTGAAGACGATCTTCTGGCCTATGGAGAAGTAGACGCGTCCGGAGAACTTGGGTATCCGGATCGTCTTGGTCTGCCCGTTGGCCGGACCCGTGATCGATGCGTCGGGCGCGGGGGTGGGCGGATTGCCTCCCACGGGCCAGGGGTGGAATCCGCCGCCGGCGTCGGCCCAGCCCTGCCGGCCGGTCGTCAGCTGCGTGCCCAGGTTGTACACGTACACCGGCTCGCTGCGTCCCGAGCTGTTCTTGATCGTGAGCGGGATGGTCGCCGGTACGGCCTCTGCCGCCGATGTCAGCGGACCGAGAGCCATCAGACCGGCGGCGACCACCAGGGCCGAGAGACCTGATGCAAGCACTTTCGATAAACGGAACACAATGATCCTCCTTGTGGGGGGCACCTGGCAGTGGGGGGAGGTGCGGCGCTCCCTTGCCTATGAGTTGACGGCCGAGAGCGCTCTCAGCCTCGGCCTGCGTTCAACTTCTGTCAATGGACCCGACCACCTCGACACAGCCGGGCGAGCCCTACCGGACCGTCAGAAGGGGGCGGGCGCTCGCGTGAATCGCCGACGACGAGCGAGTACGCGACCAGTGCGCCGCCGTTGCGTTCGAGCCCCCGGGGGAACACGGTCAGGACCGGCTCGGGCCTCGTCCCTCTCTCCGTGAGCCGTACGCATCAGCTCCCGGCCGAGGCATGCGTCCGGCCGACGTTTCCCGAACGGGCGCGGGCCCGGTCGCGGAACCATGCGCACACCCCCACCAGCACCGCCACCCCGACGCCGTACACCGGCAGCCACAGGGTCGTCGTGGCCGCCAGGCACTCGGCAACGGCCTTACGGGCCTGGTCCTCCCGCGCGAACGCCACGGCCGCGCCGTCACTGGCGGCCAGGTTCCCGAGCACGGCCTCCGCCTGGAGGGCCGCGTACCTGCCCACCAGCACGCAGTCGCTGCGCGTGCCCGGCATCGGAAACAGCCAGGCCCGGCGCTGCAGCAGGGGGGCCAGTGCGATCGCCACGCACAGGCCGACGACGAGCGAGTACGCGACCAGGCCGCGCATGTACGGCGAGCGGAGGTCGGGGGTCCACTGCGCCCGCCGCTGAAAGGCGAGCATCACCGCAAGCAGCGTCACCCCGATGAACGTGGCGAACCACTGCCACGAGCCCTGGGCGAGCGCGAACGTCAGCACCGCGGCAAGTCCGATGCCGATGACCCCGGGAGCGGGAATGCCATCGGCTGCCGCGGCGGTGACCGGCCTCGTGGTCACTCGCGCTCTGGGATCACTCACGGGCCTCTCCTGCAGGGCGGGGTGACTCAGCATGCGCCGCGGGACGCCGCGGCCCCGGGTGCCATGCCGTACGCACCCCGTGCCCCGCCCGGATGGCCCGCACACCCGGCCGGCCGCGGGGCGCAGGGCGCCGGAGCCGGCCGGGTCCTGCTCGGCTACGCTCGGCGCGCCACTGACGATCATTGCGCGGTCCGGACACACCGCGTCCGGACCGCCCCTCGGGAGAAGCCGAACCATGAATACGCCACCATCGCCGCCTGGGGCGGAACGTACTGACGGATCGTCCGTCCGGATCGGCGCTCTCGTTCCGCTGACCCGACCCGGCTGGGTCGAGGCAGGCCAGCACCTGCTCGCCGGCCTCCAGCTGGCCGTTCACGAGGTCAACGACGCCGGCGGGATCGGCGGAAGGCCGCTGGAGCTGGTGGTCCGGGACACCGCGGCCGATCCCCAGAGGGCCGCGGCGGCCGTGGACGAGTTGGCTCGCCTGGGCGTCGCTGCTGTGGCGGGTGAGTATCACAGCGTTGTCGCCCGCGCCGCTGCCGCCCGGGCCGACGCCCTCGGCCTGCCGTTCCTCTGTTCGTCAGCGGTTCTCGACGCGCTCACCGAGCAGCCGACGGAATGGGTCGCGCGCCTCGCCCCGGCACAGTCCCACGGCTGGCAGATCTACGCGGACTTCCTCCTCGGCGCGGGGCACAGCCGCATCGCCGTAGCGACCCAGCCGAGTGTCTACTGGGCGTCCGGGGTCCGCATCCTGCGGGAGTACCTCGCTCCGCGCGGCGGCACCGTCGTCGAACTCGACGTGCGCGCCCTCGACCCCGACGCGGTGTGCGACGAGCTCGTCGGCCACCGGGCGACGGCCCTCCTCCTTCTGGTCGGCCACCCGGACCCGGCCGTGCCGATCGTCCGGGCCGTCCGCCGTGACCGGCGCCTCGCCGGGATCCTGATCGGCGCTCCGGCCGGGCAACCGGAGTTCCCGGAATGGGCGGCACTGCTGGGCGGCGACGGCACCGCGATCCCGTTCCTGCGCTACCTTCCGGAACGCCTCGGCCCGCTCGGTGCACGCGTCGGGACGGCCCTCCGCGAGCGGCTGGGCCAGGCACCCTCCTTCGTCGCTTTCGAGGGTTACGACACGGTCCTCGTCCTCGCCGACGTGCTGCGTGCTGACGCCGCGGGCGAGGCGCGCGCCGCCGAGCCCTGGTCGCGTGTGGCGGTCGAAGGCACCCGCGGGCAGATCCGGTTCTCCCGTACGCCGGGCATCAGCGTTCGGCAGTGGACCTGGGCTCCGACCCAGGTCGTCGATCGAGACCCGGCGGAACCCGATCGCTTCCGGATCCTCCACGCCGGCTGAGAGGCACGAAGCGGAGTACGCGTAGCGAGGTGTCCGAGCGGGACCGGCGCACCGCCCATGACGACGATCGCCAATGTGCTGAGGTCAGTAGACCATCCAGGGGCCGCCGAAGAGGGCATCGAGGGCGTACGTCACCCCGAGGCCGACCAGCACGAAGAGGATGAGCCTCAGCACGGTGACGACGGCGAATTGACCCGCGGGATGCCGGAGGAACCGCTGGCGGAGCGGACGCCGAATCGTCATGCCTCCATATTGCCCTGCCGCATCCGAAGCGCCCTAGCCGGCGGTGGCGGGACCGCCGAGGGCCTGTTCCAGGACTTCCAGGACGGTGTTGCCGAACAGCTTGGCCTTGTAGCCGGTCTGCGGAAGCGGACGGCAGCGGCCCTGGACCGTCGCTGCGGCCGTGGCGAGGACGTCGGGGGTGGCCTCGCGGCCGATCAGGGCGGCCTCCACCTCCGTGAGCCGCAGCGGTACGCGCGCCACCCCGCCCGCCGCGACGGCGGCGTGCGTGACGGTGGAGCCGTCGAGCACCAGCCGGGCGGTGGCTTCGACCAGGGGCCATTCGGCGTGGGCCCGGCTGATGGCCCGGTGGCAGGCGGCGCGTTCGCCGGGCAGGGGCGCGGGCAGGTCGACCGCGGTGAGGATACGGTCCGGCCGCAGCAGGTGGTCGGCGTGCGAGAGCCGGTCGCCGTCCCCGTACAAGTCGGCGACAGCGCGGGGGGATTCGCCGTGGACGTGGGCCTCGGCGTCGTAGGTGAGCAGAGCCATCGCAAGGGTGGACGGGTGCGGGGCGACGCACGGGCCGTTGCCGCTGACCACGCCGAAGTGATGGTCGCCCTCGCGCGCGGGGCAGCCGGTGCCGCCCTTCTGGAGGCAGCTGAAGTGAGGATTGCGGAAGTACCAACAGCGGTTGCGCTGCAGCAGATTGCCGCCCACGGTGCCGGCGGCGCGGATCTGCGGAGTGGCCGCGGTTCCGGCCGACAGGGCCAGGGCCGGCCAGCCGGCGCGTACGCGCGGATCGGCGGCCAGCTCGGCGAGGGTGGTCAGGGCGCCGATCCGCAGCCCGCCGCCGGGCAGCGGCGTGCAGCCGCGCAGGTGGCCGGCGCCGCCGAGGTCGGTGAACGGCCCCGGAGAGACGCCGCTGCGCTGCCGGGCGGTGGTGTCGGTGCCACCGGCGCGCAGCTCCCCGCCGCGGGCCTGGACGGCGGCCGAGAGGTCGGTGAGGGCGGTCTCGGTGCTCACGTACCCAGTCCTTCCAGGAGCCGGTCGGGGCGGATGGGCATGTCGTACGGGCGCCGGCCGGTGGCGTCGTGGACCGCGTTGGCCAGGCAGGCCGCGGTGGGCAGGGTCGCGATCTCGCCGAGGCCGACCCCGCCACCGGGCACGTGGTCGAAGCCTTCCTGGTGGAAGTGGACGGTGATCTCGGGGGTGTCCCCGATGCCGGGGATGCGGTAGTCCTCGAGGTTCTCGGTCAGCACCCGCCCGGTGGCCGGGTCGGTGCGCCGCTCCTCGTAGAGGGCGTAGCCGACGCCCTGTACGACGGCGCCCTCGCACTGGCTGCGTGCGAGGCGCTCCTCGTGGATCCGGCCGGCGGCGATGCCGCTCCACACGCTCAGCGGGCGGACGCGGCCGAGCCGGGTGTCCACCTCGACCTCGGCGACCTGCACCGATCCGGTGAAGCCGCGGCCGATCGCGACACCGCCCATGGTGAAGGGGGTCACGAAGCCCCGGCGGTCGCGGGGGCGCCGGCCGGTCACCCGTACGCCGTGCGCTGCGTCCAGCCGGGCGGCCAGGTCACCGCCGCCGAGCGCGTCGCGCAGCCGGGCGGCGGCGTCCGCGGCGGCGGGCACGAGGGAGGGCGTGGTGCGGCTGCCGCCGGAGGTGGGGCCGTGTACGGCATCGCTCCGGCCGACCTCGGCGCGCACCCTGCCCTCCGGCAGGCCGAGCCCCGCGGCGACGGCCCGGCGCAGCACGGTGCGTGAGCCCGTGCCCATGTCCTGCACGGCGCAGCGGGCGACGACGACCCCGTCCTCGACGGTGAGTTCGACCTCGGTGACGGGATCGAGGAAGTACATCCAGTTGGCCGCCGCGACGCCGACGCCCCGGCGGAAGCGGCCGGTGCCGCCGCGGGGGCCCGACCAGACCGGGAGCGCGGCTGCCCGGTCGTACAGGGCGTGCCGCTTGGGGTTGCCGTCCCAGCGGCGGCGCAGGGCGATCGGGTCCTGGCCGAGCCGGTGGGCCATCTCGTCGACGGCCTGCTCCAGGGCCCAGCACATGGTGGGTCCGCCGGGGCCGCGGAACGGGGCGCCCGGCGGGCGGTGGGTGACGGTGTCGAAGTCGCGGAGCCGGCGTGGGGCCTTGCCGTACATGAACCGGGCCAGTGCCGCCACGGTGCCGCCGACCGAGACACCGCCGTCGTTGTCCGCGTCCATGGCCAGGGCGCTCAGTTCGCCGGCCTCGTCCGCGACCATCGCCAGCCGGATCCGGGTGCCGGGCCGGTATCCGCCGTCGGTGAGTTCCTCGTCCCTGTCGAGCACCACCCGCACCGGGGCGCCGTGCAGCCGGGCCAGCTCGGCCGCGGCGACGACGTCGGAGGTCAGTCCCATCTTGCAGCCGAAACCGCCGCCTACGTGGACGGCCCGTGCCACCACCCGTTCGACGGGCACACCGAAGCGTTCGGCGGCGAGCTCGGCCGTGCGCCTCACGGACTGGGTGGAGACCTCCAGGTGGAGGGTGCCGTCGACCCACTCGGCCAGGCAGGCGTGCGGTTCGAGCGGGGTGTGCGTCTGCGCGGCGGTCGTGAACACGCCTTCCACCACCCGCTCGGGGTTCCGGCTGCGGGCCTCGGTGATACGGCGCACGGCCGTGGCGGGGCGTCTGCTCATGGCGGACGGGCCCCGGAGGTTGCCGCGCCAGCGGGCGGGCACCAGCTGCGGGGTCTCGCCGGAACCGGGTGCCCGCTTGCGTGCCGCCTTGTCCGCGTAGACCAGCGGGCCCTCGCCGGTGCGGGCCTGGCGTACGTCCAGGGCCGCCGGCAGCACTTCGTAGTCCACCGTGACGCGCGCGGCCGCCGCCCGTGCGGAGGCCCGGTCCGGCGCCGCGACCGCGGCCACCGGCTGCCCGACGTACCGCACCACGCCGTCCGGGGGCAGCAGCGGTACCAGAGGCAGGTCCCCGGCTTCGAGGGAGCGTACGTGCGCATGCGCGTGCGGCGAGCGGATGATCACCCCTTCCAGCAGTCCCTCGGGGCGCAGGTCCGTGGTGTACCGGGCCGATCCGTCGGTCTTCTGCGGGGCTTCGACGCGCGGGACCGCCGGCGCCTCCCCGCCGGGCGGGGCCGTGTCGTAGTCGCCGGCGCAGGCCGCGGCCACCGCGCTGAAGATCCCCTCGTACGCACCGCACCGGCACAGGTGGCCCGCGAGCGCGTCCGCGATCTGCTCCCGCCCGGGCCGGGTGTGGCCGTGGGCGGCTCGCCACCGCTCGAAGAACGCCGCCGCCTCGACCACGAACCCCGGGGTGCAGTAACCGCACTGGAGGGCGTCCTCGCCGGCGAAGGCTCGCCCGACCGGGTGGCCGGACAGGCCCTCCACGGTCGTCACCTGTCGGCCGGCCAGCGCGACCGCCGGGGTCAGGCAGGAGACCCGGGGGTCGCCGTCGACCTGGATCGTGCAGGCCCCGCACACCCCGCCCGCGCAGACCAGTTTGGTGCCGGTCAGACCCAGCCGGTCCCGCAGCACGTCGACCGCGGCCGGGTCGTCGTCCACGTCCACCGCGTGCCGGGTGCCATTGACCTCGAACTCCACGAGACGTTCTCCTCACCGCGGGGCGGCGTGCCTCGGACCTCGGGCTCGCCTTCACGCTCCTTGATATCCCGCCTGCGGCTCCGGCGCAGTTCGGCGCGCGAACGGCCGGGCCGTGGGTGTCGAGGACCTCTGCGCGCAGGAGCGGACCGGAAAGGGCTTCGTGGGCGTCCGGATCCGGCTCGCCGTTCTCGAAGCGGGCCGTGCCGGTCAGGGGGCGGGAAGCCGGCATGCCGCCCATGCAGCCCTGCAGAGGGGGACGTCCGCCTGCACCGGGGTCGCCGCGTCCTCACGTGCCGGGGGCGGTACGAGGAGCGGTCGGCGCTCAGCGGGAGTCGTCGGGCGTGGCGGTCGCGGCGCGACGGAACTCGGCGTTGATGCGCTGGGCCTCTTCGAGCTGGTCCTCCAGGATCACGATGCGGCAGGCCGCTTCGACCGGGGTGCCCTGGTCGACGAGCTCCCGGGCGCGGGCCGCGATCCGCAGCTGGTAGCGGGAATACCGGCGATGCCCGCCCGGGGAGCGCAACGGTGTGATCAGACGGGCCTCGCCGATGGCACGCAGGAAGCCGGGGGTGGTGCCGAGGAGTTCGGCGGCCCGGCCCATCGTGTAGGCGGGGTAGTCATCGTCGTCCAGCCGGCCGCCGAGCGAGTCATCCGCTGTCATCTGCACCTCTTCTTAGAACGCGTCGAAGGGCCTTGGTGCCGTACGGCACCAAGGCCCTGAAGGGAATTCAACACCATCTGTCGGCCTCAGCGCTGCGCCGACTTCCGTTTCCGCGGTCGCGCCCGGGAGACGGGCGGGAGTGCGGGGATCGCGAATGCCTGACCGGGGACCACCTGCCGTTCGGGGGTCGTGCGGTACCCGGGCGGTGTGTTCCTGCCCGGGCGATCCTGATGGTGTCTGCCTCCTCCACTTCCTCGATCATCGGTATGCCAGAAACCATAGGCACGCCAGTGCCATATGTCTACTGTGACGGAGATAGATTTTCTTTGTTCGATGCTGAGAGATCTTCTCTCGAACAACGCGTGAGGGCCCGACCGGATGTGCCGGTCGGGCCCTCACGTGGTGTGCCTGTGGTGCTGTGCGGTCAGACGGAAACCGATACGGGCTCGGGCTCGCCGAGCATCGCCGAGGCCCGCTGGAACGGGGTGAGGCCGGGCGTGGACATGGGCGTGGCGGGTGCCTGCGGCAGGCCGCGGCACGTGAAGCCGAGCAGGGTCATCGCCCGTACGACCTCCGCGGCGCTGAAGTCGCGGCGGTCCTGGCGGGTGACGACCTGGCCGACCTGCTTGACCGGGTAGTGCCGGCGTCCGATGATCACGGACTCACCGTCGACGGGCTCGGGCTTGACGCCCTTCATCGACTCCAGCACCCCGCTCTTGGTCAGGTCGAAGGGGAATCTGGCGATGACGACGCGCATGATGCCTCACAAGGGGAAGAAGAAGGGTTCACGCTACGGCGTCGGCGGCGGACGGCCGTGCCGGCCTGCGCCGGGCGGCAGCCGCGGCGGGGCGGCGACGGCTGCGCGCGGACGGCCCGCTGCGCTCACGCCGCTCCGCCGCCGGGGCGGTGATGACGACCGGGATGCCGGAGGGGGCCTGGGCGCCGGTGATCCGGCTGAGGGCCTCTTCACCGGAGCGGACCTGGGTGGTCTGCGGGGTGATCCCGGCGGCGGCCATGAGCCGCGCCATGTCGCGGCGCTGGTTCGGGGTGACCAGGGTGACGACGCTGCCGGACTCACCGGCACGGGCGGTACGCCCGCCGCGGTGCAGGTAGTCCTTGTGGTCGGTGGGCGGATCCACGTTGACGACCAGGTCGAGGTTGTCGACGTGGATGCCGCGGGCGGCGACGTTCGTGGCGACGAGCACGCTGACGTGCCCGGTCTTGAACTGCGCCAGGGTGCGCGTGCGCTGCGGCTGCGACTTGCCGCCGTGCAGGGCGGCGGCCCGCACTCCGCTGTTCAGCAGGTGGCTGGTGAGCTGGTCCACGGCGTGCTTGGTGTCCAGGAACATGATGACGCGGCCGTCGCGCGCCGCGATCTCGGTGGTGGCGGCGTGCTTGTCACCGCCGTGCACGTGCAGCACGTGGTGTTCCATCGTGGTCACCGCGCCCGCGGACGGGTCGACGGAGTGGACGACCGGGTCGGTCAGGTAGCGGCGCACCAGCAGGTCGACGTTGCGGTCCAGGGTGGCGGAGAACAGCATCCGCTGGCCTTCGGGGCGCACCTGGTCGAGCAGGGCGGTGACCTGCGGCATGAAGCCCATGTCGGCCATCTGGTCGGCCTCGTCCAGCACGGTGATGCCCACCTGGTTCAGCCGGCAGTCACCGCGTTCGATGAGGTCCTTCAGCCTGCCGGGCGTGGCGACGACGACCTCGGCGCCGCCGCGCAGCGCGCTCGCCTGGCGCCCGATGGGCATCCCGCCGACGACCGTGGCCAGCCGGAGCTTGACCGAGCGGGCGTAGGGGGTGAGGGCGTCGGTGACCTGCTGGGCCAGCTCGCGGGTCGGTACGAGGACCAGTGCGAGCGGCTGACGGGGCTCGGCGCGCTGCCCGGCGGTGCGGGCCAGCAGGGCCAGCCCGAAGGCCAGGGTCTTGCCGGAGCCGGTCCGCCCGCGGCCGAGCACGTCGCGGCCCGCCAGGGAGTTCGGGAGGGTCGCGCCCTGGATCGGGAACGGTACGGTCACGCCCTGCACGGTGAGTGCGGCGAGCAGTTCCGCGGGCATGGCGAGGTCGGCGAAGGCCTCGACGGCGGGCAGCGCGGGGGTGATCGTCTTGGGCAGGGCGAATTCACCCTGCAGCGCGGCGGGCCGGCGGCCGTACCCGCCCGAGCGGCTCGGGCCACTGGAGCGGCTCGGACCACCGGAACGGCTGGGGGCCGAGCCGCCGAAGCGGCCGCCGCTCTTGCCGGATCCGGCTGCGCCGTTGCGCGTACGGGCGAATCGGTCGTTGGTGCGCGTGCGGTTCATGCGGAACCTTCCTCGATACGGCGCATATCAAGGAATTCCCGCGGGCGTGCACTGCGCGGAGAATTGCAAGAAACGGGCCGAATGGAAATGCGAAGCGGACCTGCCCGGCCGGAGTTCCTGGCGGGTACAGGTACGGAAAAAAGGTGACGCCGTCAGGGCGCACAGCCGGCGTATCGGCCGGGGCGTGATCCGCGTACGGAGGACTGCGGATTCCCTGGGCGCCGTCCCCGCAGCCGGCACCGGGTGGGCGGGGCGGGGTGGGGCGGAAAATGCGTGCAGCTGGGGCCCGCACCCCGAAGGATGCGGGCCCCAGCTACGAAGTGCGCGTCAGCGTCAGGCGGGAACGATGTTCTCGGCCGTCGGGCCCTTCTGGCCCTGCGCGATGTCGAAGCTGACCTTCTGGCCCTCAAGCAGCTCGCGGAAGCCCTGGGCGGCGATGTTCGAGTAGTGGGCGAACACGTCGGCGCCGCCACCGTCCTGCTCGATGAAGCCGAAGCCCTTTTCCGCGTTGAACCACTTCACGGTTCCAGTAGCCATGTCATATCTCCTTTGGGGCAGTGCATCGGGTTCCACACTGTGTGGACTCCGTGTCGCCGCAATGATTACCCCGCCCGATAATGACCGGAAAAGTAAAAGTACTCCCAGGGGTGTAGACACCTGCTGGGGGCACTTGAAGTTTTGGGAACCACAACTGCAACTGAGATCGACAGTAGCACGAATCGAGACCCGTGTACGGTGAAACATTTCACTTCGCCCGCTGCAGGAAAAAGCCTCATGGCGTGGTTCGTCTAATTCTCATCGCGCGGACACAGATATTGTTCGGCCTCCGGTCGACGTACGTCCGAGGGGCCCGCCCGGTCATGGGCGCGGTCGTGGGCGCGGCCGTGGGCGCGCGGCTCGCCGTACGGCCGCGACCATCCGTCCTGCGTGTCAGGTGGGTTACGGTCCGTTACCTGATCTCCGCGTAGCGCGGACGTCCGACCAGCTCCCCCGGAGACCACCGTGTCCCAGCTCCCCCGACCCGCACACACCCGGCGACTCCGGGCGGCCGCCGTGGCCGTGGCCTTGCTGGCTCTGCTGCTCGCCCCGGCCGCCGTACCTTCGGCCGCGGCCCCCCGCCTCCCGGCCGGTCCGGGTTCCGCTCCCACCGTGACGGCGGTGGCGCCGGGCGGGACGGCCGCGCTGACCGGGTACGCGATCCGGTCGGCGGCCGAGGTCCCCGACACGGCGGCCGCCGTGTCCACGCCCGGCTATGCGACGACCGGCTGGCACCGGGCCGGGCCCCGCTCCACGGTGCTCGCCGCGCTGGTCGCCGACGGCACGCACCCGGACCCGTTCTACTCCACCGACCAGCAGCGCATCCCGCGCAGTGACTTCGCCGATCCGTGGTGGTACCGCAGCGACTTCACGCTTCCCGACACCTCGGAGCGCACCTCGCTGGACTTCAGCGGGGTGATCTCCGCGGCGGACGTGTACGTCAACGGCCGGCAGGTCGCCTCGGCGGCCGAGGTGGCCGGTGTGTACACGCGCCACGAACTCGACATCACCGATCTGGTGCGGACCGGCACCAATACGGTCGCCTTCCGGATCCAGCCCAACGATCCGCGCAAACACCTCACGCTGGGCTGGCTGGACTGGCTGCAGCCACCGCCCGACGCCAACATGGGCATCGTCCGCGATGTCCTGGTGCGCCGGCGGGGGCCGGTTTCGCTGCACGACGCCCACGTGGTGACCAGCCTGGACGTGCCGTCCCCGGAGGCCGGCCCGGCCGAGCTGACCGTGAAGGCGCGGGTCCGCAACGACTCGCAGGAGGCGGCCACCGCGACCGTCACCGCCGCCATCGGCGGCACCGGGATCGTGCTGCGCGAGGACGTCACCCTGCGCGCCCGGGAGACCCGTACGCTCGTCTTCGCCCCGGACCGCCACCGGCAACTGCGCCTGCAGCGGCCCGCTCTGTGGTGGCCGGCCGGTATGGGGCCCCAGAACCTGTACGGACTCCACCTGACGGCGACGGTGGCCGGCCGCCGCTCGGACGCCGTCCGCCACACTTTCGGCATCCGTGACGTGAAGGCGCCGCTCGACTCCGCCGGCGCCCGCCGGTACACGGTCAACGGCCGCCCCCTCCTGATCCGGGGCGCCGGCTGGTCGGCCGACGAGCTGCTGCGCTGGGACACCACCGCGGCGGAGGACCGGATCAAGGCCGCGCTCGACGCGGGTCTGAACACGCTCCGCCTCGAAGGCCACATCGAGCCGGACGAGTTCTTCGACCTCGCCGACCGGCACGGAATGCTGATGCTGCCCGGCTGGGAGTGCTGCAACAAATGGGAGGGGCCGGTCAACCCCACCGGTACGGGCGAGAAGTGGAATGCCGCCGACCGTCTGACCGCCCGGGCCTCGATGGCCGCCGAGGCCGCCCGGCTTCGCGACCATCCCAGCGTCCTCTCCTTCCTCATCGGCAGCGACTTCGCACCCGATGCCCGGACCGAGCGGGACTACCTCGACGCTCTGCGCGCCGCCGACTGGCCCACCCCGGTGGTTCCGGCCGCCTCCGCCGTCACCACGGCCCTGAGCGGCCCGTCGGGCATGCGGATGACCGGACCCTACGACTGGGTCCCGCCCTCGTACTGGTACGACAAGCGCGAGGGCGGTGCGACGGGCTTCAACTCCGAGACGAGCGCCGGACCCTCGATCCCCACCCTCGACACCCTGCGCCGCACGCTCTCGCCGGCCGAACTCGAAACCCTGTGGAAGTCCCCCGCCGCCCCGCAGTACCACCGCTCCCCCTCCCGCACCTTCAACACGCTGAAGCTGTTCAACGACGCCCTCGCGCACCGCTACGGCGCGCCGCGCAGCCTGCGGGACTACGTGGCCAAGGCCCAGCTCGGCCAGTACGAGAACGTCCGCGCCCAGTTCGAGGCCTACGCCCGCAACGCCACGGACTCCACCGACCCGTCGACGGGACTCGTCTACTGGATGTTCAACAGCGGCTGGACCTCCCTGCACTGGCAGCTCGTCGACCGCTACCTCGACCAGGGCGGTGCCTACTACGGCGCTAAGAAGGCCAACGAGCCGCTGCACATCCAGTACTCCTACGACGACCGGACCGTGGCCGTCGTCAACCGCCGGCCGGGAGCCGTTTCCGGTCTCACCGCCCGGGTCACCCTGTTCGGCACCGACGGGGCCTCCCTCTACGACCACACCGTGCGCGGGCTGCGGGTCGGCGGCGACGGCGCGCGGACCACCGCGGTCACCGTTCCCGCCGTCGTCGCTGCCGCGGACGGGCCGGATTCCACGTACCTCGCCCGGCTCACGCTCACCGACAGCGCCGGCCGCGAGGTCAGCCGCAACGTCTACTGGCTCTCCACCCGCCCCGACGTTCTGGATCACGACGCCGCCGACTGGTACCACACCCCCACGACCACTTACGGCGACCTCACCGGCCTGAACTCCCTCTCAGCCGCCACCGTGACCGCGACCGCCCGCACCACGCGCCACGCCGGCTCGCTCTCCACCACCACGGTCACCGTCCGCAACACCGGCAGCGGGAACACGCCTGCGCTGCTGACCGATCTCCATCTCGTCGACGGCCGGGACGCACCCGTGCTGCCGGTCCGCTGGAACGACAACCAGATCAGTCTCTGGCCCGGTGAGAGTGCCGTCCTGACGGCTCATCACCGGACGGCGGGCCCGGCCGGTACGGCACTCCGGGTCCGGATCTCGGGCTGGAACACTCCCACCAGCCACATCACGCCGAGCTCGCCGTGACCCCGGACGGCCCGCCCGGGGGGCGAGGTCGGCATGACCTCCCGATATTCGCTTGCGCACCATCCGTCACTCGCGCCAGCGTTCGGCCGACACCGAACGAAGGCAGAGCCGATGACCACCGCACCTCCCCACCCCGTCGACCACGAACTCATCCGGGCCGCAACCCACATCGCGCGCACCCGGTGCCACGGCGACAACCACACCGTGGCTGCCGCGGCCCGTGCCCGGGACGGCCGGATCATCACCGCCGTGAACGCCTACCACTTCACGGGCGGCCCCTGCGCCGAGCTGGTCCTCATCGGCACCGCGGCCGCCCAGGGCGCGTACGTACTGGACACGATCGTCGCCGTGGGCGACCGCGACCGGGGGATCGTTCCCCCGTGCGGCCGATGCCGCCAGGTCCTTCTCGACTACTTCCCCGCCATCGAGGTCATCGTCGGCACGGACGACCGCCCCCGGACCCTCTCCATCACCGGCCTGCTCCCCGAAAGCTACGTCTGGGCCGACCACCAACTCGACACGGCCTGAACCCCCTACGCGACCGAGCAGTTCCGGTGGTTCCACGGTCCGGATACGGTCTGGCAGGATCTGGATCATGAGTGATGAACCGTTCGACGCCGTGCTCTGCGACTTCGACGGGGTTCTGCGCCTGTGGGATCCCGATGGGATGGCAGCGCTCGACCGGAAGGCCGGACTGGCCGAGGGCACTCTCGCGTCGGCCGCGTTTCGCCCCGAGCTCCTGGACGCCGCCGTCACCGGTCGGATCAGCGACGAGCAGTGGCGCCGGCGCGTCGCGGAAGCTCTTGCCGAGGCCTGCGGATCAGTGGCCCGTGCTCAGGATCTCGTCAGCGGCTGGACGGCGCTGACCGGCTGCGTCGATACCGCTGTCCTGGAACTCCTGACCGCGATCCGCAGCCGGGTGCCGGTGGTCCTGGTGTCGAACGCGACCACTCGGCTGGAGGCCGATCTCACCGCGCTGGGGCTGGCCGACGCGTTCGACGCGGTCGTCAACACCGCCCGCACAGGGTTCGCCAAACCCGATCGCCGGGTCTTCGAGGCCGCGGCGGAAGCGGTGGGAGTGAAGCTGCAGCGGTGCCTGTTCATCGACGACACGCCTGGACACGTCGCCGCGGCACAGGCGGCCGGGCTGACCGGGATCCACTACCGCCATGTCGATCAGCTGAGGAGTGCCACCGCGCCCCTGCGATCGTGACCTGCGCGGCTGTTGCGGTCCGAGATGGCCCCAGGCATCGTGCAAACGGGTGGACGGGCGCGTCGGCGTGATCGAGAATGCCTGGCATGACGACGTGAAGAGCACCGGCCGGGCGGCAGCATTGGCGCAAGGTCGCAACCTGGGACACGGTCCCCGCCGGGGACCGGCGCGTCTGCGCCGCCTGTGGGACGCCCGTCCGCTCGTACCAGTACCGCTACCACCCGCCCGGGTCCTTTCTGTTCGAGCGGTGCATCGGACTCGCCTGGTGTTCGGGGTGCCGGATCTACTCAGGGAACATGGTGTACATCCACCGGAAGCGAGTCCTCGTCGACGCCCTCGCCTCGCTCCCCTGCGAACAACGAGAACGGATCGCCCGTTCGGAAACACGGTTGATCGAGTTCCTGGACCGCCGGCTCCGCGACGGACGATGACCGGTGCCGCGGGACCTGACCGCGGCGGCCCACGCGAATTTCCCAGGTGGTGGCGATGACGGGTCTCGTACAGTGCTGCGATGCCGACTGTACGAGTGATGACCCAAGCCGATGTCGCGGCTGTCTCAGAGATACGGGTGACCGGCTGGAAGGCCGCGTATGCCGGGATCGTGCCCCAGTCCTACCTCGATCGCATGACGGTCGAAGCGGACGCGCACCGGCGCAGGCGGTACTTCACGAGGTCGGACAAGGCCACGGTCGACCTGGTAGCGGTGGACGCCCGGGGCGGGGTGGTGGGTTGGGCGTGCCTCGGGCCCTCCCCCACGGCCGCGGGTGAGCTCTACGCTCTGTACGTTCAGCCCTCGCTCATCGGGTCCGGCATCGGTCGCAGGCTCCTCCAAGCCGTGCACGCCGACGCTCTGGCCAGCGGCTTCGGCTCGGTCCTGCTGTGGGTGCTCACCGACAACACCAGGGCCCGTCGGTTCTACGAACGAGCCGGCTATGTCGCTGATGGTGCCGTCCGGGCCGACGACTACGACGGAGTGTCCGTGAGCGAGGTTCGTTACCGTCTCGCCTTGTAGCGGGGCTCCGTGCCGTGGCCTGAGGGGGATCGTGCGCGGTCCGGTCGAAGCGACGCGGCGGCACTGGCCGGATTGCGGCTGGACAGCCGGCACGAGCCGCCGGAGCATGGCGCGCAGGTACGAGGCCTTTCCAGCGGAAGGACCGTCAGGATGAACGTGGACGACGGGAAATCAGGCGGCCGGCGGCCTTGGCAGCGGTCGCCCGCGAACGGCAACCCGGGACCGGTGGGACCGGGCGGCCCCGATGCGCCGGGCGGACTCCCCCACGAGCCGATTCCCCCCGGCGCGCGGATGCCGGACGCCGTGCGGAGCCTCCGTGTGCTGATGATGGTCCTGGGCGGCATGCAGGCCCTCCTCGGGGTCGCTCTGGTGACCAACAGCGTGGCCGTCGCCACATCCATCTGGGGCGACGGTGACGCCTCCACCCCGTGTTGCACCACGCCGGGCGAGGATCATGCCGGGATGGTCGTGTTCGCCGGGCTGCTCGTCCTCGCGGTCTCCGCATGGGGTGTCACCACCGCCCTCAAGTTCCGCACGCGCCATCGGAATCTGCGTGTGTCCGCCTTCGCCTACGGGTGGACGGCCCTGCCCTTCAGCTGGGCGTTCTTCCAGGTGATACCCCTGCTGGGATTCGCCTGGCTCGTGCCGGCGGTCCTGGCGATCATCCGGCCGAACCAGCCGGAGAGCCGTGCCTGGTTCAACCACCAGCCCATGTGACACGGCGAGGAAGCGCGACGGCAGTTCCCGCCGGAAGGAACGATCCCCTGCGGGGCCTCCCGGGTGGCACAGGGAGGCGCCCGGCCCGGCATGCCGCCCCGCGGCGGTCCGCTTCACCACCATGTGCCGGTGATCCCATCCCGCTTGATCGGCCTGCTCTCCGCCCTCGCCCTGCTCGCACCCGTCTCCGCGTACGCGGCCGCCGCCCCCTCCTCCGTCACGCCCCCGGCCCCAGCGCCTGCCCGGCCCCGGGACTTCTTCGCCGACCCGGGCGTGTCGCGGATCGAGATCACCGACGAGTACCGCCGGGCGGCGGAGATGTACGGACTCGGCTACCCGGAGCTGAAGGACCTGGCCCGCGCCTCCCTGGAACACTCGTTCCTGCCCGGCCGGGGTCTGTGGAACCGTGACGTCCGCACCGGCTACCGTCCGGCCGGGGCGTGTGCCCACGAGCAGCAGGGCGCCGAGCGCCCGAGCGGGCGGTGCGCCCGGTTCCTGGACGCCAGCCCGAAGGCGCAGGTCGAGTGGCGGCAGGAGGCGGCCTTCGCGCGCTTCGAGGCCGACCACGTCCGTGCCACCCGCCCCTGATCCCGGGACCTGGCCGGACCCGGCGCGCGCCCCTCACGGGCGCGGGCCGGTCCGCGGTGTCGCCGACGATCAGCGCATGATGGCTGTCATGGAGATCGCGGTCGAGAAGATCAAGGTGTGGTTCCGGTTCGTCCCGCGCGAGGGGTGGTTCCCGCAGGACACCGAGGGCCTGTGGGCGACGAAGCTCGGCGATGACACCGCGAGCGTGGAGAACTGCCCCTTCCTGCAGGACGGGGTGGCCGAGGGCGATGTGGTGCGGTACCGGACCGACTCCGACGGGCTCCACTGGGCTGTCGGACGGGTCAGTTCCTCGGGCAACTGCACGATCCGCGTGGTGCCCGATCCCACCGGTCCCCTGGGGCGCAGCCCGCAGGCCGTGCACCAGCGCCTTTCGGCGTTCGGGCTCGGCGGCGAGGTCTTCAGTGAGGACTTCCCCATGCTGGCCTTGACCGCGGAGGCAGGGGCGGACTTCGCCGGGATCAAGGCCCTCCTGAACCGGGGCCGGGACGAAGGATGGTGGCATTACGAGGTCGGCTGCGCCACGGACGAGTGGTGGAACGCCTGAAGCCGGCCGGAACTTCGCGGCAGCCCCGGGGGCGGGCACGCCGGCTCGAACGCCGCCTCGAACGCGCGCGATGCCCCCGGTCCGGCCGTGACGGCCCCGCATCCGGACCGTTCTTCAGGACACCAGCGAAGGAGCCTTCGATGACCGAATCCGACGAACCGCACGGCACCGCCGCGCTGCTGGTCGACTCACGAGGCCGGTACCTGTTGCACCTGCGCGACGCCAACAAGGACATCTGCGATCCGGGCACGTGGTCGATCCCGGGCGGAGGCCGGGAGGGCGAGGAGACTGCGGCGCAGGCCGTCGAGCGGGAACTCCTCGAAGAGACCGGCCTGATGGTGCCGCTGGAGCCCTTCACGATCGTCGGCTGCCACGGGCCCGGGCCGGACGGGCCGGCCGAGGGCCGTATCCAGGTGTATCTGGGGGCCTGGGACGGCGACGCCGACGAACTCCCGTGTCCCGAAGGCATCATGTTCCGCCATTTCGACGCGGCCACGATCCCTTTCCTGACGATGTGCCCGTGGACGACGGAGGTCATCGAGCTCCACCGGGCCCAAGGCCTCGCCCCGGCCGTACCGGCCCAGGCCCGGCCCGGCGGCCGGGCACGGCGGAACATCGTCGGTGTCCACCTCTACCTCGAACGCGACGGTCAGGTCCTGCTCGGGCTGCGTCACCCGGACTCCGCGTTCGCCGCGTCCACCCACCACTTCCTCGCCGGACACTGCGAGCAGGAATCCGCCGTCGCCTGCCTGGTGAGGGAGGCGCAGGAGGAGGCCGGCCTGGGCATCGACCCGGGCGACGTGGAACTGGTCCACGTCGTGCACCTCGTGGACGGACCGGGCGGCCGGCCCCGTATCCAGCTCGTGTTCCGCGCGCGGCGGTGGCAGGGCACACCCGAGGTGCGCGAGCCCGACCGCTGCCTGTCCTGGGGCTGGTGGCCCGCCGACGAGCTCCCCGAACCGGTCGTCCCCTACACCCGGGCCGCGGTCGAGGGCATCCGCGCCGGCCACCTGTACACCGAGCTCGGCTGGACATGAACCTGGGTATGAAACCGGGCATGACCACGATCCCCGCCTCCGCTCCGCGCACCGGCAGTTGCCGGGGCCGCCGCCCCCGGACCGCGGCGTGAGCGGCGGCCCCCGGCACACGGTGCCGGTCGACGTCCACCTCGTCCTGCGCCGCGACGGCAGCCACGGCCCGGAGGTGCTGCTGTCGCGCCGGGCCGGGCCGGTGTACGCGTCCGGTCTGTGGCACCTGCCCTCCGGGCACCTCGACCCGGGCGAGGACATGGTCGAGGCCGTGATCCGGGAGGCCCGCGAGGAGACCGGTGTCCTCATCGCGGCCCCGGACGTGACCGCGGCGGTCACCGTCCACCACCGCCCGCCGCGCGGCGGCAGTTCCCGGATCGGCGTCTTCTTCGAGGTACGACGGTGGGCGGGCCTGCCCCGGGTGAGGGAGCCGGACCGGTGTGACGGCATGGGCTGGTATCCGCTGGGCGCGCTGCCTGAGCCGATGGTGGCGTACTGCCGGGCCGGCCTGGACGCCTACCGGGCCGGCCTGCCCGCCGCCGTGCACTTCCAGCAGCCCGGCGACCTCGTCGAGTACGCCGCGGACGGCATCGACCGGACCCGTCTCCTGGCCGGCCCGCCCCCGCCCGGCGGAACGGATCTGCCCCACCCGCTGCGCGTGTTCGCCGAGCGGGCCGTCGGCCGGATCGCGCAGGCGGTCGACGTGTCCTGGGCGCGCGCCGGCAGCCGGGTCTGGCGGCTCACCGGGGCCGGTGGCGGCACCTGGTACCTCAAGCGGCACCGCGGGCCGCGGTTCCACGACCGGGAGGTGGCCGCGTACCGGATGTGGGCGCCGGGGCTGGGGCACCGGGTTCCGCGTCTCGTCGCGGCCGACCCGGCGGCGCGCGCCGTCGTCGTCACCGCGCTGTCGGGGCGGTCGCCGCACGGCATGGTCCTCGACCCGGCAGCCGAGGTACGCGTCCAGCAGGGGCTGGGGCGCCTCGCCTCCGCCCTGCACCGCTGCGCACCGGAGCGGCCCGCCGGACCTTCCCCGGCCGCGGACCCGGTGAAGCGCCATCTGGAGGAGGCCCGCCCGTACCTGGCCGCCGGGGACGAGGAGCTGGTCCTCGCCCTGGCGCGCGCCTACGAGGACCTCCCGCGGCCGGTGCTGGTGCCCACGCACGGGGACCTCCAGTACCGCAACGTGCTTCTGACCGACGACGGGGAGGTGCGGCTCTTCGACTTCGAGCGGTCGGAGTACGCCTCCGCCACCCGGGACATGGTGCGTCTCGGCGACACCTGGACCGGCCGGCCCGACCTGCGCGCCGCCTTCCTCGACGGGTACGGCAGAGCGCTCACCGCTGTCGAGGAGCTCCGCCTGGACTGCGAGTCCGCCTTCGACGCGGTCTCCGGGATCGCCTACGGAGCCGGCCGGGACGATCCCGAGGTCGCCGAGCGGGGACACCGCACCCTGTTCCGGCTCCACGTCACCCACCGCGCGTAAGGGCTGTCCCGTGGCTTCGGAGGGTCAGAGTGTCTCGCTCAGCGAGTCGGCCGGCCGTCGTCGTGCCGCGCGTGTCGCCGGCAGCGCCGCTGCCAGCACCGCGCCCAGCACCGCCCCGACGATCACGGTCAGCAGCACGGGGAGCGGCGGCAGCTGGGCGATGCCCGCGCCGATGCCGCTCGACGCGCCTTGGGTGTCCACCAGCCATCTGCCGGAGAGCACCCCCACCACCGTGCCCACCAGGGCGGATGCCAGCGCCGTCAGACCGGCGGCCGTCACGATCATCGCGCCGATCTGCCGGGGCGTCAGCCCGATCGCCTTCAGAGCGAGCAGGTCCCGGCCCCGGTCCCGTACGCCGGTGCCGATCAGTGTCAGCAGCTCGATCAGCCCGATCAGCGCCAGTACCGCGATGAGGGCGGCGATAACGGCGCGCGCCGGTTCCAGCCGGTCGGCCGGGTTGGGCGTCTCCCGGACCTCCAGGGTTCCGCCCGCCGCCGCGGCGAGTGCGGAGCTCACCGTCACGGGGTCGGCGCCCTCGCGCAGGACGAGGGCGTGGAAGCCGGGCCGCAGCCCCGGATCGCGCTCGCGCAGTGCGTCGATGGTGGTGGTGATCACCCGGCCCGCGGATTCGGGCTCGATGGTGCGGCCGACGACGTGCAGGATCTGTGGCCGTCCCTCGACGGTCATCCGCACCCACGCGCCGACCCGTACCCCGAGGAGGTCGAGCAGTCCCTGTCCGGCCACCGCCTCGTCCGGACCGCTGACGGCGCGCCCTTCCACCACCTTGGAGGGGTACGGGTCCCGGGCCGTACCCAGGCCTCGGAGCGTGATGGTGCCGGTCTGGCCCGGCACGAGCGCCGCCATTTCGGCGCCGGGGTGGACCGCGGCGACGTCCTGCACCTGCGCGAGGGTCCGTTCCAGTTCCGCGTCGGACGCCCCGGCCGGCTGCGCGGCCCGTACGGTCAGTGCCGCGGGCAGTCCCATCTGCGCGGGCCGGCTGCGGAACTGGTCCAGCGTCGACCAGGCGACAAGGGCGACCGTGATGAGGACCAGCGGCAGGGCGAGCCGGGCGACGGGGACGAGCGTCCGGCCGCGCCGCGGGAAGGCGGCGCGCCATCCCAGGACGAGGGCGGGCGGCACGCGTACGCCGAGGGCGCGCCTGCCGAGCGCGGTCATCGGCGCGGCGGACGGGAGCGCCGCACGGGCCACCGGCACCGGTGGGACCCGTCCGGCGCGCCAGGCCGTGAGCCCGGTCGCGGCCGCGATCAGCAGCACGGCTCCGCACGGAATGCCGATCATGAGCGCGGTGTGGCCGGGCAGGTCCTGCCACACCGCCGTCGCCTCGCCGATCCGCCCGGGTATCCGGGCGCCCAGCAGGGCGATCGCCGCCGTGCCGAGGGTCACGCCGAGGAGGGCGAAGGCCAGATGCTGTACGAGGAAGCCGCGGGTCACCTGGCCGGGGGTGAAGCCGACGGCCTTGAGGATCGCGATGTCCCGGAGCTGGCCGCGGACGCGGGCGCCGATCGCTCCGGCGGCGGCGAGCGCGGCCGCGAGCAGCGCGCCGAGCCCGAAGACGGCGAACATCTGCCCGAGGAGCCGGTCGTCGCCGCCGGCCTCGGCCCGTGCCTGCTGCCACTTGGTGACCTGGGCGACCCGGTCGGCGCCGAGGACGGTCACGGCCCGCTGGACGGTGAAGTCGGTGTCGTCCGGGTCCCGCAGGCGCAGGCCCACGCTCTGCCCGGTGTCGCCGTGGGCGACCTCGTCGAGGGTGTCGTCGAGGACCCAGCCGATGCCGGGCCCGCCGCCCTGGTGGTAGCGGGGCTCGGCCACCTCGGCGATTCCGCTGACCTGCAGTGCGTGCGGGGCTCCGTCCGGTCCGGTGACCCGTACGGTGTCGCCCGGCTCGGCCCAAAGGGCCCGCGCGACCGAGGCCTCCAGTACGAGGGCGCCGTTGCCGGCACCCGTGCCGTCGCCGGTGGTGTCCGGCCGGGCGAGCCAGGTGCCGTCGGTGACGAGCGGCCGTCCGGTCTCCGGGGGCTCCGTCGCGGCCGCGCGCAGCGTCACCCCGACCCGGGCGCCGCGCGACTCGACCGTCGTCGCCGTCGTGCGGTAGGGCCCGGAGAGGGCGGCGATCCCGTCCACGCGGGACAGGGCGGCCGTGTCCGCGCCGGCCCGGGTGTGCAGCCAGATGTGTGCGCCGTGGGACTGGTTGAAGACGCGCTGCCAGGGGTTGGCGGCGTAGCTGAACAGTGCGCCGGCGAGCAGGAGCGAGGCGATGATCCCGGCGCTGGCCAGGACGACGAAGAGGGCTTCGCCGCGGTGTGCGCGGAAGTCGGCGTGCGCCCAGCGCAGCGTGGCCCGCACGGTCACTCCTTGAGTTCCAGGTCCAGGTCCAGCACGCCGGAGACGCCGCGGGCCGGACCGCGGCGTCCGCCGCCGAGCTGCGCGTCGTCGGCTATGCGCCCGTCGAAGAAGCTGATGACGCGGTCGGCGGCGCTGGCCATCCGGGCGTCGTGGGTGACCATCATGATCGTCTGGCCGCGCTGGTGGAACCGGGAGAGCAGCCGCAGCACCTCGCGGGTGCCCTTGCTGTCCAGGCTGCCGGCCGGTTCGTCGGCGAGCAGCAGTGCGGGGTGGTTGACCAGGGCGCGGGCGAGTGCGACCCGCTGCTGCTCGCCGCCGGACAGCTCTCCGGGCATCGAGCGTTCGCGGCCTTCGAGGCCGAGTTCGGCGAGCAGTTCGGCACGGGACGCGCGGGCGGCCTTCGGGGAGGCTCCGGCGAGCAGGGCGGGGAGTTCGACGTTGTCGGCGACGGTGAGGTTGGAGACCAGGTTGAAGAACTGGAAGACGACGCCGATGCTGCGGCGCCGCAGGACCGCCCAGCGGGCTTCGCGGTACTCGTCGACCCGCTCTCCGCCGATCCACAGTTTCCCGCTGTCGGGGCGCTGGAGGCCGCCTATCAGGTGCAGGAGCGTGGATTTGCCGGCTCCGGAGGGCCCGGTGACCGCGACGAACTCGCCGGATCCGACGGACAGGTCCACCCCGCGTACGGCGTGCACGGGCACGCCCTCGCCGTGGTGCGTCTTGGTCAGGCCCTCGGCCCGCACGATGGGCTCGACGGACACGCCAGGAGCGGCGGTGGTGGCGTCGTCGCTCATTCCAGCTCCTCCTGGCAGCGTTCCAGCCAGTCGAGGTCGGCCTGCAGGTGCAGCATGGCGCCCTCGATCAGCAGTTGGGAGATCTTGTTGTCGCGGTCCTCGGCCGCGGCCAGCTTGGACAGGTCCCGCATGGTGTTGAGGTACTGCCGCCGCTGCTTGTTGATCAGTGCGACCGGATCGGCCAGTCCCGACTGCGGTGCGAGGGCGAGCTTCATGAAGAACTCGTCCCGTACCCGGGGCTCCTCGGCGGTGTCCTCGAACCAGGCCAGCACGGCCTCGCGTCCGGCGTCCGTCAGCTTGTACGTGCGCTTGTTGGGGCGTCCCGACTGTTCGACGTCCTCGCCCTCGATGAGGCCGCTCTTCTCCAGCCGTCCGAGGGTGACGTAGATCTGGCCGACGTTGGGCTGAGGGTACGCGGCGCCCAGGAGCTTCTCAAGGTCCTGCTTCAGCTCGTAACCGTGCGCAGGGCTACGGGTGAGGAGCGCAAGGAGCGCCAGCCGCACTCGCTCCCCCTCCTTCCCGCTCCGTAGTCAACGGTTCACTCGGCAGCGGGCCGAGTTGCGCCGCCGTCCGTCTCGTCTGCCTGGGCGTCTAGTATCGCCCATGCCTAACGGGTATATATAGGCCACGATGGTCGGCGACGCAGCCGGATCGTGTACTGGGAGGAATCTATGCGGTGGATGCGTGCCGCGGGTAGAGCTCTCCTGGTCGGGGCGGTCGTACTGGCGGGATACACCGGTCTCGGCGTCCGCGCCGGGACGGGCGCGGCTTTTGAGGACGGCGACCGCGGCCCCCTGACGCTCGTCACGGCGGGCGATCTCACCGATTACCTCCCCCCGCTTCTGGAGGACTGGAACGACGCCCATCCCGGCGAGCGCGTCACGCTCGTCGAGCTGCCCGACTCGGCGGACGAGACCCGGGCCCAGATGATCAGCGAGCTGCGGTCGGGCCGCGACCGGTTCGACGTGCTGAACATCGACGTCGCCTGGACGTCCGAGTTCGCGGCGGCCGGATGGATCTCTCCGCTGCGGCGCGAGCGCTTCCCGCTGGACTCCTTCCTGCGGCCCGTCGTCGACACCGCGACCTTCGACGGCCGGCTGTACGCGGTCCCGTACGTCACCAACGCGGGACTGCTCTACTACCGCAAGGACATCCTGGACCGGGAGGGCGAGCAGCCGCCGCGCACCTGGGACGAGCTGGTCCGCCAGGCGCGCACGATCGCCCCGGAGTACGGACTGGACGGTTACGCCGGCCAGTTCCTGCCGTACGAGGGGCTCACGGTCAACGTCACCGAGGCCGTGCACTCGGCGGGTGGATCGATTCTGCGCGACGACGGAGCCCGGGTGACCGTGGACTCGGACGCGGCGCGCGCCGGACTGCGGTTCCTCGCGGACGGTGTGCGGGAGGGCTGGATCTCCCGCGACGCGCTCGGCTACAAGGAGGAGGAGTCGCGGCGGGCCTTCCAGGACGGCCGGCTGCTGTTCCTGCGGAACTGGCCCTACGTGTACGCGGACGCGAGCGGGGAGGGGTCGAAGGTCGCGGGCAGGTTCGGCGCCGTGCCGCTGCCCGGACGCGACGGGCCCGGCACCAGCGTGCTCGGCGGCTCCAACCTCGCCGTGAGCAGCCATGCGCGGCATCCGGCGTCGGCGGCCGACCTGATCTCCTACCTCACCAGCGAGCGGGTCCAGCGGCAGGTGCTCACCAAGGGCTCGCTGCCTCCGGTGCGCGCCGCGCTGTACGAGGATCCCGAGCTGATCCGGGCGTATCCGTACCTGCCCACGCTGCGCCAGAGCGTGCTGTCCGCGGTGCCGCGTCCCAAGAGTCCGCGCTACGACCAGGTGAGCCTCGCCGTGCAGGCCGTGGCGCAGGACGTGCTGGCGCTGCGCCAGACGCCGGAGCAGGCGGCGGCGCGGCTCGCGCGCGAGCTCGGGAGCATCTCCCGCAAGGGCTGATCGCACTCCTCCGCTCCCCTCAAGGGTCTCTACTTACATGTTAAGTAGAGACCCTTCGTCGTGCGTTTGGGCATTCACGTACAAAACACCCCAGCTTTTCGCTGTTTCTGGACACATCGTTGACACCTTCCCGTCGCTGCTACTTAACATGCATGCATAACAGCGCACCGATCCGGGGCGCTCTCGCATTCAGCAGACAGGTCGACGCGAGATGCTCAGCACCCTTCCGGCCGCCACCGGCCACCCCTCCCCCACCGCCACCCCGTCGGCCCCTTGGTGGCGCGACGCGGTGATCTACCAGGTCTACGTCCGCAGCTTCCTCGACAGCACCGGGGACGGCATCGGCGACCTGGCCGGCGTCCGGGCCGGGCTCCCCTACCTGCGCAAGCTCGGTGTCGACGGCATCTGGCTCAGCCCCTTCTACCCGTCGCCGCAGCACGACCACGGCTACGACGTCGCCGACTACCGCGGCGTCGACCCGGTCTACGGCGACCTCGCGGAGTTCGACCGGCTGGTGGCCGACGCCCGTCGGCTCGGGCTGAAGCTGCTGCTCGACATCGTTCCCAACCACTGCTCCAGCGAGCACCCGTGGTTCCAGCAGGCACTCGCCGCGGAGCCGGGCAGTGCGGAGCGCGCCCGTTTCCACTTCGCCCCCGGCCGTGGCCCGGACGGGGCGGAGCCTCCCAACAACTGGCACGCGATGTTCGGCGGTCCCGCCTGGAGCCGGACCACCGGGCCCGACGGCGCCCCCGGCGAGTGGTACCTGCACCTCTTCACGCCCGAGCAGCCCGACCTGAACTGGCGCGATCCGGCCGTGGGCGACGACTTCGAGGAGGTGCTGCGCTTCTGGCTGGACCGCGGCGTCGACGGCTTCCGCATCGATGTCGCCGCCGGACTGTTCAAGCACCCCGCGCTGCCCGACTCGGACGACCCCGGCGCCGACGAGCGGGCCCGCGACGCCGTCAACCAGCTGGCCTGGAACCAGCCCGAGGTCCACGGCGTGTGGCGGCGCTGGCGCGCGGTCTGCGAGGAGTACACCGCCCGGGACGGCCGCGAACGGCTGCTGGTCGGCGAGGTGTCCGTGCCCACCGCGCGGGAGCACGCCGAGTACGTCCGCCCCGACGAACTGCACCAGGCGTTCTTCTTCGACCTGCTGAGCGCCCCCTGGGACGCCGATGCCTTCAGCACGACGATCACCGACGCGATGCGCGACATCGCCGGGACCGGCTCCACCGTCACCTGGGTCCTCAACAACCACGACCAGGTCCGCACGGTCACCCGCTACGCGGGCGAGCCCGGGGTGGAAGGCAGCGGACTGGGGGCCGCCCGCGCCCGCGCCGCGGCCCTCCTGATGCTCGCGCTGCCCGGCGCCGCGTACGTCTACCAGGGCGAGGAGCTCGGCCTCCCCGAGGTCCTCGACCTGCCCGACGAGGTCCTCACCGACCCGATCTTCCACCGTACGGGCAGCCGCAAGCACGTCCGGGACGGCTGTCGCGTGCCGCTGCCCTGGTCCGGGCACGCCTCCCCGTTCGGCTTCTCCGGGGAAGCCGCCGGCGCCAAGCCGTGGCTGCCGCAGCCCGAGTGGTTCGCCGAGCACGCGACCGACCGCGCCCTGGCCGACACCCGTTCGTTCTGGCACCTCTACCGCGACGGGCTCCAGCTGCGGCGCACCCTGCCGCAGCTCGGCGAAGGCCCCCTGCGCTGGCTGGACGCGCCCCCGCAGGTACTGGCGATCACCCGCGGCGACGGCCTGGTCTGCGCGGTGAACTTCGGCACCGAACCGGTACCCGCCCCGGTCCCCGGGACTCCGCTGCTCGCCAGCGGCCCCTGTCCCGACGGGGTCCTGCCCGCGGCGACCGCCGCCTGGTGGACAGCCGAATGCCCGGCCCCGTGACCCCAGGCCCCTGACCTCCCCCTCCCCCTCCCCCTCCCCCTCCTCCCCTCCTTCCGCCTCCTCTTCCTGACCTCCAGACAAGGACTCCCTCATGCGACGACCCAGCAAGACGACCCGGCGGACCGCGGCCACCGCATCGGCGGCCCTCGCCCTCACCCTCGGTGCCACGGCCTGCGGCAACGCCACCGGACCCGCGAGCGACGGCGAACTGAGCGGCCAGACCGTGACCGTGGCAGGCGTCTGGACCGGCAGCGAGCAGCAGAACTTCAAGAAGGTCCTGGACGCCTTCACCGAGAAGACCGGCGCCAAGACGGTCTTCGTACCCTCCGGCGACAACGTCTCCACCTTCGTCGGAAGCAAGATCGAAGGCGGCAACGCGCCCGACGTGGTGCTGGTTCCCCAGGTGGGTGTGCTCCAGCAGTTCGCCAAGGAGGGCTGGCTCCAGCCCCTGTCCGACGAGGCCACCCGGAAGGCCGGCTCCACCCTCGCCCCGGTGTGGAAGAACTACGGCACCGTCGACGGCACGTACTACGGCCTCTACTTCAAGGCCGCCCACAAGTCGACGGTCTGGTACACCCCGGAGGCCTTCGCCCAGGCCGGTGTCAACGAGCCCACGAGCTACGCCGACATGCTGAAGGCCGGCCGCACCCTTGCCGACTCCGGCCGCCCCGCCTTCGCCATAGCCGGCGAGGACGGCTGGACCCTCACCGACTGGTTCGAGAACGTCTACCTCTCCCAGGCCGGACCGGAGAAGTACGACCAGCTCGCCCAGCACAAGCTCAAGTGGACCGACGACAGCGTCGTCAAGGCGCTGACCACCCTCGGTGAACTGTTCAAGGACAAGCAGCTCGTCGCCGGCGGTGCCCAGACGGCGCTGGGCACCGACTTCCCCTCGTCGGTGGCACAGGTCTTCGGCCCCGATCCCAAGGCGGGCATGGTCTACGAGGGCGACTTCGTCGGTGGCATCGCCAAGGACCAGTTCGGCAAGAAGCTCGGCAAGGACGCCAAGTTCTTCCCGTTCCCCGCGGTCGACGGCGGCAAGGCGCCGGTCGTCAGCGGCGGTGACGCGGCCGTCGTCCTCAAGGACGCGAAGAACGGCAAGGCCGGCATGAAGCTGCTCGAATTCCTGTCCGGCTCCGAGGCTGCCGAGGTCTGGGCCCGCACCGGCGGTTTCCTGTCCCCGAACAAGGAGCTCGACATCGCCTCGTACGGTGACGAGATCACCCGCAGCACCGCCAACTCGCTCATCGCGGCGGGCGACTCGATCCGCTTCGACATGTCGGACCAGGCCCCGGCCGCGTTCGGCGGCACCAAGGGAGCGGGCGAGTGGAAGCTCTTCCAGGACTTCCTGCGCGACCCGTCGGACCCGCGGGGCACGGCCGCGAAGCTCGAGGCCGAGGCCGCCAAGGCCTACGGGAACTGAGGCGGCTCCCATGGCTGACACCATGACCGCCGCCCGCGGCGCGGCCGACGGGCGGCGCCGGGCCCAGCGCAGGAAACGCCGCCTCGCGGTCGTCTTCGTCCTGCCCGCCCTGCTGCTGCTCGGCGCGCTGGTCGTCTACCCGGTCCTCTTCTCCTTCGGCCGCAGCCTCTTCGACGCCGACGGCGACCGCTTCGTAGGAGCCGCCAACTACGCGGCGATCGTGCAGGACCAGGCCACCCTCAAGGCGATCCGCAACAGCGCCCTCTGGGTCGTCGTCGCCCCGACCCTGCTGACCGGCCTCGGACTGATGCTCGCCGTGCTCACCGAGAAGGTGCGCTGGGCGACCGCGTTCAAGCTCGTGCTCTTCCTCCCGATGGCCGTGTCGTTCCTCGCCGCGGGCATCATCTTCCGGCTCGCCTACGACCAGGACCCGGCCCGGGGCGTGCTCAACGCCGCCGTCACCGGTGTCCACGACAGCTTCGTGGACACCGCCGCCTATCCGACGGCCCGTGCCCGGGAGGGCCAGGGCCTGACGGGCGGGCCGGGCGGCCCGTACAGCACCGAGGAGGCGGTCCTTCCCGGCCGCTCGGTCGGTCTCGGCCTCCTCGGGGTGGCACCCGGCGCGATGCCGGCCGGAGCGAAGGCCGCGGCCCGCGCGGAGCCCCGGCCGGACACCATCGGGGGTGTCGTCTACCTGGACTTCGCCCCCGGCGGCGCCGGCACCCCGGGCCGCATCGACCCGGGCGAGAACGGGCTGCCCGGCATGACGGTCGAGGCAGTACGGGACGGCCGGGTGGCCGCCACCGCGGTCACGGCCGAGGACGGGTCGTTCCGCTTCACCGGGCTGGCCGACGGCCCGTACACGGTCAGGCTGCCCGCGGCCAACTTCGCGGCCCCGTACCAGGGGGTGAACTGGCTCGGTCCGGCGCTGGTGACACCGGCCATCATCGGCGCCTACCTGTGGGTGTGGACCGGCTTCGCGATGGTCCTGATCGGCGCCGGCCTCGCGGCCATCCCGCGGGACGCCCTGGAGGCCGCGCGGATGGACGGTGCCTCCGAGGGCCAGATCTTCCGGAAGATCACCGTGCCGCTGCTCGCTCCGGTGCTCACCGTCGTCTTCGTGACCCTGGTGATCAACGTGATGAAGGTCTTCGACCTCGTCTACATCATCGCGCCCGGGCCGGTCCAGGAGGAGGCGAACGTGCTGGCCACCCGCATGTGGCTGGTCTCCTTCGGCGGCGGCAACGACCAGGGGCTCGGCAGCGCGCTCAGCGTGGTGCTCCTCCTGCTCGTCGTCCCGGCGATGGTCTTCAACATCCGGCGCTTCCGAAGGAGTGGAGCATGAGCGGCCACGGCACCATCGAGCGCCGGCCGTCCCGGCGGACGGCGGCGGTCCGCCCCGTCCCCGGCCCGTCGGCGCAAGGGCCCGTACGCGGACCCGGGCGACGGCGCGGGAAGCGGCTGTCGCGCCTGCTGAGCAACTCCCTCGTCCAAGGCGCGCTGATCCTGGTCGCCCTGGTGTGGATCACCCCGCTGGCGGGCCTGCTCATCTCGTCCATGCGCTCCGAGGGCGACAACGCCTCCGGCGGCTGGTGGACCGCGCTGACCGACCCGTCCCAGCTGTCCCTGGACAACTACAGCGCCCTGCTGAAGGACTCCGGTATCGCGGCGGCCTTCGGGAACACCGTCCTGATCTCCGTGCCGACCACCGTCCTGGTGGTCGCCATCGCGGCACTCGCCGGATACGCCTTCGCGTGGCTGGAGTTCCCCGGCCGGGACGCCATCTTCCTGGTGGTCGTCGGACTGCTGGTGGTGCCCGTTCAGATCGGGCTGCTGCCCGTGGCCAAACTCTTCGGTGCGGTGGGGCTGTTCGGCACGGTCGCGGGCGTCGTCCTCTTCCACGTCGCCTACGGCCTGCCGTTCGCGGTCTTCCTGCTGCGCAACTACTTCGCCGAGATACCGCGCGAGATGCTGGAAGCCGCCCGGATGGACGGCGGCAGCGAGTGGCGGATCTTCTCCCGGCTGGTGCTGCCGCTCGGCCGCCCGGCCATCGCGAGCCTGGCCATCTTCCAGTTCCTCTGGGTCTGGAACGACATGCTCGTGGCGCTGCTCTTCGCGGACAGCGGGTCCCAGCCGCTCACGGTCGCGCTGCAGTCCCAGATGCGGCAGTTCGGGAGCAACATCGGCGTCCTCGCGCCCGGGGCGTTCCTGTCCCTGGTGGTCCCGCTGATCGTCTTCTTCGCCTTCCAGCGGCACTTCGTCCAGGGGGTGATGGCGGGCTCGGTGAAGTGACCGCCGCCTTCCCGTCGGAGGCCCCGCGAGCCCCGCTGCCGGTCGAGAGACCGGCGGCGGGGCCGCGCCGCGATCAGGGGGTGGGAACGGGCCAGGGAACGTGGGTGGCCACGGGGGCGGTGTAGTCGACGCCCGGCACGGAGAATCCGTACAGGCGTTGGACCTCCGCGTGAAACCAGTCGAGGTCGGCGAGGGCGGCGATGGTGTCGGTCGTGGCGGTCTCCCAGCGCTCGGCGACGGCCGCCTGGACCTCGTCGGTCAGTTCCCAGGTGTCCAGGCGGACGCGGCCTTCGTCATCCAGGGTGAGCGGGGCGGCACCGGTGAGCTGGTCCCACAGTGCGGCGAGCTGACGCACCGGCGGCATCAGGTCCGGTCCGAGGACGCCGCGCAGCAGGCCGGTGTACAGGGCGATGCCGGGGATGGCGGTGGAGGACTGGGTGACGGCGGCGCCGTTGACGGAGGTCACGGCCCGCCCGCCCAGCATGGTGCCGAGCCGCTCGTTCAGGGTGCGGGCGGTGGCCTCCAGGTGGGCCTTGGCCGCGCCGATGGTGCCCTGCCGGTAGATCGCCGCTGTCAGCGGCGAGCCGATGTACGACAGCGCGGCGGTGGCGAAGCCCTCGCCGAGCAGTCCCCGGCCGGCCAGGTGGTCGATCCAGCGTTCCCAGTCCGCGCCGCCCATCACGGCCACGGTCTGCTCGATGTCATCCCCCTCGGCCGGCCCGGTCTCGACCTCGCGTACCGCGGGAACGCCCTGGTCGTCGAAGACAAGGGTCTTGGTGCGGTTCGCCCGGCGGATCGGCTTGAGGACGGAGGCGTACGTGGTGCCGGTGTCCGGGTCGGTACGCCGGGGCGCGGCGACCGAGTAGATCAGGTAGTCCAGCCTGCCGCCGAAGCGCTGCTCGATGAGGTCGGCAACCTCGTTCTTCATCGTGTCGGAGAACGCGTCGCCGTTGAGGAAGACCAGATCCCGCCCGGCGGTACGGGCGATGTCGGCGGTGGCGGCGGTGCGGTACCAGCCGGCCGTGGCGGTGCGCCGTTCGGTGGGGGCCTTCTCGAAGGAGACCATGATGCCGCGAATGCCGGCGCGCTTGAGTCCGGCGACGGTGGCCGCCAGTCCGTATCCGGCCGAGGAGCCGATGATCAGAGCCACCGGCCCGGCCCCGTCCGGCATGCCGGCAGGGTCGGGGCAGGTCTGCCACATGTCGGCCACCAGCCGCTCGCAGCCCGCCGGGTGAGAGTCGAGGAAGAGAAAGCCCCGGTTGCGGGGGGTGAGAACGCGCTCGCTCACGATGGAGTCCTTGAGTCGATCGGGCCGAGGACGCGGCAGCCGGCCGGGCCACCACGTCCCGCAAGTCTGCGACAGCGCGGACACGGACCGTGGCCACCACCAGGGACAAGGATCACGAGTCGATCTTGGCGTGTTCCGCTACTTCCGACGGATCACGAAGGGGTGGGTCACGACGAAGTGCGCACAGCGCGCCCGTCCTTGACGCTCACCGCGCGGAACTCCTTCGGGGTGCGGCCGTACCTCTCGCGGAAGGACCGGCTGAAGACCGCCGGGCCGCTGAACCCCCGGCGCGCGGCGATCGCGTTCACGGGGTGGTCCATGGGTTTGGGGCGCGCGAGGTCGCTGTGACGCTGCAGCTCCGCCGGCGCGCACTGGCCACCGTGGCCTTCGAGTGCGTCTACGAAGGCGGTCAGGACCACTGCCGCGCCCTGGTCGCGCCTCTCGGCGCGGCCGCCGGAGGGGCGGCGCGCCGGCTTCGGCGCTGCCCCTCCGGTGCGCCCGGACGGTCAGTTGCCCGGGGTCTCGCCTTGTTCCCGCATGCCCCACGGGGAGCCGTACGCGGTGAGCAGGTCTAGGAAGGGGAGCGGCGGCAGGGCCTCGGGGCCGAGGACGCCGGGCTGCGACCAGACGCCGGTGGCCAGGAGTTCGAGGGCCACCACCGGGTTGACGGCGGTCTGCCAGACGACGGCCTGGGAGCCGTACTCGCGCATGGACCACTGGTTGTCGACCACGTGGTAGAGGTAGACCTCGCGGGGCAGGCCGTCCTTGGTGCCCTTGACCCAGGTGCCGGCGCAGGTCTTTCCGGTCATGCGGTCCCCGAGCGTCGCCGGGTCGGGCAGGCAGGCGGCCACCACGTCGCGGGGCGAGACCCGGACCCCGGTGCCGTCCTCACCGCGGACCGCGACCCGTGCGGTGGAGTCCAGGCCGAGGGCGTGGAGGGTCTTGAGCTTGCCGATGAAGTCGTCGCCGAGGCCGTACTTGAAGGTGACCCGGCGGGCGCCGACCCAGCGCGGGACCAGGAGGACCTCCTCGTGTTCGACGTTGACGCACTCGACGGGGCCGATGCCCTCGGGGAAGTCGAAGACCTCCGGCTCGCTGAACGGCTCGGTGGTGAACCAGCCGCGCTCGCGCTCGTAGACCACGGGAGGGTTCAGGCACTCCTCGATCGTCGTCCAGATGTTGAAGGATGGGGCGAAGTCGTAGCCCTCGACCGCCAGGTTCGCTCCGTCGCGGATGCCGATCTCCTCGATGTCGTCGAAGAGGTGGTCGGCGGCGTAGCGGGCGAAGACGTCCGAGAGTCCGGGCTCGACGCCCATGCCGACGAGGGCGAGGCGGCCCGACTTCTCCCATTCCTCGGCCCGTTCGAACTGCTCGTCGCCGAGCTTCACCCCGCATTGGCTGTGCGGGTGGTCGGGGTGGGGGCGGGAGAGGGACATGGCCATGTCGAGGTAGTGGCTGCCCGCCGCGAGCGCGGCGTTGAACAGGGGCATCACGAAGCGCGGGTCGGTGGCGTTCATGAGGACGTCGCATCCTCGCTCGGCGAGCAGCCGGCCGACCGCCGCCTCGTCGGAGGCGTCGACGCGGCAGGCACTGAACCGCTGCTCCTCGCCGCCCAGGGCCGCGACGGCGGCCTCGGCGCGGGCCAGGTCGTAGTCGGCGACGACGAAGTGGTCGAAGAAGTCGCGGCGGGCGGCGATCTTGGTGATCGCGCTCCCGACACCGCCGGCACCCACAAGCAGAACACGCATGGCGAGGTCCTTTCTCTGTGAGGCGTGCGCCTCAGGGGGCTGATGGAACCGTTCCGTCCGAGTTAAGGTCAATGGTGTTGGCATAAGGATGGACGGAGGCGGGCGATGGCGAAGGACGTGGTCCCGGAGGAGGCCCGCAGACGGCGGCGCCCGACCCGGCAGGGAACGGTGCTCTCCGAGCGGCTGATCGTCGAGACGGCCCTGCGGATGGTGCGCGAACACGGGAGCGCGGGCCTGTCCGCCCGGCGGCTGGGCGCCGCGCTGGGGGCGGACCCCAGCACGCTGTACCGGTACTTCGACGGCATGGACGGTCTGACCCTGGCCATCGGCGAGGAGCTGATCGGCCGGGCGCTGGACGGCTGGGTCCCCACCGGGCGGTGGCGCGACGACCTGCGCTCACTGGGGCTGCGCATCCACGGCGCCTACCTCGCCCACCCGCAGGCCGCGCTGCTGACCGCGAGCCGGGTGAGCGGCCGGCCGCGCGAGATCGCGGCCGACGAGGCGATCCTCGGCAGCCTGCGCGGCGCGGGCTTCGCGGATGTGGACGCCGTACGGATCTATCACGCGTACATCGACCAGGCCCTGGCCTTCGCGGCACTCGACGCGGGGCCGCTCGCGCTGACGGAGAAGGCGCGCGAGTCGGACGAGGAGCGGTGGGAGTCGACGTACGCCCGGCTGCCGGCCGACGCCTACCCGAACATCGCGGCCACGGCGGGACTGCTGGCCGCCCGGATGCCCCACAGCGCCTACCCGGTCGCGCTGGAGATGCTGCTGGACACCGCGGAGAGGCAGCTCGCGGACGCGGCGGGCGCCGGGGGCGGGGGCGTGGGCGTGGCGTGGCGCGGCTGACCCGGCCTTCCGGCAGGCTTATGCCCGCGAGGCCCCCGGCGGCCGGGCTGGATCGTCCTTCTCGCCGTCGCCACCTCGGCGCTCGCCTCGACCCAGACGACGATCATCCCGGCCTCCCGTACCGCGCTGTCCATGGCGCGCAGGCACGCCCTCCCCCGCCGGTTCGGCCTGATCCACGGCCGGTACCGCACCCCCGCCGTCAGCACCTGGTGGGTCGCCGGCACGGCCACCGTCTGGTACCTGTTCATCCACCGGGTCAGCGAGAACGCGCGCGCCGACTCACTGACCGTCCTCTCCCTGCTGATCGCCTTCTCCTACGCCCTCACCGGCATCGCCTGCGCGGTCTACCACCGGCGCCTGCTGACCGCAGGGGTACGCGAGTTCCTGTTCATCGGGGCCGGCCCCCTCATCGGCGCGGGGATGCTGATCTGGCTGCTCGCCGAGGCGGTCGCCGACACGGCGGACCCCGCCAACTCCTCTGGCGGGACGTCCTGGTTCGGCCTCGGCCCCCCGCTGGTCATCGCCCTCGGCCTGAGCCTCGCAGGGCTGCTGTTGATGCTCGCGCGGCGCGGCCTCCGGGGCGTTCTGGGCGGAGCGCCCGACCGTCCACGCAGGCCCGGCGGACCTGCCGGACGGGACGCCGGAGGCCGGAGTGGCGGAGCGGCCGGCGGGAAGCGCCGCGGCGAGGGCGGACGAGCCCGCGGCGCGAGGATGAACACGCGGTGGGCGTGCCGGCCGTGACGGCCCGCCGTCCGCCGGGAAAGGCGCTCGGCGGGCGGCCGGGGCGATTGTCAGTGGTGCGCGAGAGGATCACTCCCATGATGAACCTTTCCGCCGATCAGGCGCTGTCCAGCATGTCCGGCCGCTCCGCGTACGAGGCCGCGCTCGGACGCCTGCGCGACGCGTCGGGGGCGTACTACGCCGACGGCGACAGCCCGATGGACGATGCCACCTACGACCAGCTCCGGCTCGCCGTGCTGGCGTGGGAGACGCAGCACCCCGGCGAGGCCGCCGCGGACTCCCCCACCGGGCAGGTCGGCGACGGCGCCGCCCCGGCCGGCGATGTCGCGCACACCACCCGGCTGCTCAGCCTGGACAACGTCTTCAACCCCGACGGCCTGCTGTCGTGGGGCGAGTCCCTGCAGCGGCGGCTCGGCAAGGCACCGGCCGGCGGGTTCACGGTCGAGCCGAAGCTGGACGGCGCGGCCGTCGCGGCCCGGTACCGGGCCGGGCGGCTGGTGCAGATCATCACGCGGGGCGACGGCAGCACCGGTGAGGACATCAGCCATGTCATCGGGCAGATCGAGGGCCTGCCCGAGCGGCTGCCGGTGCCGGCCACCTTCGAGGTGCGCGGAGAGGTGCTGTTCACCCAGGAGCAGTACGAGGCGGCGAACGCGGTCCGCACCGCGCACGGCGCGCAGGTCTTCGCCAACCCCCGCAACGGCACGGCCGGCACGCTGCGGGCCAAGGACCGCCCGTACCGGCTGATGATGACGTTCTGGACGTACGGCGCGGTCGAACTGGACGGGGAATCGTTCCTGCCCGCCGGAGCCACGCACGCCGAGACCCTGGCCTCGGTCGCCCGGGCCGGAGTCCGGACGACCGCGGACACCCCGGTCGGACTGCACGTGGCCGACACCCTCGCCGAGGCCCAGCAGCGGGTGGACGAGATCGGCGCCCTGCGCGCGGGGCTGCCGTTCGGGATCGACGGTGTCGTGATCAAGGTCAACGACGCGGCCGAGCAGGAAGCGGCGGGACTGGGCAGCCGGTTCCCCTACTTCGCCGTCGCCTTCAAGCTCCCGGCCGTCGAGCGGCAGACCGTGCTGGAGGACGTGGTGTGGGAGGTCGGCCGGACCGGGGTGCTCGCTCCGACCGCCGTACTCGCCCCGGTCCTGATCGACGGGTCCACGGTCACCCGGGCCACCCTCCACAACCCGGCCGACATCCGGCGCCGCGATCTCCACCTGGGCGACACGGTGACGGTCTACAAGGCGGGCGACATCATCCCGCGGGTCCAGGCCGCCGTGGTGCCGCTGCGCCCGGCCGGAGCGACGGAGGTGCCCCTGCCCGAGACGTGCCCCAACTGCGGCGGGGAGATCAACAAGACGCAGGAGCGCTGGCGCTGCGCGCAGGGCGCGGCCTGCGCCCTGCCCGCCCTCATCGAGTACGCCGCCGGGCGCGAGATGCTCGACATCGACGGGCTGGGCAGGACGTACGTCAAGGCCCTGGTCGACGCCGGGGACGTCACGGACGTCGCCGACCTGTTCACCCTGTCCCTGGAACAGCTCACCACCGCTTCCGGCAGCGCCAAGCGGGCCGCGAAGCTCGCCGAGCAGATCGGGGCGGCGAAGGCCCGGCCGCTGAGCCGCGTCGTCTGCGCGCTGGGCATCCTGGGCACCGGGCGCAGCATCTCGCGCCGGATCGCCCGGCACTTCGGCACGATGGACGCCGTCCGCGAGGCCGATGCCCTGGCCATGCAGGCCGTGGACGGCATCGGCCCGGAGAAGGCCCCGGTGATCGTCGAGCAGATCGCCGCCCTGGCGCCGGTCATCGACAAACTCGCCGCGGCGGGCGTCAACATGAGCGAGCCGCGGGAAGAGACGGCGGCGCAGGACTCGGGTCCGCTGGCCGGGAAGGTCGTGGTGGTGACCGGGAAGATGACCGGAGCGCTCGAAGGCCAGGGCCGGGACGCGATGAACGCACTGATCGAGAAGGCGGGCGGGCGCGCGGGCAGCAGCGTCAGTGCCAAGACCACCATCCTGGTCTCCGCGCCCTCGGCGAGCGGCAAGCCCAGCTCGAAGGCGGTCAAGGCCGCCGAGCTGGGTGTCGAGGTCCTGACCCCGGAGGCCTTCGCCGAGCTGGTCGCCGACTTTCTGAGCTGAGCCGGGCTCAGCCGGGCTGAGCTGAGCTGAGCTGAGCCGGCCTGGCCGGCGGTCCGGCGTACGACACAGAAAAGCCTCCGGCCGTCCCGTGTGGTGCGGGACGGCCGGAGGTCTCAAGTCGGTGGCGAGGAAAGCGAAGAGGCTATTTTAGGAGTGTTGAGAAGGAAGCCCCTTCATGGCCTCGCCACGGCTACGTTAACAGTCAGGCGGGGATCAGGTCACGCAGATTTTCCGGGGTGATGATCCGCGACTGCGGGTCCAGCTTCTCGGGCCGCTCCAGGCCGATGTAGGTGACGGGACCCGCCGGAACGGTCTTCCCGTCCCACACGGTGACGGTCGTCGCGGCGCCGGTCATCAGCTCGACGAGGTAGCGGACGGTGAGCTGCTCGCGTTCGACGACGGCGCGCATCAGCGTCGCGACCGTCACCCGGTTGTCCTCGACCCGGTTGTACGAAGGAGACCCCGTCAGGCACAGGTGCAGCCACTTGGCGCGCCACCGGCCGTCGGACCCGCGCAGGAACACCAGCGGCAGCGCGACCCGGCCCGGACCGCGCAGATCCGACTTCATGCGCACCGTGCGCGGCTCGAAGGGCCGTCCGTTCTGCTCGGCCCCCCGCAGCATGAACCCGAAGAACGACTCCTCGACCTCCTCGAAGCCTTCCCCGGAGTAGATGTTGACCTGCGGGACGATGCAGGCGGCGCGCACCGCGTCCAGCCGTAGGTCGATGAACTCCGAGGCCCCGTCGGCCGCGTCCGTGATGTCACCGGAATGCCTGCCCCCGATCTCGCTCAGGTTGGTGTACGACAGCCAGGAGACGGTCGAGTAGTCGGTGTCCAGCAGGGCCGCCGACAGGTCGAAGTCGGTGCTGCGCGCGGTCTGCTTCCAGTACACGAAGAAGCGCAGCAGTTCGCCGTCGACCGGGGACACCGAGCCGCGCGGCAGCACACCGAGCCCGGACGCGGTCGCCTTGCCGCTGAGCGGCAGCGCCACGTCCAGGACGTCCGGGTCGATCAGCAGGTGGTCCGCGGCGGGCACCCGCCGGCGCAGCTCCGCGTCGATCGCGGCGGTGATCCGCTTGCGCTCGGGCGCGAACACCGGCGGGCGGGTGTCCTCGGTGACCCAGGCCCGGCCGGAACGGTTGACGAACACCCGCTGCTCGCCGGTCTCCTCCGCGCGGTTGTGCAGGTGCTGGCGTACCGACAGCAGGACCCGGCCGGAGGCGTCGGGGACGACCTGCTCGGCGGCGGCCACGACCGCGTCGCGCTCGTCCTGCATGTGGGCGGAGCGCAGCAGCCGGTCCAGGGAGCGCAGCAGCTTGCCGGGCGCTGCCTTCAGCAGCTCGGCCGCGCCGGTGGGATCGAGCAGGGCGTGCAGTTCCTCCACCCGGCTGTCGAGGGAGCGCGCCGCCTTCTCGCCGCGGGCGACGGCGAACACGTCGGCCGCGTGCGGCCACTGCGGGTACTCGTGCGGGTGCAGCCGCTCGCCGAGCCGCTTCCACATCTCGCGGTGCGCGTGCACGTCGGCGAGCTTGGCGGGCGCCGCGCCGACGACCGCGTCGAGGCCCGCGAGCAGCGCCCGGCGCGCCGCACGGGAGAGCCCGCGCAGCCGCGTCGGCTCCTGCAGGCCGACGTCACCGCCGGCGAGCGCGCAGGCGAGGCGGAGCACGTCGGTGACCGTGTCCAGCAGCAGGCTCGCGCCGGCCTTCAGCCGGGCCTCGTTGACCACGGCCCGGTTCTCCCGTACGGGGATCGCCTCGGGCTGCGGTCCGTCCGCGCAGTGGCCGGCGAGTGCGCGCAGGTCCCGCAGGCCGTCCTCGCCCAGGGGTGTGGTGCTGCCCGCCAAGGCCAGGTAGAGGGAGGTGAGTTCGTCGTCCGGGGCGGCCCCGAGGTGCAGGACCGTCATGCGGTCGCCCGCCGCGGCGATCAGCTCGTCGTGGTGGGTCAGCATCTCGGCGTAGGTGTGCCGGTAGTTCCCGTACGAAGGGAGCGTGAGCAGGTTCACGACGCCGGTGCTCAGCTGCTCCAGCGTGCTCGCGCGCGTGTCGTCGTCGGCGAGCGCCTCGGCTATGCACTGCATCCAGAAGTCGAAGGTGTCCGGCACGTTGGCCGGGAAGTCGACGAAGTACACGTTGTGCCGGACGTGGTCGCCGACCATCTCGCGGACGGTGCCCAGCGTCCGTACGGCGGTGTCGACCACCGCCCCCTCGGACAGTCCCGACAGGTGCGCGAGCAGCTGTGCCGAGAGCTTGAAGCCCACGGACATCAGCGCGGCGTCGAATTGCTGTGCCGCGACGGCGCCTTCCCCGACGGGTCCCGTGGGGCGGGGGACGCGGTGGGTGTGCCGGAGGACCAGGGGGTCGAGTCGGTGGACCATTCGGACATGATCCCAAGGCCGTACGGGCGGCCGCACCCGGTTTTCGCGGGGCGGATCGGTGTCCTCCGAAATCTGTTCCGTGCCGGGCGGGAAGCGGCCTACTGTGGCGCGGTGACTCAGATGATCATACTCAATGGTGGTTCCAGCTCGGGGAAGTCCGGGATCGTACGGTGTCTGCAGGCCGTGCTGCCGGACCCGTGGCTGTCGTTCGGGTGCGATGCGTTCGTCGACGCCCTGCCCGCCGCGATGCAGACGGCGCAGGAGGGCATCGAGATCACGGCGGACGGCACGGTGAGCGTCGGGGCGACGTTCCGGGCGCTGGAGGCGGCCTGGACGGAGGGGATCGTGGCGATGGCCCGTGCGGGCGCGCGGATCGTCGTCGACGACGTGTTCCTCGGTGGGGCGGCGTCCCAGCAGCGGTGGCGGCTGGCGCTGGGCGACGTGCCGGTCCTGTGGGTCGGGGTGCGGTGCGACAGTGCGGTGGCCGCGGGCCGTGAGATCGCGCGAGGGGACCGGGTCAGGGGAATGGCCGCAGCGCAGGCGGACGCCGTGCACCGGGGAGTGACCTACGACCTCGAGGTGAACACCGCGCACACCGAATCCCTGGAGTGCGCGCGGATCATCGCCTCCCACGCCGGCTGACCGGGGAATCCCTTCCCCGGCGAAGGGATTCCCCGGCGGATGCGCCCGGTGCGGATCAGCGCGTGGCGCGGCCGTGGAGCAGCGTCGCGCGGGCGAGAGCGGTGAGGGCCGCGGTGCAGAGCAGGGTACGGACGATGTTCGTGGTGACCCAGGTGGTCCTGAACCGCTCGACGATCGAGAAGTCCGTCATCTGCTCGACCGCGCCCGCGTCGGCGAGCTCGTTGTTGAGCGGGATGTTCACGCCGAAGGTGACCACGAGGACGACGAGGTACGCGACCGCGGCCGCCCCCACCCACAGGGCGGTGGCGCGGCGGCCGCCGCGGTACTCCACGACCGCCGAGGCGACGGCCGCCACCAGGGCCAGCAGGAACACCGAACCGAAGAGCGGATTGCCGTCGATGGCCTTGTTGAAGGCGCGCATCGCGGTGACGTACGTCTGCTCGTCACCGGCCGCCAGGCCCGGCATCACCGAAACGTCGAAAGCGAAGAACAGCCCGGCCATCAGACCCACCAGAACGGTGGACAGTGTGATCAGCGTGGCGGCGAGCCGGGTGCTCTGCGGCCGGCCCGGTGTCGCCGAGGAGGCCGGCGGGGTCGGATCGTGCGGCGTCGGGTTGATGGTCATTCGACTCTCGTCCTCTTCCAACAGTCAGTACAGCACGGTGCGATGCAGTGCGGTGCGACGCGTTCTGAACACGAACGCCCGATCGTGACATCACCTGTTCGATATCCCGCCGGGTTTCGGTGACACCTTGGGTGAATCTTTAGCCACTACTGCCGGCTCCCGGGGAGCGCCGGAGCTGGGGATACGCTGGAGCCATGCCAGCCCTGAACACCCCCGCACCGGGCCCGCTGCGCCTGGAGCCCGTCACCGCCGACAACTTCGACGCGGTCTGCGCGATACAGGTCCGCCCCGACCAGACCCATCTGGTCTCCCCCGTGGTGAAGTCACTCGCCGAGGCGTACGTGCACACCGCGACGGCCTGGCCCCGGGCCATCGTCGACGGCGACGAGACCGTCGGCTTCGTCATGGCCTTCCACGACATCGTCTGGGACCCGGCCGCCGATCCGGACGACCGGCGCAGTGGCATCTGGCGCCTCAACATCGACGCCCGCCACCAGGGGAAGGGCTACGGCCGCTTCGCCATCGGGGCGGCGACCGAAGAAATCCGCGCCCGCGGCATCCAGCACGCGTACGTCAGCTGGAACACCGGCACCAACAGTCCCGAGCCCTTCTACCTCGGTCTCGGCTTCCACCCCACCGGCGAACTCAGCGGTGACCAACGTGTGGCCAGGCTCTCCCTCATCCCGGACGGGACCTGAGGGCCGTCCCGCAGTCCGGCTCCTCGGGGGCTCGCTCTCTTCGGCGGCTCGCCTCAGGAAACGCCCTGGCCGAGCACGACCGTGCCGCGCGGACCCTGCACCATCGCCGTAACCGGCGCCGTCGTCCCTGAGCGGAACTCCCGTGGGCTGAACCCGCGGACCCGCTTGAAGGCGGCGGACAGGGCGAAGGCACTGCTGTAGCCGACCTTGCGGGCCACCCTCTCCACCGTGGCATCCGGTTCACGCAGGAGATCGGCCGCCAGCGTCAGGCGCCAGCTCGTCAGATAGCCGACGGGCGGCTCGCCGACGACCTCCGTGAACCGGCGCGCCAGCGACGCCCGGGAGACGCCCACCTTCAGGGCCAGTTCCTCCACGGTCCACCCGTGCGCCGGGCTCTCGTGCAGCAGCCGCAGCGCCGGGCCGACCACCGGATCGCCCTGTGCCCGGAACCAGCCCGGGGCGCCGGACCCGGGTGCCGCGAGCCACGCCCGCAACACCCCGATCAGCAGCAGGTCCAACAACCGGTCCAGGACCACCTCCTGGCCCGGCTCCTCGCTGGAGATCTCCGAGGCGAGGAGCGTGATCAGGGTGGCATCGGCGGTCCCGGCCGGCCTCACCAGGATCGTGGGCAGCGCGCTCAGCAGCCGGCCGCCGACCTCGCCCGGCGCCTGGTAGGTACCGCTCAGCATCACCGCCGCACCTGCGCCGGGGCGGGCGGCTCCCCATGTCCGCACACCGAGCGCCATCGAATCCGAGACGTCCTCACCCTCCTGCGTACTGCACCGCTGGTCGGGCCCCACCGTGATCTGGACGGGGGTGTCCGGCAGGTTCGCGACCGTGTAGGGCGCGGGCCCCCGTACGACGGCCACGTCCCCGGGGCCGATCCGTACCGGCTCGGCGCCCTCGTCGTCGGGCAGCAGCCAGGCAGAGCCCTGCACCATGGTCACCACCGAGAGCGGGGCACGGTCCTCGATCCGCACCGACCACGGAGGGTCGAGCACCGACTTCAGCAGGAACGCGCCCCGGGCCTGCGGGCCCGCGAGAAGACCGGCCAGCATGTCCATACGCACATCCTCCCCACGACGGAACGACACCCCGGCACGAACCCGGGCGCGGGCGTGGCCGGTCCGCATCAGAGGGCCTTGACGTCCCAGACGCCGGTGGCCGCCGCCTCCCGGGCGAAGTCCGAGAAATCCCGGGGCGGCCGCCCCAGCACCTCCTCGACCCCGTGCACGAGGTGCGCGTTGCGCCCGTCCAGGATCAGGGTGAACAGCTCGGCGAACTCCTCCGGCAGCCCGTTCTCACGCAGCACCGCACGATAGTCCTCCATCGGGATCGGCGCATAGGCGATCTCACGGCCGGTCACCTTCGAAAGCTCGGCGGCCACGTCCTCGAAACCCAGCAGGCGCGGCCCCGACAGCTCGTAGGTCTGCCCGATGTGCCGGTCATCGGTCAGCGCGGCCACCACCACGTCGGCGATGTCTCCGGTGTCGACGAACGCCTCGACCGCGTCCGCCGTCGGCAGCACGATCTCGCCCGCCCGAACGGAGTCGAGGAAGAAGCCCTGGTCGAAGTTCTGGTTGAACCAGCTCGACCGGACGATCGTCCAGTCCGCGCCGGAAGCCTTCAGCCCTTCCTCACTCATCCGCGCCGCCTCCTCACCACGCCCCGACAGCAGCACCAGGCGCCGGGCCCCGGCCGCCACCGCCACCTCCGCGAAGGCCGCAACCTGCACGGAAGCCCCCGGGAAGGCGAGATCGGGGTAGTACGTCACGTACACCCGGTCCACGTCTTCGAGCGCGGGAAGCCAGGTCGCGGGATCGTTCCAGTCGAAAGGCGGCTCGCCACGGCGAGATCCGGCCCTGACGAGGCGGCCCTGAGCCGTGAGCCTCTCGGCGACCTTCCGGCCGGTCTTGCCCGTACCCCCGATCACCAGGGTGATACCGCCGGCGTCGGCGTGGTGCGCGTTCGCGTCCGTGGTCGGGTCGGTGGTCCGCGTGTCGTTCTCGTTCTTCGTCGTCTTCGTCATGACCACAGTCAAATCCAACGACACGAGACGCGACATGGCCGAAGAGCTCACCTGCATACGCGTACGTCCATCCGACCGTTCGGCGTGGGGGTCCGGGAAACGGGGTGACAGGGCGGCAGGCGGGGAGGAAAACTCGCGGCGTGCGCGAACGTGTAGAAGTTTCCTCGGGTCTGGTGCTGCGGAGATGGGCCGTGCGCGACGCGGCGTCGGTGACGGCCGCGTTCGCGGATCCCCTCATGCGCGAGCAGACCGGCCGTCCCATCGGTTCACCGCAAGACGCGCAGGAGTGGATCGCGGAGCGTACCGCCGAGTGGGAGGCGGGCTCCGCCTTCGCCTTCTCCGTCGTCGACGGCGCCGACACGGTGCTCGGACAGGTGTCGGTCGGCGCGGTGAACCGGCGGCACTCGGTCGGCTGGGTCTCCTACTGGACGACGGCTGCCGCCCGGGGGCGGGGCGTGGCCTCTCATGGCTGCCGGGCTCTCGCTCGCTGGGCGTTCCACGAGGCCGAACTGTTCCGGCTGGAACTGGGGCACCGGGTGAACAACCCCGGCTCGTGCAGAGTCGCTCACGCCGCGGGCTTCGCCGTGGAAGGGCGGCAACGGCAGAAGCTCGCGTACGACGGCATCCGCTACGACGTCGAGCTCCACGCCCGTCTGGCGACAGACCCGGAGCCGCTCGCCACGGCTCCGGGGCGGCTGTCGGCCGGGGCTTCGGTGCCCGGGCCGTCAGGGGGACGAGCGGAAGCCCGCGGACCGGTCGAGGTGGAAGGGTGAGCCGGGGCTCTGCGGCCGCCAGCCGGTGGTGAGAGCGGTGCGAATGCTGTCGGCCACCTGGGCGGGCAGAACGGGGTTTCCCGGTGTTCCGGGCCAGTTGCCCGGGTGCGGCTGGTCGGTGGTGACCACCAGGGTGGTTCCTGGAGCCTCGGCGTGCTCGACCGCGTAGGCAAGGGGTGACATGACGAGTCCCCGGACGTAGGTCGGCCGTCCGCGAAGTCGCCACCGGTAGATGCTGCCGTCCACGGTGATGAGCCGCGATCCCTTTTTGACCAGCGCCATTTCCCGTCCTTCGTCGCTTTCCGATGCGACAGTAGGGAAGAGCGGCCTGCCGTGTCACCCATGTCGTCCCGTCAGTCCGTCAGTACACGAGCTTGTACGTGACGTCCTTCGGGACCGGGGACGGTGCGGTGTCCGTGTAGAGGAGCCGGATCGTGCTGAAGCGCTGGACGTCCGGGTGGCCCGGCCAGGGTTCCGGAGCGCTCAGGGTCACCGTCACCGGGTAGGACCGGAAGCGGCCCGCAGCGCAGTAGGGAATGCAGTCGTTCACCATGTCGGTGCCCGTGGCCGTCGCGGTCTTCGGCCCCCAGGTGTCCCAGGTCAGTCCGACGAGACGGTTGTTGCCGTCCCCGCAGGCCAGCAAGTACTCCTCGGGGCGTACCTGGGACTGCGAGAAGCAGTCGACGACCACGGGGGGCTCGGCCGGAGCCGATACGGCCCGGGGGCTCTGCGCGGAGGCCGGGACGGCGGCCGCGGCAAGAGCCGCCGCCGCACACAGAATGGTGGCGGTCCGCACCCTGGACCGGAACCAGGACCGGGGTGCACGAATGAGCCGGCCGTCTTCTGAGGTATCCACAAGGCCCTCCTCGCCCTTCTGTCCCGCTGTCGGCGGTGCGGCTAAACCCAGCTTCCCCCATCCGGGCGGGCCCCGCACGCGCAGGAGCGGGCCCCCTGCCCGCCCTGTTCGCAGCATCCATGGGGGCCGCCCTGTGCTGCCGCTGCCGCCCCTGCCACGTGGCCGCGGACCCGGCCGGCCGTCTCGGGACATCCGCTCCGGCGCCGTGGGTCCGGTGCAGTGAGTCCGGTGCCGGCGGAACCGGCCCTGCTCAGGCAGGCGTGATCCCGCTCGAACCATGTGATCATATTGCGGCATGACCACGAAGACTCTTCACCTGCTCTGCTCCGCCGCCCCGCCCGTCTTCGACGTCGCCCGGGTCATCGAGGACGCCCAGGCACGCGGCTGGGACGTGTGCCTCGGCCTCACTCCCACCGCAGCGCACTGGCTCTCCGAAAGCCTCGACGGACTCGCCGCCCTCACCGGCCATCCCGTCCGCTGGCAGTACAAACTTCCCGGCCAGCCCGACATATGGCCCGCGGCCGACGCCCTCCTCTTCGCACCCGCGACCTTCAACACCATCAACGCGTGGGCCCTCGGCCTGACCGACAACCTCGTGGTCGGCCTCGCCGCCGAAGCGACCGGCAAGCGCACACCGGTCATCGCGATGCCCTGCACCAACACCGCCCTCGCGGCCCACCCCCAGTTCGAAATCTCCCTGAACACCCTGCGCAGCGCCGGGGTCGAACTCCTGCACGGCGAAACCGGATACACCCCCGACCCCGCCGACCCCGACGCCCCGATCCACTTCCCCTGGCCCACCGCCATGAACGCCCTGGGCGCCCTCGACCACGCCGTGCCCCAGACCTAGCGGGCGTCTTGCCCGTCGGACGAGGTCCTCGTCCGACCCCCCGGGCCACGCCTCGGACCCGCAAGCGATTTCCGGTGAGCCGACCCCCGTACCGGCGGGTTCCGGCCAACCTCCCGTCCGTCTCCGCCCGGAAGCCCGGCGGCGCCCGAACACGATCAGCGGCCACGGCTGGGGAGCCGTCGCCGCGAGGTCGGCCAGATCCCGCTGCTCCGGCCTTCGGCCTGCGCTGTACTCACTGCCTCCAGTTCCCGCGACCACGCAGCCGCCCCTCCGCACACCGCGGGGACGGGCTTCTCCGGCATGCGCTGCGAGCGGTGAACCGGCCTTCAAGACAACCCAGTTGAAGGAGAGGCAGCAGCATGGCCGAGCAGCAGACCGAGCACCGGAAGACCGCCGCACCACCCGCCCCGCCGGAGTTCAAGTACACCTGGGGCCAGCACAACGAGACCATGGAGGCGCTGTCGCTCGGGCAGATGGCCCGCCGCGTTCCCTCCGCCCTCCGGCAGACCGCGCGGCTCGCGCTCGCCGTCAACCGCACCGCGTTCCACGTACTGGTCACCGCCCAGATCCTCGGCGGGATCTGCACGGCGGCAGCGCTCGCGGCGATCTCGCGGGCGATGGCCCCGCTCCTGACCGGAGACGGCGTCGAGGAACGGATCTCGGCGGCGGCGTGGCCGCTGGTCGCCGCGGCCGCCATGACGGCGCTCGGCGCGCTGGCCTCCATCACCTCGGGCAGCGCGGCCCGCCGCCTGAATCCCGGCATGGCCACCCTCGCCGATCTCGCCATGGTCGACGCCCACATGGACGTCGAACTCGCCGCGTACGACGCTCCCGACTTCACCGAGCGCTCCGAAGCCGCCGAGACCGGATCCGCGCGCTCCGCCATGCTGCTGCAGGACGCCCTCGGCTTCACCGGCGGCCTGATCGACATGCTCGCCGTGGCGTCCGTCCTCGCCGTGGTCCACCCCGTACTGCTGCCGCTGCTCCTGCTGTCGGTGGTCCCCCGCGGCCTCGGCTCGGTCTACGCCGCCCGCCTCGACTACCGCCTTCACAACCAGACGATCGCCTCCCGCAACATCAAGCACATGATGCGCTGGCACCTGACCACCCCGAAGCTCGCCGACGAGCTGCGCGGCAACAGCATGCGTCCGTACGCCCACCACTGGTACGCGGCGGTCTGCGAGCGCATCGACGCGCGGATGGTCAGCTCCGCGCCCCGCTACCTCACGGTCTATCTGATCGCCGCCGCCGCGTCGGGGGTCTTCGTCGTGGCGACCTACGGGGCCCTCGCCGGGCTGGTCGTCGGCGGGTACATGGCAATCGCCGCCGCCGGCACGGCGATCGTCGCCATGCGGACCTCCACCGCCGCCCTCTCGCAGCTCGTGGTCTACGGGGCGGCCATGTTCCAGCACGCCCTCTACCTCGGCGACTACACCACCTTCGTCGCCGAGGCCGCCGAGAAGTCCGGTCCGCGCGGCCCGCAGGTCATGGAGGCCGCGCCGGAGAAGATCCGCCTGGAGGAGGCCACGTACACCTACCCCGGCAAGGACACCCCCTCGCTCGGACCGGTCTCCCTGACCCTGTCCCGGGGCGAGGTCATCGCCGTCGTCGGGGAGAACGGTGCGGGCAAGTCCACGCTGATCCGGCTGCTGACCTCGCTGACCGCCCCGACGTCCGGCATCGTCTCCTGGGACGGGGTCCCGACCTCCGACGCCGACCAGCGCTCCGCCTGGCAGCACGTCGGCCTCGTCACGCAGTCGTACGGGTACTGGCCCTTCTCCGCCCGGGAGAACATCACCCTCGGCCAGCCCGACCCGCGCGGCGAGGAGGCTGTCTGGGACGCCCTGGACGCGGTCGGCATGCGGGCGGCCGTCCAGGAGTTCCCGGACGGCCTGGACACCCTGCTGGCCCGCTCGATCTGGGGCGGGCACGAGCCTTCCGGCGGCCAGTGGCAGCGCCTGGCGTGCGGGCGGGCGTTCCACCGGAAGCCGGGGCTGCTGGTCATGGACGAGCCGACGTCGGCCATGGACCCGCGCGGTGAGCACATGGTGTTCTCCGGGCTCCGGGACATGAAGGACGACCGGATCACGGTGATCGTCACCCACCGGATGGAGAACTGCCGCCTCGCCGACCGGATCATCGTCCTCGACTCGGGTCGGATCACGGAGCAGGGCGGTTACGAGGAGCTGGTGCGCCTGGACGGCTCCTTCGCCGAGCTGGTCCGGCTCTCCCAGGACCGGTAGTCCGGTGACGTCCGGGGGACGCGTGGCGCCGCACGTCCCCCGGACCCGGCCTCGGCGAGGGCGCCTCCCGGCGTGGTCACCCGAGGCCACCCGCTCATCGCACCGGCCGGAAGTGCACGACGGTGATGTCGTCGGCCGGCCCGATGTCGGGGTAGTGGTACCGGAGCCGGGCATGGAGCTCGGCCAGGTCACGAAAGCCGTCCGCCCGGGCGTCCAGCTCGCTGAGCTGGGCGACCGTCGTCTCGGTGAGCTGCGTGACGACACCCGGCAGGGCCACCACTTCGTCCAGCTCGAACACCAGGCTGACGGGGCCCACCTCCACCGGGTCACGGAAGCGGACGGTGGTCGTCTTCCGGCCGGCCCGCACGGCGTCGAGGTAATCGGGATGGAAGTACAGGGACTGCGAGTTCATCGGAGCACCCTAGCTGCTGTACCGGCGGGCGAATCCCGAGTGGCCGGCTGCCCGCGCGCCGAGTCGATCACGGAATGCCGTTTGGGTAGGGTTCATCCCGAATTTGTTCGCGACCTCACTCGATGGAGAACGGGCGGCACGGCGATGCGGGGAACGGGAGCGCGGGAACCGCATCACGGCCGGCGTGACGGAAGGCGGACGCGGTGAGCCCTCAGCCGGTCGTACACGTGCGCAGGAACGTGTGGACCCTGCCGGAAGACGACCTGACGCTCGCGCACTACGCGGCAGCCGTCACCGAGATGAAGGGGCGGGACGCGGACGACCCCACGAGCTGGGCCTACCAGGCGGCCATCCACGGGACGTCCGAGACACCGCCGAAGCCGCTGTGGAACAGCTGCAGGCACGGCTCGTGGTTCTTCCTCTCCTGGCACCGCATGTACCTCTGGTACTTCGAGCGGATCGTCCGCGCCGCGGTCGTGGACCTGGGCGGTCCGGCCGACTGGGCGCTGCCGTTCTGGGACTACGACGCCGATCCGTCGCAGGCCCGGATCCCGCCGGCCTTCCGGGACGAGGAAGGCGGCGCCAACCCGCTGTTCGCCGAGCGGGCGCACCGCCTCAACCTGGGTGAACCCCTGCCCTTCGAGATCACCTCCCCGGCCTATGCGATGGGGCGCACCCAGTTCGTCGGCGAAGCCGAGTTCGGCGGTGGCATCACTCCGGACGGCGATGCCTTCTGGAACCGGGACGGAGCGGTCGAGAGCACCCCGCACAACGCCGTGCACAGCCACATCGGCCGCTGGATGGGGAGAACCGACACGGCGGCGCTGGACCCGATCTTCTGGCTCCATCACGCCAACATCGACCGCCTCTGGTTCGAATGGGCGAGCCGCCCGGGACACGGCAACCCGACGGACCCACGCTGGATCACCCAGGAGTACCGGTTCTTCGACGCCGACGGGAGCGAGCGGAGACTGGCGGCCTCCGCCGTCGTCGACATCGCCGGTCAGCTGGGGTACACGTACGAGTCGCCCGTACCGGTTCCGCCGCCGCCTCCCGTTCCGCCCCTCTCCCCCCTCTCCCCCCTCTCCCCCCTCTCCCCCGTGCCCGAGGTGTCGATGAGTGGTCCGAACGCGTCCGGGCCGACGCCGCCCAAGCGGCGCGAGATGGCTGGCGCGTCACAGCAGACCGTGCAACTCGTCGGTCGCGCCGCGAGCGTCACCGTACCGATCGACCAACGGACGACGCGGTCGCTCGGCACGGCGCTGGGTGTCCCCGTCCCCGAGGCCGATCGACGTGTGTACCTCAACGTCGAGGACATCGAGGGCGAGCAGAACCCCGACACGGTCTACGGCATCTACGTCAACCTGCCCGACGGAGCCCCCCGTGAACTGGCGGAGAGCCACCGGGTGGGCAACCTGTCCTTCTTCGGCATCGAGCGGGCCCAGGATCCCCGCGGCGACGAGCACCCGCACGGTCTGCGGGTGACCGTCGAGATCACCCCGCTCGTGCGCAGGCTGGTGGCGGAGAACGCGTGGGACGACCGTGCGCTGCGCGTGACGTTCCTTCCGCTCGGCGCGCACGGGCCGGCCGACGCGGAGACCGAGGACCCTCCGGTCGAGATCGGGCGGGTCAGCCTCGGCTACACCTGATGACGACGCACGCCGCGGCCCGGACCCGGTCCCCGTGGACGGCGCCCGTGCGGCGGTTGCTGCGGCCGCGTGTCTCGCTCGGCTTCGAGCTGGTGGCCGTCGCCGTCTGGATCGCCCTGGCCGCACCGGCCGTGACGGCCGTAACGGGCGGGGCGCACGGTGCCGACGGCGCCGGCCGCACCCTCGTTACCGGGACCTCGCACCACCACGTGTCCACGGCGCACGCGGCCCACGGCGCCGCCGGTTCCGGGGATCTGGGGATGTGGGCGCTGATGAGCGTCGCGATGATGCTGCCGGCGGCCGTCCCCGCGCTCGCGCACGTGGGCACGAACAGCCTGCGACGGCGCCGGCAGCGCGCGATGGCCACGTTCGCGGCCGTCTACCTGGCGGTCTGGATCGGGTACGGCGCACTGCTCCTGGGGGCGGCACCGCTGTGGGCGCGGCTGCCGGACGACGTCGTACTCGCCTGCGCGCTCGTCCTCGCCGCCGCCTGGCAGCTGACCGTCCACAAGCGGCGCGCCCTGCGCGACTGTCACCGTTCCTCCCCGTTGCCGCCGGCCGGCTGGCGCGCGGTGGCGGGGGCCGGCCGCTTCGGGCTGCGCCAGGGAGGCGCGTGCCTGCGTTCGTGCTGGGCGATGATGCTGGTGATGGCCGTGGCGAGCGGCAGGAGCGGGAGCGGGATGTTCGCGTGGATGGCCGTGCTCACCGGGATCGTCATGACGGAGAGGCTGGCCCGCAAGCCGCGGCGCCCCACGCAGCTCGCCGCCGCGGTACTCGCCGCGGCCGCCCTGGCGGTCGCCCTCCCGGCGGCCGGCTGGCGGTGGTACTGAGCAACGGGGGCGGCGCTCCCGCGCCGGAATGCGCTCGGCCCGGCGCGGGGTGAAGCTGAAGATCGAGCTCGCTCCGGAAGACGGCCCCGGGTACCGGGAGGCGCGGACATGAGGGTGCAGAGCAGTTCCGGTCCATTGCACGTACAGGCCATCGCCGGGTCACCGATCCCGAGACGGAGCTGGTGGCCTGCGGCCTCGTCGAAGAGGGTGGCCTCGCGGGCTGGGCGGCCGAGCACGACAACCCGTTCTCCGAAAACATCGAGTAGCTGCACACGAGGTACCCGCTGATCGACCCGCTCGGCGACGATCCGATCGTGGTGAGCGGCTCGGCCAACTTCAGCAATCCCTCTGCGAACAGGAACGACGAGAACATGCTGGTGATCCGGGGCGACCACGGCCTCGCGGAGATCCATTTCACCGAGTTCTCCCGCCTGTTCAACCACCACCGCTTCCGGGACTCGCTCCGCCTGGCCGCGCACCAGCCGACGCCCGGCCCCGAGACGGGTGTCGAAGCCCCGGTGCCGCTCATCGCCGGGCACTGGTCGGACAAGTACTACGACGAACCGGCGCGGGACCACCAGCGCCGGCTGCCGGCCGGCTCGCCGTAGAACGCCTCAGACCTCGGGGAGGGACGGATCGGGTGTCCAGGGGTTCGGTGCGGTGATGGCCCAGCGTTCGTGGTCGCGCCAGTCGCCGTCGATGTAGAGGTAGGCGGGCGAGAGCCCCTCGTAGCGGAAGCCCAGCCGCCGGACCAGGGCCAGGGATGCCTCGTTCGCCGGCTGGATGTTGGCCTCCAGCCGGTGGAGCCGCAGGTCGGTGAAGGCGTGCCGCAGGGTGGCGGCGACCCCTTCGGTCATGTACCCGCGCCCCGCGGACGGGGCGAAGGCCGCGTAGCCGAGGGACGCGCCCTGGTAGCGGCCCCGGATGACCGAGTTGATGTTGACCATGCCGACGGCTGCGCCGGTCTCCCGGACACGGACCAGAAAGCCCAGGTTGGCGCCGTCGTCGAAGCGGCGCGTCCAGACCTGGAACTCCTCCGCGGTCGCGGGGAGCTGCATCCATGGCCGGTGGAGCTCGGAGCTGGCCCGCACGAGCGTGCAGAACTCGTCCTGGTCGGAGGGGGTGAGCGGGCGCAGTTCGACCCGTGACGGCATATCGATCATGGACCAACGTTAGGTCCTGTGAGGGGCGCGGGCCAGGTCGCGGACGACCCGCACCCTCGCATGCTTTAATAAATGCACGTGCATTTATTAAAGAGGAGCGACAGTGGCCGGACGTCCCCGTGGGGTGGAAGACGCGGTGATCCTGCGTGCGGCGGTCGAGGTGATGGGACGGCTGGGGCCTTCCGGGCTGACTCTGGCGGCGGTGGCCCGCGAGGTCGGTCTGGTGCCCGGCACGCTCGTTCAGCGGTTCGGCTCCAAGCGCGGCCTGATCCTGGCACTGGCCGACCGGTCCGTGCGGGACACGGACGCGCTGCCCGACCGGATCCGCGGGGAGCAGGGCTCGGCTCTTGGGGCCCTGGCCGCCCTGCTCGCGGAGTGGACGGCTCCGATGGTCTCTCCGGAGACCTACGCCAACCATCTGGCGTTCCTGTGCATGGATCTCACGGATCCCGAACTGCACGAGCGGGCCCTCGCCGTGCACGAGGCGCAGCGTCGGGCGGTCGGAACGCTGCTGGCGCAGGCCGTTTCCACCCGCGAGCTCCGTGCCACGACGGATGTCGAGGCGCTGACCGCGACCGTGCAGGCCGTCACCTCCGGCACGGGTCTCAGCTGGGCACTCGACCGCCGGGGCACCCTCGTCCAGCGCGTCCGGCACGGACTCGACGCCGTGCTGGCCCCTCATGTCGCCACCACCACCGCCACCGCCGCCTCGTGAAGAATCCGCTGGAAGACCTGGAGAAGAGATGACGACGAACACGCGACAGCTCGCCGGAAAGGTCGCGCTGGTCGCGGGCGGCACACGGGGCGGCGGGCGGGGGATCGCCATCGAGCTCGGAGCCGCCGGCGCGACCGTCTACGTGACCGGCCGCAGCAGCGGAGCGCGGCGCTCCGACCTCGATCGCCCCGAGACCATCGAGGAGACGGCCGAGAGGATCACCGCCGCCGGCGGTGTGGGCGTCGCGGTCCGCACCGACCACAGCGACCCGGAAGAGGTACGGGCCCTCGTGGCGCGGATCGCGGCGGAGCAGGACGGCCGACTCGACGTCCTGGTCAACTCCGTCTGGGGCGGCGACCCGCTCACCGACTGGGAACACCCCCTGTGGGAGCAAGACTTGGACCAGGGCCTGCGCCTCCTGCGCCGGGCGGTGGAGACCCACGTGATCACCAGCCGGTACGCGCTGCCCCTCATGGTCGCCCGCAAGAGCGGCCTGGTCGTGGAGGTCACCGACGGCAACACCGCCCGCTACCGCGGCTCCTTCTTCTACGACATGGCGAAGTCGGCGGTGATCCGGCTGGCCGTCGCGCAGGCGGCCGAGCTGCGGCCGCACGGCGTCGCGGCCGTCTCCCTGACACCGGGGTTCCTGCGCTCGGAGGCACTGCTGGAGCATTTCGGCGTCACCGAGGCCAACTGGCGTGACGGCGCCGCCAAGGACCCGAACTTCGCCCACTCCGAGACTCCCGCCTATCTGGGGCGGGCGGTCGCGGCCCTGGCGGCCGACCCGGACGTCATGGCCAGGACCGGCCGGGCGCTGGCCACCTGGGATCTCTACAAGGAGTACGGGTTCACGGATGCCGACGGCACCCAGCCCGACTTCGCCGCGCACTGGGCCAGGAATCTGGAGGCGGAGTACGGGCCCCTCGGCGACCCGCTCTGACTCCACCACGCAGGCGGCGGCACTGTCAGTGGCAGGGTCTAGCCTGCATCACATGATCAAGGGGGAATTCGCCGTACCGTCACCGGGTGCGCTCGCCGACGAGGTCGCGGCCGTGCTGGCCGGTCGCCACGACCCCGGCGTGGTGCCGTTCGAACGGGTGCTCAACGCCGTGGTGAGCCACAGCTTCCGCGACCGGGAGGCACTGGCCGCCGCCCTGGGCTCCCTCCCGCGCGAGTTCAAGGTGAAGCCGCACGCGCAGGTGCGCTGCACAGCGGGCATCGTCGGCGCGGCGGTCGGTCCGGTACGGGCGGAGGAGTCCTGGGAGAGCGCCGGGGCGGGCTGGCTCGAACTGTGCCAGCACGTGGCGCTGGACTACATAGCGGGCGCGCGCACCGGCGAGGTCGCCGCACGGTTGCGGGCCGGTGACCCCGTGCCGTTCCTGCTCTCCGTACCGAGCGGGCCGACGGGCGCGGTGGAGCCGTACGAGCTGGTCGAGCGGCTCGCGGAGTACGAGCGCCTCGGCGTCCGGCCCGGACCGGCGGACCTGGGGCAGGCGCTGCTGCGCTGCGGCGGCCGGGTGGACCCCGAAGTGGTGCGCGCCGCCGAGAGGCTGGAACTGGCGGAGGGGCCCCGGGTGGCCGCCTGGCTGCGGCAGGGGGGGCTGCCCATGCCGGCGTGGTGGCGGGAGCGCGAAGCGGGTGAGGCCGAGCGTCCCAGCCGGCGCCGGGGAGCACGCATCGGCCGCCGGATCCTGGTCGGGCACGAGGCCGTCGAAGGCCGCGGCGCGTTCCCCCGGCAGTTCTGGTCACTGTTCCGGACGTTCGAGCCGCACCTCTCCTGTCCGCACTGGTCCCTGCCGGACCACCGGGACGCCCACACGGTCGCGACCCTGCCCTGGCACCCGGAGATAGCCGCGGCCCGCCTGCTGACGGGTGTCGCGTCGGCGGCCGACCAGGACGGCTGTGGATCCCCCGCCTTCCTGGAGGCGCTGGCCTCGGCCGACGGCCCGGCCGGGCCCGCCGTGCATCTGGCCGTGGCCTACGGGCTCGCCTCCGTCCCCGAGCGCGACCGGGAGGCCGCCGTAAGGGCGCTGGTGGTGCTGGCCTCGCGGGGCCGGCTGGACGGCGAGCTGCTGGGACGGGAGCTGACCGAACTCGTGGGGCTCGGCACGCTGAGGGTGCCCCTGCTGACCGGGTCACTGCGGGCGGCCGTCACCGTACCGGAGGGCGCCGGGGCCGTCTGGGCGGTCCTGGCCGGCGCCCTCCCCGGTCTGCTGGCCCGTACCCGGCCTCAGGTGCACGGGGCTCTGCTGGCCGTCGCGGCGGACTCCGCCCGGCTGTCGGGCGCGCGCGGCGAGCTGCCCGAGGTGACGGCGCTCGCCGGGCGACCGGGTTCCTCCCAACTGCTCAGGCAGGCACGGAGGCTGCGGGACGCGCTGGCGGGGGCCTGACCCGGGGGGCCCGGGAACGGCGGACCGCGGCGGTCAGCCGTGCTGGTGCTGCTCGGGCAGCCGGCTGTCCGGGTGCGCCCACAGCAGTACGTTGCCGGGCCGCTCGTCGTGGAAGAAGTCCAGGACGTCCTGGTCCGAGTGACGCAGGCTGAAGTGGGTGAGGACGAACAGGGTGTCCGGGTGGGCCTCGACGACGGGCTTCAGCCGGCTCCAGACGGTGTGTCCGACCCGGTCGGCCCGCTCCAGTTCGGCGTCGTCGAGAAACGTGCACTCGGTGATGATCACCGGGTACTCGAAGAGCCACGGGTTGTCCTCGAAGACGCTCACGTGGGTGTCGCCGAGGAAGGCGAACAGCGGCCTGCGCACCTCTCGTTCGACCTCGGCGCCCTCCTTGCGGCGCTGCGCCAGGATGCGGCCGAACTCCGCGGTCCGGCCCTGTCCGGCGAGGGTGTGCCGCAGTTCCTCGTACTCGGGCAGCAGGGCCTTGCGGCGTTCGGCGAACGCGTATCCCACGCAAGGCACCTTGTGCACGCACTCCACCACCCGTACGTGGTGGCCGCGGCGTCCGAAGGTGAACTCGTCGCCGCCGCGTACCCCGTGGAGCCGGCAGCCCTCGGCGAGGGCCGGATCGTAGCCGGTGGCGTGGTTCAGTTCGGCGGAGGCCCGCAGAAAACTCTCCACGTACGGCGCCGCCGCGGCGGGCAGGTGGATGTCGACTCCGCCGGGCCTGACCGCGAGGTAGTCGAGGTCCTTTGAATGGTCGTGGTGCGTGTGGGTGAGGAAGACGGTTTCCGGCTGACGCCCTTCCGCCAGTCCGGCGTCGAGCGCGCAGCGCAGTTCGGGGATGTGGAAGAACGTCTTGTCGTTGGCGCGCGAGTACCCGGTGAGGGTCAGCTCGGTGCCGGGTATGCGCCAGGTCTTCCACTGGCGGAACGGGTGTCCTTGGTCCAGCCGTTCGGGGTGGGCGGGGGTCCGCGAAGGGGCCTGTGTCATCGGTGCCTCCGTCGGACCGCCATGATCGGGTGAAGGCCCGATCGTAACGGGCGGCTCCCTGTCGCGGCCCTCCGTTTTCCTCCCTCGTCCCACCCTTCCCAATGCACCGGAACCGGTGGACGCCCGTTCCCCGAGGACCCGAAGATGGGGCCGGCCCGCTCTCGGTGGGCCGCGGAGGGAGTGCCATGACGACGTCACCGGTGGCCGGCAGGCCGGCGCCACCACCGAGCACCGCCCGAGAGGTCCCGGACAAGACCAAATGGGCCGTCAAACCGCTGAACGACGGCAAGTCGGCCTACGCGTTACCCGCCGAGTGGAAATCCGGTGCACTGCACCACAAGATCTCCAAGGAGCGACTCAGCTCGATCGCCGAGCAGCTCACCCCGGCCTGGAACGCGCAGAACCCGCAGCTCCAGGGGGCGGCGCGGGCGTTCTGGAATCTGTGCTGGGCGGTGGCCGGCGAGAGCGTCGCCGAGGCCGTGGCCATGGCGGGGCACAGCGGCAGCCCCAACCCGCACCGGCTGCTGTGGAACCTGCCGCTGATGGTGTCGCTCGGCCCGCAGAGCCCGGCCAACGACCCGGGCATGAACTTCGACCCCGACACGGAGTCGGTGCCGGGCGGCCCGGGCACCCGTCGGATGGACGCCGTGTCGGTCGCGCTCAAGGAACTGGAGACCGCCTGGCTGACCGCCGCCGGCGCGGACAACGGACGCGGCGTGTACGACGCCGCGCTCTGGACCACCCTGCACCGGCACCTGCAGACCGCGCACACCGCCGCCGAACGGATCGAGCGCGGTGAGCGGGTGCTGTACCCGCCGCTGCGCGAGCAGTGGGTGTACGACTCCACGACCAAGCAGAACCTGCGCAAGGGCCTGACGCCGTTCCCGACGCCCGAGCAGGGCCGGCGCCTCTTCGCCGCGGCCCGGTCGAACGCGCCGTCGATCGCGGCGTACGCCGCCTCCGGGGCCGCCGCCGCGACCGCCACGGTCCGCGCCACCGTGGGCGGGCGGCAGGTCACCCTGCGGCTGACGGCGGCCGAGGAGAACGTGCACCACGTGTGCGTACGCCACACGCTCACGTTCTTCGACTTCACTGACGCGTCCCGGCCCCGGCCGATCAACACCTTCTGGCCCGACGTGCGCACCTTCGCCGATGCCACGGCCCTCGCCACGACGCTGCTGCCGGGCATCGGGCGCAGCTGTCTGCGTGAACTGGACCGCACGCTGGGCAACGTGGCCAAGGCGGCCGAGTGGCTCGACGAGGTGCTGGAGATCGCCAACGAGGAGGTCGACGGCCGGCTCGTCTTCTACAACGTGCAGTTCACCGAGGTGAACGGAACGGACGCGGCTCCGGCCGTCGAGGCCGTCATCGAGTCGTTCGCCCCCGACGGCTCCGACGGTCCGGGTTTCACCCGCGGGGACCTGGACCTCATCGCCCGGCAGCTGTAACGCCGGCCGCGACGCTCTCGGCGCACCAGCCGCGCCGGGAGCGACGCGGGGCATGCCCATGGCACCCGGGCATCGGCCGTGCGGCCTGCCGGTGGGAGGCCTGGGGCGGCCGGACACGGACCGTCCCCTCCCCCGCCGTACCCTGAATCCCGTGCCGCCCCGCTCCCGCCTCCACCGTGTAGCCGTCCTCGTCCTGGAGGGCGCCAAGCCCCTCGACGTCGGAATCCCCGCGCAGGTGTTCACGACCCGCGCGAGCATGCCGTACGAGGTACGGGTCTGCGGCGCTGCTCCCGGCCTCGTCACCGGTGGCGACGGCCTGTCGTACCACGTCACCCACGGGCTCGACGCGCTCGCGTGGGCCGACATCGTCTTCGTCCCCGGCTACCGCTTCCCCGACCGCGAGGACCCGCCGCGGGCGGTCATCGACGCGCTGATCGCCGCGCACGAGCGGGGGGCGCGGCTCGCCGCCATCTCGACCGGCGCGTTCGCGCTCGCCGCCACCGGTCTGCTCGACGGCAAGCGCGCCACGACCCACTGGCACTACGCGCGGGCCCTCGCCGCGAAACATCCGCTCATCCGGCTCGACGAGAACGTCCTGTTCGTCGACGAGGGCAGCGTGCTCACCTCGGCCGGCGCCGCCTCGGGCATCGACCTGTGCCTACACATCCTGCGCCGCGACCTCGGCGTGGCCGCCTCCAACCATGCGGCCCGGCGCCTGGTCGCGGCCCCCTACCGCAGCGGCGGCCAGGCACAATACGTGCCGCGCAGCGTGCCCGAGCCGCTCGGCGAGCGGTTCGCCGCCACCCGTGAGTGGGCGCTGCACCAGCTGGGCGAACCGCTCACCCTGGAGGCGCTGGCCCAGCACGCGGGGGTATCGCCCCGGACCTTCTCGCGGCGCTTCGCCGAGGACACCGGGTACACGCCGATGCAGTGGGTCATGCGAGCCCGGATCGACGTGGCACGGGAGCTGCTGGAGCGTTCGGAGCGCAGCGTCGAGCAGATCGCGGACGATGTCGGCCTCGGCACCGGCGCGAATCTTCGCCTGCACTTCCACCGCATCCTCGGCACCACCCCGACCGAGTACCGGCGCACCTTCGCCCAGGGCGAATAGCCCGGGACCGCCGGTGGCGAGATCCTTACGAACCATGGCGATCTCGCCGCTGTCGCGGAGGGTGACCGGCAGCGAACCTGATGGCGAACGAAAGGGACATCGTCATGACTCGCATTGCCATCAACGGATTCGGCCGCATCGGACGCAACGTGCTGCGTGCGCTCCTCGAGCGCGACACCGACCTCGAGGTCGTGGCCGTCAACGACCTGACGGAGCCCGCCACCCTCGCGCGGCTGCTCGCGTACGACACCACGTCCGGCCGCCTCGGCCGCCCGGTGACCGTCGAGGGGAACGTGCTCGTCGTCGACGGACACCGGATCACGGTGCTGGCCGAGCGCTCGCCGGAGCAGCTGCCCTGGGCCGAGCTGGAGGTCGACCTCGTACTGGAGGCGACCGGCCGCTTCACCTCGGCCGAGGCCGCCCGCGGCCACATCAAGGCCGGCGCGCGCAAGGTGCTCGTCAGCGCTCCGTCCGACGGCGCCGACGTCACGCTCGCGTACGGTGTCAACACCGACGCGTACGACCCGGCCCTGCACACGATCGTCTCGAACGCGTCCTGCACCACCAACGCGCTCGCCCCGCTGGCCGCCGTGCTCGACGAGCTCGCGGGCATCGAGCACGGGTTCATGACCACCGTGCACGCCTACACGCAGGAGCAGAACCTGCAGGACGGCCCGCACCGCGACCCCCGCCGTGCCCGCGCCGCCGGCGTCAACATCGTGCCGACCTCGACCGGCGCCGCGAAGGCGATCGGCCTCGTACTGCCGCAGCTCGACGGCAAGCTGTCGGGCGACTCCATCCGCGTGCCGGTCCCGGTGGGCTCGATCGTCGAGCTCAACACCACCGTCGCGCGCGACGTGACGCGCGAGGAGATCCTCGAGGCCTACCGCACCGCGGCGCAGGGACCGCTGGCCGGCGTGCTGGAGTACTCCGACGACCCGCTCGTGTCCTCCGACATCACGGGCAACCCCGCCTCGTCGATCTTCGACTCGGAGCTCACCCGTGTCGACGGCCGCCACGTCAAGGTGGTCGCCTGGTACGACAACGAGTGGGGCTTCTCGAACCGCGTGATCGACACGCTCACGCTCCTCGCCGCGGGCTGAACCGACAGCGGTCCCCGGTGGGGGCGCGCCCGGCGCCCGCGCGCGGTAGGTCCTGATCACCGGTCCCGGTGAACGGACCGGCCGCGCGCGGGCGCTTCGGCGTACGTGCCCGGCCGCACCGGTGCTCCGTGTCCCTGCCGCTCGCTCAGCGCATACGGGGAAGGCGGAGGCTGAGCAGGACGGTCAGCGCGATGAGGCCGAGCTGGACGAGCAGGGTGGTGGACACGGCCGCACGCATGCCGGCCGTCGGAACCAGCGCGAGGAAGAGGCTGCCGAGCGTGGCGACGCCGAGCGCCACGGCGGACTGCTGGGCGGTGATCATGACGCCGCTGCCCGCCCCGGCCCGGTCTGCGGGAACGTCCGAGAGCGTCAGGCGCATCAGCACCGGCATCTGGAAGCCCTGCCCCAGTCCTGCCAGGGCAATGCCCGGAGCTAGTACGGCCACGCCGAGGTCCGGCCAGCCGTGCCGCAGGGTGGCCAGCAGGAGGGCGATCCCGGCGGCCTGGATGACGCCTCCGGCGGTGACGATCCGGCTGCCGAAGCGGGTGATCAGGCGCGGACCGGCCAGTGAGGCTCCGAAGAAGGCGACGGCCATCGGCGCCAGCGCCAGGCCCGCCGTCACCGGGCCCATGTCCAGGCCTTGTTGGAGGGTCACGGCGAGGACGAACATGAAGCCGCCGAAGCCGACGGAGAACGGCATCAGGAGTGCCAGGCTGCGCCTCAGCGACTCCAGCCTCAGCAGGCTCGGCGGCACCAGCGGGGTGTGCCCCTTACGGTCGGCCCGGCGCTCGGTGAAGTAGAACGCCGCGGCGGCGACGGGGAACACGCCCAGCGAGATCCAGGTCCACAGCGGCCAGCCAGCGGCCCGCCCCTCGGTCAGCGGCAGCAGCAGCGAGACCAGCGACAGCGCGAGCAGCAGGGTGCCGGGCACGTCCACGGCCGCGGGCCGGCCGGACCGGGTGTCCGGGACGGTGCGCACGGCCAGGAGCAGCCCGAGGAGCACCACGGGAACGTTGACCAGGAACACCGCGCGCCAGCCGGTTCCGCCGAGGTCCGCGGCGACCAGGACGCCGCCGAGGATCTGCCCGGCGACCATGGACAGGCCCCCGGTGGCCCCGTACAGGCTCATGGCGTGGGCCCGGCGGGGGCCCTCGGTGGTGGCCTGGATGGTGGCGAGCACCTGCGGCAGCATGAGGGCGGCGGACGCGCCCTGGGCGACGCGGGCGGCGACGAGGGCCCAGGCGTTCGGGGCGAGGCCGCAGGCGAGCGAGGTGACGCCGAAGGCGGCCATGCCGATGAGGAACAGCCGGCGGCGGCCGAGGCTGTCGCCGACGCGCCCGCCGAGGACCAGCAGGACGGCGTACGCGACGCCGTAGCCGCCGACGACCAGCTCCAGGAGGGCGGGGCCCGCGGCGAGGTCGTGCTCGATGGACGGGAGCGCGACGTTGACGATGAAGAAGTCGATCAGGGGCAGGGCCGCGCCCAGGAGCACGGTGAACAGGCCGAGGCCGCTCAGGTGAGGCGCGGGGGCACTGCGGACGGGGGCACTGCGAACGGAAACGCTGTGCACGGGGTCGCCGTGCACGGGGTTGCTGCGTACAGGGTTGCTGCGTACAGGGATCTGAGTCACCCTCCGACGATCTCCCGGCTGTCAGACGGGTACCAGAGTGTCGTTATCCAGGTACCAGGACTACCTGGCAACAGGATGGGCGGTGCGGCAGGCTGGGATCATGACCACTGTTGCTCCTGGAAGCGATGTTCGGCGGCACGAGCTGGCCGAGTTCCTGCGCACCCGCCGTGAGCGGATCACTCCCGAGCAGGTCGGGCTGGTGCGCGGGCCGCGCCGACGGACCCCGGGGCTGCGCCGTGAGGAGGTCGCGCACCTGTCGTCGGTGGGCGTGACCTGGTACACGTGGCTGGAGCAGGCGCGCGACATCCAGGTGTCGGGGCAGGTGCTGGACGCGGTCGCGCGGGCACTGCTGCTCGATGTGAGCGAGCGGGAGCACCTGTTCTCGCTGGCCGGGAGCCTCGACCCGGTGCAGCCTGCGGTCTGCCCCAGCGTGACGCCGTCCGTGCGGGCCATCATCGACCAGCTGGGCCACATCCCGGCGTGCGTCCAGAACAGCCGGTACGACATCGTCGCCTACAACGCCACCTACGGGCGCCTGCTCGGCGACCTGGACAGCAAGCGGCCGGATGAGCGCAACTGCATGTGGCTCGCCTTCACCGACCCGGAGTGGCAGGAATCGGTGGTCGACCTGCCGAGCACGCACCGGATCATGGCGGCGAGGTTCCGGGCGGCGATGGCCGAGCACCTGGCGGAGCCCGCGTGGAAGACGCTGCTGGCCCGGCTGGAGGGGGCGTCGGCGGAGTTCCGGGAGGTGTGGGCCCGCCACGAGGTGGTCGGCGGGCAGGTCGCGAAGTCGAAGTACATCCGCAACGCGCACGTGGGCATGCTGTACCTGGAACACAACAACCTGTGGCTCGGACCGCGCACCGGCCCGAGGCTCGTGACGTACGTACCGCTGGACCAGGAGTCGCGCGAGCGCCTGGAGGAGCTGGAACGGCTGACGGCACCGGCCGGTGCGGGGCTCCTCGGCTGACGCCTCGCCTTGTCCGTCCGCACCGCTGATCGGATTCGTTCGGCCTGCGCGCGGACTACACCGCGGACGAACGCCGTGACGCCGTCGGGCCATCCGCATCCGGGTCCTGGTCGAGGCGGGCCAGCAGGTGGGCGTCGAGGAACCCCCGCTCGGAGGCCGGATCGTGGAGCAGCCGGGCGAAGGTGGTGAACCCGGCCCCGGCCAGCAACTCGGCGAACCGGTCCACCGGCCAGCTGTAGGCGGGCGTCACCTTGTGGTCGAAGCGGACCGGCTCCGGTCCGTCGGTCGCGAAGAACGAGACCAGGAGCAGGCCCCCTCGCGCCATCACACGCGCCTGCTCGGCGAGCAGCGCGGGCAGTTCGCCGGGCGGCGTATGGATCATCGAGTAGTGGGCCAGCACACCGCCGAGCGCGCCGTCCCCGACCGGCAGGTCCTCCATCCGCGCCTCGTCGAACCGCAGCCCCGGATGGGCCCGCCGGGCATGGTCGACCATGCCCGGGGAGAGGTCGAGACCGAAGGCGTCCAGCTCCAGCTCGTGGAGCATGGCCGTCAGATGCCCGGGCCCGCACCCGATGTCGGCCGTCCGCGGGTTCCCCGTCCCGCGCACCAGCTCGGCGAAGGTGCCGAGCATGGCCCGCGAGAACGGCTGCTCCTCCAGCCGGCCGGCGAACATCGACGCATAGAGCTCGACGACCCCGTCGTAGGCCGCCCTGGTCTCGTCCTGATGCTCCATCACGGGGAAGAAGCTAACACCGCCGCCGTTCGCGGCTCCCAGGGCCGTCTACGCGAACGGGCCTTCGACCGTGAAGCGGCGCAGGTGGCGGGCGAATGTCTCGGCCTCGCCCGGGGGCCAGGAGGACAGGCTCGCCGTGATGTGGTCCGCCAGGCGCGCACGCAGCTCTGCGACGACCAGCCGCCCTTCGCCGGTCAGGACGAGGAGGTGCGCGCGCCGGTCGGTGGGGTCCGGTTCGCGGCGGATGAGGCCTGCGGCCTCCAGCCGGGAGGCACGGCGGGTCACGCCGGAGCGGTCGACCCCCACCTCCTGGGCCAGGTCCGCCGCACTGCGGGAGCCGCTCCGGGCCAGGGCGCTGAGCACGGGGTAGGTCACGGCGTCCACGGCCTCACCCATGCCTTCCGTGAGCCGCTGGTGCAGGTGCGTGCGGGTCGTGCGCTTGAGCAGGATGCCCAGCGCGTCTGCGATCTCGTTCCCGGTCTCGTTGTCCACGACAGAAGAATAGCGTGCGCTGCGCACGCATCACTGCTACGGTTGCCGAAGTGCGTGCGCCGCGCACGCATTGCCGACCTGCTACGCATCGAAAGGCAGTCCCATGACTCGCACCGGTATCACGGCCGCCCTCACCGACCTGCTCCTCAACCGCGACCTCACCGTCCAGGAGGCCGCCGACCGCCACTTCGCCCCGGAGTACCGTCAGCGCACGGACGGCCGGTGGGCGGACCGGGCCGGCTTCATCGAGCACATCGCCCACCTGCGCACTGTCGTCGACCACGGCCACGTCGAGGTCCACGAGGAGCTGTACGACGGCGGCAAGTACGCCGACCGGCACACCGTCCACATCGCGAAGACGGACGGTTCGACGGTACGCACCGAGGTCTACCTGTTCGGCGAGTTCGCGCCCGACGGCCGCTTCAGCCGCATCGAGGAGACCACCCTGATGCTCGAAGGAGCCGAGTCCGACCGCGACCTCGGGAGCGCCCGATAGGCCCCGTCCGGGCGCGCCGCGGCGATCCCGGGGCGGGCCTTGGATCAGGGGCGGAAGCGCAGGGGGTGATCGGAGGGAACCTCGACCACGGCGATCCGCACGCCGTCGGGGTCGGCGATCCACATCTCGATCAGACCCCAGGGTTCGCGCTCGGGAGGCCGCACCACCTCGGCGCCCCGGCCGCGCAGTTCCTCGTACGCCGCCTGCACGTCCTGGACCTGGAGCCACAACCGCAGGCCCGGCGCGGGCGGGGCCTCGGCGCGGCCGGACAGTTCGAGGAAGCCGCCGCCGAGGAAGTAGACCGTGCCGCGGTCGGGGCCGGTGCCGAACTCGCGGTGGACGGCCAGCCCGAGGGTGTCGCCGTAGAAGACGCGCGAGCGTTCGGGGTCGGTGGGGCGCAGCAGAACCCTGCTGCCCAGTACGTGCACCATGAGCCCTGCCTTCCCTCACCCACGGCCCTGCCGCGTCCGCCTCAGCGGCTTCCAGCGCCTGCGCCGGGTACGGGTGTGCTGGTCGAGTTCCTCCAGCAGGCGCTGGGAGCGCTTGTCCACGCCCAGCTCGTCCAGGACCCGGTCGATCTCGCTGAGCAGCGCGCCGCTCAGCTGCCAGTGTGCCGGGTCCTCGCGGGCGGAGGCCAGCAGCAGGACCGCGAGCCGGTCGCGGTGGGCCCGGGCGACGGCCAGTTCGCCGGTCAGGCGGGCCTCCGCGTCTTCCGCGTTGGCACTGACCTGTGCGGTGATCAGCTGGGCGAAGCTTTCCACCGCGATGGCCGTGTGGCGCGTCACCTGCCCCAGCGCGGCCGCGGTCGCGGGGTCGAAGAGCGGACCGTCGGGGCGGGCCCGGGCCAGGTCGGTCAGCGTGCGGCAGGCCACGCGGAGCACGACCGCGCAGATCTCCAGGGTGTCCAGGCCGGTGCGCAGCACCAGCCTGAAGAGCAGCCCCTCCTTGACCCGCGGATTGAGCCGGAGGCTGTCCTCGGCCTGCCGGAGGGCGGCATCGACCTGGGCGATGTCGTTGTCGAGGCGGCGTGCCTCGTGCAGCCGGGCCGCGGCCTGCTCGACCCGGGCCGGTCCGGAGGGTTCCTCGCCGAGGTGGTCGAGCAGCCGGCTCATGCGCCCGGCGAGGTCGGTGATCGCGGCGCCGGCCGGGCCGACCCACAGGGGTGGCGCCAGGAGCAGGTTGACCAGCAGCCCGACCACCGCACCGATGACCGTTTCCAGGACCCGGTCCCAGGCGGTGTCCGCGACCTGGGTGACGCCGAGGACGAGCATGGCGCTGATCGCGACCTCGGGCACGAACTCGTCCACGCGCACCAGGTGGCCCACGACCAGGGAGGCGAGGATCAGCAGGCCGAGGCTCCACCAGGTCAGACCGACCAGGGCGCTGAAGCCGATCGCGATCAGCACGCCGACGACCACGGAGTTCACCCGGCGGATGCTGGTGGTGAGGGTGGAGTACAGGGTGACCTGGACGACGAGGAGCGCGGTCAGCGGGGCGGTCAGCGGGCTCGGCTCGCTGCTCAGGTGGAGCGCGACGACGTAGCTGATCACGGCGGCGGCGGTGGACCGCAGGGCCTGGACGGCGACCGGCTCACGGCGGCGGCGTGCGACCCGGGTGGCGAGGCTGCTGATCGTTTCCGGCATGCGGGGCGCCTTCCCGCTGCTGGGCCGGATGACGCATGGCGTGGCCGCCGGGCCCCGATCGGCCGAGGATGGGCCGTACGAGGAGGGCGACCCGGCCGCTCGCGGGCAGGCGGTGGGCGTCCGGGGGCGGTCCCGGTCGGTGAGATCCACGAGCGTGAGGGAGAAACACCCATGAAGGGTAAGGACGACAGGCATGAGAAGTCGGGAGAGGGTCGTGCGGAGCAGGCACAGGAGCACCCCGGTCCGGACCCGGTACACCCCGAGGCCAGCAAGCGGGTCGAGGGCAAGAGCCCGGAGGAACTGAGGCGGCGGCAGGAGCGGAAGACGACCCGTTCGGGCGACGACGACGCGGAGTAACGGCCCGGAATAGCGGCCCGGAGTAGCGGCGTCGGGCCGGACGGCGGGACGGCCGCACCGCCGGACCCGCCGGAGCCGGACGGCCGCGGGGCAGGGAGCGGGGCAGGGAGCGGCGGCGAGGTCCTACGGGCCCTCGTCGTAGGTCCCTGCCTCGATCTCCAGGGCGAGCTCCTGAAGGACCCCGATCGAGGAGATGTCGGTCCGCCCGCTGTCGTGCACCATCGCGAGGCTGGTGAACGCCAGGCTGAAGCCCGAGACCATGGTGTGCAGGGCCGGCCCGAGCGCCTCCGCCACCAAGGCGGCCACCTGCTGCGGAGACGCGTCGGCCGGCACCCGGATCGACGGCAGCATCTCGTTCAGGAGCAGCGTGGCCACGCCGGCCGTCGGCGGCGACCCGGCGCCGTCCTCCCCGGCCTCGCCGTTCCCGTCGTCCTCCCCCGCCTCGGCGGCCCGGCGGATGTCCTGGGCGTCGGTGAGGATGCCGATCACTCGCTTGAGTACCTCTGCGCGTTCCATCTGCGGAGCGTAGCCCCGAGCCGCGGACCGGCGCCGGGGTTCGCCCCACCAGGCCCTGCCCCGGCCCCGTCTCACGGGGCATCAGCCCGGATCGGGGGCGGATGTGTAACCGCGGCCGCGCCGGGCAGACGCGCCGTGACGACACGGGATCGATGGAGGGAGCTGTTCCAGTCATGTCCGAGAACGTCTGGGCCTACCGCGTCACCGTTGACCGCATCACGGACGTGGACCTGTCCGGCTACAAGGTGGAGGCGGCCGACGGCAGCATCGGAAAGGTCGACAAACACTCCGACGAGGCGGGATCGGCCTATCTGGTCGTGGACACCGGCCCGTGGATCTTCGGCAAGGAGGTCCTCCTCCCCGCGGGTACCGTCACCGGTATCGATGTGGAGGAGAAGCGGATCCGGGTCGGGCTGACCAGGGAACAGGTCAAGGACGCCCCGGAGTTCATACGGGACGAGCACCTGGAGAGCACCGACTACCGGCGGCTGCTGGACGGTTACTACGGCATCATCCCGCCGCGCTGGCTGTGATCCACGGCCGGAGGGCGTGCCGGTGACACAGGCGCCGGGCCGTACTCGCGGCCCGGCGCCTGCGGTGCGCACGGGCACCGTGCCCGGTTCGGGTCCGAGTCCGGCACATACTGGAGATATGGCTAGGGCGACGACGGTCCAGCGGATCAGGCGGCAAGCCGGCGAGGCGGTCTTCCTGCGCGTCGCCGGGCCGGACGGGCCCCGGAACAGGGCGCGGATCCACACGACGCCCGGACCTCGGTGGTTCGCACCGGAACGGCCGGTGCGGCGGGTCCACGGGGACGCGTCGATGTTCGTCGGCGGGCTGGCCGCCCTGCTGCTCCAGTCCTTGCACCCCCTCGCGATGGCCGCCGTGGCGGCCCACTCGGGGTACCGGGGTGACCCGTGGGGACGGCTGCACCGCACCAGCACCTTCCTGGCCGTCACCACGTTCGGCACGAGCTCCGACGCCGAGGCGGCGGTGGCCCTCGTACGGGAGGTGCACGCGCGCGTCCGGGGGCGAACGGCCGACGGCATCCCGTACCGGGCCGACGATCCGGAGCTGCTGACCTGGGTGCACATCGCCGAGGCGGACTGCTTCCTTCGGGCCCACCAGCGGTACGGCAGACGCCCGTTGGACCCCGCGGGCTGCGACGCGTACCTCGCCGACACCGCGCGCGTGGCCCGCGCGCTGGGGGCGGACCGGCCGCCGGAGAACGCGCGCGAGCTGGCTCTGCGGATGGCGCGGTACCGGCCCGGCCTGCGGCCGACGGCGGCCTCCCGGGACACCGCCCGGTTCCTGCTGACCGATCCCCCGCTGCCCGGGGCCGCCCGGTTGCCGTACGCGCTGCTGGCGGCCGCGGCCGTGGATCTGCTGCCGCCCTGGGCGAAGTCGGCCGTGGCCGCCGAGGTGCCCACGGCCGCCCGGATACCGCCCCTTGCCGCTCGCGCGGGCGGCCGGGCCGTGACCCGGGCGATCCGCTGGGCGCTGCCGCCGGCTCCCCCGCCGCCCCGGCCCGGCTGAGGGCGGACCTCAGTACTCCTCGTCCGGGTAGCCCCAGCGGATCTCCGGCTCGGCTCCTGCCGCCACTGCGGCGACCGTCGCCGCGAACACCCCCTCGAAGTGCGGTTGCCACAGGTAGAAGCGGGAAATGCCGAGCGGGAAGTCGGAGTCCCCGGAGACGAAGTACGAGCCGCCGTCGTCCACCGCCACCCCGATCGTGACCTGGTTGGCCATGTCCTCCTCGTACATCAGCTCCTGCAGGGCGCGGACGATCGCCCAGGCCTGCGGTTCGTCGGCGACCCCGGTGACGGTGAAAGCAAGATCGATGTTCACTGACATGCCGGAAGAATAGGCGGGGCCACCGACACCGGGGTCGTCCCGGCCACGGGCTTACGGGGCGCGGGCTACGGGCGGGTGGCGGTCACGAGGTAGTAGTCCAGGATCTGCTGCTCCCAGGCGGCCAGGAAGTTCCGGGGCCAGGTCCCCGGCGCCCAGAGGCGGGCGAGCCAGCGGTCCCAGCCGGGCCAGACCTGCGGGCCGATCGAGGAGACCCGCACGTCGGCGAAACCGGCTTCGGCGAGGGCACCGGCGAGCCTGGACACCGGCCGCGCGATGTCCAGGCCGCTGGCGAACGAGTCGAGCAGCCCCGCGAGCCGCTTCGCGGGCTCGGGCGCCCCCTCCACGGTGAAGAAGCTGGTGACCGCCACCCGGCCGCCCGGGCGCACCACTCTCGCCGCCTCCCGGGCGAAAGCGGTCAGGTCCGGGAAGTGCTGGGCGGCCTCCACGCTGTAGAGGCAGTCGAACTCCGCATCGCCGAGCGGCAGGTCCTCCGCGGCCCCGAGCGCGAAGCCGATCCGGTGCGGCTGCGCCGCGAGGAGCGGGGAGTTGGCTTCGCGGGCCCGCCGGAGCTGCTGGGGGTGGATGTCCACCCCGGTGACGGCCGTGGGCCCGTACTCCTCCAGCGTGAGGGCGCACCCGAGGCCGAGACCGCAGCCGACCTCGACGGCCCGGCCGCCTTGAGGGGCCACCGCATCGAGTACGTGCCGGTAGAGGTCCTGCTCGCTGCGGATCCGGTCGCCCTGCGACAGCGGCTGCCCGAGATCCACCGCCTTCCAGTAGCCGAAGTTGATGAACCCTCCGGCGAAGACCGGAACGGCGCTGAGATCGGCCGGCCCGTACGTGTCCCACACCTCGGGCCGTACGACCGGGGACGGCCGCTCCGCGGGGTCACCCGACGACACCACCCCACCACCTCCTCGTGACGGGGACGTCCTGCCCCCGGCCCTCAGTGTGGCGGGCGGACCCCCGGTCGCGACAGTGGACCTCAGCCCGTACAGATCGTTCGTTGTTTGCCGAAATCATGGGGCATCCTGGACTTATGAACGAAACGCATCCCGGAGCGACGTCCGCGGGCGGAGCGGCCCCCGCGGCCCTGCTGGCCGCCTTCGCCGCCGCCCTGGCCGACGAGACGCGGGCCGCGATCTGCATGACGCTGCTGGAGGGCCGCGCCTGGACCGCGGGCGAGCTGGCCCGGATCACCTCGGTGGCGCCCTCCACCATCAGCGGCCATCTGACCCGGCTGCTCGACGCGGGCATCTGCGTGACCGAGCGGCAGGGCCGCCACAGCTACGTGCGCATCGCCGACGGCGCGACCGCCCGCCTGCTCGACGAGCTCGCCTCGCACGCCGTCCCGGACCGGGACGCGGCGCACGCCGTCCCCGTGGTCGCCGCGCCGGACCCGCTGGCCCGCGCCCGGACCTGCTACGACCACTTCGCCGGGCGGCTGGGCATGGCGGTGACCGACGCGATGGAGCGGCGCGGGCTGCTGCGCACGCAGGACGTGTTCGAACTGACGGAGGCCGGCCGCCTCTGGTGCGCAGAGGCGGGCATCAGCCTGGCCGGCGAGGGACGCAGGCGGCTGGCGAGTTCCTGCCTGGACTGGACCGAGCGGCGCCGCCACCTGGGCGGCCTCGCCGGGGCGCGGCTGTGCGCGCGGGCATCGGAGGAGCAGTGGGTGGTGCGCCCGGCGGGCGGCGGACGGGCGCTGGAGGTGACCGATGCCGGGGAGCGGGCCTTCGGCGATCTGCTGGGGCTCACACCGGAGGCGTGGAGCTGAGCCCTGCCTCCCGGCACGAAGGGGGCATCAATTCGGTCGACACCGAAATGTTCGGGTCGTAGGGTGGGCTCATGACGTTCCGCACGAGTTCGATCCCGCCCGGCGTCCTCACGGTCGGCGCCGTCACCTTCACGGTGTTCGCCTGGGCCTCCGCCTTCGTCTCCATCCGCAGCGCGGGGGCCGCGTACTCGCCCGGCGCCCTGGCCCTGGGCCGGCTGCTGGCCGCCTCGCTGGTGCTCGTGGTGCTGCTCCTGATCAGCCGCCAGGGCCTGCCGCCCCGCGAGGCCTGGCGCGGGATCCTGGTGTCCGGCGTGGTGTGGTTCTGCGGCTACACGATCGTCCTGAACTGGGGTGAACGACTGGTCGACGCGGGCACGGCGTCGCTGCTCGTGAACATCGGGCCCATCCTCATGGCGCTCCTCGCGGCCCGCCTCCTCGGCGAGGCCCTGCCCCCGCGGCTCCTGGTGGGTATGGCCGTCTCCTTCGCCGGAGCGGTGGTCGTGGGCCTGTCCATGTCGTCCGGGAACGGCGGCTCCACCTCGGTGCTCGGGGTCGTGCTCTGCCTGCTCGCGGCAGTGGCCTACGCATCCGGCGTCATCGCCCAGAAGCCCGCGCTCTCCTACGGCACTCCCCTGCAGGTCACCACCTTCGCCTGCCTGACGGGAACCGTGGCCTGCCTGCCCTTCGCGGGCCTGCTGTTCACGGAGCTGCCCGAGGCGCCGGTGTCCGCGACCCTGAACATGGTCTACCTGGGTGTGGTGCCGACCGCCCTCGCCTTCACCACCTGGACCTACGCCCTGGCGCGCATGCCCGCCGGAAAGCTGGGGGCGACCACGTACGCCGTCCCGGCCATCGTCGTACTGCTGAGCTGGGCCCTCCTGGGCGAGGTACCGGCCTGGCTGACCCTCCTCGGCGGGGCGCTGTGCCTGGCCGGTGTGGCCGTCTCCCGGTACGCGCCGCGCGCCCCGCGGACTCCCGCCGAGGACAGCCCGCTCGGTGCGGGCCGGACCTGACCCGTCCCTGCCCCCCTTCCCCTCCCTCTTGACCGCTCCCGCTACCGCACCTCCCACGAAAGGCACCCCTTCATGAGGATCCTCACGGTCGGCGCCGGCGCCGTCGGCGGCTTCTTCGGCGCCCGGCTCGCGACAGCGGGCCAGGACGTCTCCTTCCTGGTCCGGCCGGCCCGTGCGAGGGCCCTGGAGGCGCGCGGCCTGCGCGTGGCGGGTCAGGGAGAGGAGCTCCACCTCACGCCGAATCTGGTGACGGCCGGCGCCGTGGGCGGACCGTACGATCTGGTCCTGCTCTCGGTGAAGGCGACCGCCCTGCACACGGCCCTGGCGGACATCGAGCCCGCCGTCGGCCCGGACACCGCCGTCGTGCCTCTGCTCAACGGGGTCGCCCACCTCGACACGCTCGTCGCGCGCCTGGGGGCCGGAGCGGTCCTCGGCGGCGTCGCGAAGGTGGTCACCACCTTGAGCGACGGCGGCGACATCCTCCGCATGGCTCCGCCCGCGGTGATCCTGACCGGCGAGCTCGACGCACGCCCGTCGGCCCGGGCGGACTCGATCCGCGGCGTGCTGGCCGAGGCCGGCATCGACTCACCGGCGACCGAGGACATCGTCGCGGCCATGTGGCACAAGTGGGTCTTCATCTCCACTCTCGTCGCCCTGACCTGCCTGATGCGCGGCACGGTCGGAGAGGTGAACGCCGTTCCGGGCGGGGCCGCCCTGGCCGGGGCGCTGATCTCGGAGACCGCGGCGGTGGCGGAGGCCGCGGGCCATCCGGTGACCGAGGCGGAGCTCGCCTTCACCACGTCGACCGTCACGAGCCCCGGCTCCCCGCTCACCCCGTCCCTGTACCGCGACCTCGTCGCCGGAGCGCCGACGGAGGCCGACCACGTCCTGACCGACCTCACCCTGCGCGCCCGCGCGCTGGGGGTGGCCACTCCCCTGCTGGACCTCGCCGCCCTCCAGCTGCGCGTCCACGAACACCGCCTCGCCGCGGGACGCCCCTGAGGCCCTCCGAGGCCCCCGCCCTCACCCGGATGCCCGGCCCATTGGGCATCCGGGCCGCCCGGCCTTTGACTGGAGGTCCGGAGGTCCGGAACCCGTGGAGGCATGGTGACGGCGGTCGCGTGGATGCGTGGTGCGGCAGGTGCGGTGGTGCTGTCGGTGGTGGCGCTCGGCGCCACGGGCTGTTCGGACGGTGGCGGCACCCCGTCGGGCGCCGTGTCGAGCGCGGCGTCGGCGGTGAAGTCCGCCGGCGAGGCGGTCTCGTCGGCCGCGGCCGAGGCTTCGAAGGCCGCCGAATCGGCGGCTGCCGCCGCGAAGGGCAAGCTCGCCGAGGTGAAGGACGGGGTCGATGCCAAGGGCGAGGTGACCTTGGGCTCGGTGACCACCGACGGCGACGGATACACCACGGTCCCCGTGACCGCACGCAACACGGACGACGCGACGAAGTCCTTCGCGGTGCAGGTCGAGTTCAAGGACGAGAGCGGCAATCTCGTCGACACCGTGGTCGTGACGATCACGGACGTCGCCGGGAAGGGCACGGGGCAGGGAACGGCCCGCAGTACGCACAAACTGTCGGGCACGGTCTCGGCTCAGACCGGTACGGCCCTGCGCTACTGACCTCGGGCCGCACCCGGCCGCGCGCCCTTCCGGGCTCAGCAGTTGTTGCCCACCGCGTCGATCTTCGAGCCGAAGCGGCCGCTGTAGTTGCTCGCGTAGTCGCCGCTGTGGACCGGTCGGCACTCCTTCCCGGTCGCCCAGTCGATGAAGGCCCCGCTCCGGTTGGCCCGGAACGACCCCACGTGGTCCACGAACCGGCTGGGGAGGTCCACGTAGCCCCCACGCCAGACGTAGAGCTCCCCGGTACCGTCCTGGTACCGCCACAGACAGATCGCGTTGGCGGGGCACGCGGGCAGGGCCTGAGCGGGTGTGGTGGAGGTGAGCGAGACCAGCGCCACAGCGCCGGCGACCAACAGGGTGCGTAAGTGACGTGCCCTCATGAGGGTCCTCTCTTCGTACCGTTTGCCTCCCATCGTCCTCGTCCGGGCGCCGGCGCGTGCGGCAACGCCCCGATCCGCCGGGCCTCTTCACCACATCTCCCCGAGATGTGCCATCGCGGGGTGGCGACCTTCTACGTATGGCACGACGCACAGGCCGGGCAGCTGCGGTGCTCGACCGGCTCCGTGCCCCCGGACGCCCTGCCGTTCGGCGGTCTCTACGCGGCCTCCGACGATCTCGACACGATCGTCGCGGAGTTCCTGACCGATGAGAGCCCGGGCTTCGTCCTGTGGTCGGACCTGGAGGACCTGGAGAACCGGGCGGAACAGGCCGGGACCGAACCGGAGATCCCCTTGAGCGCCTGGGTCAGCGACGCAGGTGATGAGGCCGGCACGCGTTCCGCCGCCGGTGATCATTCTTCCCCCTGGGCGGCAACGGCTCCTCGCCGTTACCGCTGCCGGCGCTCTGGGTGCGGTATACGTCCTCTGAGGGTGACCCGATGCCGGCGAAGGGAAGTGGGTTGCGTGGAACGAACCACCTGCTGTGTGGTGGGAGGAGGGCCCGCCGGGATGGTGCTGGCCCTGTTGCTGGCCCGGGCCGGGGTGGAGGTGACCGTGCTGGAGAAGCACGGCGACTTCCTGCGCGACTTCCGCGGGGACACCGTACATCCGTCCACCCTGTCGCTGCTGGACGACATCGGCCTGGCGGAACGCTTCGCCCGGCTGCCGCAGCGACGGGTCAGCTCGCTGCAGCTGCCCATCGGGCCGGACCGGTCCCTCGTCACGATCGGGGACATCGGGGCGCTGCGGGGCAAGTACAACTACATCGCCATGGTGCCGCAGTGGGACCTGCTCGACCTGCTCGCCGACGAAGCGGGCCGGGAGTCCTCCTTCCACCTGCGCATGAACACCGAGGCGACGTCCTTCCTGATCGAGCGTGGCAGGGTCACGGGCGTGCGGTACCGGACCTCCGACGGCGGCACGGGCGAGCTCAGGGCCTCGCTGACCGTGGCCTGCGACGGACGCGGCTCGCTGGCCAGAGCGCTGCCCGAGCTGGGACTGGAGGACTTCCCGTGCCCCATGGACGCCTGGTGGTTCCGGGTTCCGCGCCGCGAGGAGGACCCCAGCGGTCTCGTCGGCGGCATCGGGGACCGGCTGTTCGTCGCCCTCATCGACCGCGGCGACTACTGGCAGTGTGCGGCGCTCATCCCCAAGGGGTCCGACGCCGGGCGCCGCACCGAGGGCCTGGAGTCGTTCATGGCGCAGTTCACCGAGGCCGTTCCCTGGCTGGCCGACCGGGCCCATGCCGTCACCTCCTGGGACGAGGTCAAACTGCTCGACGTACGGCTCGACCGGCTGCGCCGCTGGCACCGCCCGGGGCTGTTGTGCATCGGCGACGCCGCCCACGCCATGTCGCCGCTGTTCGGCATCGGCATCAACCTCGCCGTGCAGGACGCGGTGGCCGCGGCCCGCCACCTCGTGGGCCCGTTGCGCGACGGCACCGTAGGGCTCCGGGACGTACGCCGCGTGCAGTGCCGGCGCCTGCCCACCACTGTGGCGACCCAGGGGCTCCAGCGCCTCGCGCACGCCAAGGTCCTCGGGCCGCTGCTGGCCGGCCGTGACGCGTTCGCAGACCCTCGGCGGGCCAAGCGGCTGACCGAGCTCCTCACCGACTCACGCCGGCTGAACCGGCTGCCGGCCTACTTCCTCGCCTACGGGGCCCTGCGCGAGCGGCCCCCGAGGGAATCGCTCCGCTGACCTCACCTCGGCTCACCTCCGCCTCACCTCCGCCCCACCTCGCCGCCGGAGGCCGAAAAGTGACGTATCGGGATGGTCGGGCCGATAACCTCACTCGCACAGCGAGGACGACACGCTCCGGGAGGCCTCATGAGTGAGCAGCAGCCGACCCTTCTGCCCTACGCCGACCCCGCCTTCGTCGCGGATCCCTTCCCCCTGTACCAGCAGCTGCGCGAGGACGGCCCCGTGCGCCGCGTCGTCGTCGCGGGCGGCCTGGACGCCTGGCTCGTCACGCGCTACGAGGACGGACTCGCGGCCCTGTCCGACTCCCGCCTCAGCAGCGACGTACGCGATGCCTCGGACAGCCGGATCCTGCGGCAACTGCCCGAAACGGAACGCGATTCGATGCTGAGCAACATGCTCCGCAGCGACCCGCCCGACCACACCCGCCTGCGCCGCCTGGTCTCCAAGGCGTTCACCGCCCGCCGCGTGGCGGGGATGCGGCCACGGATCCAGGCCATCACCGACGGTCTGCTGGACGCGGTCGTCCCGGCCGGACGTGCCGACCTGGTCGCCGACTTCGCGCTTCCGCTCCCGGTCACGGTGATCAGCGAACTGCTCGGGGTCCCGGTGGACGAGCGCCGCGACTTCCAGCACTGGACCGACCAGATGCTCAGGCGGGGAGCGGAGCCGCCGGATCCCGCCATCGTGAACGAGGCGTGGCAGCACATGCGCGCCTACCTGACCGGGCTCATCCACGCCAAACGGGCACACCCCGGCGACGACCTGCTCAGCGGCCTCGTCACCGCCCGTGATGCCGAACAGCGGCTGAGCGAGGACGAGTTGATCGCCATGGTGTTCCTGCTGCTGGTCGCCGGCTACATCACCACGGTCAACCTGATCGGCACCGGCATCGCCACGCTGCTGGCCCACCCGGGCCAGCTCGACCTGCTGCGTTCCGACCCGGAGCTGCTGCCGGGTGCGATCGAGGAGTTCCTCCGCTACGACGGCCCGGTGAGCCCCGGCATCGCGCGGTTCGCGCGCGAGGACATGGAGATCGCCGGGGTGGCCGTCCCGCGCGGCGCGACCGTGCTCATCGGCTCGGCCGTCGCCGACCGCGACCCGAAGCGGTTCCCCGACCCCGACCGCCTGGACATCACCCGCCAGGACAACGCCCACCTCGCGTTCGGGCACGGCATCCACTACTGCCTGGGGGCTCCGCTGGCCCGGCTGGAGGGTCAGATCGCCATCGGCACGGTTCTGCGCCGGCTCCCCGGGCTCGCCCTCGCCACGGACCCGGACGGGATCCGCCGGCGCCCCGGCGGACTGCGCGGCCCGGAAAGCCTGCCGGTCACCTTCACCCCGGGCGGCTGAGGCCGGCGCCTCCTGGCCCGGATACCGTCGGCCTGCCCTTTGGTTCGGCCTAGTGGGGGGGGGGGGGGGGGGGGGGGGGGGGGGGAGGGAGGGGGGGGGGAGGGGGGAGGGGGGGGGGGTGGGGGGGGGGTGGGGGGAGCGAAGGAACG
>NZ_JBVIAH010000009.1:229048-313846 GCF_055574035.1 Streptomyces sp. NPDC030021
TCCACCCGGGGCGGCGGAGGCCGGCCCCTCATGCCACGGACCCTGGCGTCTTTCCTTTTGTTTCGGCCGGGGGCGGGGACGGAAGGGTTTTGCCGCCCACACCACTAGCCGCCCTGCTCGGAGAAGTGCTGGTAGTCCGGAGGGGTCCAGCGGCCGCCCCAGTACCAGCCGATCTCCCGGAAGGCCCGGGTCACGACCCCGTCGGGGGTGATCATCCCGGGGCCGGTGCGGCCGCGGTCGAGATGGGTGCGGCCGTTCGGGGGATGAACGGTGCCCTGGACGTCGACGTACGGGTTCTCGACCGGGTTGATGTCGATCGCGTCGCCCCAGGAGTGCCGGGACAGCCGGCCCGGGTCTCCGGTGACCGGCCGGCAGTTGAAGGCGGAGGTGTTGTCGTCGGCCATCGCCGCGGGGTCGCTGCCGCCGTACTCGGCCATCACCCGCATGCGGCGGATCGGGAAGCGGGCGGCGAAGGCCTTTCCGAAGGCCCGCAGGACGGAGGCGACCACGTCCTCGTGCACCACCAATTCGCCGGTGTGCACCTTTCCGTCGAAGCCCCAGTGGTTCATCCGGACGAGCCGCAGCCGCTCCGGCGGCACGGGGCAGCCGGGGTGGTGGGTGGTACCCAGTTTCTCCGGGGGGACGGCCGTGACGTGCGCGGACAGCGTCTTCACCACGGGCTCGGGCGCGACCTGGAAGCGCGACTCGGACCTTGCCCCGGTGCATGACAACACCGTCGCGCACAGGGTGCCGGTCAGGGCGACGCAGGCGAGGCGATGACTCACCGTTCCACCGTAGGTTCGCCACCCCCGCCGGGCATGCCGGAGGGGGTGGCTCCAGGGTCCGCGGGCGGGCGGGGGCGGGCCCGGGCGGCGAGTACGGCGACGTCGTCCTCCGCGTGCTGGGCGTCGAGGCCCTCCACGACGGCGTCCACCACCGCGTTCACCCCCGCCCCCACCGGGGGCCGCACGCCCACCAGCCGGGCCAGCGAGACGTCGATGTCCTCGCCCCGCCGTTCCACCAGCCCGTCGGTGAACATCAGCAGGGTCTCCTGCGGGGTGATCGCGCGCGTGACGGCTTCGTAGCCGCCGATGCCGGTGCCCAGCGGCGGGCCGACCGGGACGTCGACCAGCGAGGCCGAGCCGTCCGCCCCGAAGACCGCCGGCGGCAGGTGGCCGGCGCCGGCGAACATCGCGACGCCGCGCGCGGGATCGACGCGTACGAGCAGGCAGGTCGCCGGCCTGCGGGCCGCGTCGCCGGCGGCCAGGGCGTCGAGCTGACGCAGTACGCGGTGCGGGGCGAGGTCCGTCGACGCCACGTCGCGCAGGGTGGAGCGGTACGCGTTCATGTCCACGGCCGCGTCCAGCCCGTGGCCCATCACGTCCCCGACCACGAGCAGGGTGCGGCCGTAGTGGAGGCGGATCGTCTCGAACCAGTCGCCTCCCACCAGCGCCCGGGGGCCGGCCGGCAGGTAGCGGCTGGCCACCTCCAGGTTGGGGTGCGGCCGGCCCGGTTCCGCCACGAGCGCGCGCTGGAGGTGCGAGACGGTGTCCTCGGTGGCGGCCAGCTGCCGCGCGTGCCCCAGGTGCACCGCCGCCAGCCGGGCCGCGAAGTGGACCGTCGCCGCCTCGTGGTCGCCGAACCCCGCCCGGGCCCGTACGGCGGTCAGCATGCCGTGGACACGCTCCCCGTCCGGCAGCGGGACGGACAGGACGTGGACCGGCACGCCGCCCGCGACCGTGGCCCACTCGGAGAGCTGATGCCCGCCGTCCGACGCCCGTACCGAGGGCGATGCACCGGCCCCGGCCGTCAGCAGCCCGGCGGATCCCGCCGTCGCGACGCGGCGGGAACCGCCGTCCTCCGCCAGGAGATCCACGGCGACCGCGTCGCACACGTTCCGGGACAGGAAACCGGCCAGTTCCCGGCAGGTGGTCACCGCGTCGAGGGTCGTACCGATCTGCCCGACGGCGGCCTCGGCCGCCCGGACACGTGCCCACAACCCCTCGGGCCCACCCGCGGGCCCGGTGGACCTCCCGCCACGCTCCGGCAACGGACCTCCTCGCCACGGACCGCCGAAGCAGCCATTCCAGCAGGAGTCCCGGTCACAGGCACGCACGCCGCGCCCCGCGGTCTCCGGGCATGCGGGCTCCCGGGGGCGCGGGACGGGATCCATCGACGCCTCAGGCCGTCCGGTCCGGGGAGCACCGGGCGTGGCGCGCCGGGTCCCTCGAACACGTTACCGGGGCGGTCAACATCCCTGCCCCGCGCGGGCGATGGCCCCCGGCTCCGATGCCCGCCGCCAGGGTCCGAGGGCGTATCGTGCCCGCATGCCCGCTGATCCGATTCGTATCGTCTCCCGCGATTCGCCGATGGCCCTCGCCCAGGTGGAGCGGGTCCGCGCCGAGCTCGCCGCGCTCCACCCGGGGATCACGACCACCGTCCTGCCGGTGAAGACCACCGGCGACAAGTGGATGGGAGACCTCTCACAGGTCGAGGGCAAGGGCGCGTTCACCAAGGAGGTGGACGCCGCGATCCTGGCCGATGAGGCCGACCTCGCCGTGCATTGCGTCAAGGACGTCCCGGCCGACCGCCCGCTGCCCGCCGGAACGGTCTTCGCGGCGTTCCTGGAACGCGACGACATCCGCGATGCCCTGATCCACCCGGAGGGGCTCACCCTCGACCGGCTCCCGCCCGGTACCCGCATCGGGACCTCCTCCGTGCGCCGGATCGCCCAGCTCGCCTCCGCGTACCCGCACGTCGAGTGTGTACCGATGCGCGGGAACGCCAACAGGCGCCTGGAGAAGCTCGCCGCCGGTGAGGCGGACGCGCTCCTCCTGGCCGTCGCCGGCCTTCACCGCATCGGCCGCGCGGACGCCATCACGGAGATCGTCCCGGTGGACACCCTGATGCCGCCCATCGGCGCCGGCGTCCTCGCGCTCCAGTGCCGGGAGGACGACGCCGAACTCATCGATACCGTCAGCGCCCTCGGCCACCCGGACACGCACCGCGAGACGGTCGCCGAGCGGATGCTCCTCCATGTCCTCCAGGGGCACTGCAACAGCCCGATCGCGGGGCACGCGCGGGCGGAACGCGGAGGGGATCTCTCCCTGCGCGCCTGCGTGTTCTCGCCGGACGGCAAGGAGGTCCTGAACGCGCACGAGTGGGCGGGCCGCCTCGACCCGGCCGCCCTCGGAACTTCCGTCGCCGTCGCCCTCCTCCGGCAGGGCGCCCGGGAGCTGATCGACAGCATTCCGCACTGACCCCACCCCGTCCGGGTCGGTGCGTCCGGACGAACCCGGCGTGGGCCGACGGCCGGGCCCGGCCCGCCCCGGTACCCCGCACTGCCCAGACCCCCGTCCGGGGCAGTGCGTTCACCGGGGCCCGGCCGGCATCACCCCGGGCTCGGCGCCGTCGCCGCAGACACGGACGGGGACGGGAACGGGGACGGGGACGGCTCGGTGGGCAGCCGCGCCGGGGCCGGCACCAACGCGGCCAGCGCGAAATCGTCTCGGGTCAACTCCACGGACACTCCTCGCAGAACGGATCACTGGCACGTCCCCCGCAGGGGAAGTCGCCTTCGGACAGCGGCTCTTCGGTGCGGTGCACCTGGCCGCCGGCCCGGCTGTCCGTACCCGGTGAGAACGATCACCACGCTACGGCCGCGCGAACCGCCGGGCCCAGGGCAGCTCGCGCCAGCCAGGGGACCGTCCGCGCCACGGGGGGACTTTCCACGCCGGGTTGGGGACATCCGGCGCCAGGCCAGGCGGATGATCTGGTCATTTCTGCTGGTCTATGCTCAGCCCCTGTGATCACGCGAGCACACCACGGAACCACCTCCTCCGCCATCACCCGGCTGAGCATCACCGCGGCGCGCCTGTTCGGCATACCCGCGCACGGGTACGCGCACCTGCTGGGCCTGGCACCCGAGCACCTCAATGACGACCTGTGCCGGACGCCCGCGGCCACGGGCATCCGCATCGCCGAACTGACGACCGTACGCGTCCCCTGGACCGAGTTGTCCCTGCTGCTGGCCGAGCAGTCGGGCGTCGGCACCCTCGGCGTCTGGGACTACCTGATCACCTCGGCGCCCACTCCGCTCGAAGGCATCCGGGACGCCGCCGCCTACCTCTCGATCGTCGCCGACCCCAGCACCGACACCTTGCGGATCACCGAGGACGGCGAACAGATCGTCATCAGCCATGTCAACGAGGCGGATCAGGGCTACGAGCCGGCCTGCGCCATCCGCGCCTACGCGCTCGGCCTGTACCAACGGCGTCTCAGCGCTGCCGCACAACGCTCCCTCGTCCCCCTCCGCGTCACCCTGGCCGCCAGGACACCCCGCCGGCACGACGCCCTGATCGAGCTGTACGGCACCCGCAACATCGAGTTCGAGGCCCCGGGCAGCTCCCTCACCTTCCTCGCCTCCGACCTGACCGGGCCGAATCCGCACGCGCAGCCCGGCCTGTCGACCGTGCTGCGAAGACACGCCGACCAGACCCTCGCCGCCGCGATCCCGCTGCACAACTGGCTGGACCTCTTCCGCGCCGCGCTGGCCTCCGTCCACGACGAGACCGTTCCGACGCTGCCCGCGGTGGCCCGGCGCATGGCCGTCAGTACGAGAACCCTCCAGCGCCGCCTCGACGAACACGACACCACGTGGAGCAACGAGGTGGAGGCCGCGCGCCGGGACCAGATCACACGGCTGCTCCACGGCACCGAACTGAGCGTCGCCGCGATCGCCGCTCGCAGCGGCTACGCCGACGCGCGCGCCCTGCGCCGCGCGGTACAGCGCTGGTACGGCACCACGCCCGCCGATCTGCGCCGAACCGGTCGCCCAGGTCCGGCCGGCGCGTCCGGGGGGCCCGCGCCGGAAAGCCGTGGCCCGGTGGCACGGCCCGTGACATGACCGGCCGCCTGATCGAAACCCTCGCACGGAAGGGCGGCCACCGTGCCGTGCGGGTCTTCGCCGGAGGGGTGCTGCCGTGTCGTCCGGACGGCGCGCTGCCCGCCCGCCTGCGGGGCGGGGCCGCCGGCCGGCCCTACCGTGGGCGGCATGGCCCCTGACGAGACGCCCCCGGCCGGGTCCTCCGGAGGCGCCTTCCCCGGCGCGGACGACGAGCAGGCCTTCGATCGCGATCCGCGCTTCGCCGCCGCGCGGCTGAAGGAACGTCTGTACGCGACCATCACCATGATCGCGGTGGTGATCGGGCTCGCGGGCGCCGATCACATCAGCGCCACCGGAGCCGCCGCGACCGTTCTGACCACCGCGGTGGGCCTCTGGCTGGCCGCGCTGGTCGCGGACCAGCAGGCCCACCGTGTCGTCCACGGCCGGCTGGCGACCGGCCACGAGCTGCGCCGCATGCTGTCCGTCAGCAGCCCGCTGCTGCTGTCCGCCGTGGGGCCTCTGGTCCTGATCGGTGCGGCGGCGCTCGGGCTGATGGCGGTGGACACCGCCCTGCTGATCTCGGCCGGGGTGAGCGTCGCCGGGCTGTTCACCTGGGGCTGGTACGGCGGCATCCGCATGGGTGGCGGCACGGGCCTGGCCCTGCTGGCCGGCACCCTGGACGCGGTCATCGGCACCGCGGTCGCCCTGGTCAAGGCCGCCGCCGGCCACTGATCGCCGCCACCGGCCCGCCTGACGGGGTCCCCCGCTGCGGCGAGTGCGCGAGAATCCCGGACCCGCCGTAGCGTGGAAGCATCAGAGGTACTCCGTGGTGAGGGGCGATGCGCCATGACCTGGGCTTCGTGGACGACGACTGGAGTCTTCGCCGGACGAGGCGGAGTACGTACCGACGAGGCGGGAGTCCTCACTGGCGACCTGACCGTGCACACCACCTGGTCGAGCCCGGAGGCCCATGTGGCGGTGCAGTACAGCGGCGGCTCGGACTGGTTCACCGTGACCGGCAGTCCGGTGCGCTGCGAATCCGAGGAGTTCAGCCGCCTCCTGCATCAGACGGTGGTGGACGCCGTACGCGCCGACGGGGCCGCCACGGTCCCGCAGGACCTGCCGGCGGACGCCTACCGGGTCCCGCGCGCGCCGGCTCCCTGATCACTTCGCCTGGGCGAGCCGGACCGCGTCGGCGCCGGCCGGGAATCGCAGCTGCCCGGTCGTGTCGTGGACGGCCCGCCACACGGTCTCGGCGACGTCGCTCTCCCTGGTGTACAGGTCCTGGCGCGTGAACTCCTCCATGGCCTTCTTCGCGAAGGCCGCGTAGGGGGCCGGAACCAGTTCGTCCGGGGACTCGCCGTGCGTCGCCCTGTGCGCGAAGTCCGTCGTCAGGCAGGCGCCGGGCTCGACCGTCTTGGCCTGTACGCCGAAGGGCGCGAGTTCGAGTGCGAGCGATGCGGTGAACCCCTCGACGGCCATCTTGCTCGCCTTGTAGACGGCCGAGAGCGGCATGTGGCCCAGCACCACGCTGGAGGTCACGTTGACCACCACGCCGGAGCCGCGCTCGCGAAACCGGGGCAGTACCGCCTGCGTCATCGCCATCACGCCGAACGTGTTGGTCTCGAAGACCTCCCTTACCCGGGCCACGGGGGTGCCTTCGAACACTCCGATCGAGGGGACGCCCGCGTTGTTGACCAGGACGTCGACGGGCCCCGCCGCCTCGAGCGCGGCGCTGATGCTCCCGGGCTCGGTCACGTCGAGCTCGACGACGCGGAGCCGGTCGGACTCGGGCAGGATGCCCGTGCGCGGCGTCCGCATGGTGGCGATGACGTTCCACCCCTGCGCGTGGAAGTACCGGGCGGTCTCCCGCCCGTAGCCGGAGGAGGTACCGGTGATCAGAACGGTCTTCATGATGTGCCCCTCGCGATGTGACGGGATCCGCGGCGGACAGGCATTTTCCTGCTCCACGGAAGAACTTCTGATCCCATTGAATCGCCCTTACCTGCACAAACCGTAGAACTATCCTCGCCTCTCCTTGCACGATCCTCCTCCGTCAGGGCAGGACGCCGACGGGAATCGGGGCGGGTACGGTGTTCCGCAGGCGGGCCGCGTCCCGGCTCGGGGGTGCGCCGAACTGGCGGCGGTACTCGCGGCTGAACTGCGACGGGTTGTCGTAGCCGACGCGGTGGCCGACCCCCGTGACGTCACCCGGGTGCGTGGCGAGCAGCAGCCGGGCCTCCTGGAGCCGGATCTGCTTCTGGAACTGGATGGGGCTCATCGCGGTCACCGCCTGGAAGTGGCGGTAGAACGCGGACACGCTCATGCCGGACAGCCGCGCCACGTCCTCGACCCGGAAGGGCTCGGCGTAGTGCTCGCGGATCCAGCGCACGGCCCGGGAGACGTGGCTGAGGCCGCTGTCGGCGAGACCGAGCTGGCGCACCGCCGCCCCCTGCTCGCCGGTGATCAGACGCCACAGGATCTCCCGCTTGACCAGCGGGGCCAGCACGGCACGGTCGCGGGGTTCGTCGAGCAGGCGCAGCAGCCGGACCACGGCGTCGAGCAGGGCCGGCGGGGCGTCGCTGACGGCGATCCCCGACGGCGCGGCGCCCGAGCCGGTACGGGGGGCGTCCCCGGGACCGGCCTGCAGCAGCAGTTCGGCGACGGCGGACGGTTCGAGCACGAGGCCGAAGCCGAGGGCCGGCCGGTCGGGGGCGGCCTGGGTGAACTGCCCGGTGACCGGCAGGTCGACGGATGCCACCAGGAACTGGCCGGCTCCGTACTCGTAGACCCTGTCGCCCAGCGCGAGTCGTTTGGCGCCCTGGGCGATGACGGCCAGGATGGTGCCCGACATGGAGGGCGCGGGCGGATCCGGCCGGTCGACCTTCGAGATCAGGACGCCGTCGACGGCAGTGGTCCAGTCGGGGCGGGCGTGCCGCGCCAGCAGGGTGCGGAGCTCTTCGAGGCACATGCGTCCATTGCAGCACCCTTTGCGTTCCCACCTCCCACAAGCACGAGGATCGTGCAAGAAGCAGCGCGCATCGTTCTACGTTCCCGCAGGTCGGGGCGTCGACCGGATCAGCCCTCTTTCTCCCCTCCCTCCGTCGTGACTCGATCGTGAGGATGCACCCACACACCTCACGGAGGCGCTCATGAGCTGGTCCGATCTCCAGGCTGCGAAGTCGGCGGGGCCATGGAAGCAGATCCACTGGCCGACCTCGGGAGATCCGTCATGCAACGTCGCCGTGACTTCCTCGGTGCCGCGTTCACCGCCGCCGCCGGCCTGCCGCTGAACTCCGACCACGAAGCGGTCTCCGCGACGCTCAGTGCGGCCGAAGCCGGCGCAAGCATCGGCCCGGCCGAGGTGACGACGGTCCGGCAGCTCACCGAGACGTTCCGCAGCGTGGACGAACGCCTGGGCGGCGGCCACGGCCTGACCACCGTCACCGTCTACCTGACCGACACCGTCGCCCCGATGCTGACGGCCCGGTTCCCCTCCGCTGCGGTCCGCTCCGAGGCCTTCGGGGCGGCGGCCCAGCTGGCCTGCCTGGTCGGCTGGAAACACCACGACCTCGGCCGGGAAGGCACAGCCCAGCGCTACTACCTGGTCGCCGAGGTCAGCGCCGACCGCGCCATCGACCACGGCGGCGTCTGGCGCCACCCGCTCCGCTTCCAGCGGCTGCGCATGGACGTGACCACGGAGGACGTTCCCCGGTTCGCTCGCGAGCGTCGCGTTCGGGCCGTGAGGCCATCACGTGATCGACTGCTGACTCCCGTCAGGCAACACGCAGGTGGATTCCCTGTACGGGTTGTCCTTGACCTGCCCACCCGCGGCCGCGCACTCTTCCCTGGTGATGGTCGGAGACGCGGCGGCCTGAGCGCTGACAGCTCCGACCGCGCTCGCGCCGGCCAGGGTGGCTGCAGCCAAGGCGAGGCCCAGCATTCTTCGCATACGCATGACTTCCTCCTCTCAGGCGCCCCCCATCCGGCCCTTTCAAGGACAAGTCTGGGGCCGACGGCGCCCTCCTACTCAGCATGGGCGCCGCGCAGGAGGCCCGCGCGGCGGGTAACGCCTCCCCCCTGCCCGCGTCCCACGAGCGCGGTACTTGGCCAGTCTGGCCAAGTACCGCGCTCAGTCACACCGGGTAGGTGCGGGGTGGACGGTGATGTATCCCGAGGCCGCGAGCAGCGCGGCAAGGAGCAGGGGCAGGGGATGCGGCGACCGTCCTGCAGAGCCGCCTCCGGCTGGTCCGGCGGACCCTGGAAGAGGGGCAGGCAAGCCGTGAGGGAGGCCCCGTGACGCTCAGACCGCCGGTGGAGCCGATGCTGGCGCAGGACGCGGAGTCGGTGCCGGGCCCCGGCGGCGCTGCGGGCGGGGGTGGCGTACGAGCAGAAGCTGGACGGCCACCGGGCGCTGCTGATCACCGCGCACCGAAGCCGACCGCGCGGCGATCCGGGCCGCCCGCCGACTGCGGAGCCGGGCCCTTCGCCGGTCGCGGCCGCGCTACTCCGAGCACAGCATGCGGCGCGGGTCGGTCCGGCACATGCAATGCCAGCACACCCCCGGCACGTGATCGAGCGTCAGGCCCGGTACACGCCCGGCTCCAAGGCCCTGGCCCGGTACCTCGATGACCTAGTGGCCTGGGAAGAGAACCCCACCGTGACCATGCGGGATCCCCGGGGCCGCACTCCCTCTGCCGGTTCGGGGCAGTGACGCTTACCGGTCAGGGGAGTTCCCACTCCGACCGACGGCCGCCTTTTACCCGCCCCGAGCCCGGGGGACCATCAACGGGTGTCTGAACTTGCGCCCGAAGAAGCGCCCCTGGTGCAGGAACCTGAACCTGTAACGACCCTGTCCACTGACATCGTGCCGGCGCGGGAACGGTTTGAGTGGTGGATGCATCGGATGCGTCAGGATGTCATGCCCACAGTGATGGCCAGCGATCACGCCGACTGCTTCCGCGGGAGAGCCGACGTGTCCGACCTGTCCGGCACCACAGTGGTGGCTCTCACCTTCTCGCCGCTGTCGGCTCGTCGGAGCCCTGCGCTCATCCGGCACCATGACCCGGAGGACTATCACCTGTTCATGGTCCACGGCAGCCCAATCAGACTGGAACAGCGCGGCAATGTCACATGCCTCACGGCCGGAGACATGGCTCTGTTCGACACTTCCCACCCGCTGGCTGCCGACTTCCTCGACCATGGCCGGCAGCAGCGTCTGACGCTGATGCGGCTGTCCAGGGCTTCCCTGCCGCTGCCGGGCGGTACGGCGGACTGCCTGCTGGGCAACACTCTCCTCACGCGAACCCCGACAGGGGCGCTGCTCGGCCAGTTCCTGTCCGGCTTCCGGGAGAACTCCGCCCCGGCCGGCTCGGCGGAACTGCACCGGCTGGGCCGCATCGGCTTCGATCTGGCCGTCACGTTCCTCGCGAGCCACATCGACGCGCAGCACACCCTGCCGATGGAAACCCGTGAGCAGGTACTGCGCGCACGCATCGACGCGTTCATCGAGCACAACCTCGGCGATCATGGTCTGCGGCCGACCACCATTGCCGCATACCACAATATATCCGTACGCGCGCTGCACCAGCTGTTCCAGGGCCAGCCCGAGACGGTCAGCGCGATGATCCGGCGACGCCGCCTCGAACGGTGCAAGGCCGACCTTCTCAACCCGCGGCTGAGACACCACACGATTGGCGATATCTCCGCTCGGTGGGGATTCCGCCACCCCGCAGACTTCAGCCGCGCCTTCCGTGGCGCCTACGGCGCGCCGCCCAGGGACCTCAGACACCAGGAATCTCACGGCCCTCGCACCTGACCCGTGCGCCGCTTGCCAAGCCTCTCTGCACTCTGTGCCAACGACTCAAGGACACGAGACGCGGCACAGTGAACCCAGTAGGTGGCCCTGTTCTCCCGAAGCTTCCGCGAAGTGACAAGTAGATCTCAAGTGCCGTCGTGCCAGCCATAGATTGCGGAACTGGGCGACGGAACGCCGCATCAATGCAGGAGGAAACAGTGAACAGAGGAAGCGTCCGGTAGAGGACACCGTTGACCACGGTCCGGGTGGTCGGCCCACCGGCCACCCGGACTACCGGTCTCCGGCAGCAGCCCAGCTATGCGATCCCACTGAGCCATGCCCCAGCAGCCGGGCCTCGGTTCCCATCAGCAGCCGTCGCTGCCACTCGTCCAGATGCGGGAACAACACCGCGAACTTCGCGGAGAGTTGGTCACGGGTCTCGTCCGGGATGCCCATACCAGACCAACGAGGCCCAGGCCGGGAAGCAACGCCTTGATGGTCTGCAATCCCTTAGCCCGCCGGCATGGTCACAGCCGCTGCGCTGGGCGCGATTGAAGCTGCAGGTCACCTGTGCGACGCCTTCGTCTCCCTGGCCTGCGCCTCTGGCTGGAGGCCACAAGAAGGCCCGCACGTGATCGTGTCACGAGCTCTGCGCGCTGGTGACAGCAACCTCTGCCGCATGGGAGTCTCGGCCTCATAGCTGCCCAGACAGGGGGAACCAAATGTCTGAACGTCATGAGCCCGCAACACCAGCCCCCGATAGGCCCACTCCGGCCACATCGCCATTGAGCTCCAGCCATGGACCGACATCGACGGACGAGCCGGAAACCCTGACGGCTTCATCCAGCACTCCTCCCAGGGAACCCCATGAGCTCGATTCCGGCGTAGCCGATCGGAGAAATCCAAGAACAGACACTGGTGAGCAGCTGGCACCTGGCGCAAGAGGTAATACCCAAAGCTCTAGTGCGCGCGCGCTCGATCGCGTAGCAAATGTCATTGACCCGGAGGGCGTGGAGGCCGGGCGCAGTCATAAGAGGATCGCCGTTCGCTATGCCTACGGGATCGTAGCCGCACTCGTCGCACTGCTTGTTTCTGGGGTCGTCAGCATCTGGTTCATTGAGCCGAACGTGAAAGCAGAGAAGGCCGCCGAAAAGAAATTAGAGGACGCCGAAGAAAAAAACATCTCCCCATTCGTCGTGCGCGCAACAGAGGAGGATCCAGGCGACTGGCCACGGTACGCATTATCTCGCCCACTCAAGGATGAGGAGCGAAAGAAGCTGGAGATGTTCGGACCCAGCGCCGATATGCATAGCCTTACGCAGAGCCGAGCAGCAAGAAAGTACCTGAAAGAAATAGGAGCGAAACCCCTATCGGATGACATGGTGTATTCACTTGCGTTCTTCAGCGAAAAGAAGTCGCCCCTGACCATTACGAACCTGCGCGCCGAAGTCCTTGAATGTGCCGAGGCGAAGGCGGTCACGATCATCGACTTCATCAACCAAGGGAACTCTTCTGTCTCTTCCGTCTATTTCAACCTGGCCGAGTCGGCTGCTCCTGCACGGATCGCCGATGAGGAGCATCGTGACGAACCATATTTCAAGTACAGCAAGATAGACCTGGGTGCGGCCGAGACTCCCGGAGCTCTCAGAGTGTCCGGTCGACTGGAAGAGCTGCACGGGAAAGATTGTCAATGGAACATACAGGCGGAGTACAGGAATTCAGAAGGTGAATTCAAAACTACTGTTGAAAACGCTGGTGGAGATCCCTTCGTCACCCTGGGCGCGTCCGAAAACTATCAGGAATACTGGACCCGTGTTCCTTACAACGGGGGATACTGGGAGGTCTGCAAGCCGACCAAAGAATGTACATCCAGACCCTACAGGTGACTGCAGAGCGATCTTCTCTCCTTCACCGCAGGTCCCGGGCGGGAGGCCATCACCCAATCCCTACTCCCAGCGCCCGTCAGGCAGGCCGCCCGGTCAGCTCGAGACGGGCATGAAGTCACGTGCGGACTCCTGGCCAACAGCCTCGACGGCGGACTGCCCTGAGGCGGCAAGGAGCCCGGCCGGATATAGGGCGGCCGGGCTCCTCGCAGCGCATCACTGGGCCGGTTCGGTGCTCGTTTTGATGGGTGGCGGGTACCCACGCTGACACATGGAAGGGGATGTCCCGCGAGGGCGGTAATGTTGCAGCTCCCGTGCGCTTCCGCGGTCTGGCATGGTCAGCCTGCAGCGCGATGGAACTTCGTGCCAACCACACCGCCGTATCGGTCGATCTCGTACGGCGCCGCGCCCGCAGACACCTGCCGATCCTGTCCCGTCGTGCCCTCCAGGACGATCGGTTCGTCGCCTACCTGCCCATACACAGCACCGTGCCAGAACCCGGTGACCTTCGGCACTTTCCGTCCGGAAGCGTCGGGCAAGGCCCACCGCTTCTGAACCGAGGCGACGTCGAACACAGTGATCCCGCGGTCTGCCATCCTGTACCCGTAATGGGAGCACAGGAGCAGTGACTGTGCGTCGTATAGGCAGCGCCAGCCCCCGCCATCGAGTGATGCGCGCTGCTCGCCGCGGACGGCATCCACCACAATCGTCTTGTCCTTGAGGGTTGCGCTCAGCAGCTGCGGCGCGGCTGCGGCCGGCTGTCGCGCCTCCGCCACGGTCCACTGCTGTTCACCCGTGGCCGCGGTTAGTCCCAGCAGCCTGCCTTCACCGAGCCCCGTCTTCTCGCCACCAGCAACGACGCCGTCGGCAAGGGTCACGGCACGGAAGTCGGGCTTCTTCCAGCGGATGGTGCCCGTAGAGGGTTCAACGGCATACGTGGTGTCGGCCGCGGTGATGAGCGCTGTGCTGGCACCGACTCCGATGATCTGAGGCGCGAGGATCTCGTCGGCCCCGATGGGCGTGGCGCTGAGCCCGGTGGCACTCGGAGCAGCCGCGATCTCGGCCGACCATGCAGTCTTGCCCGTCGCCGTTTCCACCGCCAGCACCTCGATCACGGCTCGGTCCGGCGTCGTGCCCTCACCCTTCACGCCCCTGCTCCAGGCCGCGTACACGGTTTTGCCGTCAGTTGAGACAAGAGGAGCGGCCCGGTTGCTTCCGAAGCCGCCCTTCTCCGCAGGGTACTTCGTCATTACCTCCCAGCGGGATGCACCGGTCTCGGTGTCCTTCGCCTCCAAGCCCCCCTCGGCGGTGATGAAGGCGACACCGTCGGCGAGCGTGACCGCGGGCCGTGCCGCTCCCCCACTGGTAGTACTGGGCTGCCTGGCATCCGATAGTTCGACCGACGAGCCATCGAAGCGCACGGGCGGGTCGAACGTCGGACGGCTTGGCTTGACGGACGTCGCGATCGATGGTTCCGCGGACTTGCCGGACGCCTTCGCATCCGATTGGTCGCCATCTCCACAGGCCACCAACGCCGTTGTCGCAAGCGTCGCTCCCGCCGCCGCAACGGCCCATCGGCGCGTCCTGTCTGTTCGGCTCATCGTTCCCCCTACTCGTGATCATCGCGGTCCCGCCGACCATAGCGGCTGGGCTCACTGTCGACGCCGAGTTCTTCCCACACCTGGCAGTGGAGCTGCAGGGTGCGAACCAAGTAGACGTAGGCCACTGCGGCAGGGCTCGCCGCTGTTGCCGGGTGACGGCGGCGCCGACCGCACCCGGAAGCAGCTCGCGCAGCCCTCGACGATCATCTAGAACGCCCCAACACGTCAACGGCGATGCCCTCGCTTTGCCTGGGCGTCACCGCGGGAGGTCATGGCCCCGGGCAGACACGCACGCCCAGCAAAGACGCGTGCACTCCATGCCAAGAAAGCGTGCACCGCTCGCCAAAGCCAGCATTGGTGGCGCCTGGCGATACTCGGCGGGACGCACTCGATTAGCGCACACCTCGACGGAAGGCATCCCACCATGCGTACCAAGCTTCTGCTCGGCCTTGCCACCGCCGCACTGCTCGCGAGCCCCCTGGCCACCGGAGCCGCTTCCGCGGCCACCGACGCGGAGTCCGCGCTCACCGCCGTTCGGAGCTGCCCTCCGGAGCAGACGTACGACGACATCTCCTGCACGATGGCCTACAACGGTTCCTCCTGGTACAAGGGCGACTGGGTTGCCGTGCACCGTAGCCAGAGCGGCGGCACCTGGGTCAACGGCTACTCCAACAAGAGCGGCGTCTTCCGGGTGCTCCTCCGCAACGGGAACGGAAGCAGCGTGGCCTCGGGCTGGACCAACGGAAACACCGGTCAGGGCGCCTCGGCCGGCCGGGTCAGCACCGTGCCAGCCCTGACTGGAACCATCGAAATCAACGGCGGCGCCTCGCGCCTCACCGTCAACGGCTGATCCGCGCAACGTACTCGGCAGCGACTTGAGGGGTCGTCCGGCACCCGCCGGGCGGCCCCTCCCGCCAAACCCGGCCCATGCAGGTGCACCTGCCCCTCGGACGCCGCCGCTCGGGACACCGCCTCTCGTGGGTGCGGCAGCGGAACCGACGGGAACGCGCCCGATCCGGTGATCCACCCGGCACGGCATGAGCCGGGTGGCCTGCCCTCCCTCCGGCTGGACTCACGCCACTGGCGAGCCCGTACCCGCCCCATCGGCCCGTTCCGCTCACCGTCACCACGCACACACATCAGGCCACGGGGCGATCCGGTGTGTGGAGAACGGGATGCCTCCCCCCGGAGGATGGAGCGACCGCCCCGCCCGGCAGTGGCGTCGGAGGCGCGGTGCGCCAGGGGGACTCATGAGTTTCACCGTCTACGACACGGCGGACCTGCCGCCCGAGCACCGGTTCGAGTGGTGGCGCGAGACGGTCAGCCGGGGCGCCGGACCGACCCGGATCACGACGGACCGGCCATCGGATTTCGCCGGCAGCATGGGAGTCCTCTCCCTGGGCGCCACACGCCTCGCCATCCTGGACTTCCCCCCTCTCGTCTCCGAGCGCACGGCCCGCCTGATCCGCCAGTCCGACCCGGAGACATACGAGGTGACGCTCCTGCTCAGCGGCGGGATGGAAGTCTCACAGTCCCGGCAGGACGCCCGTCTCGCCGCAGGCGACTTCAACCTCTGGTCCTCGTCCCGCCCCTACACCGGCCGGGGCACCTGTGACCGCGACTCCGGTCCGTCCCGCGCCATCGTCCTGCACCTGCCGCGCTGCGATCTCTTGCTGCCCGAGGCGAGGACCGACCGACTGATCGCCCACGCGCTGCCTTCGGCGACCGGGATCGGGGCCGTCCTCGCCCGCCACCTCGTATCCGTCGTCCAGGAGGCGAAATCCCTCACTGAAGGGGACGGGGAACGCCTCGGCGATATGACACGGGACTTGGCCACGGCCTTCCTCGCCCACCACACGAGCGCCGCCGACCGCCTCCCCCCTGAGACACGCCGCCAGTTGCTGGTGCGGCGGCTCGATCTCTTCATCGAGGACAACCTCGCCGATCCCCGACTCTCGCCGCCGGCCATCGCCGCACGCCACCACATCTCCGTACGGCTGCTGCACAAGCTCTTCGCTGAACGCAAGGAAACGGTAGCTGAGACGATCCGCAGGCGTCGGCTCGAACGGTGCTCGACCGACCTGCTGGACCCGACGTTGTCCTTCCTCCCCATCCACGCGGTCGCCAGCCGCTGGGGGTTCACCGACGCGGCGATCTTCAGCCGTGCCTTCCGCACGGCGTACGGACTCTCACCTCGGGAGCACCGACATCGCCACGGGCTGCGGCCGGAACTCGGATGGGAGCTCATCCAATGAGCCGGGACCGTGCGACTCCGTCCTGGCCTCCCTGGCACCCGTGACCGGATTGGACGGCCGGCCCACCGATGGCACGATCGGGGACGGTCTGGCCTACGGCATCGTGACCCGGACCGGCGCCGGAGTCCCGTCCGTTGGCTTTGTTCGCGAGTTACAGGAACGCCTGTAGCTCAACCACGGGAACACCCTCTTCCACTGAAGAGTGATGTTGCCGAGTTTCGAGAACGCCCGGTGCGTGATTCGGGACCCTGGTTGTGCTCTGCACGACGAGGGGGACCCGGATGCTGCCGAAGTCCAAGGTCGATCTGTACGCGGCGATCCGCCGTGACGCCCGGACCGGCATGTCGCTGCGGGCGGTCATGCGGAAGTACGGCGTCGGCTTCGAGACCGTGCAGCGGGCTCTGGTGTCGGCGTTGCCGGAGCCTCGGAAGAAGATGCGTCCACGGGAAACGCGGCTGGACCCCTACAGGCCCGTGATCGACGCCATCCTCACGGCAGATCTGAACGCGCCGCGGAAGCAGCGGCACACGGTCAAGCGGATCTACGACCGGCTCCTGGACGAGCACGACGCCGTCGACATCTCCTACCAGATGGTCCGCGCATACGTCGCTGGCCGGCGTGAAGAGATCCGTCTGCAGGCCGGCAAGGGAGTTGTGGACGCGTTCGTCCCGCAGACCCATAAGCCCAGTGCCGAGGCTGAAGTCGACTTCGGGGACGTCACGGTGAAGCTGGCCGGCGAGCTGGTGACCTGCTACTTGTTCGCGTTCCGGCAGTCGTACTCGGGGAAGGCCGTGCACCGGGTCTTCGCCTCGGCGGGGCAGGAGGCGTTCTTCGAGGGCCACGTCCACGCTCTCAACGTGCTGGGCGGGGTGCCGACCGGGAAGGTCCGCTACGACAACCTTGGGGCCGCCGTCGCCCAGGTGCTGGGCCTGAGCCGTCCTGGGTGCTGACCGGTAAGTGCAGGACCTGGTCATAGCCGTGCGGCCGTGCGGACCAGGCCGGCCAGGGTGAGGGAGCGGCTGTGCGCGGGCCAGACGATGTGGGTCACGACGGAAGGTGCGTCGGCCAAGGGAACGGCCGCGTGCTCGGCCCACAGCCAGGAGCGGGCGGAGTCGGGGACGACCGCCACGGTGCGCCCGAGGGCGATCAGCTGGGCCAGTTGTGTCTGGTTGTGGATCTCGGGGCCAGGGCCGGGTGCGTAGGTGCCGCGGGCGGGCCAGCGGGCGAGCGGCAGACCGGGGACGTCCCTGACATCGGCCAGGGACAAGGTCTCGCGGGCGGCGAGGGGATGCCCGGCAGGCAGGACGGCGACCTGCCCCTCGGCCGCCAGTGCCTCGCTGTCGAACCCGGCGAGGGAGTTCCACGGCGTGTGCATGAGCGCGACATCGGCGCGTCCGTCGCGCAGCAGCTCTTCCTGCTCGGAAATGCCGCACGGCAGCACCTCGATCTCGGCACTGTCGGGCTCGGCCGCGTAGGCGTCGAGAAGCTTCCGGAGCAGTTCGTGGGACGCGGCGGCCTTCACCGCGAGGACCAGCCGGTTGCGGGGGCCGCCGGGGCTGTCGGCACCGCCGGCGCGCCGGGTTCGGCGAGCGGCGGCGACGGTCGCGTCGAGGGCCGCCCGGCCCTCGTGCAGCAGCACCTCTCCGGCACCGGTCAGGCGGACACCACGGCGGTTGCGCTGCAGCAGGCAGACCCCGAGGCGCCGTTCGAGCTGCTGGATCGCCCGCGACAGCGGCGGCTGGGCCATGCCGAGGCGCTCGGCGGCCCGCCCGAAGTGCAGTTCCTCGGCGACGGCCACGAAGTACCTCAACTCGCGGGTCTCCAGGGTGTCCACGGCCGCAGCATACGCGGTGATACCTGGCAGGTATGACAGGACACCGTATCGGTGTTGGCCGCGCCACTCGTCCGCGAGCCAACATCATCAGCATGAGCGAAACGATGATCGCGCTGGTGACCGGCGCGAACAAGGGCATCGGGTACGAGATCGCGGCCGGGCTGGGCAGCCTCGGGTACCGCGTGGGCGTGGGAGCCCGCGACGCCGCCCGACGCGAAACCGCTGTCAGGAAGCTGCGCGCCCTCGGCGTGGACGCGTTCGGAGTACCGCTGGACGTGACCGACGACCAGAGCGTCACTGATGCCGCAGAACTGATCGAACGGCTGGCCGGGCGCCTGGACGCCCTGGTCAACAATGCCGGCATCTCGGGCGAGATGGGCCCGGGGTGGGTGCAGGACCCGACCGCGCTCGATCTGGAAGTGCTCCGCACGGTCGTGGATACCAACGTCATGGGTGTCGTCCGGGTGACCAACGCGATGCTGCCACTGCTGCGGCGCTCGGCCTCGCCACGCATCGTCAACGTCTCCAGCAGCGTCGGCTCCCTGGCCCGGCAGGCGGACCCCGACATCGAGATCCCGATCATGGCGGCCTACGCGCCGTCGAAGTCGTTCCTCAACGCCCTCACCTTCCAGTACGCCCGGCAGTTCACCGGGACGAACATCCTGATCAACGCCGCCTGCCCGGGCCTGGTCGCCACCGACTTCACAGGCTTCCACGGACCCCGCACCCCCGAACAGGGCGCGGTTACAGCGATCCGGCTCGCCACACTGCCCGACGGCGGCCCGAGCGGTTCGTTCTTCGAGGACAACGGCGTCGTCCCCTGGTGATGACGAACTGCCCTGAGCCGACGAAGCCCCGGCGGGTCCACGAAACGGTGCGGACGGACCGGACCGGATGAGACAGCGAGAGGCATCCGTCCGACCAGGACCAGATCGACTGGGATCTCCGGCGACGCGGCGTCTCAATCGATCCGGTCGCCGCAGGCGACGGCCCCGCTCCCGGACCAGCTCATCGGAGACGGGACAGCAAGGCAGGCCGTGTGATTCTCAGCGATGACCGGTGACAGCGCCGACGGGTACACCGGGGGCAGGAGATCCACCGGGCTCAAGCCAGCGGTCTACCCAGGCGGGCACGGGGAGGGCGAGCTGCTGCTGGGCCGCATAGAGCTCCGGGCGGTCCTCCTGGATCCGCTTCAAGCGGTCGCCGCGGCGCTGGATGGTGCGCACTTCCAGCACGCCGGGCCGATCGGCCCGTAGGGCGGCGACGGTGGTGGTGCACTGGTCGGTGCAGCCGGGAGGCAGGTGGCAGGTGCAGTGCTCGTCCACGGCGGTGACGGGCAGACCCCAGCCGGGTGCTGAGAGCAACGCCGCCAGCCGCCGGTGGCCGGCGGCACCGTGGCCTTCGGCGAACGTGGGATCGATGATCCAGCGTTCGCCGCCGCGTTCACAGCAGTTGAGCCAGCCGGTCACGGCCAGCGGGACACCCAGGGAGCGGATCAGGCCGGCCCGGCGCAGCAGACCGCTGGTCAGCCAGGCCGATGCCGCGGCGCCCCGGCGGCCGGGCCCCCGGTGGGGGCGCTCGGTCGGGTGCCAACGGTCCGGCCGGTCTCGGTGGCACGGCGTCATGCCGTAGGTGCTCATCTCGTGGTCCTGGGTATCGACCGCCTGCTGCCATTCTTCGGGGTCCAGGCCCAGCAGGGTGACGGAGGCGGTTGTGCCGAGCAGGCGCAGCAGCACTTGGCCGTTCTCGACATGGATGCGCGCCCCGGGCACCCCCGTGATCTCGCCGTGCTCGTCGGCGCGCGGCAGGAGCACCTTGGCCAGGTTCAGGGCCTGGGATTCCTCGGCGTCGCGCCGCCCGACCACGTCGGTCTCGAACCGGATCGCGAGGCGGTCGGGGCGCGGGTCGACGTACTTGATACCCCACGGGTGCACGGTGGCGATCTGCCGCCAGGCCAGTGCGGCCATCACCCGGGACTCCAGCAGCAGCTGGTCGGCGTCCGGCTGCGGGATCAGCAGGGAGCCGGGCGCGGCGGCCTCGACCCGGAGCAGGGCCTTCTTCCAGGGCAGCCCGGTGTACAGGCGCTCTCGGACGGTCATTCTCGGCACGCATGGCCGAGAATAACCGACGCGCATCAGAACCTAGTCCGTGGCAGCGCCGAACCACGTGGGCAACCGGTCGATCAGATCCTGCTGATCGTCGCCGGCCCACGCCACATGGCCGTCCGGCCTCAGCAGCACCGCGGGCACCTCCAGTTCCTCGCTGACGTCGACGACGTGATCGACGCGGTCGGCCCAGCCCGCCACCGAGAGGCGGCCGGTCTGGTCCAGGAGCAGGCCGCGGCCGCCGTGCATCCGCTCGTAGAGGCTCCCCCGCTTCAGCGCGATGTCCCGCATCCGCCGGCCGAGCAGTTCGTGGCCCCCGCCGAAGTCGTAGCGGAGCCCGATGGCGGTGATCTTCTCGATCAGGTACCGGTTGACGTTCTCGAACTCCATCAGCTCGGACAGCAGCCGGCGCACGGCCTGGGCGCCGGGCTCCGTGGACATCAGCTCCATCTGCGCGCGGGTGTTGTCCAGCACGGCGGCGGCCACCGGATGCCGTTCGGCCTCGTAGCTGTCCAGCAGCCCCTCCGGCGCCCAGCCGCCCACCTCGGCGGCCAGCTTCCAGCCGAGGTTGAAGGCGTCCTGGACGCCGAGGTTGAGACCCTGGCCGCCGGTCGGCGGGTGGATGTGCGCCGCGTCGCCGGCCAGCAGCACCCGGCCGACCCGGTAGCGCTCGGCCTGCCGGGTGGCGTCGCCGAACCGCGACAGCCAGCGCGGTGAATGCGCGCCGAAGTCGGTGCCGCCGACGTCCCGCAGCCGTTGCTTGAACTCCTCGAAGGTCGGCGCGGCACGGTCCGCCGCCACCCCCTCGGCGGGCACGACGACGCGGTACACCCCGTTCCCGAAGGGCGCCGCGCCGAACCGGAGCTGCGTCTTGCGCACCTCGGCCATCACGGCGGCCAGCGTCTCGGGTTCCGCGGTCAACTCCATCTCGCCCAGCAGCGTCTCGACCCGGGAGGGCTCTCCGGGGAAGCCGACGCCGAGCAGCTTGCGCACCGTACTGCGGCCGCCGTCGCAGCCGACGAGATGGCGCGAGCGCAGCCGCGTGCCGTCGGCCAGCTCGACGCTCACCCCGTCCTCGTCCTGGCTCAGCCCGACCAGTTCACAGCCGCGCCGGATCTCGGCGCCGAGCTCGGCGGCACGCTCGGCCAGCAGCCGATCGGTGATCGTCTGGGGGATGCCGAGGACGTACGAGTGGGCGGTGTCCATCCCGTCCGGCCACGACGTGCCGAGGCCGGCGAAGAAGCCGCCGACCTCGTGGCGCCGGCCGTGCGCGAGGAACCGGTCCAGCAGGCCGCGCTGGGCCATCACCTCGATGCTGCGCACGTGGAGGCCGAGTGCGCGGACGTACGGGGTCGGCTCCGTCTCCTTGTCCAGCACGAGCACGTGCACACCGTGCAGCCTCAGCTCGCAGGCCAGCATCAGACCGGTCGGTCCGCCGCCGGCCACGATCACGTCAATCATCAAGATCCCCCATTCGACAAGGTTGCGTCTCGCCAGCCGCTCCGCGTCCCGCGGACCCGTACGCCGGCATAGCCGGATGTACTTCGCGAATCCCTGATTTCGGCAGGTTCTGGCTTCGATGGGAGATTCTGCGGCACGACAGGGGTCTTGCCGCAAGGCCCCTGGTGCGCTATATCTTGAGAGTGGCAAGGAGTGAGTGACCTCCTTGCCTTTTCTTTTTTGCCGTCCGCTGCGACCGCCCGGCGGAGGATGTGGTGCCGGAACGGCGTGGGCCGCGTGGACGGAACGCGGCGGGGGCGACCGCCCTGTGGTCGCCCCCGCCTGTTCATCGCGGCTCAGAAGTCACGCGCCGTTCCCCGGTCTCAGAACTGGAGCGCCCACGAGTCGATCTTGCCGGTGTCGACGTTCGCGTTGTCGTTCACGCGGAGCTTCCACACTCCGTTGGCCACCTCGGCGGAGGCGTCGACCGTGAAGGTCTTGATGATGTTGTCCGCGCTGCCGCCGGTGCGGTTGTGCAGGGTGTAGACGGTGCCGTCGGGCGCGACCAGGTCCACCTTGAGGTCACCGATGTAGGTGTGCTTGATGTCGACCGCGACGGCCAGTGACGCCGGGGCGTTGCCGGAGACCCCACCGACGGTGACGGGCGACTCGACGGTGGCGTTGTCGTTGATCGCGTAGTCGGCAGTGTTCTCGAACCTCTTGCCGGGCGGGACGGTGCCGCCCTCACCCACGTTGAGCAGCAGGTTCGGGGAGCCCGTGCCGGGGCTGGTCACCACGTTCGGGGTCGCGGCGCCCACCAGGCCGTCGCGGACCTGGGCAGGGGTGCTGGCCGGGTTCTGCGACAGGTACAGCGCCGCCGCGCCGACCACGTGCGGGGTGGCCATCGAGGTGCCGGAGATGGTGTTGGTGGCCGTGTCGCCGGTGCCCCACGAGGAGGTGATGGAGGAGCCCGGCGCGAAGATGTCCAGGACGGTGCCGTAGTTGGAGTAACTGGCCTTGGCGTCGGTGTTGGTGGTGGCGCCGACCGTGATGGCCTCGGCCACGCGCGCCGGGGACTTCGTCGAGGCGTTGGTGGACTCGTTGCCCGCGGCGACGCCGTAGGTGATGCCGGAGGCGATGGAGTTGCGCACGGCCGTGTCGAGCGCGGAGTCCGCGCCGCCGCCGAGCGACATGTTGGCGACCGCCGGCTTGACCGCGTTGCGGGTCACCCAGTCGATGCCCGCGACGACCTGGGCCGTCGTGCCGCTGCCGTTGTTGTCGAGCACGCGGACGCCGACGATCTTGGCCTTCTTGGCCACGCCGTACGCGCCGCCCGCGACGGTGCCGGCGACGTGCGTGCCGTGGCCGTGGCCGTCCTGGGCGGTGTTGTCGTTGTCGATGGCGTCGTAGCCGTAGGAGGCGCGGGTGCCGAAGTCCTGGTGGGTGATGCGGACACCGGTGTCGATGATGTAGGCGGTGACGCCCTCGCCGGCCTTGTCCGGGTAGGTGTAGCTCTGGTTGAGCGGGAGCGCGCGCTGGTCGATGCGGTCCAGGCCCCAGGACGGCGGGTTGGGCTGGGTCGCGTCTACGGTGAAGACACGGTTCTGCACGACGGACTTGACCGCCGGGTCGGCGGCGAGCTTCCGTGCCTGCGCCTCGGAGACCTCGACGGAGTAGCCGTTGAGGGCGGCACTGTAGGTCTTGTCGATCTTCGCGCCGTACCGCTTGGCGACGGCCTTGCCGCTGTCGGCGGTGGAGCGTGCGGCGGAGTCCTTCAGGGTCACGATGTAGCTGCCGGAGACGGTTCCGGCGGCACCGGCGTTCTCGATGACGCCCTGCGCGCCGCTGTCGGCCGCCGAGGCGGGTAACGCGGCGGCCGCGCCGAGCGCGAGGGCGGCGACGGCGGTCGCGCCGATGCCGGTGAGCCTCCGGCGGGTGTGACGCATCACGGACATGTGGGGGGTCCTCCTCTGAGTGAGCACTGCGGGGTGAGCCGGCGGCCTGACGGACATGGACATGGGCATGCCCATGACAATGTGAAGCCCGACAGGCCGTCGCCTACGAAAGGTTGACCCAGCCCTGACGCACCCACAAGAGGCCCACGGACGCGTAACATCCCTGCCATGCCCCGGTCATGATTGAGCAAAGGTGCCCCGCACATGACGTAGGCACGGCCCGGTCGGACCGGCCCCGGGTCGGGCCCCCGCGCCGCCACACGGACCGCACCCCGGTCCTGCCCGGTGCCCGGCTGCCCTTGGTACCGCGATTTCCCGCCGGACCGGACGCGGAAACCGCACCGGCCGCGGCGTCGAACTCGCCGCCGCTGTCCGGGTCCGGGCCACCGCCGCCTGGGACGTTCCCGGTTCCCCGGAGGAGGAGCCCACCCCGGCCGCGCCGCCGACCCGGCGGGTTCACGCCAAGCGGGCCTCCTCGTGCCGAGCCCGCCGTACGAGGGCCGGGGCTCGGAGACGCACGCGGATCCGGCCGTGCGGCGTGCTCCGGAGCCGGTCCCGGCGGACGGCGGCGAGCGCCCGGGGACGCCCCTGGCCGCGTACTGCGCCCGGGCCGCGCCGAGTTGTGAAATTTTCGTGCCCGCGGTGGTCCCGAGGTATCCCGACGCCTCCCCCGGACGGGGGAGGCGGATGCGACAGGCGGGGGACGCGGCCGCTCGGGGTCACCTCCGAGCATGGGATTCCAGCCGTCGGAAGGGGAGTTCGGGTGGAACGATGGGATCGGGTCGGACGACGAGCGGCCTATGGCGCGGCCCTGGCACTGCTGCCGTACCTGTTGATCAAGGTGTCCTGGGTGGCGGGTTCACTCATGGGGCTGCTGCCGGTCGGCAACGGGTTCGGCAGGGCGGAGTGGGTGGTACTCAACACCGTCACGGTGGGTATGGCCGCGATCGGAATCGCGTTGGCGCTCGCGCTGGTGCGGCCGTGGGGCATGCGGATACCGGGGGCGCCGGTCGTGTTCTGCGCGTGGGTGGGGTCGGGGTTCCTCGTCTCGATACTCCCGTTCGGCGTGCTCGGCGCACTCCTGGATGCGGGCGGCGGCGCACAGGGCGGCGGGGCCGGGGGGCCGGCCGATCCGGCCGATCCGGCCATGCCGGTCTGGGAGGGCGTACTGGTCCAGTTCAGCTTCGTGGGGATGGGGCTGGGGCTGGCCGTCGCGGTCCCCGCGTACCTGCGGCGCCGCTGGCCGGGAGCGTTCGCGGGGCGGGTCGGCGACGGCCCGCGCACGCCGCCGCCCTGGGCGGCGGTCGTCGGTGCGGCGGTCGGGCTGCTCTGGCTCTACTGGGCGGCCGGCGGCACGGCGGGCATCGCGCACCCGGCCGAGCGGATCACCGACTGGTACGCGCTGGGGGCGGTCTCCGGTTTCTGGGCGCTGGCCGGCTCCGCCGCCGTCGGGATGATCGCCCGGGCGCGGCCTGCCCGCCTGTCACGCCGGCTGCCTCTGGTGTTCGGCTGGGTCGGGTCGGGCTCGCTGTTCGCGTGGAGCGGCTGGAAGCTGCCCCTCACGCTGTACGTGGCGTGGGCCGACCCGGTGGGCGCACGCCCGCCCGAGAACCTCGCCGTCGCGGTGGCGCTGCACGGGTGCGCGGTGCTGGCGGGCGCGGCGATGCTGCGGACACTCGTTCACCCGCGCGTCCGCACCGCCGAGCCCCACGCCCGAGGCGATGCCGCCGCGCGGCCCGGGGCGTGACGTATCCGGGGTCACTGGGCCCTTTCCGCGGCGGTTCCGAAAGCCCCGGCGGACGCGGGCAGGCGATGACGGACTTCGGTCCCGCTCAGGATCGCCCTGCCCTGGTCGGCGATGTGATCGGGGAAGTACGAGTCCTCGTACACCGGCTGCGGCAACGCGTGCCCTGCCACCTGTCGGTTTGTGATCGGCACGCGTGTACCTGTCCCCGCAGAAGAACTGACGCACCGATCATGCACGACACCGCTGACAACGCCGTGCGACCGCTCAGGGGGCGAGGTGCCACCACTGGTCGTCGTACTGGTCGCCGCAGGAAATCTGCGCCGCGGGCCGGGCCGCTTCGCGGCCCTGGACCGTCAGGCACTTGGCGTTGACGGCATTGCGGAGCATGAACTGGTCGGCCCGGTCGCCTCTCCCCCACTGCAGTTCCCAGTGCTGCCCGTCGTGCCGGGCGGCGGTGCAGGCGAACTGACGGGCCGGGGCGAAGTTCTCCGAGCCCACCACGGCCAGACACCGGCCGCTGTGCGCGTTGCGCAGCGTGCGGGTGTCGCCGCCGTCCTGCGGGGCGAGCGTCCAGGTCCGGTCGGCGGCGCCGGTGCAGGTGTCCTGCACCGGGACGAGGCCGTCGTCGGTGCCGGGCACCCGTAGGCACAGCTGACTGTCGCGGTTGACCAGTCGCCCGGTGAGGACCGACGGATCCGCCGTACCCGTACCCGTACCCGTACCCGGACGCGGACGTGGTGCCGTGGCCGTTGCCGTGCTCCCGGGCGGCGGGGCTGCGGCCTCGGTGTCCGGGTCGCCGCCGCCCACCCGGATGGCGATCACGGTGGCCACGCACACCAGGGCCACCGCGCAGGCCGACACGATTCCGGCGCGGTGCTCGTGGAAGTTGACCTGGAGGTTCCCGCTGCCGCGCTGTACCCCGGACGGGCCGTGGTAGGCGTCGCCGCGGCGGCCGTCATCGCGCCCGCCGTCGCCCGTGTCGGACTCCGCCCCGCTCACGGGCGGGAATCGAACCGGTTCACCTGGACGTTGCCGTCCCCGGACTGCAACGCCGTCGGGCCGAGGAACACGTTCCGCGTGAATCCCCCGGCGGCCGGGCGCGCCGCCTCCGCGGCCTCGTCGAGCAGGGCCCGGAGCTCCGCCACGGCCGCGGCCCGTTCGTCCGGTTCCAGCTGTTCCAGCAGGTCCTCGGTACGGGTCCGCCAGGCCGCACCGTGCCGGGCCCGCTCCTCGTTCCCGTTGTCCTCCGGCCCGTTGCCGTCCTGCCCGTTGCCGTCCTGCCCGGCCGCCGTCAGCTCGGCCGCGGTCCGGTCCAGGCGTTCCAGCTGGACGGTCTCCTGCCGGCGGTCCCCGCGGCCGAACAGGCGGGCCAGCCGGTTCCGCAACGCCAGCCATGCGTCCGTTCCGGCGGCCTGTACGACGCCCGATCCCACCGAAGCCGCCAGCGCGACCATCGCCTCGTCCAGCATGAAGCTCCCCCTTCGCCGTCCCCGGGCAACAGTGTCAACGGTAGCCCCGCCCGGCCAGGGGTCAACAGCACTGCCGGTGGCGGGTATCGTCGCGGCGACGAGGGGAATCCGATGACTTCAAGCACGCCCGCCGCGAGCGGAACCTTCTCCATCGGCGGCGAGTACCCGGTGTCCCGGCTCGGGTTCGGTGCCATGCGTCTGCCGACCGCCCCCGGTGCCGCGCGGGACGGCGCCGTCGCGGTGGCCCGGCGCGCCGTCGAGTTGGGGGTCGGGCTGATCGACACCGCGCATCTCTACGGATGGGGCGCCAACGAGGAACTGCTCGCCGAGGCCCTGCACCCGTACCCGGAGGGCCTGTTGATCACCACCAAGGTCGGGATCGTCCGGACCGACGGCCCCGAGGGCTGGGGCCACGACGCGCGGCCGGACAGTCTGCGCGAGCAGGTCGAGGAGGGGCTGCGCCGGCTCCGCACGGAACGCATCGGCCTGCTCCAGCTCCACCGGATCGACCCGAAGGTGCCGGTGGCGGAACAGGTGGGGGCACTCCGCGAGCTCCAGCGGGAGGGGAAGATCGGGCACATCGGCCTGTCCGAGGTCACCACCTCACAACTCACCGAGGCCCGGCGGACCGCCGAGATCGCAAGCGTGCAGAACCGCTACAACCTTCTGGACCGGGAGTACGAGCCGGTCCTGGAGGCGTGTGAGGCCGCCGGTATCGCCTTCCTCCCCTGGCGCCCGGTCGCCGCGGCAACCCCCACTCACACAAAGGAACTTGACGCGATCGGCGCCGAACTGGGCGCTACGGCGCCGCAACTCCTGCTCGCCTGGCTGCTCGCCCGCTCCCCGGTCGTGGTGCCGATCCCCGGCACGGCCTCGCTCGCCCACCTCGAACAGAACGTCGCCGCCGCCGATCTCCGGCTGAACGCGGCCCAGCTTCGAAGCCTCCACCGCCTGGCCGGCCCGGAAGGGACGGCCTGAGGGCTGTCACTCAGTCACCTCACGGAATGCCTTCGTGCCGCCACCTTCTTCCTGGTGCCTCGGTCCGGCCGCGTACTCCAGCGGAGGTGCGATTGCCTGCGCATCCGCTCCTTCACCGACCCACAGGCGCTGCGCGACGGCCCCAGGCGCCCGGTCGAACTACGGGAGCGGATAGGGGGCACCACTTCCAAGGGCCTCACCGAGACGCTGCGAAGGCTGCGGTTCAGCGGACTGGTCGACCGGCGGGAACACCCCGGCGCACCCTCGCGGGTCGAGTACCGGCTCACCACACTGGGGCAGACCTTGCTCGCCCCCATCGACGCTGTCGGCGCGTGGGCCTTCGAGCACGGCGATGAGGTGATGGCGGCCCAGGAAGCAGCATGCGTTCCCGCCCCGCAACCCCGTCCTCCTGCTCGCTAGTGCTGCGACCGGAAAGGTTTGCCGGGTCGCGGCGTCCGGTGCGGTGCATCGCAAGGCGGAGGGCCGCGGGCCGTACTGGACGTACTTCCGTGGTCCGACAACGCGGCGAGGTGCCGTGCCGGGCGTCGCGACCCGGTGGACCTTTCCGGTCACAGCACTAGACCGGTCAACAGCCTGGAAGCCCGCTTCGACGCATCGATGTGAGAGCCGTCGACGGCTGCCCTGGAGAAGTCCGGAACTTTCGCGCTAGTCGGCCGGCCGCTGCGGGGTGCTGGCCACGCCGGTGGGACGGCCGCTGAGTTCGGCGTCCAGGGTCTGCTGGGCCATGCGCATGGACGCGGCGTACTTCGGCTCGGACATGCGCCGCCAGGCCTCGTCCGGCGCGACCTCCTCGACCCGGCTCACCACCCACCAGATGTTGCCGAACGGGTCCCGCACCCGGCCCCCGCGGTCCCCCCACGCGCTGTCGGCGGCCTCGGTGACCACGCGAGCTCCGTGGGCGACGGCCGCGGCCATGGCGGCGTCCGCGTCGCGCACGTAGATCCGCAGCATGGAGGGGGTCACCGGCCAGTCGGGCCGCCGGTCGAACGCCAGCACGACCGTGTCGCCGACCCGGATCTCCCCGTGGCCGATGCTGCCGTCCGCGACCGCGACCCGGGCGATCTCCTCGCCGTCGAACGCCGCGGTGATGAAGTCGAGCAGCGCGCCCGTGTCGTCCGTGACGACCCAGGGCGCGACGCTGGTGTACCCCTCGGGGGCGAAGTGGTCCATCGGCTTCTTCCTCTCCTGTCGCTCCTCGTGACCTCACCACCGTAGGCGTGAACGAGGTCGGTTCTTGTCCTCGTTCAGGTGTCGATCCCCCACGGCGGTGCGGTCTGCCCGGCCGGGTGTGTCGGTGGTGGCCGGGACGCCTTCCGTCCGGCACGGTGGGCGCGATCGGTGGCCGTCGTGCGTCCCGTGCGACGGTCGCGCAGCGCGCGGGAGAGGTTCGCATGACCGAGAACGGCAGTTCCCCGACCGGCCGCCGTGCCCTCCTGCTGGCCGCCGGATCGGCCGGGGTCGCGGCGCTGACGGCGGCCTGCTCCGGCCCGGCCGGGACCCGGGGGGCGGCAGGACAGCCCTCCGCGTCACCGACCCTCGCGCCGTCGCCCGGTGGCAGCACCCCGGCCTGCGTCCTCGCCGTGGAGGCGGGCGCCGGCCCGTACTACCTGGACCTGGACCGGGTCCGCTCCGACATCACGGAGGGCCGCAAGGGTGTGCCGTTCCGGCTGGACCTCACCGTCGTACGGGCCTCGGCGGGCTGCCGGCCGGTCACGGACGCCGCGGTCGACATCTGGCACGCCGACGCCTCGGGTGCCTACTCCACCGGCGGAGCCACCTTCCTACGCGGTACGCAGGTCACGGACGCCGCCGGGCGCAGTACGTTCCGCACGATCGTGCCCGGCTGGTACGCAGGGCTGGCGCCGCACATCCACTTCAAGGTGCGCCCCGACCGCCGTACCGAGACGACCTCGCAGTTCTTCTTCCCCGAGGACCTCCTGGTGCGGGTGTACGCGCGTCCCCCGTACGCGGAGCGCCGCGCGCCGCAGCACCCCAACGCCCGTGACAGCCGCTACCGCGCCTCCGGGGCCGCGATGACGCTGGCCCTGGTCCCCGACGGGGAGGGCTACCGCGCCGCGTACACCGTGGGAATCGGCTGAGCGTCAGAGGAGGGCGAGGCCCTCGACGAGTTCGGCTCCGGGGATCTGCGCGAACAGCTTCCCGGGTGCGATGAGCTTGCCGCGCCGGCGTCCGCTGCCGACGAGTACGTACGCCATGTCGGCGACCGCGGCGTCCACCAGGAGCGGCCAGTCCTCCGGCAGGCCGAGCGGGGTGATGCCCCCGTACTCCATGCCCGTCAGCTCCACGGCCGTCTCCATCGGCGCGAAGGACACCTTGCGCGCGCCCAGGTGGCGCCGGACGGCGCCGTTGACGTCGACCCGGCCGGCGGAGGGCACGAGGCAGGCCGCGAGGGTGACCGCGCCGCCGCGCTTCGCGGCGACGACCACGCAGTTCGCCGACCGGTCGAGGAGCTCCGGCCCGTAGTGGGCGACGAAGGCAGCGGTGTCGGCGATCGCGGGGTCGGTGTCCACGTAGACGATCTGCTCGGCGGGCACGTCACCGGCCCAGCCGCGGACCGCTTCGGCGACGGGCGGGGTGAGTTCCGCGAGGCAGTCCGGAGCCGGCACCGCGTTGTCGAAGGACCCGATGGGAGCGCGCATGCCCGCACGCTAACACGGCCCGCTCACGGCGCCGGTTGCCGTCCGCCGCACCCGTCGACGGGTGAGCGCGGTCGCCGGTTCGGGGTAGTGGAGGACCCTGTCCCCGCTCGTCGAACCCGATGTCGCCGCGGAAGCCGCCGGACGTGCCGATGGGTGATCACCGTCCGGGTCCGAGGTGTCGCCCCGGCACGTCAGCCGACCTGGATTCCGATGACGCAGGTGTCGTCGTCCGTGTCGGACCGGCTCTCGGTGAGGAGGCGGTCCAGCTGCCGGTCCAGGTCTCCGGCGCCGGCGGCCGCCGCGTTCATGAGGTGGCCGAGCGAGTCCTGCACCGAGGAGTCCCGCCGCTCCACCAGCCCGTCCGTGTACATCAGCAGGGTGTCGTCCGGTTCGAGCCGCACCTCCCGCTCGGCGTACGTCACTTCGGGGAGCGCGCCGAGGAGCAGGCCCTCGATGAGCGGGAAGGCTTCCGCCTCGCCGCCGCGGACGAGTACGGGCGGCAGGTGTCCGGCGCGTGCCCAGCGCAGCACCCTGGTGCCGGGGTCGAAGAGCCCGCAGACCGCGGTGGCCGTCACGTGCTTGGCGAGGTGGTGGGTGACCGTGTTGAGCCAGGACAGCAGTTGGGCGGGGCCCGCTCCGGTCACGGCGAGGCCGCGCAGCGCGTTGCGCAGGACGACCATGCCGGTGGCCGCCTCGATCCCGTGTCCGGCGACGTCGCCCACGGAGAGCATGACCAGCCCGGAGGGCAGGACCACGGTGTCGTACCAGTCGCCGCCGACGAGCGACTCGGTCTCGGCGGGCCGGTAGCGGACGGCGACGCGCAGGCCGGGTGCCTCGACGGCCGGCGGGGTGGGGGGCATGATCGCGTGCTGGAGCTGCAGGGCGAGGCGGTTGCGTTCGGCGGACTCGGCCTCGGTGTGGGCGAGTTGGTCCCGGGTCGCGGCCAGGGCGACCTCGGTCCAGTGCTGTGCGGAGATGTCCTGGTAGGCGCCGCGGACGGCGTGGAGCCGCTGGTCGGCGTCGAGGACGGGCTCGGCGACGACGCGGATGTGCCGGGTGATGCCGTCCGGCCTGCGCAGGCGCAGGTTGACGGAGGCCGGTCGGCGGTAGCGCAGCACGGCCCGCAGGAAGCGGTCCAGGGCGGCGGAGTCGTCGGGGTGGGCGTAGCCGGGAAGTTCCCGCAGCCGCACGGGCGGGGCGGTGGCCGGCAGTCCGTGCAGCGCGTACAGCTGCGCGTTCCAGGTGATCCCGCCGGTGACGAGGTTCTCCTCGAAGCCGCCGATCCGGCCCAGGCGCTGGGCGTGCTGGAGGAGGTCGGCCAGTCGTGCCGTCTCGTCCTCGACGCGCCAGATCAGCAGGACGGCGGCCCCGTGGCGGCTGACGCTGATGTCCGCGACCGAGGTGAGGGGGATCTGGTCGACGAGCGCGGTCAGGCTCATGCGTTCGGCGCGGAAGGGCTCGCCCGTCGCGTGCACGCGCTCGATGATGTCGAAGAGCCCGCTCTCGCCCCCGGCCATCGGATAGGCCTCCAGCAGCAGTGCGCCGTTCACGTCGCCGCGCGGCCGCCCGGCGGGATCGACGAACCGGCTGCCGGCGTGGCGGATGCGGAAGTCGGTCAGCCGCCCCTCGTGGTCGAGTACGGGGGTGAGGACCACGGCGGGGTCGTGCAGGCCCTCGGAGAGGTCGATGAGCTCCGCGACGTCCGGGAGCACCGCGTCGAGGGTGCCGGGGGCGCCCGTGGGCGCGGCGTCCATGGTGCGGGCGCACAGTTCGGCGAGGGCCTCGACCTGGCGCTCGATCTGCGGGGGCTGCTGCGCCAGGGGCTGCGGCCAGCAGATTTCCAGGACGCCGTGGATCCGTCCGCCGGTCCCGGCCGGTACGGCCATCCGCCCGCCGTCGGGCCGCTGGAGGTGGCCGATCGAGGGAGGTCCGTCGTGCTGGAGCCGGGCGAGGGTGACCAGCCGGCGCTCGCGCAGCGCGAGGCGGGCGACGGTGGAGACGCCCGGGGGCACGTGGCGCCAGCGCGCGGCTTCCCCGGGCGGGAAGCCCGCGTGGCCGGCGAGGGCCAGGGAGCCGTCGGGGGCCGCGCTCCAGACGGCGACGGCGACCGCGCCCAGGGGCCCGAGCGCGTTCGTCAGGAGGGACTCGGCCACCGCCTGGGTGTCGTCGGCTGCGGCCAGTACCCCGCTCTCGGCGGTGCGCAGCCGTACGGAGACCGTGGTGGACCGCTCGGCCGGTTCCGGCATGCCGGTGCGCCGGGCGAACGCGGCGGCGACCTCGCTGACGTGGTCGCGGGAAGCCTGGTTGACGATGTCGGCGGCGAGTTCGAGCGCGGACAGCCCGGTTTCGCGGGACAGCTCGTCGAGCTGGCGTGCCGCCGCGGCGGGGGTGCAGCTCAGCTGTCCGATCAGGATTCCCTTGGCCAGCTCGACCAGGGCCCTGCCGTCCGCGGCGGCGTGCGCCTCCCGCACCTCACGACGGAGCCGTTCCACGGTGGCGACCAGGCGTCCCAGGGGGGCCGGCGCGTGGTGCGGGACCGTGTCCCGGGACGGCTCCTCGGCGACCGTTCCCGGCGGGCGGGTGTCGTCGTACCGCTGTGTGCCGGGGGTCATCCGGTGAGCCAGTGCCGGACGCGGGCGATCAGGTCGTCGGCGTCGACCGGCTTGGTCACGTAGTCGCTGGCTCCCGCGGCGAGACTCTTCTCGCGGTCGCCCGGCATCGCCTTCGCCGTGACCGCGATGATGGGCAGCCCCGCGTAGGCCGGCATCCGCCGGATCTCGGCGGTCGCCGCATAGCCGTCCAGTTCGGGCATCATCACGTCCATCAGGATCAGGTCGACGCCCTCGTTGCGGGTGAGGGTGTCGATCCCCTTGCGGCCGTCCTCCGCGTGCAGGACGCGGACACCGTGCAGTTCCAGCACCCCACTGAGGGCGTACAGGTTGCGCGCGTCGTCGTCGACGACGAGGACGGTGCGTCCGGCCAGGTCGTCGTCGAGCGGATGGGCTCTCTGCCGGTCCTGCGCCTCCTCGTGGACGAGGGGCAGTACGTCCCCCGGCCGGTCGGCGGACAGGTGCAGCACGATGCGTTCCCGGAGCTCGTCCAGACTCGACAGCAGTTCCAGCCGGCGCGAAGCGGCCCGGTCCCGCAGCGCCCGCTCCTGCCCGGTCTTCAGGCGGGGGTTGTTGTGCGCGAGGACCGGGAGGGAGGAGAGCGCCGGGTCTCCGTCGAGTGCGTCGAGGAAGCGCAGGGCCTCACCGCCGGGCATGTCGAGTTCGAGGACGACGCAATGGAAGGAGTGCGAGGCCAGGGCGGCGGCGGCTTCCCGCGAGCTCGTGGCATTGACCACCTGGACGGCCTCGCGGTGGTCCCCCGTCGGCAGATGGCCGGGGGTGAGGTCCCGGTCGGCGCTCTCGGCGACGAGGGAGAGCAGGCCGTGGGGACGCTCCTCTATCACCAGGAGCCGGCGGGCCCGCCGCTGCGGCGGGACCACAGCGGCCGCGCCGGCGGCGCCGGCCGGTACGGGATGTCCGGCGGCGCCGGCGTGCCGGGCCGCCGCGGTGGCCGCAGGGGCCTCGGGCGCCGCCGGGACGGGCTCCTCCTCGTAGTCCGCCCGGCTGACCGGCAGGTAGAGGGTGAAGGTGCTGCCCTGCCCCGGTGTGCTCTCCGCGATGACGGCACCGCCGAGGAGTTGGGCGATCTCGCGGCTGATGGAGAGCCCGAGCCCGGTGCCGCCGTACTTGCGGCTGGTGGTGCCGTCGGCCTGCTGGAAGGCACCGAAGACGGACTCCAGCTGCTGCTCCGGGATGCCGATGCCCGTGTCCCGTACCCGGAAGGCGAGCATGGGCGCGCGGCCGGGGAGACCGGCGGGGGCCTCGGGCGGCGCCGCGGGCTCGATCCGCAGCTCGACACCGCCGCGCTCGGTGAACTTGACCGCGTTGGAGAGCAGGTTGCGCAGGATCTGGCGCAGGCGCGCTTCGTCGGTGAGCAGGTCGGCCGGGGCGTCGGGGGCGGTGGTGACGGTGAAGTCGAGGCTCTTCTGCGTGGTCAGCGGGCGGAAGGTGGCGTCGACGTACTCCAGCAGCTGCGGCAGGTCCACCCGCTCGGGATTGACGTCCATCTTGCCCGCCTCGACCTTCGAGAGGTCGAGGATGTCGTTGATCAGCTGCAGCAGGTCCGAGCCCGCCGAGTGGATGACGCCCGCGTACTCGACCTGCTTCGGGGAGAGGTTGCGGGTCGGGTTCTGGGCGAGCAGCTGGGCGAGGATGAGGAGGCTGTTGAGCGGTGTCCGCAGCTCGTGGCTCATGTTCGCCAGGAACTCGGACTTGTAGGTGGAGGCGCGCGACAACTGCCGGGCCCGGTCCTCCAGTTCCTGCCGGGCCTGTTCGATCTCCAGGTTCTTGGCCTCGATGTCGCTGTTCTGGCTGGCGAGCAGGGCCGCCTTCTCCTCCAGCTCGGCGTTGGAGCGCTGCAGTTCCACCTGCTGGACCTGCAGTTCCTCCGAACGGGCCTGGAGCTCCCCAGTCAGCCGCTGGGACTCCTCCAGGAGTTCGTCGGTACGGGCGTTGGCGACGATGGTGTTGAGGTTGACGCCGATGGTCTCCATCAACTGGCCGAGGAAGTCCCGGTGTACGGGGGTGAAGGCGGAGAAGGAGGCGAGCTCGATCACCCCGAGTACCTGGTCCTCCACCACGATGGGCAGGATGATCAGGCTGCCCGGGGTGGTGTGGCCGAGCCCGGAGGAGATGACGTAGCCGCCGGGGACCTGGTCGGTGGCGATGATCCGGTGGCTGCGCGCGGCCTGCCCCACGAGGGACTCCCCGAGGGCGAATCCGGTGCCCTCTGCGGTGCCGGCGGGGCGGCCGTAGGAGCCGACCAGGATGAGCAGGGGGCCGTCGGGGCCGTCCTCGGCGAGGTAGAAGGCCCCGTACTGGGCGGCGACGAGCGGCGTCAGTTCGTCCATGACGAGTTCCGCGACGGCGGCGAGGTCCCGGTGGCCCTGCATCAGGCCCGAGATCCGGGCCAGGTTGGACTTGAGCCAGTCCTGCTCCTGGTTGGCCCGGGTGCTTTCCCGCAGCGAGCCGACCATGGAGTTGATGTTGTCCTTGAGTTCGGCGACCTCGCCCGAGGCGTCGACGGTGATCGAGCGGGTCAGGTCGCCCTCGGCGACCGCGCTGGCGACCTCGGCGATGGCCCGGACCTGGCGGGTGAGGTTGCCGGCCAGCTCGTTGACGTTCTCGGTCAGCCGCTTCCACGTGCCGGAGACGCCCTCGACCTCGGCCTGGCCACCGAGCCGGCCCTCGCTGCCGACCTCGCGGGCGACGCGGGTGACCTCGGCGGCGAAGGAGGAGAGCTGGTCGACCATCGTGTTGATGGTGGTCTTCAGCTCCAGGATCTCCCCCCGCGCGTCCACGTCGATCTTCTTGGACAGGTCGCCGTTGGCGACGGCCGTCGTGACGAGCGCGATGTTGCGGACCTGGCCGGTGAGGTTGTTCGCCATGGAGTTGACGTTGTCGGTGAGGTCCTTCCAGGTACCGGCGACGTGGGGAACCTGTGCCTGGCCGCCGAGCCGGCCCTCGGTGCCGACCTCCCGGGCCACCCGGGTCACCTCGTCGGCGAACGCGGACAGCGTGTCGACCATCGTGTTGATGACGCCGGCCAGCGCGGCGACCTCGCCCTTCGCCTCGACCATGATCTTCTGTGAGAGGTCGCCGCGGGCGACGGCGGTGGCCACCTGGGCGATGGAACGTACCTGGCCCGTCAGGTTGGACGCCATCACGTTGACGTTGTCGGTGAGGTCCTTCCACGTGCCGGAGACCCCGCGCACCGTGGCCTGGCCGCCCAGGTTGCCCTCGGTGCCGACCTCGCGGGCCACCCGGGTCACCTCGTCGGCGAAGGCGGAGAGCTGGTCGACCATGGTGTTGATGGTGGTCTTCAGCTCCAGGATCTCCCCCCGCGCGTCCACCCGGATCTTCTGCGTCAGATCGCCCTGGGCCACCGCGGTGGTGACCTCCGCGATCGAGCGCACCTGGGCGGTCAGGTTGTCGGCCATGACGTTGACCGACTCGGTCAGGTCCTTCCAGGTGCCGGACACGCCCTTGACGTCCGCCTGGCCGCCGAGCCGGCCCTCGGTGCCGACCTCCCGCGCGACCCGGGTGACCTCTCCGGCGAAGGCGGACAGCTGGTCGACCATCGTGTTGATGGTCTCCTTCAGCTCCAGGATCTCCCCGCGCGCGGTGACATTGATCTTCTGCGAGAGGTCGCCCTTGGCCACGGCCGTGGCGACCTGGGCGATGGAGCGCACCTGGGCCGTGAGGTTTCCGGCCATGAAGTTGACCGAATCCGTGAGGTCCAGCCAGGCGCCTCCGACTCCCGGTACGTCCGCCTGGCCGCCGAGCGTTCCCTCGGTGCCCACCTCGCGGGCCACCCGGGTCACCTCGGACGTGAACAGCGACAGTTGGTCGGCCATCCCGTTGAACACGGTGGCGATCTCGCCGAGCAGCCCGTCCGCCGTATCGGGCAGCCTGGTACGGAAGTCCCCGTCCCGTACGGCCGTCAGGCCCGCCAGCAGCTGGCGCAGTTCCGATTCGCCGATCCCGTCCTCGCCCAGGAGCGCCGGTGACCTGCCCGGCACCTCCGTGCCCGTCCGCTCAGTCATCCGCCAACCTCACTCTAGACAACGACCGTGCCGGCGCAGGGGACAGGACATGATGAGGATCTGCCATCGCCGCACGCCCGGTGATGAAGGCTATCGTCGACGGAAGCACACCTGATCACCCGGTCACGGCCCACCGACGGCGTCCTCGACGCTCGGGTGCAGGGAGAGGACCGTGTCGGCGCCCGTCAGGGCGAAGAGACGGCGGAGTTGCTCGCCGGGGGCGGCGATGCGCAGCGTGGTGAGGTGGTGCATCCGCAGCAGCAGGTTCAGGAACGAGGAGTCGCCGAAGGTGATGGAGCCCGCGTCCAGGACCACCAGCGGGTGCCGGTCCGCGGCAGAGGCGAGCGCCTCCTCAAGCGGGGCCAGCGTGTCCTGGTCGAGCTCCCCGTGCGCCGCGACCACCCACCCGGCTCCGGCCAGGTAGCCCTCCCCGACGACGCCTTCGTGGTACGCGTCCCCTGCTCCGGTCATGTCCGCCTCCCCGGATCGTCACCTGTACGGCTTCCGCAAGGGAGTATGCCTGCTCGCCGACCGGTCGGAGCCGCCAGGCCCCGCGGCACACGCACCCGGAGCCTGACGCCACCTCATCGGCGGTGGCGCGGACAAAAGTTTCCGCGAGGGTGTGTAAAGGAGTGAAGTCCGGGCACAAGCGCCCGAGCAGCCGTCAGTCAATCGGGAGGGAACGGCCACCATGTCTCGCTCGGCCACCGTCGCAGTCCCCATTCGTGCAACAGACGCGCACATGACGCCCGCTGTGCCCGGCGCCGTGGAAGCCCCCCGGCAGGACGTGGAACTGCCGGAGGTGAAGAACGCCCGGGAGATGGCGCCCGCCGACGCGCGGGAGCTCTCGAAGCTCTTCTTCCTGAGGCTCGGTGCCCTGGAAGAGGGCACGCGCGAGTACCAGTACGCCCGCAACACCCTGATCGAGATGAATCTCTCCCTGGTCCAGTTCGCCGCGCGGCGCTTCCGCTCCCGCGTGCTGGGCGGGGGTCTGGACATGGACGACATCATCCAGGTGGGGACCATCGGTCTCATCAAGGCCATCGACCGCTACGAGCCCGAACGCGAGGTCGAGTTCTCCACTCTCGCTCTCCCGTACATCACCGGTGAGATCAAGCGCTACTTCCGTGACACCACCTGGGCGGTGCACGTCCCGCGCCGTCTGCAGGAACGGCGTACGGAGCTCGCCAAGGCCCAGGAGGCCCTGACCGACGTCCTCGGCCGGTCCCCGACGGTCAAGGAGGTCGCCCAGCACCTCGAACTGACCGAGGAACAGGTCATCGACGGGCTGGTCGCCGCGAACGGCTATACGAGCGGCTCCCTGGACGCCTCCGCCGAGAGCGACGAGCCGTCGACGACGACGGGCCGGACGACTCGTCCGCTGGCGGACCGGCTCGGTGACGTCGACCCCGCCATGGAACTCTTCGAGGAGTTCCACACTCTCGCGCCCCTGCTGGAGCAGCTGGACGAACGCGACCGGACGATCCTGCGGCTGCGCTTCGGCGAGGACAGGACGCAGGCGGAGATCGGCGCGGAACTGGGCATCTCGCAGATGCAGGTCTCGCGCCTGCTGTCCCGGACCCTGGCGCGGCTGCGCGCCGGAATGCTCTCGGTGTAGGCAGCGGGCATGCCCTCACCCCACCGGCACGACGGTCCCCTCCCGCCCCTCCCGCCCGTCGGCGCGCAGGCGCTCTACGACGACGGGATGTGGGCGGACGCGGTCCTGCGGTGCGCGACCGCCGGGACGGGTACGGCGGCGACGCTGACCGCCCGGCCGATGCGCGACCGTCCCGGTGCCCTGCTGAGGGGCAGCTGCGACCTCGACACCCGGCCGATCCTGCGCGCGGCACTCGGTGTCGTCACCCGGATCCCCGGCCCGGTCGTCCATCTCGACCTGTCCGCCGTTGCCTTCCTCGACACGGCCGCCGTCGCCGCCCTGGTGCAGGCCAATGCCACCGTCACCGGCCAGGGGCGCCGCCTGCTGCTCCACCACCCGCCATACTCACTCCGCAAGCTCGTGGAGATGTTCCCGGACGAATGTGCCGCGCTGGAGGTCGCAGCATGATCAATTCTCCTGCGTCCGGCGTCTCCGGGGCCTTCGTCCACCCCGCGCTCTTCTACCGGGGGCAGGCGGACTACCTGGCAGCCGTGGGCGGGTTCGTACGGGCCGCCCTCACGGCCGACGAGCCGGTACTCGTGGCTGTGCCCGGCCCGCGGCTGGACGCCCTGCGCGAGGACCTCGGCGTCGGCGCGACCGGGGTCACCTGGACGGACATGACGGACCTGGGCCGCAATCCGGGTCGCATCCTGGCCGCCCTGCAGGACTTCGCCGACCTGCACACGGGGCGGCCGGCCCGGATCGTGGGCGAGCCGATCTGGCCCGGCCGCTCACGGGCCGAGGTGCTGGAGGCCACGCGTCACGAGGCCCTCATCAACACCGCCTTCGCGGGGCGGCAGGCCACCGTCCTGTGCCCGTACGACGTCCTCGGCCTGCCGGCCGCCGTGGTGTCCGATGCCCGGCGTACGCATCCCACGCTGCTGGAGGACGGCAAGGCCCTGCTGAGCCCGGACCACGCGGACGCCCCGTCGGTCTGCGCCGACTGCGACGACCCCCTGCCCGAACCCGACGGCGGTACGCCCTGGCTCGCCTACACCCACGGGCAGCTGAGCGAGGTGCGCGCGTACGCCGAGGCCTTCGCCCGCGGCACGGCCCTGAGCGCGGCGCGGCGGGGCGACCTCGTCCTGGCGGTCGGTGAGGCCGCCGCCAACTCCCTCGCCCACGGGGGCGGGAGCGGCGCGCTCCGGCTGTGGAGCACTGCCGGATCCGGTGCGGGTGGCGGTGCGGGTGCCGGGGTCGTGGCCGAGATCCGCGACGGAGGTCACCTCGCCGACCCGTTGGCGGGGCGCCGCCGTCCCGCTCTGGCATCGGCCGACGGCGGCCGAGGCCTGTGGATGATCCATCAGCTGTGCGACTTGGTGGAGATCCGCGCCTCGGACGGCGGCTTCACTCTGAGGCTGCACATGACAACCTTCTGAGCGGCCGGCGGTCCCCTTAGACTGTCAGTCGTGTGCCCGGGTGTCCTCGGCCCCACGGGGCCTGTTCGTTCCCGCGAACAGAGACCAATGTCATCGGTGGGGGTGAGAGACCACAGTGGAAACGATCGGGCCGGAAACCGGCGATCGCAGGCCTGCCGGGCTTTCCGTCGCGGGGCAGCGCCGTCGGCTCGCCCTGACCGGCGTACGCGGACCCGTGGCCAAGGGCCGCGACTTCGCACGCCAGGCCCTGCTCGACTGGGGCTGGAGCGGGACCGAGACGTCCGAGGACGCTCTGCTCCTCGTGTCCGAGCTGCTGACCAACGCGGCCCTGCATGCGGGTGGTTGCGTCGAGCTCGCGCTCTCGGCCGGTGAGTTCCTGCGGATGGAGGTCTTCGACGGCACGACGACGCCGCCGCGCCGTCACCCCTCGCCGCAGCGTGGCCTCCCGGGCGGCCACGGCCTCTACATCGTGGAGCGCGTCTCCGATCGGTGGGGCACGCACACCCACGAGAACGGAAAGGCCGTCTGGGCCGAGATCGAGGCGTCGCGGCTGACCTCGGGCAGGTCCACGGGCCTCTGACCCGGCCGGACCACGCGGGCCGCCGCGCCGCCCCGCGCCCCGCGTCCCCGTCCCCGTCCCCGTACCGGAGCTTCATTCCGCGGGGCGGGGGCAGGCGCGCGGTATGACATCCCACTCACTCGACTCCCTGGCCCTGACCCCGGCGCCCGGCCCCGCCTGGCTCCATCTGGCCGTCATCGCGTTCGCTCTGCTCGTCCTGCTCCACAGCCTGGCCCGGCACCGGTAGTGGGGCGGATGCTCCCCGCGCGGTGAACGTCACCCACGGGTGAGGGTGCGGCACGGTACGAATTCCCTCCCCGCTTCTGTTTGAGCCGGCGATTCGGGGCCAGACGCATGAGTGTCGGCTGGTCGCCGTTTCGAGCGGGGCGGCGACTCGCCGAGATCCGCGGCCGCACGCCGGTGTCCCGTCCCCCCGGGCACCGCGTGCGGCCGCTGTCCTGAAGGGTCCTGACGGCGGTGACCGGCTTCGCGGGCCGCGGGGCGGGGCCGCCGACCACACGGAAGGGGTACACATGTCGCACGTCGAGGAGTACGTCGAGGTCAACGTTCCGGCACGGACGGCCTACAACCAGTGGACGCAGTTCGAGGAGTTCCCCGTTTTCATGGAGGGGGTCGAACGCATCGAACAGCGCTCGGACACGCTCACCCACTGGGTGACGAACGTGAACGGCGTGCGGCGTGAGTTCGATGCGCAGATCACCGAGCAGTTCCCGGACCGCCGCGTCGCGTGGATGACGGTGGACGGGGAGACGCGCCAGGCCGGGCTGGTGACCTTCCAGCCGATCGACGCGAGCACCACCAAGGTCGTTCTGCACATGAACTGGGTGCCCGAGGGGCTGGCCGAGAGCGTCGCCGACAAGCTCGGCTTCGTCAAGCGCCAGGTCGCCGGCGATCTGAAGCGGTTCAAGCTGTTCATCGAGTCCCGCGGAGCCGAGACGGGCGCCTGGCGGGGCGAGGTCTGATCGCGATGGGCACGCGCCGCGCGAGCAGGGGCGTCCGGGCCGCGTCCCGCGGTGGCCGCGGCCGGGAGATCACGGCGCGCTGCGGGCTGCTGGCCCGCGGGGTGCTGTACGCACTGATCGGGATGCTGGCCCTGCGCGTGGCCTTGGGTGATCCCGGAGGCGAGGAGGCCGACCGCCAGGGCGCCCTCCAGGAGCTCATGGGGAAGCCCTTCGGCGGCGTCCTCGTCTGGGCGGTGGGCATCGGGCTCGTCGGCATGATGCTGTGGCGCCTGTCGGAGGCCGTGTTCGGCGCGGCCGGACCCGACGGCGGCAAGCCGGTGAAGCGGCTGGCCTCGGCGGGCCGGACCGTCTTCTACGCCGCGGTCGCCTTCTCCGTCCTGTCGTTCGCGGCGGGCGGAGGCGGGCGCTCCGGAGACCAGCAGTCCCGCGACATGACGGCGCGGGCCCTGGATCTGCCCGCCGGCCGGTGGCTGGTGGGTGCGGCCGGGCTCGGGATCGCCGTCGCGGGCGCGGTCATCGCGGTGCAGGCGGCGCGGCGCAGCTTCCGCAGGCATCTCGCGATGAGCGGGGTCTCGGCGCGGTGGCGCGCGGCCGTCGGTTTTCTCGGGGTGACCGGCGGCCTGGCCCGGGGCGCCCTGTTCACGGCGGTCGGCGGCTTCGTCGTGTACGCCGCTGTGCGCTACGACCCGGCGCAGGCGAAGGGCATCGACGACACCCTGAGGTCGTTCACCCGGACGCCGGCGGGGCCGTGGCTGCTGGTCGCGGTCGCCCTCGGGCTGATGCTCTTCGGGGCGTTCTCCTGGGCGATGGCCCGGTGGCGCGAGGTCTGATCCCGGGCGGGCGGGCCGCCGCACCACCCGCCCGGGCTCAGCGGTGCCACCAGTGCCTGCGGCGCGGGTGTACGGCCCGACCCAGCCGCAGGCCGATGAACAAGTACCCGATGAGCGCTCCGGCCGTGTTGAGGATGACATCGTCGATGTCGAAGACGCGTCCGGTGATCAGGGCTCCCTGGGTGAGCTCCACCAGCGTCATCAGGGCGACCGTCACCGCGGCGACCCGTAACAGCCCCCGCGCCGGGGGCAGCAGGACCGGCAGGAGCACCCCGAACGGCAGCCCCAGCAACAGGTTCCCGCCCAGCTGGCGCACCGCCTGGATCGTCGACGTCCCCTCCAGATAGAGGCTGATCGAATGACCGGGTCGGACATTGCTGTGGACGAGAGCCTCCGAGGCGGCGGACGGTTCCAGCGTCAGCCGGGCCAGGACCGCACCGAACAGGACGGTCCCGGCGAAGGCGATCACCATGGCCAGCGCCCGGACGGCCGGGTGTGCCGGACGGCGTTGCCGCCGGCCGGCCGCCGTGGACCCTTCCGCGGATTTGCGGGTGTCCTCGTGTCCCTCGTGCGCCTCGTGTCCCTCGGATTCCCCGGACACCGCACCACGCCGCCGTGCCTGCCTCCATGTCATGCGGGCGCGTCTACCCTGTGGACTGCTGTGTACGCGTGCTCCGCTGACGGTCCGCCACGGCAGCCCGGTCGCCGGGTCGCCCGTACGTGGGACGTCCCGCGCGCATGCCCAACGGCCCCGGCGGACAGGGAGGATTCATGGCGCAGGATGCCCGCGACGGGCGGAGCGAGAGCGCGGAGGAACGCGCGGACCGGCAGTGGCAGGAGCTCATCCAGGAGATCCGCGTCGCGCAGACGGGCGTGCAGATCCTCTTCGGCTTCCTGCTGACCGTCGCCTTCACTCCGCACTTCCAGGGTCTTCCCCAGACCGACAAGGTGATCTACATCGTCACCGTGGTGCTGGGCGCACTGGCGACGGGGGCGCTGATCGGGCCCGTCTCCTTCCACCGCATCGTCTCGGGCCGCCGGATCAAACCCGAGGCGGTCGCGTGGGCCTCGCGTCTGACCTTCACCGGACTGATCCTGCTCCTGGCCACCTGCACGTCGGCCCTCCTCCTCGTGCTGCGGGTGGCCACGGACAACGCCGTCGTGCCGTGGCTGGTCGCGGGAGTCCTGGCCTGGTACCTCCTGTGCTGGTTCGTCCTCCCCCTCTGGGCGCGCGTCCGCTACACCGCGGCGAGCTGAGCGGCGGACGGCCTCAGAAGGCGGGTGCGGCGGTCGTGGTGTCCGCGCAGCCCAGGACCACGGCGGCAAGATCACCTCGCTCACTCAACAACGCGCGCTGGACGCGGGCGCCGTTGCCGCGTTCCAGGAGAACGGCGATCTCCGCGCTCACCCGTTCCTGGTCGCCGTGGTCGACGAGCGCCTCGCGGACGTGCTCGTGGAGGGCCCGTACGGCGGTGGCGGGAGCGGTCTCCCGCATCGTCAGGGGGTGCAGCAGCGGTCCGTCCAGTCCTGACCGCCCGGCGCGCCAGCCGGCCAGTCGCAGCAGGCCCGTGTCGACCCGGGCCGGCGGCTCCCCGGCCCGCCAGGAGCGGGCGGCCGTTTCGACCAGCGCGCGGACGAGGGCGGCCAGGAGCACCGTGGTCCCCGCCTCCAGGCACACGTCCGCGACGCGGATCTCCACCGTGGGGTAGACGGCCGACAGACGCGCGTCGAAGTAGATCATTCTTTCGTCGTGCAGCACGCCGGTGCCCACCATCGCGCGGACCTCCTCGTGGTAGCGGTCGGCGGATCCGAAGACGTCCACGGGCCCGGTCGAGGGCAACCGGTTCCACACCCTGCTCCGGTAGCTTCCGTACCCGCTGTCCGCGCCCTGCCAGAAGGGGGAGTTCGCGCTCATGGCGTTCAGTACGGCGAGCCATGGGCGGATCCTGTCCAGGACGGCCACGCCCTCCTCGTCCGACTCGACCGAGACGTGGACGTGGCATCCGCAGGTCAGCTGTTCCTGCGCGGTCAGGCCGAACTGCTCGGCGATCCACTCGTATCGCTGCCCGGCGCTGCGCGAGGGGCGCACGGGCAGGGGCGACGTGCCGAGGGCCGCCACGAGGGCTCCGGCGGACGCCGCGTGCCGGGCCGCCTCCGTGCGCCACCGGACGATCTCCTCCTGGAGATCGCCCATCTCCGTCACCGGCCTGGTGCCGAACTCCACCTGCTCCTTCTGGAGCTCCTTCTCGAAGACGTGCTCCTTCGCTCCCCCGCCCTTGGAGCACTCCCCCGTGCAGTGGTCCGCCGCAGCCAGGACCGCGCCCGACACGGCCAGCGGCTCACCGGTGGCAGCGTCCACCAGCAACAGCTCTTCTTCCACGCCCACGCTTCGCATTCCGCCGCCGCCCATCGCTCCCGGGTTCAGATCGATACAGGTGGCCGCGTTCGAGGTGAGCGCCCCGATGCCGCACGCACCCGCGGAAACCTTGCCGTCTCACGTTCACACGTATCGCGGTTCCATGCATCCGCCGTCACGGACGGTACCCCCGTGCACATGCCGAGGTCCCGCACCCCGACCACGGGCGCGGGACCTCGGCGGAGACGCCGGTGCGCGTCAGCGCTTGAAGACATCCTTCATCTTCTCCTTGGCCTGACGGGCGTCGCCCTTGGCCTTTTCGGCCCGGCCCTCCGCGGTCATGCTTTCATTGCCGACCGCGCGTCCTGCCGTCTCCTTGAGCTTTCCCTTGGCCTGCTCGGCCTTGGCGCGGCTCTTCTCCTTGTCCGACACGGCTGATCACTCCCTGGGTAATCGGAATGAAACTGGGACTACGTGCGTCTTTCGTCCGACCGGAATTCCGAGGGCCGAAGTCCGAGCCCCGGCGTCCCTCGTACGGCGTAGGGCCTACCGGTCAGTAGTAGTGGCGTCGGCCGCCCACCGCGTGTCCGACCGAGCCCAGGATCCACAGCACCGCACCGACCACGAGCAGGATGATCCCGATGGTCCACAGGATGGAGATCCCGGTGAGAAATCCGACGAGCAGCAGAATAAGCCCGACAACAATCATGATTTCCTCGTTCCCGCTTCGGAATTCGACGGAACACTTGGATCCGCCGGGGCTTCTCAAGTGGCGTCTACCCTCAAAATCCGCCTTCACCGATTCCGTGCCCGGATATTTTCGGCGGCGATGAATCCCCGTCGCAGCCGTGGCCGCGGCCCTCATGCGCGGTGGCTGCCGACCGGGCCGTCGCCGGGCAGCCCTCCGGGGCTGTAGTAGTCACCGAGATCCGCCCGGTAGGCGGGGTCCTGCAGGTGCTTTTCCCGGTGGAACTCGGGGGCGTTCTTGATCCGGTCCTTCGTGGCGTTCACGTAGACGGTCTCCTCCTGCATGTCTATCCGGGACACGGTGCTCGCCGGGAGGAGGACCTCCTTGCCGAAGATCCACACACCGGTGTCGACGACCAGGTAGGCGTCGCCCACGTCGTAGGAGTGCTTGTCGACCTTCCCGATATGACCGTCGGTCGCCTCGACCCTGTACCCGGTGAGGTCGGCCCAGGTCAGGTGACCCGATGCCGGCCGGTAGCTCCACACATGCTCAGTCACACGAAACAACTCCTCCCGGTAGGGGTGACCCGTCGTGTTCCCGGCCGACCGGTCACGGACCGCACCGCGGCACGCCGGCCTCCGTCGTGGGCGTGGGGCCCTATGTGTTGACGCGGCTGCCCGCCCTGTCGCCGGCCAAACGCAGGAGCGGGCCGCGCGAGGCCCGCCGCGAGCCGAAGAGGGACATGGCTCCGTTCGAACCGCGCCTCGCAGCCCAGCGCCGCCGCCCGGTCTACGGTGGAAGCGTTCCGTCCCCCGTCAACGGCAGATGAGGCTGGCAGCTGTGTCGACTTCGAGCCACGAGATCTTCGGTGCGCCGTGCTGGGTCAGTCTGCTGGCCCGGGATCTCGAATCCACACAGCGGTTCTACGCCGGCGTGCTCGGCTGGGACTTCCGCTCCACCCACCTCGGCGGCGGCATCGTGGTCGCCTTCCGCGACGGGGCCCCCGTGGCGGGTATCGGCGTACTGGCCGGGAGTGCCGGCGCTCCGGTGCTGTGGACGCCGTACTTCGCCGTCGAGGACGCCGACGTGACCGCCGCACGGATCCTCGAACGCGGCGCCACCATGGCGGTCGGCCCGGTGGCCTTCGGCACCGGCCGCATCGCCCTGGCTGCGGACCCCGCCGGGGCCGTTTTCGGCTTCTGGCAGGGCGAGGTCGTCCCCGACTGGTCGGTCGGCCGCGGAAGTGCACCCGCCTGGCTGGAACTGCGGACGCGGGACGCGTTCGCGGCCGCCATCTTCTACGGGGAGGTCCTCGAGTGGGCCGGCTCGCGTCCCGGCTGCTGCGCGGTCTCCTACGAGCACGCCCACGTCGTCCTGCGCCACGGGCGCGACACGGTGGCCCGCATCAGCGGCGGCGCGCTCGAAGCGGCACCGGACCCCGAGGTCCGCCCCCGATGGCACGTCCACTTCCGCGTACCCGATCTGGAGACGGTGGTCGAGGCCGCGATCCGGCTGGGCGGCAGGACCGCGTCTCCCGTACAGACGTCCAGCGCGAGCCGGTGGATCGTCCTCGCCGATCCCGAGGGGGCGCTCTTCACCGTGGTGACCCCGCAGGACAAGCTGTCCTGACCTGGCCGACCAGGCGGAAGCCGTACGGATGGATTCCCCGGCTCGGGAGTCCTATCGTGGGAGCGACACCTGGAGCGGCCATGCTCGTCACCTCACTCCCGGCCCATCGCTCCCGGTCACAGCACATCGGTCGCGACGATTCGTCGGAGCGTGACCCGGCGAGATGATCGGGTCGGGTGGATCTGGCCGGCTGTCGCCCGTCGGACGGATACGCAGCGCGATACGCCGTGCGCGGGCCGGACGCCACTGGGGGCGCGTCCGGGACGTCGACCTGTGGCAGCGCTCCCTGGGGTTCTCGGCGCTGGGGTTCCTGACGCTGGTACCGCTGCTGATCGTCGTGTCCGCGGCGGACACCGCCACCGGGCAGGGGTTCGCGCAATGGCTGGGGGACGGACTCGGCGTGTCGCCGGCCGCCAGGGCGGAAATCGACCGTCTCTTCGCCCTGCCCGGTCAGGCATGGCGGACCACGACGGCATTCGGCCTCGCGGTGCTCACCGTGTTCGGCCTGTCCTTCGGAACCATGCTGCAGAGCGGCTACGAAAGGATCTGGGACCTGCCCCCGGCCCGCTGGTGGGCCAGGTGGCGGCATGTGGTCTGGCTCGGCGTGCTGATCGGCGTCCTGTACTTGTCGGCCATCACACCGCCATGGCGTGAGTCGCCGGCCCGCGGGTTCGTCACGGTGGCGATCGGCATCCTGTTCTTCTGGTGGTCCCAGCGGCTGCTGCTCGGCGGCCGGGTGGCATGGACCGCTCTGCTTCCCGGGGCGGTCGCCACCATGATCGCGCTGCTCGGGCTACGGATCTTCTCCCGACTCGTCTTCTCACCGCTGATCGCCTCCAGCGCCATCACGTACGGCCCCTTCGGAACCGTCCTCGTCATCCAGACCTGGCTCGTCGGCATCGGCGTCGTCATCTTCGGCGGCGCACTCACCGGTCGCCTGCTCCACGACGAACTGCCGCGCCGGTCCGGCCCTCCTCGGCCCGGGCAGCCGATCGGGCCCGGCGGCGGGCAGGGGGGATGAGCGCGGTGCTCCCGCCGGGGCGTTCGACGAAGGCCCCGGCCTCGGCGGCCGGCCGGCGCCGGGAATCCCATTGGGCCGCTCCAGCCCTTGCTCCACTTATCGAGATTCGATAGATTCCCATCGTAAATCGATGGGAGGATGTGTCATGGGGAAGCTGGCCGTGCATGCGTTGCGCGCCGTGCTCGCGGTGGTGCTCACAGGCACCGTGTTCGTGCAGGTATTGATGGTGTGGGCGTTGGCCACCGACCCGGAGGACGGGTCGCTCCCGCTGACGCCGCTGCGCGTGATCACGATCCTGGGCATGGTGTCGGCCCAGGTCGCCCTGGTCTGCGTCTGGCGGCTGGTGACGATGGTGCGACGCGGAACCGTCTTCTCCCACGCCGCCTTCCGCTACGTGGACGGCGTGATCGGCGCGATCGTGGCGGCTGCCCTCATGTGGTTCGGGGTCACGGCCCTCAATGCGCCGGGCCAGCGGGAGGATCCGGGCGTCACCGTCATCATGGGCGGGGTCGGCGTGGCCATCCTGGGGGTCGCGCTCATCGTGCTCGTCATGCGGATGCTGCTCGCCCAGGCCGTCGCGCGCGACATCGAAGCGGCGCAGATGCAGGCCGAGTTGGACGAGGTCATCTGATGCCGATCACCGTCGACATCGACATCATGCTGGCCAGGCGGAAGATGTCCGTGGGCGAGCTCGCGGACCGCGTGGGGATCACGCCCGCCAACCTGGCGGTACTCAAGAACGGCCGGGCCAAGGCGGTGCGCTTCGCCACGCTCGCCGCACTCTGCGAGGTGCTTGAGTGCCAGCCGGGCGACCTGCTGCGCTGGGAGGCCGAGGACGCCGCCGGCGGCTGACCCGCCCCACACCCGCGTGGCGACCCATCAGTCCGACGGGATTCCGGGAACGGCGGCCCGATCCGCCGTCCCTGAGTCAGTGCCCGCGCGGCAGTCGCCGGGGCGCTTCGACGGCAAGACGCCAGGGTTCGCCTGTACGACTGCAACGGGTCTGCGGCGCTGCGTCGACCGGTGGGCGCCAAGAGGCCCAACCTACGCGCGAGTTCGGGCGGAAGGCTCGCCGTCACCGGTGGCGCCTGCGCCCACAGCGCGGCCGTTCAGTCCTGTAGGGCGAGCGCGCGCAAGCATCGTACCCAAGTAGGCGCAGCCCGCGCCTGCATGTCGGGACCCGGCCGAGTCGGCGGCACGAGGGTCGCCCATCCGCTGTTAGGGTGTCATGCGCCCATCAAGTCGGGCCTCTCACATACTGACATTTCAACGGGGTTGACGTGAAGCTTCGCCATGTCCGCGCGGTAGCCGTCTTCGGTATCGCAATCTTCGCACTCACCGGAGCCCGTGGCTCCCACGGCGCCAGCTGCGGTGGGAGCAGCCACAGTTCCGGCTCGGGCTCCAGTGGTTCCAGCAGCTCCAGCGGTGGCACCACCGGTGGCAGCGACAGCACGAGCGGCAGCACCGGCAGCAGCACTGGTTCCTCGGTCACCGGCGGATCCGGCAACAACAAGGCCGAGCGCGACATCAAGATCGACGAGTGCAAGCTGGACGCGTCGGGGAAGAACCTCGTCGCCAAGATCACCGTCACCAACAGCGGCTCGATCGACTACACGTACAACATCACGATGCAGTTCCGCGGGGACGCCACCTCGGCAGCGACCCCCGCCCAAGCCAAGGTCGCCGCCCTCACCGTCAAGGCGGGTGCGTCGAAGCAGGCCGAGGCCACCACGGCGTACACCGGCAAGGGCGACGGCAGCGAGTACAAGAAGTGCACCGTCGACAGCGCCTCGAAGAGCGCCCTCTGAGCCGTTCCTGATCGAGCGGAGCCCCCTCTCCCGGCCCAGCGGAGCGGGGGCTCCGGCGTTTTCGGACGGAGGCGGTCCGGCGCCGTCGCTTGCGGCCCGGACCGTCACCGCCCGATCCTGGTGGAATCCCCCCGACCGGAGGACGGCCACGCGTTCCGGAGCTCCTCCATGGACCCGGGCGACGGTCGCCACAAGCTCCCGGTGGCAGCGGAGATCCGCAAGGCCATCGGTAAGGAGGAGGGCGACGCCGTCACGGTCCGGCTGCTGGAGCGGATCACGGGCTGACCCGGGCCCGGCCCCGGGCCCGCCGGGCACCCGCGCGGGATCCGACGGCCGTCAGGGTCGGCCCGGAGTCGGTGCGTACCGGGGCTGTGGCACCGCGCCGCCGGTGGAGCAGCGCGTCGAGGGACAGGACCGGTGCGCCGGCGAGGATCAGGGGGGTCCAGGCCAGCAGGTAGATCAGGTCGGCGCCGAAGTAGTACGGGGTGGTCGACCAGCTCATCGTCAGCCACAGGCTGAGTGAGATCAGCGCACCGCCGAGAGCCGCGATCCGGGTCAGCAGGCCGGCCAGGGCGCCCAGCCCGACGGCCAGCTCGCCCAGGGCGATCGCGACACCGAAGCCGACCGGGTCGGCCAGGGAGAGGTCGATCAGCGCGGGAATGCCCGCGGCGTCCCGCACCGCTTCCATCTGCTGGCCGATCGAGCCGTCGCCGGTGGCGGACAGGAACGCCGGATCGGTCAGTTTGTCCAGACCGGCGTAGACGAAGGTGACGCCGAGGAAGAGGCGCAGCGGCAGGAGTGCGTACTCGGAGGCTCTCGCACGGAGGCCGGCGGAAGGCGTGTTCATGCCCCTCACACGAGGGCCCCCGCCATCCGGTTCGACCGTCGGGCCCGCTCTTCACGGCCGCCGCACACGACCGGGCGCGTCCGGATCACGACGGGTGCCGAATGAAGCGGATGGTGCTAGCGTCATTGGCACCATGTTGCTGAGGCTGAACATCGCGGACAACCGCCCCCTGCACGAGCAGGTGGCCGGGGCCATCAGGCGTGCGATCGCCGAGGGGGAATGCGGGCCGGGTGACCGGTTGCCGTCGGCACGGGAGTTGTCGCAGGCACTGAGCGTCAACGCCAACACCGTCCTACGGGGACTGCGCGCTCTGCGTGACGAGGGGTTGCTGGAGTTCCGGCGCGGCCGCGGGGTGACCGTGTCCGGTGGGGCGGACGGGCGGTCGGCGTTGCTGGAGCGGGTGCGGGAACTCGTGGCCGACGGGGCGCGCCTGGGATACGGCAGGGCCGATCTCATAGAGATGATCAAGGAGGCGCAGTGAGTGAACGTAAGGGCCGTGGAGACCGTGGGCCCAGTGGCTTAACGGGGTCGAGGAGCGGGCCCGTGTGGGGGATGGCTGCCTGGGCGGCCGGGATCCTCGCACTGCTGGTGGTGCTGCCGCTGACGGCGCGCAGGGGGTTCGACGACCTGCTGGCGACGCACTGGAACGCTCTCGGAGAGCCGGACGGTTCGCATCCGCTCTGGGCGGTCGTGTTGGTACCGGTCGTGATCTGGGTCGTGCTCGTCACGAGTGCGGTGTTCTGGCGGGCGGCGCGCCGATGGCGCGGGGCGGTGCTGGTGTCGTGCGGGGTGCTGCTGGCCGGGGAGCAGGTCTCGATCGTGCGGGCGAACCTTTACCACGCGGACTGGCGCGACGCGGACTCGGTCACCGTCGGGGCCGTGGTCACGGTCGTGGCGGCGGGCGCGGCCGGGCTGGTGGGGGTGCTGGTGAGCCGTCGGCCCGCGTCCCCCCTCTCGCGGGGGCAGGGCTCCCGGATGGACATTCCCGCAGGTGAACGCCGCGTCTGGCTCGCGTCCACGGAGAACCCGTGGCTGTACCTGCTCTCGGCCGTCACCGGGGTGGGCGCGCTGGCCACACTGCTCATCGGGCTCGGCGACCTGGCGGAGCCGATGTGGCTGGTGACGGTGCCGTTCCTGTTCGCCTCGGTGTCGGTGCTGGCCTGCTCCTCGGTACGGGTCCGGGTCACGGAGCGCGGTATGGACGTGGCGTTCGGGCCCCTCGGGTGGCCGGTGCGGCGCTGGGACGCGGCGGACATCGAGTGGGCACGTGCCGAGAACCGGACACCGGCGCAGGTCGGGGGCTGGGGCTACCGGCTCAGCGGGCTGGGTACGACGGTGATGCTGCGGAGCGGCGCATGCCTGGTGATCCGGGCCAAGGGCAAGGACTTCGCGGTCAGCGTGGACGACGCCGAGCGGGGCGCGGCCCTGCTGAACTCCCTGGCCGGGGCGCGCGCCGAGCAGCCCTGAACCCGGCCCCTCACCCCCACCGCCCCTTCGGCCCGTAGGCCCTGAGCTCGGCCAGCTCCGCTTCGGACAGACCCGCGACGACGGCCGCCAGCTCCTCCCGCAGGTCCGGGAGGAGCGCCCAGGCCGATTCGGGCCGGCCCAGGACGGCGAGCAACAGGTCCCCCGGGTAGAAGTACGCGTCCAGCATGGGGTCTTCGAGGAGCAGACGCACCGCGAGGGGCAACAGATAAGGAAGGCCTACGGCTTGGTCGATCAGTGTGCGCAAGTCGGCCGGGGTCAGGGCGCCGAGGCGCTTGCGGCGCAGGGTGTGGACCTTCGTGACCAGGGCGGTGGTGGGCGAGGGCGGCGGAGGCCACGCCGGTCCGTCGAGCTCGTCGAGGGTGCGGTCCAGGTGGAGAAGACGGGTCATGCGCCCATCCTCGCGGGTCGGGCGGACGGTGCGCGGTGCCGGGTGGACCGTCCCCGGCCGCCCGGCCGCGGCGGCCGGCTCCGGGGCCCGGCCCGGACCGGACCGGACGGATGCGGGCCCGGTCCGGTCCGGAGCCGGTCTCCGGTTCAGTGGAACAGCATGGACGCGTCCCCGGCCGGGGTGGTGACCGATCCCGGGCACAGGAAGCTGCCCGAGGTCTTGGCGGCGGTGAAGGCCCGGTTGATGTACTTCCGGCTCGTCGCGTCGCGGTCCCACACGATGCCCGTCGCCTTGTAGCGGCAGGAGATGAAGCTCTGCCTGCCGGTGATGTCGATCAGATCGGTCCGCGCCGTGCCGGCGGCGTCGTCGAAGGTGAAGGCGGGGTTGTTGTTGAGCGTGGCGGCGATGCCGCCGCCGCAGGCCAGATTGCCGCCGGGCGTGTTGATCGTCGTGCGGTCGACGGTGAGGGCGTTCGGGGGAACTGCGCTGGTGCTCGCGTTGGTCCAGCTACAGCTGTTGCCGGCGACCACCATCACGCCGTCGACCTTCTGGTCGACGGCCGAGGCGCCGGTGCTCTGCGCGAGGGCGGTGCCGGTGCCGGTGAATGCCGCCGCGACGACCAGCGTCGCTATACCGGCGAGGCGTGAGATACGGGTGCCGTGCGGGATGTGCCTCATGGTTCGCTCCTCCATGCCACGTACTGGTGGGGGTGGGCGAGGCGTGGGGCCTCACAGAGTGTGCGGAGTGCGTGCCGGGAGAGTCCCACAGCCGCCCTGAACTGTCAGGAGCATGTCAGCGTCATGCCGGGAAATGGCCGAAAATGCCGCCCGGGGACCCGGCCACCCCGCCGAGCCGAACGCCTCGCGGCCCCCGTAGCCTCACCGCATGCTCCGTGATCGTTTTTCCTGCCGCTGCGTCCTCTGCCACGACTACGGCGACCGCGCCGAGGCGGACCAGCTGGAGGAGAGCATCATCGGCAACGTGCAACGGCACGGGTGGCACGTGGCCATGGTCCCCGAGGACGAGATCGGCCCCGGGTTCGCCTACACGATCGGTCTCGCCCACACGCACGGCGCCCCTGAACTGTGCATGTTCGGACGTGATGTCCACGAGATGCACCGCATGCTCAACGTGCTCGGCGACCTGGCCGCCGCCGGCGCCGCGTTGGAGGACGGTCAGGAGCACAGGGGCGTGCTGGACGGCGGGCCGGTGCGGCTCAGGAGCGTCGACATGAGCTGGTGCCGGACCTTCTTCGGCCGGGCCATCGGGATCTACCGGCGGCCCCCGCTCCCCTTCCTGCAGGTCGCCTGGCCCGACGCGGGTGGGCGCTTCCACTGGGAGGAGCAGGCCGACGGGGACCACCAGGAGTCACAGCCCCGCCTGTGGCTGCCGCCCGACGACCACCCCGTGGGGGTCTGGACCGTCGAACTATGAAGTCTGAACTCTGCACTCTGATCGCCTGCGCACACCGGACGAGGGCGTCGACGCGCTCACGGCCCGGTGCGCTCGATCAGGGCGGCGGCCTGCGCTTGCGGCGACAGGGTGCGGCCGTGTGCGAACGCGGTGGCGAAGGCGTCTTCGCCCAGTCGCGCCCGGAGGCGGGACGTCGCCCGGTCCACGTCGTGCCGTTCCGCCGGCGGCAGCGGGGTGCCGAGGGACTCCCGCAGTGCGGCGGCCGTTCCGAGGAGCGCCGCCGCCGCGGCGGCCCGCTCCCCCGAGCCGGGGGCCACGGACCCGGCGCCCGCCAGCCCCTCGAAGGCCAGGGCCAGGGCGCGCGGGTCACCCGACCGGCGGGCCGCCGCGAGGCCGTCCCGGTGCAGGGTCTCCGCGAGCGCGGCGTACCCGCGCAATTCGGCCACGTACCCCAGCTGCGCCAGGATCAGCGCGACGCCGATGTCCACCCCGAGCCTGCGGTTCCAGTCGAGCCACGGCCGTAGCCGGGCCTCGGCGGCGTCCAGGTCGCCGTCCCGGCGGGCCCCCAGAGCCAGGCCGATCTCCGCGAACTGCTGGGCCGGCCGGTGCGACTGCTCGTCGGCCAGCCGCCGGGCCTGCTCGTGGAGGTCCGCGGCCCGTGCGGTGTCTCCCGTCAGCAGGGCGATGCGGCCCTGCCGTGCCAGCCGGAAGGAGACCTGGGTGAAGAGCTCCAGTTCCCGCGCGCTCCGTACGCCGTCCTCGTGCAGCCGGGCGGCCTGCGCGTAGTCGCCGCCGATCTCGGCGAGGATGCCCAGCTGTTCAGAGGCCTGCAGCCGGCCCCACTGGTCGCCGAGTTCCGTGAACAGCCGCGCCCCGGCCTCGGCGTTGCGGCGCAGCTCCGCGAGATCGCCACGGTACAGGGCCCGGGTGGCGAGGCCGCTGAGCGCGGCCGCCTCGCCCCAGCGGTCGCCGAGGCCCCGGAACACCGCAGGCAGCCCTTCGAGGACATCGTCGTGCGCGGCTCCGGCGGCGGCGACGCCGTCATCGGCATCGGCATCGGGCCCGCTGGCGAAGCCGAGGCGGGCGAACTCCAGCAGCCACCTCCCCCGCGGATCGGCACCGTCGAAGTCGCCGCCGAGGAGGCTGTCGTCCCCGGCGAACACGGCGAAGGCGGCCAGCCGGATCCGCGCACCGGCAACGTCCTGCCCGGCCTGCCCGCCCGCGGTGGAGGCGCACGCCAGCGCGGACTCCAACGCCGTACGCGCCTCGCCGATCCGGCCCCGCAGGCACCAGTACCAGGCCGACGCGTTGACCAGCCGCAGTGCGGCACCGGCCGCTCCCGCCGCGACCGCCCGGTCCAGCGCGGCACGCAGGTTGAGTCCTTCGGAGTCGAGACGGCGCAGCCATACGCGCTGTTCGGGGCCGTGCAGGCGGGCCGCGGCCCGCTCGGCGAGGTCGGCGAAGTACTCGGCGTGCCGCAGCCGTGCGGCCGCGGCCTCGCCCGCCTCGTCGAGCCGTTCCAGGCCGTACGCGGTCACCGATTCCAGCATCCGGTAGCGCGGCGCCCCCGCCTCGCCGCCGTCACCGTAGGGTGCGACGACCAGCGAGCAGTCCACCAGTCGCGTGACCAGGTCCAGGACGTCCTCGGCGGCCGTGTCCCCCGTCGCGCACACGGCCTCCGCCGACTCCAGGGTGAACCCGCCCGAGCACACGGCCAGCCGGCGCAGCGCCGCCTGCTCGGCCGGGGCCAGCAGCTCCCAGCTCCAGTCGATCATCGCCCGCAGGGTCCGCTGCCGCGCGGGCGCGTCCCGTCGTACCTGGTTGAGCAGCCGGAACCGGTCGTGCAGCCGCTCGGCGAGCGCGTGCACACCGAGCGCCCGGACCCGGGTGGCGGCAAGTTCCAGGGCGAGCGGGAGTCCGTCGAGGCGGCGGCACACCAGGGCCACGGCCTCGGCGTTGTGCGGGCCCAGGGTGAACCCCGGTGTGCCGGCGGCGGCGCGGGCGGCGAAGAGCTCCATCGCCTCGGCCCCGTCGAGCGGGGCGACGGCTTCCAGTACCTCGCCGGAGAGGGCGAGCGGCTCCTGGCTGGTGGCGAGGACACGCAGCCCCGGGGCCTGCCGCAGGAGCTGCTCGGTCAGAGCGGCCACGGATTCGACGACGTGCTCGCAGTTGTCGAGTACGAGGAGGAGCCGGCGCGTTCCGAGCGCCGCGGCCAGCCGGTCCCGGGCGGCGGCCTCGCCTCCCGAGCCGGCGCCCGCGCCGCCGTCGGCGTCCTCCCGCACCCCGAGGGCGGCCGCGATCACCGCGGCCACGCCGCCCCGCGCGCCCGCGAGTTCGACGAAGCGGACGCCGTCGGGGCACGGGCCCGGCCCGGCGTCGGCGAGGCGGGCCGCGGCGGCGAGCGCGAGGCGGGTCTTGCCGACGCCGCCGGGCCCGGTGAGCGTCACCAGGCGGCCGGCCTCGACCGCCGCGCACACCCGGGCGACGGCTTCCTCTCGCCCGACGAGCGAACTGACCGGGGTGGGGAGGTTCGTCCCGGGCCGGAACGGCCGCGCCTCCACGACCACGGGCACCGACGCCGGCTCCGGTCCCGGTCCCGGTTCCGGTTCCGGTTCCGGTTCCGGTTCCGGTCTCGGTTCCGGCTTCGGCTTCGGCTCCCGCGTCGGCTCCGGTTCCCGCGCCGGCTCCCGCCCGGCCGTCAGCTCCGGATCCTGCCGCAGGATCGCCTCGTACAGCGCGCCGAGTTCGGGTCCCGGGTCGATGCCCAGCTCCTCCGCGAACCGTGCTGTCAGCTCCCGGTAGGCAGCGAGCGCCTCGTTCTGCCGCCCCGCCCCGTAGAGCGCCCGCATCTGAGCCGCGCGCAGCCGCTGCCGCAGCGGATGCTCCGCGATCGGAGTGCCCAATTCATCGGCCAGCAGGACGTGTTCACCCAGCTCCAGCCGTGCCTCGGCGAGATCCTCCTGCGCGGTGATCCGCAGCTCCTCCAGCCGGACGGCCTCGGTCCGTACGAAGGCGGCGTCCGGGAAGTCGGCGTAGGCGGGCCCCCGCCACAGCCCGAGTGCCTCCGACAGCAGCGCGGCCCGCGCCCGCGCCCCGGCCTCCTTGCGGGCGAGCGCGGTCAGCTCGGCGAACCGGCCCGCGTCCACCGCTTCACCGGCCACCCGCAGCGCGTAGCCCGCCGGACCGAACCCGACCAGGGCCCGGCCGCCCTCCTCGGCCTGCGCCAGGATGCGCCGCAGCTGGGAGACCTTGGTCTGCAGGGTGTTCCCGGGGTTGCCCGGCAGGTCCTCACCCCACAGCTCGTCGACCAGCCGGTCCACGGGCACGGGCCGCCCGTACCGCACGAGCAGCGCGCCCAGCAGCGCCCGGACCTTCGCCTCGGGCACGGGGACGGGGGTCCCCTCGTCGGTTCGCACGGTCAGTGGTCCCAGCACCTCGAAACGCATGCCGCAACGTTACTTCTTCCTCGTCAACAGGCCGTGGGCAGAGCGCCGGTGGCTCAGCACACAGCGCGGGCGCGGCCTCGTGCGCGGCCCGTGCGTCATCCGTGCGCGGCCCGTGCGCGGCCCCTTGCAAGGTGTTCCTGTGACCGCGACCGAGCGGTCCTCATCCGCACCGGAAGGAACACGTCATGACCGTCTCCCGTGAGATCCGCCTCGCCTCCCGCCCCACCGGTACCCCGAAGCCCGAGAACTTCCAGCTCGTCGCCGCCCGGCTCCCGGAGCCCGGCGAGGGCCAGATCCTGGTGCGCAACACCTGGATGTCGGTGGACCCGTACATGCGGGGCCGGATGGACGACGCCCCCTCCTACATCCCGCCGTTCGCCCTCGGCGCCGCCCTCGAAGGCAGCGCGGTCGGCGAGGTGGTCGCCTCCCGCTCCGCCTCCGTCCCGGTCGGGGCGACCGTCTCGCACTTCCTCGGCTGGCGGGAGTACGCGGTCCTGGACGCCGGCGCCGCCACCGTCGTCGACACCTCGATCGCCTCGCCGACCGCCTACCTCGGCGCGCTCGGCACCACGGGCCTGACCGCGTACGCCGCGCTGACCCGGACCGCGCCGGTCAAGGAGGGCGATGTCGTCCTCGTCTCCGCAGCGGCCGGGGCGGTGGGCAGCATCGCCGGTCAGCTGGCACGGCAGTTGGGCGCGTCCCGGGTCATCGGCTCGGCCGGCGGACCCCACAAGACCAGGAAGCTGCTGGACGTGTTCGGCTACGACGCTGCCGTGGACCACCGCCAGGGCGATCTCCCCGGCCAGCTCGCCGAGGCCGCCCCCGAGGGCATCGACGTCTATCTGGACGCCGTCGGCGGCGACCACCTCCGAGCGGCCATCGGCGCGATCCGTCCCGGTGGGCGGATCGCCATGGTCGGTGCGATCAGCGGCTACAACGCCACGCGGCCGGCGCCGGGTCCGGACAACCTCTTCCGGGCCGCGGCCCACGAGGTGACCCTGCGGGGGATGCTGGTCTCCAGCCACTTCGACCTGTTCCCCGAGTGGACCGGCAAGGCGGCCGGCTGGCTGGCCGACGGGACCCTGCGTACGGAGGAGACCGTCGCCGACGGGATCGAGCGGGCGGCCGACGCCTTCCTCGGCGTGCTGAGCGGTGCCAACACGGGCAAGATGCTGGTCCGTCTGGGTGCGGACCGATGAGCGCCTCCGCGCCTCCGCCCCTCCGCCCCCCCCTCCGCCCCCGGAGGCGGTTCGGAGGCCGGACGCAGGCGGTTCAGGGGCGGTGCGGAGCCGTGGAGGGGACCGGGCCCTCGGTGCGCAGCAGCAGGAGGGCGATGTCGTCGGGGCGGGGGCCCTCGCGGTGGGCGTGCTCGATGAGTTCGTCCGCCAGGTCACCGAGCGGGTGGTGCTCGGGGGCGTCGCCGATCAGGGCCGCGACCGCGCCGATGGCGTCCTCGATGTCCCGGCCGGGGGCTTCGACGAGCCCGTCGGTGTAGAGGGCGAGGAGGGTGCCGGGGCTGAAGGGCACCTCGACGGCGGTGTACGAGGCCCCGGGCTCGATGCCCAGGAGGAGTCCGGCCGGCAGGTCCAGCATCTCGGTCCTCCCGCCGGGGTGGCGCAGCAGGGGCGGCGGGTGGCCGGCGGAGGCCAGGCGGACGGTGTGGGCGGCGAGGTCGATATGGGCGTACAGGCAGCTGGTGAACAGCCCCGGTTCGAGGTCGGTCAGGAGCCGGTTGGTGCGGGCGAGGACCTCTTCCGGGGGTGCGCCGGCGCCCGCGTGGACGGCGGTGCGGACCTGGCCCATGAGGGCGGCGGCATTCACGTTGTGGCCCTGGACGTCGCCGATGGCGGCCGCGACGGTGGTGTCGTCGATGCGGATGAGGTCGTAGAAGTCGCCGCCGATCTCGAGGCCGTGAGCGGCCGGGAGGTAGCGGGCGGCCACGTCGAGGCGGGGGACGCGGGGCAAGGTGTGGGGCAGGAGGCCGGTCTGCAGGCTGCGGGCGAGCTGGTAGGTGGCGTCGTAGAGGCGGGCGCGGTCCAGGGCCTGCGCGATGAGCCCGGCGATCGAGGTCAGGACGGCGCGCTCGCCGGGGGCGAAGATCCGCGGGTGTGTGTACGCGAGGACGAGGGAGCCGATGGGGCGGTTGGAGGCGATCAGGGGCAGGAACGCCCAGGCGGCCATGCCGTCCTCGACCACCGCGTCGGGGTGGGCGGCCAGGAGCTCGCTCACGTCGCCGAAGAACAGGGGGGTGGAGGTGTGCAGGATGTGGGTGATGGCGGTGTCGGCCGAGACGGGGGTGCCGTCGAGCTCCGCCACGTGTTCGGCGGAGTATCCCCGGTGGCCGACGATCCGCACCCGCCCGTCCTGCTCGGCCAGCAGGGCCAGGGCGTGGGCTCCCAGCGAGGGAACGATCTGGTCCGCGGCCTTCTCCACGACGTCCTGCGCGTGGGCGGCCTCGGTGAGGGTGACGGCCAGCAGCATGAGCGGGTAGAGCGCGGTGGCCCGGCTGGGTGCGGACTGCTCGGGGTCCGTCGGCGAGAGGGGGGCCGGGGAGCCGGCCCGGTCGCCGACCGCGGTGATGCGGACGCTGATGCCGGTGTTGTCCGGGTAGAGCTCGAAGCACAGCTGCTGTCCGGTGGGGCGTTCGGCGGTGAAGCTCCGGGGCAGCCGGCTCATGGCGGTGGCCCGGTAGTGGTTCTCGATGGCGGGGGTGTCCATCCAGGGAAGGGCCTCCCAGGGCAGGGCTCCGAGCAGGCCGGAGACGGGCGCACCGAGCAGGTCGGCCGCCTCCTGGGTGATGAAGGTGATGGTGCCGTTCAGGTCGAGTGCGCAGTTGCCTCCGGGGAGGCGCCGGACGAAGGCCATGGTGGCCGCCGCCTCGGCCGGGCCCGGTGTGGGTGAGGGGAGCGGTCGCAGGATGGTCGGATGCGGTGTCGGCCGCAGCGGCAGGCCGTCGCGGGCGGCTCGCAGCAGGATGCGCGTCAGGAGGCTGCGGGCCGATTCCAGGGCCTTGCGTTCCCGCTCGTCGAGGTCGGGCCCGTGCGAGCCGGGCCACAGGAGCAGCAGGCCGGCCCCGGTGGGCTCGGGGGCCCGGTCGGCGGCTTCCCAGGTCAGGGGGGCGGCGGCGAGGGCGAAGTCGTACGGGAGGACGAGGCCGAGGCGCGGATAGCGGCGGGCGGTGTCCTCCTGGCCGCCGAGCCAGACGAGCCGGTCCTCACGGACCGCGTCGGCCACCGGAATGGGGTCGTCCAGGGCGACGCGCGACCAGGGTGCCGCGAACTCGCGGGAGAGCCCGGAGGCCAGCGTCAGGTGCAGTACGCGCCGGGCGGGGTCGGGGTCGGGCAGGTAGAGCATGCCGATCGACGCCCCCGCGTCGGCACAGGCCCCGACCAGTGCCTCTCTCAGCGCACGCCGGTCGGCCTTGGCCTGCTGGTCACGCCCCGGAACCTTTCGCACCTGACCATGGTCTCTCCATATCCCCCCTCCCGTCGGTACCCGCCCGTCCCGGCGAGCCCGTACGGGCCGACGGCGGCCTCAGGACGGTCCCGGGGGCCCGAGGTCGGGGTGGTCCCTGAGCAGGCCGGGCGGAGCGGCCTGGCGCCAGGAGTCGACGACGATGGCACGCAGCTCGCCGGGGTCGTCGAGGGCCGCCAGGCGGGCCCGTACCCAAGCGAAGGACGCCTCGTGGTCCGCGACCCAGAACTTCTCGGGCTCGGCGCGGACCAGCTCGTCGCGTTCCTCCTTGGGGCAGCGGACGGCCAGTGACGTCTCGTCGTCGGGCAGGGTCAGGAACATCTTCCCGGCGACCCGGAAGGTGGGCATGGCCCAGGCCTCCTTCTCGGTCGTCTCCGGGAGGGCGAGGGCGATTTCACGGACTTCGTCGGACGTGCACACACCCTGACCGTACGACAGGCCACTGACATCGGGTCTCGGCACGGACGCGCGGGCCGCTCGGGCGTAGGCTTCGACCGGCACGGACGCATCGGGGGGCGGAGTACATGACGGCGGAGACAGCACAGCGGTGGAGTTCGACCCTCGATTCGGTCGTGGTGTACGCGCAGGGCGCGGTCTGCCGCCGGCTGGTCCGGGGCAGCATGCCGGCGGACGGGCGGGTGCGCGTGACGGGGCTGCCCCGCTCGCTGGACCCGGGCTCGCTGCGGGCGAGTGTGCTGGGCGCCCCCGGCGTGCGCGTGACCGGGGCCCGGGTGGAGGTGGAGGCCGAACCGCGCGGCACCGGCGCACCCGATGCCTTGCGGCGCGAGGTCGAACGGCTGCGCGACGAGTACGCGGCGGCGCAGGGCCGCCGTGACCGGCAACGGGTGCTGATCGACGAGGTCAGGGCCCTGCGGCCGGTGCCCCCGGCCCCTGACCCCGAGGCCCCGCAGCGCCGCACGCCGGTCGACGCGTGGCTGGAGCTCGCCGACTTCGCCGAAGGGCGGCTGACGGGGCTGCACGCCCGCCTCGTGGAGCTGGAGGACGCGCTGCGCCTCGTCGGGCACGAGCTCGGCGTCGCCGCGGACCGGCTCGCCCGCGCCTCCACCGACGCCCCGCAGGCGCATGTGGAGACCACGGTCTCCGCGCTCCTGACGCTCGACGCCACGGGTGACGCCAACGGCGATGCCGAGGGTGATGCCGGGGAGGTCGAGCTGGAGTTGGAGTACGGGGTTCCGGGCGCCGTCTGGGTGCCGGCGTACCGGCTCACGCACCGTCAGGGCGACGGCGACGGCCGTCTGGTGCTGCGTGCCTCGGTCGCCCAGCGCACCGGCGAGGACTGGACCGGTGTGCGCATCGCGCTGGCCACCGCCGACCTGCGGCGCCGCACCGACCTGCCGAAGCTCCGTTCGGTCCGGATCGGGCGCCGACAGCCCGCCCCCGCGCCGTCCGGCTGGCGCGAGCCTCCGGCGGGTCTCGCCGACCTGTTCGCCGGCTACGAGGCGGCCGGGCCCCGCCGCCCGGCCCCGACCGTCGTCCCCCCGGCCGTCAGGGCCGGCTCCGCGTCCGGTCCCGTACCGCCGCCCCCTCCGCCGCCACCCGCCCCGGCAGCCGCGCCCGCGCCGCAGGGCTACGGCGCGCGCCCGGTGCCGGGCGGCGTGTACGGCACCGCCCCGGACGGCGTCGGCGGCTCGCTGCCCGCTTTCGCCCAGCCGGCCCGCCCGCGGCCGGCCGGCAGGCCGCGGGGCGGCGGCATGGGCTTCGGCGGGGCCCCTGCTCCTGCGGCTCCCGCCCCCGCGGCTCCCGCGGCCCCCGGCCGGGCCGCTCCCCCGGCGTCCGCGTCGGCTCCGGCGCCGGAACCGGTGGCCGGTCCGCCGCAGCCGAGCGGCGCCGAGCTCGACTACGCCGCCCTCGTCCTGTGCGGCCCCGACGAGCAGGGCGGTCGCAGGGGCCGGCTGTTCGCCGACTCCCCCGCCGACCCGGTGGCGGCCGAACACCGCCGCCGCGCCGAGGCGGTGGGCGGGCTGCCCCTGCCCGGGCACGCCGTGCGGCCCCGTGAGTCGGCGGGTTCCTTCGACCACCGCTTCGACGCCGCCGCCCGCGCGGACATTCCGTCGGACGGCACCTGGCACACCGTCACCGTCGGGGAGATCCCGGTCGGTCTGCACACCGAGTACGTCTGCGTGCCGTCCGTGGAGCAGACCGTGTACGCGACGCTGGTGCTCTCCAACGCCACCGACCAGGCGCTGCTGGCCGGCCCGGTGGAGGTCACCGTCGGTGAGGACTTCCTGCTGACCGCCGCACTGCCCACGCTCGCCCCCGGCGGGGTCCGCCGGGTGGGGCTCGGACCCGCCGAGGGCGTCCGGGTCACCCGTCGTACGAACCTGCGCGAGTCGACCTCGGGCCTGCGCAACAACACCACGGTGCTCGACCACCAGGTCCGCGTGGAACTGGCCAACCGGCTCGCCGGACCCGTCACCGTCGAGGTCCACGAGCGGGTGCCCGTCACCTCCGATCCGGATGTCCGGATCGAGGAGCGCGCCGGCTGGACGACACCCGAGGACGGCGCCGGGCCGGAACACCACGCCCCGGGCACCCGCATCTGGCGGGTGGACCTGCCCGCCGGGGGGACCACCGCCCTCGACGGCGGCTACGAGATCCGCATCCCGGCCGGCAAGGCCCTGGTCGGCGGCAACCGCAGGAGCTGACACCCATCATGTCCACGGCCCCGAAGCCGATCGCCCTTCCCGTCACCGCCGTCACCTGCCTGGAGGACCGCGCCCACATCGAGCGCGCCGTCGTACTGGAGCTGGAGGCGGGGGTCCAGCGGCTGCGGCTCGGTCCGGTCAGCGCGCTGGCCGTCGACCGCACCCTGCACGCCGAGCTGGCCGCCGAACACCCGGCCACCGTGCTCGACGTACGGATCGTCCGTAGCTGGGAGCCGCGCGGACCGCTGCCGTCCGCCGACGAGGACTCCGCCCTGCGCCTGCGCGTGCACGTCCTTGAGGAGGAGCAGCTCGCCCTGGGGCAGCGGCGCGATCGGCTGCACGCCCGGCTGGACGTGCTCGGCCGGCTCGCCGCCGATCTGCTGCGGGAGATCGGCGAGGGCGCCGGCTCCGGGGAGACCGACGGGCCCCGCTGGGCTCGCGAGATGGACCGGGTGGACGGCGAGCGCGATACGTACGGTGAGCAGCTGCGCGCCGTCGACGCCCGGTTGGCGGCCCTCGCCGTCGAGCTCGGGGAGACCCGGCAGGCCGTGGACCGCTCCGAGACCGAGCCCGCCGGGCTGGTCGGTCATATCGAGCTGACCGTGGACAGTGCGGCCGCCGGTCCGGTCCGGCTGCGCCTGAGCCACCTCACGCCCTGTGCACTGTGGCGGCCCGCCTACCGGGCCGTCCTGGACGGTGACTCGCTGACGCTGGAGACCGACGCGATGGTCTGGCAGCGCACCGGCGAGGACTGGTCCGACGTACGGCTGACCCTGTCGACGGCCCGGTCGGCGCTGGCCACCGAGCCGCCGCGGCTGGACGAGGACCGCCTCACGGTGGGTGACCGCACGGCGGCGGAGCGCCGCACGGTCGACGTCGAACTGCGCGAGGAGGAGATCGGGGACCTCGGTCCGGCGGCCCCGGTGCTCGGCCTGCCCGGGGTGGACGACGGGGGCGAGGCGCGGGTGCTGCACTCCCCCGTGCCGGTCTCCGTACGCGGGGACGGCCGCGCCCACCGGGTGCCGCTCTCCTCTTATCGCACGGCCGCGAGCAGCGAGTACGCCTGCTCCCCCGAGCTGTCCCCGCTGGTCACCCGGGTGGTGTCCTTCGACAACCGGTCCGGCCACGCACTGCTGGCGGGTCCCGTGGACCTGGTCCGCGGCAGCGGGTTCAGCGGCCGCGGCACGCTGGATTTCACCGCCCCGGGCGCCCCGGTCGAGCTGGCCTTCGGCAGCTGCGACGACCACAGGGTGGTCCGGTACGCCGAGGAGTCCCGCGACTCGGCCGGATTCACCCAGCGGACGGTGGTCACCCGCACGGTCCGGCTGCACCTGTCCCGGTTCTCCGCCCCCGGGGACCACGGCGAACGGGTGGTCGTCGTCCGGGAGCGGATCCCGGTCTCCGAGGTTTCGGCGGTGGAGGTGCGCCTGCGCAAGGAGGCCTGCTCGCCGGCGCCGGACACGGTCGATTCCGAGGGCATCGCCCGCTGGGACGTCGCGCTCGCCCCGGGCGGCCGGCGGACGCTCACCCTGGTCTACGAGCTGTCGGCGAGCGCCAAGGTCACCGGGCTGTGAGCCGAGCGGTGCCCGTGACCGACGGCCACCGCCAGTTTCTCCGGACGCCGTTGCGGGAACTCGACGCTTCCGGGGACGCGGAGTTCCCACGCGACTTCGACCGGACCGCCACCCGCGAGCGGTTCGGCGGCCTCGTCGCCCGCGTCGACACGGAGATCTGACGCGGCTCAGGGCGTAGCGAGGCGGTCGACCTCGGCGTCGAAGAGCAGGGCCGGGTCCAGGCCCATGCCGGTGAAGTGGCCCGCCAGTTCCAGGGACAGCACGCCGTGCAGGCGGCTCCAGAAGGTCAGGGCCAGGTGCAGGGCCGAGGGCGGGGCGTCCGGGTGGCTGCCGGCCCATGCGCGGTGCGCGGCCAGGTGGTCCTCGAAGGCGTGCGGCTCCGTGTCCGGGGTGGCGCAGGCGTCCAGCAGGACGGACATCAGTTCCGAGGCGATCTCGGTGACGTCCGGCGGCGCGTGGTATCCGGGCACCGGGGTGCCGTAGACGAGGAAGTAGCGGTGCGGGTCCGCCAGGGCCCAGCGGCGCAGCACCTGTGCCAGCCCGGCGAGGCCGGGCCGGCCCGCTCCCCCGTCGGCGGCGGCGACGAAGGCGTCGGCGAGGCTTCGGTAGGCGTCGCGGATGAGTTCGGTGATCAGCTCGTCGCGGTTGGCGAAGTACCGGTAGAGCGCCGGTCCGCTCATGCCCATCTGTTTGGCGATCGCATTGAGGGAGAGCGCGGAGGCGCCGGAGCCGGCGATCTGCTGCCAGGCCTTCTCCTTGACCTCCTCGCGCACCTGCTGCCGGTACCGCTCCCGTGGGGTCTTCGTGCCGCCCGTCATGCCCGCCGCCTCTCACCGCTCGTCCTTCACCACCAGATGAGTTAGAGGCTATCACCATCGGCATAGCCACTCGCGATCGGACGAGCCACCCCCTTGACATCGAAGAGATAGCCGATCACTCTTGTTATAGCTTCTAACGAACACGAGATGCAGAAACTCCATGGAGGTCGTGATGACGAACACCGTCGAGCGGGTCGAGGTCGTTCTGCCGGGCAAGGTCGAGCCGGAGGGCCTGCAGTTCCACCGCGGTCCCGTCCCGGTCCCGACGGCCGGCCAGGTGGTCGTCGCCATGGAGGCGACGGGCGTGTCCTTCGCCGAGCAGCAGATGCGGCGGGGCCGGTACTACGACCAGCCGCCGTTCCCCTTCGTCCCCGGATACGACCTGGTCGGCACGGTGCTGGCCGTGGGCGAGGGCGTCGGCTCCGCGCTGCTCGGCAAGCGGGTCGCCGCCCTGACGAAGACCGGAGGGTGGGCGAGCCACGTCGCGCTCACCGCCGCCGACGTGGTGGAGGTACCGGAGGGCGTCAGCCCGGTGGAAGCGGAGACCGCGGTGGTCAACGGCATCACCGCCTGGCAGATGCTCCACCGCAAGGCCCGGGTGCGCGCCGGCCAGACCGTCCTGGTCCACGGCGCCAACGGCGGTGTCGGCTCGATCCTGGTCCAGCTGGCGCTGGCCGCGGGCGCGCAGGTGATCGGCACCGCCTCCACCCGCCACCACGACGCGCTGCGCGCTCTCGGGGTGACCCCCATCGACTACCGCTCCGGGAACGTCCCCGCACGGGTACGGGCCCTCGCGCCCCGCGGAGTGGACGCGGTGTTCGACCACGTGGGCGGCGACGGCATCGTCGATTCCTGGCGGCTCCTGGCCCCCGGCGGCACGCTCGTCTCCTACGGCAGCGCAGCCACCCGCGACGACGAGGGCTCCGGCTCGTGGCCGGTGCTCAGGCTGCTCGGCCGGGTGTGGGTGTGGAACGCGCTGCCCAACGGCCGCCGCGCGTACTTCTTCAACGTGTGGGCCGGGCGCGCCTACGCCAAGGACCGCTTCCGGGCACGCCTGCGCTCCGACCTCACCCAGGTGTTCACGGCCCTCCAGCACGGCGAGATCACCGCCAAGGTGGCGGCCGAGATCCCGCTGGCGCGCGCCGCCGAGGCGATGCGCCTCGCCGAGTCCGGCACGGTCGCCGGGAAGGTCGTCCTCGTCCCGTGACCCGGCCGCCGGGCACGTCAGGCGAACGGGCCACGTCAGGAGAAGGGGAGCCGGTCCGGCTGGCAGATCGTACCGGGCGGCGGGAGGGTGCCGTCGATGAAGTAGCGGCTCTCGTAGGTGTTGATGCAGGTACTGGAGTTGTTGAAGAGTGCCGTGTGGCCGTACCCGTTGTTCGTGAGCAGCCGGGCGTCGGCCAGCTCCCCGGCCATGGCCTGGGCGTCCGAGTGGGGGGTCGAGGGGTCGTACGTGGTTCCGACCACCAGGATGGGATGCGCCGTGGGCTTGTCCCACGGGCCGTCGTACCGGTTGGCGGCGCGGGCCGGCCAGGTGGCGCAGGGCTCACCGGCCCAGGTCCAGAAGCGTCCGGCATCGCCGGCGCGCTTGGCGCTGTCCTCCTCCAGACCGTGGTAGACGGCCGGGTCGCGCGGGTTGGGGCTGTCGCCGCACCACACGGCTCCCGCCTGTTCATCACCCAGGTACGGACTCGGGTTCGCGACCGGCGGCGGGGGCGGGTACTGAGCCGGCTTCGGGGCGCGGCCCTGCCAGAGCTCCTGGAGCCGGGCGGCGAGATCGGTCCAGCCGGGGTGGACGATGTAGAGGCTGTTGACGGCGTCGGCGACGGTGTTGGCGTACTTCCACGGGCCCACGGGGTGCTCGCGCAGGCGCTGCATCAGCTGGTCGAACTTGTCGCGGGTGGCTTCCGGGCTGCCGGCCGAGAAGGCACAGCGGGCGGTGGTGGCGGATCCGCAGAGGTCGAGGAACTTGTCGAGGGTCGCCGCCGCGGTGCGGTCCGAGCCCATCCGCAGGAGCGTCGTGGTCCGCGGTTCGCTCGTCGAGGCGTTGTTCGTCCACGCCAGCGGGTCGATGTTGCTGTCGAGGACCATGGCGCGGACCTTGTCGGGGAACAGGTTGGCGTAGGTGGCGCCGAGGATCGTGCCGTAGGAGACGCCGAGGTAGTTGAGCTGCGGCTCCCCCACCGCCCGGCGGAGCAGTTCGAGGTCCTGGGCGGTGTCGGCGGTCGACACGTGGCGCAGGAGGTCGGGGTCGCGCTTCTCGCAGCGGCGGCCCAGGTCCTCGTACGCGTCGATCCAGGTCGTGCGCTCCTTCTCGCCTACCGGGAAGCCGCCCGGTTTGCCCGCACCCCAGGCCTGGGCCTCCTCGGGGCTGTCGAAGCAGTTCACGGCGGTGCTGTTGCCGATGCCCCTGGGGTCCCAGCTGACGATGTCGAACCGTTCGCGCAGGTCCTTCGGGAAGGAGTCGTAGTTCTGCGGCACCTGCACCGTCCCGGGGCCGCCGGGGCCACCGGGGTTGACGAACAGGGTGCCCATGCGTTTCGCGGGGTCGCCCGCCTTCCGGCGGACGACGGCCAGGTCGATGGTGCGGCCGGCGGGCGCCGCGTGGTCCAGCGGCACCTGGGCGGTGGCGCAGTCGTACGGGCTGCCGGGTTTGCAGGGGCTCCAGTCCAGCCGGGGGACGGTCTGCGCGGGCGAAGGCGAGGGCGAGGGCTCCGCCCGGGCCGCGGCGAGTTCCGGCACGGCGAGCATCGAGGAGCAGACCGCCGCCACGACGAGGGCTGCCGCGCACCGGCGGCGACCGGACATCGGTCGGGGTGCGGGTCGAGCTCCGGGTCGAGCTCCGGGTCCAGGTACAGGTACAGGTACAGGTGAAAGCGCAGGTCCAGGCATGCTCCACCCTCCTCCGGCGCGTCGGGGGCGTGCTGCGGCAACCGGTGCCGGGGCACCGGTACGCGCCGCCGGCTCATGCCTCAACCAAACCTCGATTCGCCGACGCGCGCGAGCCCGGGCCGCCGGACCACAGCCCGACACGTCCGCTGGGGGTCGGATCCACGGCCCGCGCGCTATCCTCCGCGCCATGCCGATTGACATGGACATGCGATTACGAGTGCGGTCGCGCGCCCTGGTGTGCCTCCTCCTGCTGGCCCTCCTGGGCACGGTGACCACAGCGGCCGCCTCGCCCCCGGCCGCAGCCACCGCCACGGCCACGGCCAGGGCCGCCACGGCCACTCCGACCACCGCGAGCACGGCCGCCGCGGCCGCCCGCTGGGGCGACCGGCGGCTCGACGAGGCCGCCTTCCTGACCACCCACAACGCCTTCACCAACTACGAGGACTCCCGCTGGAGCTCGGTGAACCAGTCCGAGTCCGTACGCGCCCAGCTCGACAACGGCGTGCGCGGCCTGAGCCTGGACACGCACTGGTACGAACGCAGCACCTGGCTGTGCATCATCAGCTTCGGCAGCGACTGCTACCCCAGCGACGTGTACCTGTGCCACGGCGACTGCAAGACCTTCGCCGGAGCCACGTACGCCCTGCCGCGGCAGACCTTCCACGGCACGATGCAGACCGTGGTGGACTTCCTCGCCGCCCATCCGCAGGAGGTCGTGACCGTCTTCCTGGAGGACTACGTCGGCGCCGGTCAGCTGCAGGCGTCGCTCGGCCGGGTCAGGGGGCTGCAGGACATGGTGTTCCGGCCCGACGAGTGGGGCGTACGACAGCACGGCTGGCCCAAGGTGGCCGACCTCGTCACCTCCGGCAAGCGGCTGCTGATCTTCTCCGACCGGTCCGACCGGGAGTACCTGGGCGTCATGTACGACAAGGCCTGGACCGTGAGCAACTTCTGGAGCCTCGGTGACCTGGGCAACGACCTCTCGTGCGTCAGCCGCTGGTCCGACGTGCCGCTCGACCGCCAGGAGCCCGGATTCCGGCGCCTGTTCACGATGAGCCACCACCGCAACGTGCCCACCGTCCTCACGGCGGCCCTGGACAACGGCGCCAAGCTGCGCAGCCGCATCGCAGACCAGTGCCGGTCGGCCACGGGGGGCCGCGACCCGAACTTCGTCTCCGTCGACTTCCACCGCCTGTCGGACGGCAGCGGCCACACGCCCGCCTCGATCGTCGCGGAACTCAACGCGCGCCCCTGATCCGACCGCCGGCCGGGTGGACCGCCGCGTACGGCGCGGCGCGGCGCACCCGGCCGGTCAGCCCGCCTTGCGCGAACCGAGCGCCCGTCGCTCGTCCTCGGTCAGTCCGCCCCACACCCCGTACGGCTCCTGCACGCGCAGCGCGTGGCTCAGGCACTCCGCCCGCACCGGGCACAGCGCGCAGACCTCCTTGGCCTCCTGCTCCCGCACGGAGCGCTCCTCACCGCGCTCCCCCGCCGGGTGGAAGAACCGGTCCGTACCGAGCTCCCGGCACGCCGCGTCCTCCTGCCACTCCCACAGGTGCTCCGCACGGCCCGGCAGGTGTGCCACCTTCGGCATGTCCCGACTCCTCTCCTGCGCCTTGCGCATGTCTTCGGACTCCTCCCTCACGCGTCTGACCCGGGTGCCCGTTTCGAAACACCGTCCGCGCACTCCGACGGGACGGCGGCCGCGGACGTGGAGACCCGCGGCAGGGCGTACGGGTGCTTCTCGGCCAGCCAGGCGACGAGCTGTTCCCGTACCGCACAGCGGGCGGTCCACAGGTCGTCCGCGTCCTTCGCGGTGACGATCGCCCGCACCACGATGGCGCTGGGCGTCGTGTCGGTGACCGCCAGGTCCCAGCCTCGGCCGTCCCACGCCTCGCAGCCGTCCAGGATCTCCTTGAGCTTCTCGCGCATCAGCGGGACGGGGGTGGTGTGGTCGCAGTGCAGGAAGACCGTGCCGGTCATCTGGATCCCGCCGCGCGACCAGTTCTCGAAGGGCCGCCCGGTGAAGTACGAGACGGGCATGGTGATGCGGCGTTCGTCCCAGGTGCGCACGGCCAGGAAGGTGAGCGTGATCTCCTCGACCACACCCCACTCGCCGGCCACCACGACGGTGTCGCCGATCCGCACCATGTCGCCGAAGGCAATCTGGAATCCGGCGAAGAGGTTGCCGAGGGTGGACTGGGCGGCCACGCCCGCGACGATGCCGATGATCCCGGCCGAGGCCAGCAGCGAGGTCCCGACGGCGCGGAGGTCGGGGAAGGTCAGCAGCATCGCGGCGGCGGCCACCACGGCGACCACGGCGGTGACGATCCTCATGATCAGCGTCACCTGGGTACGGACCCTGCGCACGCGGGACGGGTCGCGCGTGCCGAGCGCGTAGCGGGCGTACGAGGACTCGACCACGGCGGAGGCGACGAGGACGACGCACCACGCGCTCGCACCGATCAGTACGAGCGTCAGGATTCTGCCCACAACAGCCTCGTGCTCCTGTAGCGGCTGCCATGCGATCTGCCGGTACACGGCGCGCAGCACCGCAGCGAACAGCAGGACCCGTACCGAGGTGCGGCAGCGGCGCAGCATGTTCCAGAGCGGTGTCTCGGGGTGGCGGGCGCCCGCGCGCCGCAGCAGCAGGTCGGTGAGCTTGCCCGCGACGAGGGTGAGCACGATCGCGCCGCCCAGGACGGCCGGCACTTGCAGAAGGCTGTTCATGACTCCTCTGGATGGGGCTCGGGGACAGGTCCCGTCGCACGTGCCCGGCCCTTGCGTGGACAAACGGGGCGTCCGTTCCGCGATGGCGGGTACAAGCGACCACGACACGACAGCCGAGGACGAGGTGAGTGCGCAGTGCAGACCATCGGACCGGACACCGGCGGGCCCGTACCGGACGCGCGGGGGCCGGCCTCCTTCCCGCAGCTCCGTCGGCTCGCCCTGCGCGACGCCGTCCGGCAGGTCGCGCGGGGGCGCCGGTTCACCCGTGAGGCGCTGGAGGACTGGGGGTGGGACGGTCGGGACACCGCCGAGGACGCGGTCCTGGTCGTGTCGGAACTCGTCACCAACGCCAAGCTGCACGCCGGCGGCTGCCACGAGCTCAGGCTCCGCGCCGGGGACGTGTTCCGCATCGAGGTGTGCGACGGCCACGGAGGGCTCCCGCGACCGCTGCCCGCCTTGCGGCCGGGCCGCCCGGGCGGGCACGGCCTGCGCCTGGTGCACCGGATCGCCGACCGCTGGGGCGTCCAGGCGATCGGGCACGGCAAGGTCGTCTGGGCCGAGATCGACGCCGAGCGCCTGCGCAGGGGCCGACCCGGGCACGCATGAACCCCCGACGGTCCGGTCGGACGGGTCCAGGCGTGCCCGGGTCGGGCGCTTCGAGCCAGGTGTTCCGGGTCAGGCGTGCAGCAGCTCCGCGCGCAGGGAGCCCAGCGTGCGGGTGAGCACCCGGGAGACCTGCATCTGGGAGAGGCCGATCTCCGCCCCGATCTCCGCCTGGGTCATCTCCTGGCCGAAGCGCAGCTCCAGGATCTGGGTGGAGCGCTCGTCCAGGTCGGCGAGCAGCGGCGCGAGGGCGTGCCGGTCCTCGACCGCCTCCAGGGCGGGGTCGATGCCGCCCATGGTCTCGGCGAGGCTGCGCGCGGTCCGTGCGGCCGTGGACACCTGGGGGCCGCCGGCGGAACTGTCCTGGGGCACGTCGAGGGACTGCGTGGAGTAGCCGTTGGCCGCGACCAGGCCCTGGCGGACCTCGTCCTCGGTGAGGTCCAGCCGCTCGGCGAGTTCCGAGGGGGTGGGCGCGTGGTCCGTCTCGGCGGTCAGCTCCTCCGTGGCCTTCGCGAGCTCCAGGCGCAGCTCCTGGAGGCGGCGCGGCACGCGTACGGCCCAGGTGGTGTCCCGGAAGTGGCGCTTGATCTCGCCCGTGATGTAGGGCAGGGCGAGTGTGGTGAGCTGCGTGTTGCGCTCGGGGTCGTAGCGGTCGATGGCCTTGATCAGTCCGATGATGCCGACCTGGATGATGTCCTCGTTCTCGGGGCCGCCGGGGCGGTCGCGGAACGGACGTGCGGCGAACTGCACCAGTGAGATGTTCATCTCGATCAGTGTGTTGCGCACGTACTGGTACTCGCGCGTTCCCTCTTCGAGGCTCTGCAGCCGTTCGAAGAAGACACGGGTCAGCTCCCGGGCGTCGCGGGTCGACAGTTCCCGGGGGCAGGGCACGTCCGGCAGCCCGCCGAGTGCGGGGGCTTCGCCGGCGCCACCGCCGGGGGCGGCCGTCGTCGGGATCGTCGTCGGGGTCGTGGCCTCGGCCTTGGCCGTGAAGGTCATCGTCTTCGCTCCTTGGGCACGTGTGCTTGCGGTGCGCTGCGTCGCTCGGTAGCTCTGGTCATGCGGAACTCTGCTTCCGCTTCCCCTGCACCCTGTCGGGGCCGGAGAGACACGTCAAGTAATACCGGAAAACTGGTTCTGGAATTGCATTTCGTGAGTCATCCCTCAAGAATGACGGTGTGGAGAGCGAGCACACAGGTCCCCGCCGCAACGGCTGGACCTTCCTGACGAACCATGCCCGGGTTCTCATCGCCATCGCGCGCGATCCGGGCATCCGGCTGCGCGACATCGCGATGGAGTGCGGTCTGACCGAGCGCACCGTGCAGGCGATCGTCACGGACCTGCAGGCGGACGGGTACCTCAGCAGGACCCGGGACGGACGGCGCAACCGCTACGTCGTCGCCCCCGGCGCCCGCTTCCGCCACCCTGCGGAGGCCGGCCACGAGATCGCCGGACTGCTGGCCTACCTCGCCGGCCCGCTGACCGCGCCGGGCCCGGCGGCGCCGTCGGCCGAGGTGGCGAACGGCACACCCGGCCACGGCGAGCCCCGCACGACCGTATAGGCCCCTGGCGGGTGTCGTACCCGCGTCAGGAGCGCCCCAGGGACGGCCGCCCGAACCGTACGGGGACCCCGGGCGAGTAGAGCACGCTCACGGGCGGCCCGGCCGGGGCGGGCAGGCCTGCCGCGGCCACCAGGTCCTCGTCGCAGCCGAGGAGCTCGGCGCGGTGCAGCGGCCAGCGCGGATGCGCGTTCGGGACGTACAGCGGCCGGCCGAAGAGCTGCGTGTGCATGCCCCAGCGGGCGGTCAGGAAGTGCTCCAGGGCCGTCGGCTCCGCGATGCGCCCACCCACGCGTACGGCGATCCGGCTGTGCGCGCCGCGCGGGCCGGGCCGGCGTCGGCTGCTGGTGTACGTGACCGTGTCACCGTCAACACGGACCGTCATCCGGGACCAGACGTACGGCAGTCGGAACGCGGCCCGGCCGACGGCCACCGGGATCAGCCGGGAGGCGTCCAGCGAGCGGAAGACCACGGCCCGGCGGCCACGGGCGTCGACCGAGTAGAGGCGGACGTTGGTCTCGGGGAAGGAACCCAGGTAGGGGACGCCGGGAAGGCGGAACCAGCCGACCTTGTGCATGCGGAAGGCCACCAGGCCGACGTACGTGACCCCGTCCAGGATGTCCGGCACGGTGCCGGCGGGCAGCAGCGGGGCGACCTGGGCGGGGTCGGCGGCCCAGTGCAGGAACGCCAGGTCGAGCCAGGACTGGGTGAGCAGAGGGCGGTCCACCGGGCGCGGCGGGTCGGCCGATATCGGCTCCGGGACCACGGCGGGCGGCGGCGTCTGACGCATTCAGCCAGTATTCCCCGCGCACCCACCACCGACGCCGGCGGGCTCCCCGGCGCGGCGCCCGGGTCAGCCCTTGGACCGGACCAGCCGTACCGCGCTCGGCAGCGTCTCGTGCGGTTCTCTGTCCCCCGTGGTTCCCCGGCTCGTCGGGTCGGTGCTCTGGCTCAGGCGTCGACGGTGACGGCGGGCCCGCGCCGCCCGGCGGCGTCGGTGGCGCGCCGCAGCACGGCGACGACGGACGCTCCGGTCTCGGTCCGCATCCGGGTCCCCCCAACGCCCTCCCGTTCCAACGGGAACGGGAGGACAGCTCGACCCGCTCCGCGCCGAGTCCCAGGTCCGTGGTCGACAGCAGGCTGGGGCTGTGACGGGACGGCATCAGCGCGTCGGCCGACGCTTCCGGCTCCCCCGCGGTCAACTTCGCCGACAGCGCCGCGAAGTCCCCACCCCCGGCGGCCACTTCAGCGACGCACCTTGCGAGCGGCCGGGGCGGACGACGCAGCGGCGCGGCCCCGCTCACGGCTCCGGGCGTCCTCCCCCGGTGGGGCATCATCTCCGAGGGCCCCGACGGCGGGGCGTCGCGCGAAGGAGGCGTCGCATGGTCGAGTGGAAACGGATCAGCTCAGGCATTCGTCCCGTACCCAGCCCTGCCGCGACCACCTCGGTCTGGGCCGCGGCGGCCGTCGCGGCCGTCACCCTGGTCGCCGTGCTCAACCTCCTGGACGGACCGGACGACCCCACCGTCGACCTCATGGCGCTCTCCCTCGCCGTGGCCGTGGTGAGCACCGGAGCCCGCCTCACCGCCGCCCCGGGGACCGCCCTGCTCTGCTGGCTCGTCCTCAACGTCTTCGCGACCGCGCCCGTGGGTGAGCTCAGCTGGGAGACCCCCTACGACCTGATACGCCTCGCCTGCCTACTCGCCGCGGCGGGCACGGGAACCGTCATCGCCCGCCTCGTCCACGCGCGCGCCGCGCACCGGCGGCTCACTCCTTAGCGGAGGTCTTGCGCAGCACGCCTATCTTGTCGATGCGGTGCTCGGGATTGCCCTGGGCGTCGCTCCAGAAGTTGCCCTCGGCGTGGTCCTCCGGCGTGGCGCAGGTCGAGATCGTGATCATGGCCTGGGTGGGGGCCGCCCCGGGCGCCCCGGGCACGGCTGCGCGCTGTTCGGTCAGCGAGCGCTCCGACCGGAAGGACGTCTTGCGGGTCGCGGTGACCTCGTAGGTGTAGACCACCTCGCCCACGGTCACGAGGACCGTGTCGCCCTGCTCGACGGTGGGCAGGTCCCCCAGCGGACCACCGGCCGACATGCGGTGCGCGGTGACCAGGAAATTGCCCACCTGGCCCGGCCCGACCCCGCCCCGCTTCCCGTGAGGGCTGGCCGCCACGCCGAGGTCCTGGATACGGGTTCCCGGCATGTCGTCGGTGGTGCCCTCGTACGGAACCACGCGCAGTCCGGTGACACCCGCGGCGGGTATGGACAGCGTGGAGACCACGGGCGCCGCGGAAGCAGGAGCGGGCACGGGAGCGGCGGCGGGGGTGACCACCGCCGGAGGTGTGGCGGCCGGGACGGAAGCGGGTACGGCCGCACCGGCGGCGGTCGAGGCGGTGCACGCCGCCAGCAGGGCGGTCACGGCACCGGCCAGCACGGCGGGGACGGCTCGGTACGGGAACGGCAAGGACATGGGCATTTTCCGTGTCGGTCGGTCGGCCGGGGCGTGCGGCGGGCGGGTGACCCGATGCGCCCGGCCAGAGTGACATACGGAGCAAGAGGTCCATAAGGGTCCGCGCCTGTGACCTCGCTCCCGGCACCGCACACGGGCCGGCGTACGGAAGAGAAAAAGTCGCGGGAACTTCCTCCCGGTTCTCTGCGACTACCTCGCCGGAGGAAGTGCCGTCCCGGCTCCGGCACGGCTGATCGGCACCTCGTCCTTCTGGAACCGAGTACAAGTATCCGGAGTGACGATGACGGACCGGCTTGAGTACCCGACCCTGGCGATCACCGCACTGAAGCGGTGGGCGCCGCCTCCCGCCCTCGCCGGCTTCATAGCGCTCCTCCTGGTGATGTTCGGCGCGGCGTACGCGGTGGGGGCGAGCGCCGGCCCGGTGGCCCCCGGTATGCGGTCCACCCAGGTCGACAGCCCGGCATTCGTAGGGGACCTGGGGCGGCCGCACGGGCACAGCGGCGGTACGGGGGGCACGCGGTGACGGCCGGGCGGACCGAGGTGGTGGCCACCACCGATCTGGTCGTCGGCGGGATGACCTGCGCGGCCTGCGTGAACCGCGTCGAGAAGCGGCTGGCCAGGATCGAGGGCGTACGCGCCACGGTCAACCTCGCCACCGGGCGGGCCCGGGTGATGCATCCGTCGCACGTGACGACGGAAGACCTCGTCTCGGCGGTCGAGCGGGCGGGCTACAGCGCCCAGGTGCCGGCGCCACCCGGGCCTGCGGAGGACCGGACGCCGCCGGCGGGGACCGAGGGTGCCCCGGGCCGCGAGGAGGTGCGGCGGCTGCTGATCACCGCCCTGCTGTCCGTTCCGGTCCTGGCGCTGTCGATGGCGCCCGCCCTTCAGTTCCGCAACTGGCAGTGGCTCTGCTTCGTGCTGGCCGCGCCGGTCGCCGTCTGGGGTTCGCTGCCGTTCCACACCCGGGCGGTACGGGGGCTGCGGCACGCGGCGGCGACGATGGACACCCTGGTGTCGCTGGGCGTGGTCGCTTCCTTCTCCTGGTCGGCGTACGCGCTGTTCCTGGGCGGGGCGGGCGATCCGGGGATGCGGATGCCGTTCAGTCTGCTGCCCTCGGCGGGCGGTGAGGTGGCCCACATCTACCTGGAGGCCGCGGTCGGGGTCCCGCTGTTCGTGCTGACCGGGCGTTTCCTCGAATCCCGGGCCCGCCGTGGCACGGGTGAGGCCCTGCGCTCGCTCGCCGGTCTGGCCGCCAAGGACGTGACGGTACGGGAGGACGGCGCCGAGCGGCTCGTCCCGATCGAGCAGTTGCGGGTGGGGCAGGAGTTCGTCGTCCGGCCGGGCGAGCGGGTCGCGACGGACGGGGTCGTGGCCTCCGGCGGTTCGGCCGTCGACCTCTCCCTGGTCACGGGCGAGAGCGAGCCCGTCGAGGTGGGACCCGGCCAGGCGGTGGTCGGCGGCGCGGTCAACGCGGGCGGGCTGCTGGTCGTCCGGGCCACCGCGGTCGGCGCGGACACCCAACTCGCCCGGATCACCCGCATGGTCACCGAGGCACAGTCCGGAAAGGCCCGGGCCCAGCGACTGGCCGACACGGCGGCGGGGGTCTTCGTCCCGGTCGTGCTGGCCCTGGCCGTCACCGTTCTCGGCTTCTGGCTCGGTGCCGGGGCCGATCCGCAGGCAGCCGTCACGGCCTGTGTGGCCGTCCTGGTCGTGGCCTGTCCCTGCGCCCTGGGGCTGGCGACCCCCACCGCCCTGCTGGCGGCGACGGGCCGGGGCGCGCAGCTGGGTCTGCTGGTCAGCGGCCCGCGGGCACTGGAGACCCTGCGGCACGTCGACACCGTGGTCCTGGACAAGACCGGCACGCTGACGACCGGCCGGATGACCGTCACGCGTGTGACGGCCGTGCCGGACGGGATGGGCACGGAGCGGGCCCTGTGGCTGGCCGCGGCGGTGGAGCAGGGTTCCGAGCACCCGCTGGGCCGCGCCGTGGTCGCGTACTCCCGGCAGGACCCGCACCGTAGGCCGCCGGCCGGGGTGACCGGATTCCGGGCGACCGCGGGCACCGGTGTGACCGGGGTGGTGGAGGGGCACCGCGTGGAGGTCTGCGCCGCCGGTGCGGACCTGCATCCGTCGCTGGACAGAGCCCTGGCCGAGGCCGAGGCGGCCGCGCACACGCCGGTCCTGGTCCGGGTGGACGGCGCCGACCAGGCTCTGATCGCTCTCGGGGACGCCCTGCGCCCCGGCAGCTACCGGGCCGTCGACCGGCTGCGGCGCCTGGGGGTGGAGCCGGTGCTGGCCACCGGCGACCGCGAGGCCACCGCGACCCGGGTCGCCGCCGCGCTCGGGATCGGGATCGGGGACGTGCACGCGCACTGCTCGCCCGAGGACAAGGCGCGGCTCGTACGGGAGTTACGCGGTCAGGGGCGACGGGTCGCGGTGATCGGCGACGGGGTGAACGACGCCGGCGCCCTGGCCGGGGCCGACCTCGGCATCGCCATGGGGAGCGGAACGGACGTGGCCATCGGCGCGGCCGATGTCACGCTGGTACGCGGTGACATCGAGTCGGTCGCCGACGCCGTCGAGCTGGCCAGGCGGACCCTCGGGACGATCCGGGCCAACCTCGTCTGGGCCTTCGGCTACAACGTCGTCACCGTGCCGCTCGCCGCGGTGGGGTTGCTCAACCCGATGGTCGCGGCGGCCGCGATGTCGGTGAGTTCCCTGATGGTGGTGGCCAACAGTCTCCGGTTGCGTACCTGGCAGCCGGCACCGCAGGCACGACGGGCGGGTACGAGCAGCCGGACGGGAGGTACGGGGCGATGACGCGTTCACCTTCGGAGCAGCCCCCGGTCGGCGGTCTCCCGACCCGTCGAAGCGTGCACGAGGGGCTGCGCGCCGCCATCGTCCCGGTGGCCGCCGGCGCACTCGCGCTGGCCGCTCTGACGGCCTGGACCTCGTCCGGCGCCGCGGGCAGCCCCCCGCAGATCGCCGCCGGGAACGGCCGTGTCCTCCTGCCTCAGGGCAGCAGCCGGGACACGGCCGCCTTCTTCGACATCACCAACATCGGCGGCGCGGACGACCAGTTGACCGAGGTGACGTCACCTGGCGTCGAGGAGACACTGCTCAGCCGGCGGGAGAGCTCCGGGCTCGGGGCCGACCTGTTACGGCCGGCGAGTCCGGTGCGGGTGACCGCGGGTGGCACCGTCGCCATGTCCCCCTCCGGCCTGAGCGTCACGACCCGGACGAAGCCGATCCGCTGGCAGGCGGGCGACATGGTGCCGTTCGTCCTCCACTTCCGTTACAGCGCGCCGGTCGAGGTGGTGGCGGTGGTGGTCCGGCCCGGCAGCTGACCCGCTGTCGGGCCGCGGCCCGTTCCCGGGGCCGGGCGGACACCCGTACCCGAGGGAGGGAGAGGCCCTTGCGATCATGTGTCCCATGGGCGAACTGGTCGAACGGGTCGATGAGCAGGACCGCGTCGTGGCGGTCGTGGACCGTGCGGAGGCGATTCGCGAGCGCTTGCCGCACCGCGTCGCGACGATCGTGTGCCGCGACGGCGACGGCCTGATCCTCGTGCACCGCCGCCCGGACGACGCGTCCCGCTTCCCGGGGCAGTTCAACTGGATGCTCGGTGGCGCCGTCGACGTCGGCGAGTCGTACGGGGAGGCAGCGGCCAGGGAACTGGCGGAGGAGCTCGGGGTCCGGGCCGTTCCCCGCTTCGTGCTGAAATTCCTGTGCGACGGAGTGATCAGCCCCTACTGCTGGGCCTTCATGAAGCCGTGGTCACCGCACCGGTTCAGCCCGACCCCGCGGAAGTCGCCTGGTTCGACTGGCTGACCGAGCCCGAACTCGAAGAACTGGTCCGCCGCTCCGCGTTCATCCCGGACGCCCGCGAGGCGTTCGACCGGTATCGCGCCCTGGACCGCGCGCACGCTCACGAAGAGTGACGTACGGCCACGGCGTGCACAGCTTCAACCCGTCGGGAGAGGGTATGGGGCTTGAGGGGAACTGCCCGAGGAGGCTTCATGCCTGCCACTCTCCGTATCCAGTCCGGCTCCGCGCCGCAGCAGGACGCTCCGCAGGACCCTCGCGAGATCCGCGATCCGCGGTCCGTGAGCACCGCTGACGCCCACGACCTGTCGGTCACGCTCTTCCGGCGGCTGCACGAACTGGACGAGGGGACCGCAGAGTACTCGTACGTGCGCAACACCCTGGTCGAGCTGAACCTGAGCATGGTCAAGTACGCGGCCACGCGCGTCCGTCACGTCGGCGCGCCGTGGGAGGACGTCCTGCAGGTCGGCACCATCGGCCTGATCAAGGCCATCAACAGGTTCGATCCGGAGCGCGGGTTCGAGTTCATGTCGTTCGCCCTGCCCACCATCGTGGGGGAGATCAAGCGGTACTTCCGTGACACGACGTGGGCCGTCCGCGTACCGCGCCGGCTGCAGGAGTTGCGCATCGACCTGGCCAAGGCGAACGACGCCCTGGAGCAGGAGCTGGGTCACGCTCCGGGTGCGCAGGAGCTCGCCGAGCGGCTGGACATCACCGTGGACGAGGTCTGCGAGGGCCGGCTCGCGGCCAACGGCTTCACCAGCCTGTCCCTCGACGTCCCCGTGTCGGCGGAAGACGCCGAGGCCCCCGGCGTGTCGTCCCGGAGCCTCGGCGTCGAGGAGAGCCGCTTCGAGACGGTCGAGGACCTGGAATCACTCAAGCCGCTGGTGGGAGAGCTGTCCGAACGGGACCGGACGATACTTGCCCTGCGTTTCGGTGAGGAGCTGACCCAGGCCGAGATCGGGGAGCGCCTGGGCATGTCGCAGATGCACGTCTCCCGGCTGCTGGGCCGCATCCTTGGCCGGCTGCGGGAGGGCCTGCTCGCCGAGGAACCGCAGGCCGAGGCGGCATGAGGCGCCCCCCTTCCGCACGGGACGGACAGGCATATCGCGCGGGAACCCGGGCAGGTGCACCAGTGCACGACGGAAGGGTGATGCCGGATGGTGCCGGAAGCGGAGAGCGAACGCTTCACCGTCGCGGTGGCGGCCGTGGACGGAGCTGTCGTCCTCACCCTCACGGGGGAACTGGACCACGACACGGCGCAGCCGCTGCGGGACGCGCTCGACGAGGCACTCGCCCCGGGGCGGCGGCTGCTGGTCGACATGGCGGGACTCGGGTTCTGCGATTCCACCGGGCTGAACGTGCTGCTGAACACGCGCCTCGCGGCGCAGGAGGCGGGAGCCGGCCTGGAACTGGCCGGTCTGCACGGACCTGTCGCCCGGATGTTCCGGATCACCGGTGCGGACGGTGTGTTCCCGGTCCATTCCGATGTGGGGGAAGCCCTGAGGGCGCCACTCGGCGGAGGAGCCTGAGCGTCATGGAGCAGCGCGGGCCGTCCGACCGGGTCTGGAGCCTGATGCTGTCCGGAACCACCGATGTCGTCTCGCGCAGCCGTGACTTCGCCCGTCAGGCGCTGACCGCCTGGCGCTGGCTTCCCGGGACGGGAGAGGTCGACCGCGAGAGCGCCGAGGACGTGCTCCTGCTGGTGTCGGAGGTGGTGGCCAACGCCTGCCTGCACGGCGGCGGACCCCGGGCACTCGTCCTCGACTTCTCGGCCGAGCGGCTGCGGATCGAGGTCACGGACAGCAACCCGGCCCCGCCGGTGCGCGTGCCTGCGCGTGGGCTGGGCGACCGGGGTGGGCCGGTCGGTCACGGACTGCTGATCGTGGAACGTCTGGCCCGGGACTGGGGCTCCGAACCGGGGGTGGACGGCAAGCGCGTCTGGTGCGAGGTTCCGTGCCCGCCAGGGATCCGCGTCCCCGGATGACGGTGGTGAACCGGCCGGGGCGCCCGCGCCGCCGGACCGTGCGTGTCACACGCCGGGCACGGCCCGGACGCTCACCCGCGAGGCGGGTTCCTGGTGGCCGCCGCTCGCGATCATGCGTACGTCGCCCTGGTCGCTGATCTCCGCCTGCACGATTCCGGTGTCGTCGGCGTAGATCGGATGGCCCCCGGGCCCGGTCCGGTCGGTGCGGTGTACGAGGACCGATTCCTCGCCACCGGGTACCGCATGGTCAGGGGCGGCGAATACCAGTTCGTACCTGCTGTCCCGTCCCATTCCGGCCTCCTCCGTGCGAATGCCTCGTCGCCACCATTATCGGGCACGGCACCGCGACCGCGCGCTCCTGAGCACGGGTGAGGGGGAGGAAGCTTCTGCAGGAACAACGCCCCGCGCGCACGCAGGATTCCGGCTCGCGATGTGATCTTCCCCCACCCCTGCGCGCCTTTCCGGCACGGCTTCCACCTGCGCATACTCCAGGTCCCGCCTCGCCCTGGACCATCGGGGGGCGAGGGCCGATCGGATGGAGTTGATCAATCAGATGACGTCGCACACGGTCTCCGCGGCAGCTTCGGGCACATGGGTGCTCGGTGATCTCGCGGTCAACCGGATCGGCTTCGGCGCCATGCGCCTGACCGGCAGCGCGGCCTTCCACGAGGGCACCCCCAGCGACCGCGGCCGGGCGATCGCCGTACTGCGCCGGGCGGTCGAGCTCGGCGTGAACCACATCGACACCGCCGCGTTCTACTTCTCGCGGCTGCGTTCGGCCAATGAGCTGATCAACTCGGCGCTGGCCCCGTATGCGGACGGCCTTGTCGTCTCCACCAAGGTCGGCCCCGCCCGGGACGCCTCCGGCGGATGGGCCGAGCCGGCCCGGCCCGACCAGCTGCGCGGCCAGGTCGAGGAGAACCTGCGCCAGCTCGGCCGGGACCATCTCGACGTGGTGAACCTGCGCGTCATGGGCCAGGAGTCCGTCAGCGAGCACTTCGGGGCCCTGTCCGAGCTGCGCGACGCCGGACTGGTCCGCCACCTCGGCATCTCCAACGCCCGCCCGGAGCACCTGGCCCAGGCCGAGGCGATCGCGCCGGTGGTGTGCGTCCAGAACCGCTACGGGATCGACGCGCCCGACAGGAGGGGGATGCTCCGCGCCTGCGCGGAGCGCGGTATCGCCTTCGTGCCCTTCTTCTCCATCGCGGGAGAAGGGGCCGAGGCCGGCGCCGTCCGGACCGAGCACGACGAGGTCCGTGCCGTCGCCCGGGCGCACGGAGCGTCACCGGCGCAGGTGCGGCTCGCCTGGATCCTGCGGCAGGGCTCCCACGTCCTGGCCATCCCCGGTACGGGCGACCCGGATCACCTCGCCGACAATGTGGCGGCGGGCGCACTCCGGCTGACGCCGGACGAGCTCCAGCTCCTCGATTCGATCACCAGAACGGCTCACGCGACTACGTCCGAAGAAACGGTTGGAGCGGTCGTTACAGGGCCCTGAACCCGTTCGGCGCAGAGCGGGAGGGGGTCGCGAGGGCAGCGCGTCCATGCGGGAAGGCCGCCGTCTCCGGGCCCGCCAAGGCCTGTTCGGCTCGCTCCCCCCGCTCATGTCGGCGTGGCCTTGACATGTGTCCGATACACGCGAGAGTCACCGATACATCCGCATTTTGCAACACGCCCCGAATTAGTGGCTTTTGATGGCGGTTGGGGGCCAGAGTGTGGCTCCTCGGCAGGACGCCGGGAACGGTTCCAGGCCCACCCGCCCCGCACAAGGCGGACCGGGCTGCTGTCTGTTGAAGGGGTCATCTTCATGTCTGCTTCTCTCGCCACCCGCCGGTTCGTCGCCGCGTTCCTGGCCGCGGGCGCCCTCGTCGGTGCCGCCGCCCTCCCGGCCACCGCCGACGACCACCGGCGCGACCGCGACCACCGGGCTCCGCACTCCTCGATCGTCATCAGCGACGTCCAGTACGGCACCGTCGGCCGCGACCGCTCCGACCGCGCGCTGAACCGGGAGTGGGTCGAGGTCAAGAACACCGGGCGCAGGAGCGTCAACCTGCGCGGCTTCACCCTCACCGACCGGCAGGGCAACCGCTACCGCTTCGAGGACTTCCGCCTGGACGGCCAGTCGAGCGTGAAGGTCCACACCGGCCAGGGCCGCGACACCCGCCGCGACGTCTACCAGGACCGCCGCCACCAGATCTGGGACGAGCGCGACACCGCCACCCTGCGCGACAACCGTGGCAACGTCCTCGACACCGACTCCTGGAACGGCCGCCGGCACCACCGCAACGGCTGACCCGGACGGGTCACCGGCCTGACGCGGGGGCGCCCCCCCCCCCCCACAGGGGGGGGGGGGGGGGGCGGGAGGGGGGGGTGGGTGGTGGGGAAGGGTGGGGGGGGAGCCCACGGGGGTTCCCCCCCCCCCAAGGG
>NZ_JBVIAH010000010.1:0-30198 GCF_055574035.1 Streptomyces sp. NPDC030021
CCGACTCTATCAGACTCTTTCGTGTCCGACTTCCTCGGCGCTTTCCAGGTTTTCGCTTTCGCGCTTTCCCTTTCCGGCGGTTCCGACTCTATCAGAAGTTCTCCACCGGATTTCCCGGCTTCGGATTCCTGAATGAGGAGTCGGCTGTACCCCACTGGAATTCAATTCCTCTTGGGGCGAGAGAGAGTTTAAACCATCGCTGCCGAACTTGTCCAGTTCGAGGCAACCGTTCTAATCTACCTCCCCGCGCGCTCCGTGTCAACGGTCTTCGCGGGACGACGAGGAGACTAGCAGCTCAACAGGCTCGTACGCACATCAGGCCGCGGTCGGGAGGGTCGCCGTCTGGTCGGCCTCCTCCACGTCGCCCACGTCGCCGGCGCGGGCGGCCCTGCCGCCCAGGATGAAGACGTAGAGCAGGAAGGCGACCTCGGCTGCGACACCGATCGTGATGCGGGCCCAGGTGGGGAGGCCCGACGGGGTCACGAAGCCCTCGATCAGACCCGAGACGAAGAGGACCACCGCGAGGCCGATGGCCATGCCGAGGGCGGTGCGGCCCTGTTCCGCGAGGGCCGCGCGGCGGGTGCGGGGGCCCGGGTCGATGACCGTCCAGCCCAGGCGCAGGCCCATGCCCGCGGCCACGAAGACCGCCGTCAGTTCGAGCAGGCCGTGCGGAAGGATCAGGCCCAGGAAGACGTCGAGGCGGCCGGCGGAGGCCATCAGGCCGAGGCCGACGCCGAGGTTGGCCATGTTCAGGAAGAGGATCCAGAGCACCGGTATCCCCAGGAACGCGCCCAGGACCAGGCAGATCGCCGCCGCCTGGGCGTTGTTCGTCCAGACCTGGGCGGCGAAGGAGCCCGCCGGGTGGCTGGAGTAGTACGTCTCGTACTGGCCGCCCGGCTGCGTGAGCGCCTTCAGGTCCTCGGGTGCCGCGATGGCGCCCTGGACCTCCGGGTGCGTGGCTATCCACCAGCCGATGAGCACGCCGAGCGCCGTGGAGAGCAGGGCCGTCGGTATCCACCAGCGGCGGCTGCGGTAGACCGCGGCCGGGAAGCCCGCCGTGAAGAAGAGGGCGGCGTCGCGCCAGCCGGCCCGGCGGGTGCCCGTCACCGTGGCGCGGGCGCGGGCGACCAGCTGGGTCAGCCGGCCGGTGAGCATCGGGTCCGGGGCGCTGGACTGGATCTGGGAGAGGTGGGTGGAGGTGCGCTGGTAGAGGGCGACGAGTTCGTCGGCCTCGTCGCCGGTGAGCTTGCGGCCGCGGCCCAGGAGCTGCTCCAGGCGCTCCCACTCCGCACGGTGTGCGGTCACGAAGACGTCGAGATCCATCCGGTTTGCCGCTCCCCTGTCCCAGGTCCCCTGGCCACTGCCTATTCCTAGTGTGGTCAGCTTGGCAGACTGGAGGCCGTAGGGGCGGGGGGCAGGTCACATGAGAGGTGCTGTGGTGAGCGATCTGGTGACGGGGGACGCTGTCGTCCTGGGGCTCCGGCCCGCGCGGCTGCCGAGCCGCGGGCTGGCGATCCTCCTGGACCTGGCCGTGTACGTCACCGGATACGTGCTCATCTCCGTCGGGCTGACCATGGCCACGGCCTCGCTGGACGAGGCCGCCAGGGCGGCCGTGGCGGTGGCGGCCTTCCTGCTGTTCCTGGTGGGCGTGCCGATCGCGGTGGAAACGCTGTCCCACGGGCGTTCGCTCGGCAAGCTCGCCTGCGGGCTGCGCGTCGTACGGGACGACGGCGGGCCGATCCGGTTCCGGCACGCTCTGGTGCGAGGGGCCATGGGGATCGTGGAGCTGATCCTGACCTTCGGGTCGATCGCGTGCATCGCCTCGCTGGTGTCGGCGCGGGGACGGCGGCTCGGGGACGTGTTCGCGGGGACGCTGGTGGTCCGGGAGCGGGTGCCGGGGACCCGGGTGATGCCGGTGCCTCCGCCGCCGCCGTGGCTGGCCGGGCGGTTCACCGGACTGGATCTGTCGGCGGTGCCGGACGGGCTGTGGCTGGCGATACGCCAGTACCTGACGCGGATGAACCAGCTGGATCCGCAGGTGGGCGCCGCGATGGCGGTGCGGCTGGCGGACGATCTGGTGGCGCGTACGGGGGCGCCGCCGCCGGCCGGGGTGCCGGCCGCCGCGTTCCTGATGGCTGTGGTGCACGAACGGCAGTCGCGGGACGCCGCACGGGCGTTCCGGCCGGCCGCCGCCGGTCCTGGTTCCGGGTTCGCAGCCGGGCCCGCACCCGCGCACGTACCGGGGCGGGTGCCGGTGCCGGTTGTGGCGCCGGTCCCCTACGTGGCTCCCGCGCCCGTGGCGCCCGCCGAGGCTCCGCGCGCCGGCGGGTTCGCGCCGCCCGCCTGAGGGATCACTGTTCCTCGAAGGCCGAGGGCGGTGTCTCCAGGTGTTCGAGTTCGATGCCGGGGGCCGAGAGGACCACGTCCCCGGCGATGTGGATCGTGTGGACCTCGCCCGTGTCCAGGGCGCTGACCTGGTACTCGTCCACCAGCAGCGGGCCGCTGTCCGTGGGGTGTTCCTGGCGGGCGACGAGGGCCCAGGCCTGGTCGACCGTACGCGGTGCCAGTACCGGATCGGTGAGGGCCAGGAGCCGGACACGGGTGGCGGGGGCACCGGGGGCCAGGCGCAGCAGGCGGGCCGTCGCGATGAGGAAGGCCGGGGAGGTTCCGGTGAAGCCGGGGGCGGCGATGTTGCCCTCGGTGGCCTCGGTGCCGGTGGGGTCGGTCCGGACCCAGGTGACGCCGTCGATGGCGGCGCCGCGCACCTGCCAGCTCGCGGCGTTGACCTCCATGCGGATGGGGCGGCCCAGCTCGTCGATCGCCAGGTCGACGGAACCGCGGTGGTCCCCGTCGGGGCCGGTGAGCTGGGAGACGTAGCGCCAGCCGGAGGGCCCGGGGGCGCAGTGGAAGTGCTCCTCGCCGAGCGGGGTGTGGTCGTGCGGGTCGTGGAGCGAGTAGCGGCCGCGGGGCATGGTGCGCACTCTTCTCGGGGTCGAGGGATACGGGGCAGGCCCCCGGCACGGGTGCCGGGGGCCTGCTTCAGGTACGTCCGCGGTTGATCAGTTGGTGATCAGTAGCGGTAGTGGTCCGGCTTGTAGGGGCCCTCGGCCTTGACGCCGATGTACGCGGCCTGCTCCGGGCGCAGGGTGGTGAGGCGGACGCCGAGGGCGTCGAGGTGGAGGCGGGCGACCTTCTCGTCGAGGTGCTTCGGGAGCACGTAGACCTCGGTCGGGTACTCCTCCGGCTTGGTGAAGAGCTCGATCTGGGCCAGGGTCTGGTCCGCGAAGGAGTTCGACATCACGAAGGACGGGTGGCCGGTCGCGTTGCCGAGGTTCAGCAGGCGGCCCTCGGAGAGGACGATGAGGACCTTGCCGTCGGGGAACTTCCAGGTGTGGACCTGGGGCTTGACCTCGTCCTTGACGATGCCTTCGACCTTCGCGAGGCCGGCCATGTCGATCTCGTTGTCGAAGTGGCCGATGTTGCCCACGATGGCCTGGTGCTTCATCTTGGCCATGTCGGAGGCCATGATGATGTCCTTGTTGCCCGTGGTCGTGATGAAGATGTCGGCCGTCTCGACGACGTCGTCGAGGGTGGCGACCTGGTATCCGTCCATCGCCGCCTGCAGCGCGCAGATCGGGTCGATCTCGGTGACGATGACGCGGGCGCCCTGGCCGCGGAGGGACTCGGCGCAGCCCTTGCCGACGTCGCCGTAGCCGAAGACGACCGCGACCTTGCCGCCGATGAGGACGTCGGTGGCGCGGTTGATGCCGTCGATCAGGGAGTGGCGGCAGCCGTACTTGTTGTCGAACTTCGACTTGGTGACGGCGTCGTTCACGTTGATCGCCGGGAACAGCAGGGTGCCCTCGGACATCATCTCGTAGAGGCGGTGGACACCGGTGGTGGTCTCCTCCGTCACGCCGCGGATCTCGGACGCGAGCTGGGTCCACTTCTGGGGGGACTCACCGAGGGTGCGGTTGAGCAGGGTGAGGATGTGGGCGTACTCCTCGGAGTCCGCCGTCGACGGGTCCGGGGCCGAGCCGGCCTTCTCGAACTCGACGCCCTTGTGGACGAGGAGGGTGGCGTCACCACCGTCGTCGAGGATCATGTTCGGGCCGCCGGTGGGGGTGTTCGGCCAGGTCAGCGCCTGCTCCGTGCACCACCAGTACTCCTCCAGCGTCTCGCCCTTCCAGGCGAAGACGGGGACGCCCTGCGGGTTCTCCGGGGTGCCGTTCGGGCCCACCGCGATGGCGGCGGCCGCGTGGTCCTGGGTGGAGAAGATGTTGCAGGAGGCCCAGCGGACATCGGCGCCGAGGGCGACGAGGGTCTCGATGAGTACGGCGGTCTGCACGGTCATGTGCAGCGAGCCGGTGATGCGGGCGCCGGCCAGGGGCTGCGCCTGCGCGTACTCGGCGCGGATCGACATCAGACCCGGCATCTCGTGCTCGGCCAGGGTGATCTCCTTGCGGCCGAACGCGGCAAGGGAGAGGTCTGCGACCTTGAAGTCCATGGGTGCTGCTCCTCATGGTTCGAGAGGGTGGGTACGGCTGGGCCGTGCGCCGTCCTGGGGACGGGACACCGAGCACAGTCCGTCGGGGGTCCTCTCTCCCCTCGGCCGGTCGCAGGGACCGCCCGACCCGCCATCAGCAGCGACGCCTGACACTGGGCACGAATCTACACCGATCGGCGGAGTCTGCCCCAGTCAGCCGGAGAACTGGCCACGTCTTTCCTCCGGGCGCCCCGACGGGGCCCCTCACGTGGTGTGACACCCCGTCGGGGGGCCCGGCGCGACCGGCCCGTACAGTTCGGCCGCACGTCGGATCGAGCACAGCAGGGGCGGGAGCATGGGAATGCAGGGACGGGTGGCGGGACGTCGGCTAGGGGTGACATCGGTCGCGCTGCTGGTGCTGGGTGCGCTTCTGAGCTGTACCGGGGGTCTGGGCGGGTACTTCTTCATGCCGACGAAGGTCGTGCCGGGGGGGCACATGAGGCCGACCCTCGCAACGGAATCGTCGGCGGCCTTCAACCTGTTGGCCATCAAGGTGAACCGCGGCGACGTGGTGCTCTTCGACTCCGCGGCCTGGGGTGAGCAGCACCAGTCCGTGGAACGGGTGGTCGCGGTGGGCGGCGACCACATCGCCTACACGCCCGGGGACCGGACGCTGACCTTGAACGGGAAGCCGCTGGACGAGCCGTACGTCCTGAACGGCGATCCGGTGGCGGGGTCGCCCGCGTTCGATGTGAAGGTGCCCGAGGGCCGGCTGTTCGTGCTGGGCGACAACCGCGGCAACTCCGCCGACTCCCGCTTCCGGTTCGAGTCTTCGGAGAGCGGAACCGTGCCCCTGTCGGACGTGAACGGCACGATGGTCGACGAGGGCGATCCGCTGCTCGTCGGCCTGCGGTCCGCGGCACTCGTCGGCCTCGCGGTGCTGTGCGCCGGTGCGCTGTTCGGCGCCGTCTCGCTGCGGCTTCGCCGCCGGGCGGCGGCGACCGCGGTGCACCCGGCGTACGCGGGGCTGGTGCCGCCGCCGGGGGCCTGAAGGCCCCGGCCACGCCCGAAGGCCCCCGCGGGCTGCTGCTCGCGGGGGCCTTCGGGCGTTCACGGCCACTTGGCTACTTGGCGGCTTCGGGGCGGTAGATGTCCGGCTCCAGGTAGATCACCCGGGCGATCGGGACGGCCTCGCGGATGCGGGCCTCGGCGGCGTTGATCGCGTCGGCCACCTGGGTCGCGGTGTCGTTGCCCTCGACGGCGATCTTGGCGGCGACCAGCAGTTCCTCCGGGCCGAGGTGCAGGGTCCGCATGTGGATGACGCGGGTGACGACGTCCCCGTCGACGAGCGCGGTCTTGATCTTCTCGATCTCTTCGATGCCGGCGGCCTCGCCGAGCAGCAGGGACTTGGTCTCCGCGGCCAGGATGATCGCGATCACGATGAGCAGGACGCCGATGCACAGGGTGCCGATGCCGTCCCAGACGCCGTTGCCGGTCAGCAGGGCGAGACCGACGCCGCCGAGGGCAAGCACCAGGCCGACGAGCGCACCGAGGTCCTCCAGGAGGACGACGGGCAGCTCGGGGGCCTTGGCCCGCCGGACGAACTGGATCCAGGTCTGCTTGCCGCGGATCTCGTTCGACTCCTTGATCGCGGTACGGAAGGAGAAGGACTCGGCGATGATCGCGAAGACGAGGACGCCGACCGGCCAGTACCAGGCCTCGATCGGGTGCGGGTGGTTGATCTTCTCGATGCCCTCGTAGATGGCGAACATGCCACCGACGGTGAAGAGCACGATGGAGACCAGGAAGGCGTAGATGTAGCGCTCGCGCCCGTACCCGAAGGGGTGCTGCGGCGTCGCCTCGCGCTGGGCCTTCTTGCCGCCGAGGAGCAGCAGACCCTGGTTTCCGGAGTCGGCCAGCGAGTGGACGCTTTCCGCGAGCATCGACGAGGAGCCGCTGAAGAGGAATGCCACGAATTTGGCTACAGCGATGGCGAGGTTGGCGGCGAGTGCCGCCACGATCGCCTTGGTACCGCCCGACGCGCTCATGGGTGCAGGGTGTCCTTCCTAGCCACTGACTACCGGCCGCACATTGTTGCAGCCGGTGGGAGGGACGCTACGTCAGACCACCACGGTGGCACGGAAGATCGTCCCGCTTCCGGTCAGTTCGACCTTTTCGCCCGCCGGTACGAAGACCGACTCGCCAGGGGTCAGGGCCAGTTCGCCGGCCTGCGGGGAGCCGGCCGTGCAGAGCAGGATCTGCGGGGTGTCGTGCGGGAGCACGCGGGAGGCGCCGCCGGGCGCGAGGAGGAAGCGGGAGAGCCGGAACTCGTCGATGGGGGTCTCGTAGACCTCCTCGCCGTCGCCCTCGGGGCGCAGCAGGTTCGGGTCGCCCGGCTCGAACTTCGCGATCTTCAGCAGCTCGGGCACGTCCACGTGTTTGGGGGTGAGCCCGGCACGCAGCACGTTGTCCGAGTTGGCCAGCAGCTCGACGCCGAGGCCGTCGATGTAGGCGTGCGGGACGCCGGCGCCGAGGAACATCGCCTCGCCGGGCTGGAGTCGGACGTGGTTGAGGAGCATCGCCGCGATGACTCCCGGGTCGCCCGGGAAGTGGTGGACCAGCGTGGCGTACGGGGTGTACCGGCCGCCGAGGCGTGTGACGGCCGCGGCGACCTCGTGCAGGGTGTGGGCCATCTCGGCGCGGTCCGCGGTGAGTACGGCCGTCAGCATCTCGCGCAGGGCGGCCTCTTCGGGGTGCGCGCGCAGCAGGTCGACGTACGGCTTGAGGCTGTCCACGTCCAGGCCCGCGAGGAGGTCGGCGGCCTCCAGCGGCGGGCGGAAGCCGCACAGCCCGTCGAACGCGGTGAGCGCGCAGATCATTTCGGGCTTGTGGTTGGGGTCCTTGTAGTTGCGGTGGTCCGCGTCGATCGGGACCCCGCGGCGCTCCTCGTCCTCGAAGCCCGCCCGGGCCTGGAGCAGGTCGGGGTGGACCTGGAGGGAAAGCGGGGCGCCGGCGGCGAGGATCTTGAACAGGAAGGGCAGCCGGGGACCGAACTTGGCGACGGTGGCAGCGCCCAGCTCGCCTTCGGGATCGGCGGCGATGACGTCCGAGAGCGCCCGCTCGCCCGCTCCCCGGTCGATGCGGGAGGGGGCGCCCGGGTGGGCTCCCATCCACATCTCGGCCTGGGGCTCACCGGTGGATTCGACACCGAGGAGCGTGGGGATGGCCGTGGTGGATCCCCAGGCGTAGGGGCGGATCGTGTTCGTCAGGCGGTCCATCGTCGTCTTCCTGGATAGAGCTGGGTACTTCAGTGCCTCAGCTGTGTCCCCTGGAAGCCAACGCCAGGTAGGCGGTGGCGAAATCCGTGACGGCGAGGAGTTCGGCGAGCTGCTCCAGTTCGACGCCCTCCTCCGGTTCGAGCTCGCTGACCGCCGTGTCGTGGCTGTGGGCGAGCTCGCGTGCGGCGGGGGCGGCGGTGAGGCCACCGGTCGGCCGGTCACGCAGCAGGACGATGCGGGCGCGAAGGGCCTGGGGCTCTTCGACCCGGTCACGGAAGAAGTCGTCGGGGTCGGCGCCGGCGGCGAAGGATCCGGCGAGCAGGACGCCGTGGGCGGGCAGTGCCTCGGGAAGCACGGCGGCCAGTGCGGGGCGGCCGGCGAGTTCGGCGAGGGTGGCGGCGAACCGGCGGCCCGCGGGGGCGGCGCCGGTGCCCTCGCTCCAGATGAGCGGGAGGGAGTCGGCCAGCTCGGCGGCGAGGGTCTTGGCCGGGTTGGAGTAGGTGGCGATGGCGGGCCCGCAGCGTTCGGCCGTACGGTCGAGCCGGTCGGCGACGAGCTGCAGGGTCTCGGGGGCGGCGGTGATCAGGCCGACCTTGTCGAGGAGCAGCAGCAGCGGAGTCAGCAGGGCCCACAGGGCGCCGGGTCCGGCCGCGGCGGACTCGTCGTACTCCTGGTACGGGGCCTTGGCCATCGGTACGAGCAGCCCGTGCGCGCCGTCCACCGCCTCGCTCAGCGGTGAGCGCTCGGGGGCGACGGCGACGACGGCGCAGCCGCGCCGGTACGCCTGCTCGGCGAGGACGGCGAGCCCGGGCTCGGTGCCGTCGGTGGTGGCGAGGAGCAGCAGGTCGACGGGTCCGGCCCAGCCGGGCAGGGCCCAGCGCAGCGCGCCGGCCGCGTGGGCAACGCCGGTGGGATCCAGCCGGATGACGGGCGCGGAGGCTCCGGCGAGGGCGCCGAGCAGGTCGGCGACGCCGGTGGCGGCGGTGCCGGACCCGGCGATCAGGACGGAGCGCGGGCGGCCGTCGGGGCGCAGCTCGGCGAGACCGGCCTCGCTCGCGTGCCGGGCGGCGGTACGGACTCTGGCTCCGGCCTCGGCCGCACCGCGGAGCAGGCCCCGGCGGTCGACGCGGGCGAGATCGTCCGGTGCGTCGAGGAGCGACTCGTCGAGCATGGCGGCCTCCGGCGGTGTTGACGGATCCAGGGTGGCGGAATCGGTCTCAGCGTCTGCGTGTGCCTGTGCGGCGTTGCAGGGATCAGGCGGGGCGGCGGGCCTCGTCCACGAGGAGCACGGGGATGCCGTCACGGACCGGGTACGCGAGGCCGCAGTCCTGGCCGGTGCAGATGAGCTCGGGGGCCGTCTCGTCGGCCGACTTGTCCTCAAGGGGCGAGTGGCAGGCGGGGCAGGCGAGGATCTGCAGGAGGCCGGCTTCGAGCGGCATGGGGCGTTTCCCTTCGGGCATGTGGGTGGGGCGAGGTCAGCGTACCGCCGAGTTCGTGGCGGTGCGGTGTCGTGGGGGCGGGTTGGGCCCCGGGGGCTGCGCCCCCGGGGAACCCGGCTCCGCCGGGCACCGGGCTCCGCCCGGACCCTCCCCCAGCTACCGCTGGGAGGTGCCCCCTGCTCAAACGCCGGCGGGGGCTGGATGGGGCCGAGCCCGGCTCCCGGGTGCCGCCCGGACCGGCGCCTCACACGCCGGCGAGGCTGGGTTTGGCGGAGCCCGGCTCCCGGGTGCCGGGCTCCGCAGCGCCTCAGGCGCGGATGAGTGTGAGGGCCTCGTCGCGGACCTTGGCCAGGGTGGCCTCGTCACGCGCCTCCACGTTCAGCCGCAGCAAGGGCTCGGTGTTCGAGGCACGGACGTTGAACCACCAGCCCTCACCCGTCACCGTCAGACCGTCCAGCTCGTCCAGCTCGACACCCTCACGCGCACCGAAGGTCTCCTTCACCGCCGCCAGACGGGCCGCCTGGTCCGCGACCGTCGAGTTGATCTCCCCCGAACCCGCATAACGGTCGTAAGAAGCCACCAGCTCCGACAGCGGACCATCCTGCCCACCCAGCGCCGCCAGCACATGCAGCGCCGCCAGCATGCCCGTGTCCGCGTTCCAGAAATCCTTGAAGTAGTAGTGCGCCGAGTGCTCACCACCGAAGATCGCACCCGTCTTCGCCATCTCCTCCTTGATGAAGGAGTGACCGACGCGGGTGCGGACCGGGGTGCCGCCGTTCTCCCGGACGACCTCGGGGACGGACCACGAGGTGATCAGGTTGTGGATCACCGTGCCCGAACCACCGTTGCGCGCCAGCTCACGCGCCGCGACCAGCGCCGTGATCGCCGACGGGGACACACCCACACCCCGCTCGTCCACGATGAAGCAGCGGTCCGCGTCACCGTCGAACGCGATACCCAGATCCGCGCCCTCCGCCAGCACCCGCGCCTGCAGATCCACGATGTTCTTCGGGTCGAGGGGATTCGCCTCGTGGTTGGGGAACGTCCCGTCCAGCTCGAAATACATCGGGACCACATCAAGAGGCAGGCCCTCGAAGACGGTGGGGACCGTGTGACCGCCCATGCCGTTGCCCGCATCGACGACGACCTTCAGCGGGCGGATCGACGCCAGGTCCACCAGACCCTTCAAGTGCGCCGCGTAACCGGGAAGGGAGTCCAGCTCCGTGACCGAGCCCGCCACCGTGCCCGACGGAACCGCCGGGGCACCCTCGTCCGACCACTTCTCCACCAGAGCCCGGATCTGCGACAGACCCGTGTCCTGACCCACCGGAGCCGCACCCGCACGGCACAGCTTGATCCCGTTGTACTTGGCCGGATTGTGGGAGGCCGTGAACATCGCACCCGGCAGACCCAGCGACCCCGACGCGTAATACAGCTGATCCGTCGAGCACAGACCGATCAGCGTCACATCCACCCCACGGGCGGCCGCGCCGCGGGCGAAGGCGGCGGACAGGCCCGGGGAGGACGGCCGCATGTCATGGCCGATCACGATCGCCGTGGCGGAAGTGACCTCGACGAACGCGGCACCGAACAACTCGGCCAGGGACTCGTCCCACTCGTCCGGCACGACGCCACGCACGTCATACGCCTTGACGATGTTCGAAAGATCTGCGGCCACTGCCTGCCCTCCTGAAGGTCCTGTGCGGTTCAGCAAAACCTACCCTGAACCAGGAGCAGCTCTTCAGGCCACCGGAGCGTCAGGAATCGGGCGATCTCAGGACGCGCAGATGTCCACGACGGGTCTCGCCGGTGGACGGGCCGCCCTGGCCGGGGCCGCCGGCCTCGGCCGTGCGACCGGGCGGGCGGGCGGCTTCGCGGACGGCGTTGGCGAGGGCTTCGAGGTCGTCGCCGCTGGGGCGGGACGGCCCGGAGCCGTCGGACAGGCGCACGACGTCCCAGCCCCGTGGGGCGGTCAGGCGCTCCGAGTGCTCGGCGCACAGGTCGTAGCAGTGGGGTTCGGCGTAGGTGGCGAGCGGGCCGAGAACTGCGGTCGAATCGGCGTAGACGTACGTCAGTGTCGCGACGGCAGGGCGGCCGCACGCGGTGCGCGAACAGCGACGTACAAGGCTCACGACGTTGGACGGTACCGCACTCTTGACCGGGCCGCGACGACTCCACCGCCGCTCACTCCCCCGTGTCGTGCTCGGAGCTACCCTGCGGGGGTGACCGACACCCCTCTTCCTCCCTGCCCCGCCGAGCCCCCCACGGGGACCCGAGCCGAGCCGCGCCCGCGTCGGCGGGACCGGCACGGGCGGGGGATGCGCGGTCCGGTGGCCCCTCCTCAGGTGCCGCTGTCGGCGAGCCGGTCGGAGCTGTTCGGGGACCTCGTACGGGACTCCGTGGAGCGGCTGGAGCGGCGCTGGCCGCAGCTGGCTGAGGTGGAGTTCCTGATCGGTGACGTGCCCGGGCCGCCGGGCGGTCCGGACGGCGGCTGGAACGACGAGGCCGTGCCGCTGGGCGCGGTGTCGGAGTCGCGCGAGGGGCGGCCCGCCCGGATCGTGGTCTTCCGGCGGCCGGTGGAGATCCGTACGAAGACGCGCGACGAGAAGGCGATGCTGATCCACGAGATCGTGGTGGAGCAGGTGGCGGAGCTGCTGGGGCTCTCGCCGGAGACGGTGGACCCCCGGTACGGCCAGGACTGAGTCGGTCCTGCTGCCGCGTACCGGGGGCGCTCCGTCATCCGGTCGTCATCGGGTCAGGACGGAGAGGTCCTGGGCGGCCTTGGGGACCGAGACCGTGGAGTGGTCGTCGGAGAAGCCCTGGACGGTGAACATCGCGATGCCCTCGTGCGGGAGGGACAGGGTGCGGGCCGCGTGGACCGGGCCGCCCGAGAGGGTCTCGACGGTGAGGGCGTAGGAGCCCTTGCCGCCCGCCGGGGCCAGGGAGAGCGTCTGCGTGGTGCCCGCCTTGACGGTGACCTCCTGGGAGGCCGGCTCACCGCCGCCGGTGCCCGGCGAGGCGGTGACCTTGACCTTCGCGTCGGCCCCCGGGGCCGTCAGGGCCAGCACGGTGGTGTTCTCCTCGGGCCGGTTGTCGGCCACGGTCGCCCGTGCTCCGACCGGCCCGGTGGCGGGGATGAAGCCGATCTCCTGCTTGGCGCCGCTGCCGCGGACCACCCGTACCGCCGCGACGACCGGGGCGGACTTCTTGGGGTCGGAGGGGGTCAGCAGGAGCGAGCCGGGCTCGCCGCGGGTCAGGTCCTTGAGGTCGACGGCCGCCGTCATACCGGCCTTGACGTGCAGCTGCTCGTTGCCCGCCGGGCTGATCGAGCCGCCGGGTGCGGCCAGCCGCACCTTCAGGTCCGCGTCCTCCTCGCCCGGTACGAAGACGACCAGCCGTACGGAGGCGGCGTCCGCCGGGATGCCCGGCAGGACGAGCGAGCCCGCCGGGTCGGCGGAGGCCGGCAGCCAGTCGGCGCCCACCGCCTCCTCGCCGACCTGCACCGATGCACCCACCCGGCCCGCGCGGGTGGTCACGTGGGCGGTGGCGTCCGCGAGCTGGGCGCCCGGGACCAGGGTGGACAGCAGGACGGTCTTGGTGGACTTGGGGTCGACCCGGATGCTCTCGCTGGTGCCGGCGTCGGGCTTGGCCGGACCGTCCGGGCCGAAGAGCTTGATGTCGACGATGGCCGCGGCGTCGTCGGGGTTGGTGAGGTGGACGTAGTCCTCGCGCCCCTTGGCCGTGCTCACCGCGGGGAACCAGAAGTCGGTGCCGGGTGCGGTGCAGCCGAGGCCGAGCACGCCACGGGTCCGGCCGACCGAGACCTTGGTGGTCAGCTGCGCGGTCCAGCCGGGGGCGAGGATCCCGTCGGCGCTGCCGGTGAGGGCGGGTGCGTCGGCGCCGCCGGCGGTGGCGCCGAAGGGCTTGCCCGGCTCCTTGGGTTCCAGTACCGGCTTGGCGTCCTTGGTCGCGCCGAGCAGCCGGGCCGAGCCCTTGCCCTCGCCGGCGGGCGCGCCGGGGGTGAAGGCCGTGTACGTGGTCTCGGCGATGTCCGAGGAGCTGGGCCCCGGGCACACCAGCAGGGACCGCTCCACCGGCATCCGGGCGGCGGCCGCCGCCTTGCCGTCGGCCGCCTTCCCGTCGGCGGCGGGTGCGGTGAGGGCGGCGACGCCGGTGAGGGCGGCCAGGGCCGCGGTCACCGCCGCCAGCGTCAGGGGTGCGCGCTGCTTCACTGCTGGGGGCTCCCGTCCGGACGCGGGTCGTGCGGTGCGTGGGGGTGGTGGGGGTCGTACGGCTGGTACGGCTCGTACGGGTACGTGTACTGCTGCTGGTCCGGGTCCTGGACCGGCTGGTGCTGGGGCTGCTGCGGGTAGGGGTCCTCGTAGGCCTGCCCGCTCTGACCGCTCTGCCCGCCCTGCTGGTCGTACTGCGGGTACTGGTCGTACGGGGCCTGCTGCTGCGGCTCGTACGCGTAGCCGCCCTGGTCGCCGTACGCCTGGTACGCGTAGCTGTCGTCGCCGTACACCGGCTGTGCCGGGATCTGCGCGTACGGGTCGGCGACCGCCGCGGTCTCCACCGGTACGGGGGCCGGTTCGGCCTCGGCGCGCAGCCGGCGGGCGCGGCGGCCCTCGCCGGCCTCGCCCGGGCCGGGCTGGTCCGGGAGCGCGGCCTCCTCGTCCGGCAGGTCGTCGTCGAGTTCCGCGCGGCGGCCGGGCAGGGCCATCACCAGCAGGACCAGGGCGAGGAGGCCCTGGACCCAGTACCAGGCGGTCTGCAGGAGGGAGTCCTCGTGGACGAGGTCGAGGCGGCCGCCGTCGGCCGGCAGTTCGAAGCCCTGCGCCCAGCCGTCGAGGGTCTTGGACTTGAGGGGCTTGCCGTCGAGGGTGGCCTGCCAGCCTTCGTCGGCCCGGTCGGCGATGCGCAGGACGCGGCCCGCGTCACCGGCGGGGATCTTGCTGTGGGCCTCGACGGGTCCGGCGGCGACCGGGATCGGGGCCTCGCCCTGCTTGCCGGAGACGATGACCGCGCGCGGCAGCCAGGGTTCGACACCCCACAGGGCGGTGCCGTCCTGCTGGTGGCGGCGGCTGAGGCCCGGGGTGGCGTCGAGGACGCGTCGGATCTCCTCGGGGCCGCCGGGGCGGAACATCACGAAGCGGATGGCGAAGGCGCTGAGCTGGCTGGACTGGTCGGCGCCGGAGCCGGCGACGAGGTTGGAGACGACCTTGTCGAGGCGGGCGTCGCCGCCGGTGCGGGCGGTGACCTCCGCGTCGCCGATGCGGCCGCCGGAGCCTCGCACGAGGCTGTAGGAGACGGTGGCGGGCGGGTCCAGGTCGAGGATCAGGGTGCGGGTCTGGTTGTCGTCGCCGCCCGCGTCCGCGACGAAGGCCGGGACCTGTACGGGGTCGCGGCGCTGCAGCGGGCCGTCGGCGCCGGCGAGCATCCAGGTGGCGGCGGCGACCAGCGGGCCCACGGCGGCGGCCAGGGCGATGAGGGCGGCCAGCGGCTGGCGCCAGCCGAAGCTGCGGGCGGCGACGCGTTCCCTGGCTCCGTCGGCGCCGAGCGCGGCGGCCGTGAGCAGGGCGAGGCCGTAGACGAGGGTGGCGGGTCCGGCCCAGGCGGTGCGGTTGAGGACGACGGCGAGGAGCAGTCCGGCCAGGGCTGCGGCCCAGGCGGTGCGGACGGCGAAGGCGCGGTCGGTGCGCAGCAGGGCGGCCAGGGCGGCGAGCACGATGCCGGCGAGGACCGGTCCGGCGCCGGTGCCGGGGCCGCCGGGGCTGATGGCGAGCAGGCCGAGGGCGTCGGCGGAGCCGGCTCCGTAGGGCAGTCCGGCCTCGTGCAGGAGGCGGCCGGGGTGGGTGAGCAGGCCCAGTGACCAGGGGGCGAGCACGGCGAGCGGGACGGCGAGGGTGGCGAGCAGCCGCAGGCCGTACGCCTTCCAGTGCGCGCGGCGCAGGACCAGCGCGCCGGTCCCGAGGGCGGCGGCCAGCGGCCATACGACGGGGGTGAAGGCGGTGGTGAGGGTGAGCAGCAGCGTGTACGTCCACACCGCGCGCCGGCCGCCCCGCCGGTCGGTGGCTTCCGCGCCGTCGGCGAGGTCGAAGGCGGCGACGGCGGAGCGGGCGAGGAGGGGGAGCACGACGGCGAGGACGGCGGTGCCGAGGCGGCCGCCGGCGAGGGCTCCGGTCACGGCCGGGAGGAAGGCGTAGGCGGTGGCCGCCCAGGCGCGCAGCAGCCGGGATTCGACGAGCGGCCGGGAGGCGAAGTAGGCGGTGAGGCCGGCGAGCGGGACGGATCCGACGAGCAGCAGGGTCAGGGCGGCCTGGGTGGAGCCGAACAGCAGGGTGGCGAGGGTGCCGAGGACGGCCAGGTAGGGCGGCGCGGAGGCGGTGGAGCCGGTGCCGACGGCGTGCCAGCCGTCGGTGTAGGCGGCCCAGAGTTCGGAGCCGCTGCCGGGGGCGGGCAGCAGGGCGCCGCCCATGAGGGAGCCGCCGCCGATCAGGGCGCGGCAGGCGGCGAGGGAGACGACGGCCAGGAGGGCGAGGAGGAGGGGCGCGGGGTTGCGGGCGAGCCGCTTGAGGCGGGCGAAGCGCTCGGTCTCCACCAGGTAGTCGCCGTCTTCGCGGGGGGCGTCGAGGACGCTGCCTCCGCCGTGCCGGCCCGCGGGGGCGGCGGCGGTGTCGCGGTCGCTGCCGAAGTAGCCGGCGAGCTGTTCGGCGTTGGCCCGCAGAGAGGCTCCCGGCGGGGGGAAGAGCGGGCGCAGTTCGGCGGCGGGGACGGCGGGGCGGCGGCGGGCCTTGCGGGCGGCGAGGAGCCGACCGGGGCGCAGCAGGGTGGCGAGCAGGCCGGTGAGTTCGTCGACAGCCTGGCCGGGGGCCTTGCCGATGAGGTAGGCGAGGGTGCGCAGCACGGTGCCGAGCAGGACGCGCAGCAGGACGTACGGCAGGGCGCGGCCGGAGCTGTTGGCGAGGATCGTGTAGACGGCGCCGGCCTTGTCGACGCGGTGCGGGCCGGCCGTGGTGCGTCCGGCGCAGTCGACGGTGCGGCGTTCGCGGGCGGCGGCCTCGGCGTGCCGCAGGACGGCGTCGGGAGCGACGAGGACGCTGTGGCCGGCGCTCTGGGCGCGCCAGCACAGGTCGACGTCGTCGCGCATGAGGGGCAGGCGCCGGTCGAAGCCGCCGAGCTCGTCGTAGACGTCGCGGCGGACCAGCATGCCGGCGGTGGAGACGGACAGGACGGGGCGGACCTGGTCGTGCTGGCCCTGGTCCTGTTCCCGGCGGTCGAGGCCGGTCCAGCGGCGGCCGCTGCGGGCGATGGTGACGCCGGCTTCGAGGAGCTGCTTCTTGTCGTACCAGCCGCGCAGTTTGGGGCCGATGACGGCGGCGTCGGGGTTTTCCTCGGCGACGCGGAGCAGCTCGGTGAGGGCGTCGGCTTCGGGGGCGCTGTCGTCGTGCAGGAGCCAGAGCCACTGGACGGGTTCGCCGTGGGGGAGGTCGGGCAGGTCGTACGTGTCGTCGCGCCAGGTGCGGCTGACGGGGTCCCAGCCGCTGGGGCGCTTGAGGTACGGGAGGTCCTCGGGGCTCAGGGTGCCTGCGGAGCGTGCGGCTTCGTCGACCGCGGTGCCGAAGCCGGTGCGGCGGGCGAGGTGCAGGACGTGGTCGTCGCCGAGGGCTTCGGTGAGCAGGCGCGCGGAGTCGTCGGCGCTGCCGGTGTCGGCGGCGATGTGGTTCTGCGCGGGGCGTTCCTGGCCGAGGAGGCCGGCGAGTGTCCGGGGCAGCCAGCGGGCGCCGTCATGGGCGACGAGGACCGCGGTGACGACGTGGCGGGGGAACTCGGGTGTGGCTGGGGCCTGGTAGGAGGCCGTCGACTGGCTGTGCAGGGACATCGCGGTACGGGCCCTCCGGCCGGGGGTCCGGGGGTGGTGTGCCCTCGGAGGCTGCTGGACAGCGCCCCACCCTAACGGCTGCCACGACAGCGGTCCGCCTCCTGCGGGGAAGGTGCAGGAGGCGGACCGTGTGCCGTGCTGTGTGTCGCGCTCGTCGTCCCGTTCGGCGCACTGTCCGTCATGCGTCGATGTGCGCTCTGTGGTGCGTGCTGCGGTGCGTTCCGTGGTGCGTTCCGTGGTGCGTTCGATATGTCGTGCGATATGTCGTGCGATATGTCGTGCGATGTGCGGTAGGTGCCTGCCCGGTGGTGCGTCGGCCGTTTCAGACCGCTGCCTTTTTCAGGCGGCGGCGTTCCCGCTCGGACAGACCGCCCCAGATGCCGAATCGCTCGTCGTTGGCGAGGGCGTACTCAAGGCATTCGGAGCGGACTTCGCAGGCGAGGCAGACCTTCTTGGCCTCGCGGGTGGAGCCGCCCTTCTCGGGAAAGAAGGACTCGGGGTCGGTCTGGGCGCACAGAGCGCGCTCCTGCCACCCGAGCTCTTCGTCCGCCTCCTCGACCAGCAGTTCCTGAAACAGCTCGGTCATGTGCGCCCCTCGCTCTGTCTGTGCGTCCCCGTGACGATGCCGTCACTGATTGCTACGTAACGACACGAGTGAAATTACAAGTGCGTGGCTCCGGGGCAGTCAAGCCGAGATCTGCTATTGGGCCCCTTATTCACTCTGCGGAACCAAGCCTATGCAGAAAGTGTTCATATCGCCAAAAATCGTGACACATGCCACCGGCGCCACAGGATGCCGTCTTTACCCGTATTCCACGTGCCACCTCCGGGCGGGGTTGCGATCCGGCCGGAGAAGCGGCGCAGATCACATTCAGGTCACGGAAGTCGGGATCGGGTTTGAGCGCCGACACAGCGCCACATCCCCTGCCGCACACTGCACAAACCTTTCTCCGCGCACGGTAACCGGATGAGGTGAAACTTTTACACCAAACCGGACATTGGGTTGACAGTCAGGCCCCCGAGCCGTTCTCCTTGTTTGCATGTCAGCGCCCGCAGCCGCCACCCGGACCCCCATTCGTGGGTTCCTGTGCGCTGCCCAGGTTCGCTGTTGCTGTTGCAGCTGTTGATGCCCGCGGAGCCCCGGCTCCTCAGAGCTCCGGCCCACCCCCGCAGCAACCGCCAGCACGACTGACATCCGTCGAGGTACCCCCCACGATGAACAGCACGAACAGCGCCACCCCCACCGCATCCGCCACCTCCGCCGCTCCCGCGACGGTCGAGAGCGACCTCCAGATCGCCGGCGACATCCTCGCCGTCCAGCACCTCCTCCAGCCCGCCCGTGAACACCCGGCCACCGTCGCCGAGTTCGCCGGGCTCGCCCGCTCCATCGCCGAGGACCGCGCCTCCTGGGAGCACCTCGTCGAGTACGACGCCACCACCCGCTGGTACCACCGGCTGCGCACCGGCCCCGGTTACGAGGTGTGGCTGCTCAGCTGGGTCCCCGGCCAGGGCAGCGGCCTCCACGACCATGGCGCCTCCTCCGGCGTCATGACCGTCCTGGAGGGCGAGCTCACCGAGCACACCCCCCGCGGCCGCAACACCCACCGCCCCGGCACCCAGCGCGTCTTCGCCCCCGGCTACGCCCACGAGGTCGTCAACGACACCCTCGACGGCGCGGTCAGCCTGCACGTCTACTTCCCCGGCCTGACCGAGATGCCGATGCACAGCTGCTCCCCGGCCGAATCCGCGTCCGTACCGGCCTGACCTCGACCGGCCGGGCCCCGATCGGCCTGACCTCCACCCCTCGACGACAGCCTCCGGCCGACAGTCCCACCCGTCGCCCGACCACCACCCCTCAATGACAGCCTCCGGCTGACAGTCCCACCCGTCGCCCGACCACCACCCCTCAATGACAGCCTCCGGCTGACAGACTGTCTGCATGCGCATTGTTGTTCTGGCCGGCGGTATAGGCGGCGCCCGGTTCCTGTCCGGACTCAAGTCGGCGGTGCCCGACGCGGACATCACGGTCATCGGCAACACCGGTGACGACATTCACCTCTTCGGGCTCAAGGTCTGCCCCGACCTGGACACGGTGATGTACACCCTCGGCGGTGGCATCAACGAGGACCAGGGCTGGGGCCGCTCCGACGAGTCCTTCACCGTCAAGGAGGAACTCGCGGCGTACGGGGTCGGACCCACCTGGTTCGGCCTCGGCGACCGCGACTTCGCCACTCACATCGTGCGTACGCAGATGCTCGGCGCGGGCTACCCGCTGAGCGCCGTCACCGAGGCCCTCTGCGACCGCTGGCAGCCCGGCGTACGGCTCCTGCCCATGTCCGACGACCGGGTCGAGACCCACGTCGCGATCACCGAGGCCGGCACCGGGGAACGCCGCGTCATCCACTTCCAGGAGTACTGGGTCCGGCTGCGCGCCTCGGTGGACGCGGAGGCGGTCGTGCCCGTGGGGGCCGAGCAGGCCAAGCCCGCCCCCGGTGTGCTGGAGGCCATCGCCGCCGCCGACGTGATCATCTTCCCGCCGTCCAACCCCGTGGTCTCGGTCGGCACGATCCTCGCCGTCCCCGGCATCCGGGACGCCGTGGCCTCCGCCGGGGCGCCCGTCGTGGGCCTCTCCCCCATCGTCGGGGGCGCGCCCGTGCGCGGAATGGCCGACAAGGTGCTCGCCGCGGTGGGTGTCGAGTCCACCGCCGCCGCGGTCGCCCTGCACTACGGGACCGGGCTGCTGGACGGCTGGCTCGTGGACACCTCGGACGCGGACGCCGTCGCGGAGGTCGAGGCCGCCGGGATCACCTGCCGCGCGGTGCCGCTGATGATGACCGACGTGGAGGCCACCGCGGAGATGGCCCGCGCCGCACTGGAGCTGGCGGAGGCCTCCCGGTGACGCGGGTGCCCGCGTACGAGGTGCGGGCGCTCGACGGGATCCCGGAGGTCAGGCCGGGCGACGACCTGGCGAAGCTGATCACGACGGCCGCCCCCGACCTGCGCGACGGGGACGTCCTGCTGGTCACCTCGAAGATCGTCTCCAAGGCCGAGGGCCGGATCGTGGAGGCCGACTCGCGCGAGGCCGCGATCGACGCCGAGACCGTACGGGTCGTCGCGCGCCGGGGTCCGCTGCGGATCGTCGAGAACCGGCAGGGCCTGGTGATGGCCGCGGCCGGCGTGGACGCCTCCAACACCGCCCCCGGCACCGTGCTGCTGCTGCCCGAGGACCCGGACGGCTCGGCCGCCGCGATCCGCGCCGGGGTGCGCGACACCCTGTCCGTGGACGTGGGCGTGGTCGTGACGGACACCTTCGGGCGGCCGTGGCGCACCGGGCTGACGGACGTGGCGATCGGCTCGGCCGGTGTGCGGGTCCTGGACGACCTGCGCGGCGGCACGGACGCGCACGGCAATCCGCTGAGCTCGACGGTGGTGGCGACCGCGGACGAGCTGGCCGCCGCCGGTGACCTGGTCAAGGGCAAGGCGGCCGGGCTGCCGGTGGCGGTCGTGCGCGGGCTGGCCCACGTCATGGGCGAGGGCTCCTCGGCCCGGGACCTGGTGCGCTCACCGGCCGACGACATGTTCCGGCTGGGCACCTCGGAAGCGGTACGGGAAGCCGTGACGCAGCGCCGTACGGTACGCGCCTTCACCGCGGAACCGGTGGACCCGGGCGCGGTGCGGCGGGCGGTGGCGGCGGCCGTGACGGCCCCGGCCCCCCACCACACGACGCCGTGGCGGTTCGTCCTGCTGGAGTCCGAGGCCTCACGGGTGCGGCTGCTGGACGCGATGCGGGACGCGTGGGTCGCGGACCTGCGGGCGGACGGCAAGTCCGAGGAGTCCGTGGCGAAGCGGGTGCGGCGCGGGGACGTGCTGCGGGCCGCCCCGTACCTGGTGGTGCCGTGTCTGGTGACGGACGGCGCCCACCACTACGGGCACGCCCGGCGGGACACGGCGGAGCGGGAGATGTTCGTGGTCGCGATGGGCGCGGGCGTGCAGAACCTGCTGGTCGCGCTCGCCGGGGAGCGGCTGGGGTCGGCGTGGGTGTCCTCGACGATGTTCTGCCGGGACGTGGTGCGGGAGGTGCTGGAGCTGCCGCATGACTGGGACCCGATGGGAACGGTGGCGGTGGGACACCCGGCGGCGGCCCCGGCGGACCGGCCGGGGCGCTCCGCGGCGGACTTCATCGAGGTGCGGTGACGCCTGCGGCGAGCCCGGCGGATCGGCGGGCCGCCCCTGCCCTGCCGGGCGGGCCCTGGCCCGGCAGGGCAGGGGCGCCTGACGACAGGACTTAGAAGCGGCCGATGTCGCCGCGCGGCATGCGGGGCGCGCGGCGGGGCGGGGTGTGGCCCGCGAGGAGGATGAGGCGGGCCGCGCGGTGGCGCTGGCCGGCGTACGGGGCGAGGAGCTCCAGCATGGCGGCGTCGTCGGCGTCGCGGTCGCCCGCGAGGGCGTAGCCGACGATGCCGGGCAGGTGGAGGTCGCCGGTGGTGATCGCGTCGGGGTGGCCGTTGCTGCGCTGGAGGGTTTCGGCGGAGGTCCACGGGCCGATGCCGGGAACGGCCTCCAGCCTTCGTACGGCCTCGGGCAGGTCCATCGCGGCCGCCTCCTCCAGACGGTCCGCCACGCGGGCCGCCCGCACGATGGTGGCGGAGCGCTTGGCGTCGACCCCGGCCTTGTGCCAGTCCCAGGACGGGATCATGGCCCAGGTGCGCGGTGCGGGCATGACGTACAGGTCCGGGCCGGCCGGGCCCGGGGCGGGCTCGCCGTACTGCCGGACCAGGCGGCGCCAGGAGCGGTAGGCCTCGTCGGCGGTGACCTTCTGCTCCAGGACCGTGGGGATCAGGGATTCGAGGACCAGGCCGGTACGGGTGAGCCGCAGGCCGGGACGGCGGCGGTGGCTGGCGTGCACGAGGCGGTGGCGGGGTACGAAGGCGGCCGGATCGTCGCCCGCGCCGAGGAGTGCGGGCAGTTGTTCGAGGAACCAGCCGGCGCCGGGGCCCCAGGACTCGGCGTGCACCTGCTCGCCCGCGCGGGACACGCGGAGGGTGGCCGGGCCCTGCGGGGTGCGGCCGGTGCGCCAGACCGAGCCGTCGGGGGTGGTGCGGAAGGTGGGGTCGGCGGGGCCGCGGCGGAGCGGGCCGAGGACGAGCCCGAGGTCGACCGGGCCGTCGGGGGTCCAGCGGCGTTCTTCGGCGCCGGAGCCGGCGGTGCTGCCCGGGCCCGCGGGGACGTCGGTGCGCGCGCCGCGGACCGCGGCGCGGGTGAGGGGATCGAAGCGGCCGGCCATGCCCCGAGCGTAGCCCTGCCCGGCCCCGTCTCCCCCAGGGCTCCGCCCCGGGCCCCGCGCCTCAATCGCCGGCGGGGCTCAAAGACCGGGGCTCCGCCCCGACCCCTGCTCCTCAAACGCCGGAGGGGCTGTGTGTGCCCGGCGGGGCTGCATCTTTCAGCCTCGCCAGGGGGGCGCCTCCCAGCGGTAGCTGGGGGAGTTTGAGGCGCGGGGGTCCGGGGGCAGCACCCCCGGCAACGGCGCCGCACCCACGGCCCCTGCGGACCGCCGGAGGCTACGGGCGGCCCTGGAGTTTTGCCGAGGCCTTGCGGGTGGCGCCCAGCTTGCCGTAGAGCTTCGCGCCCGGGCACTGGGTGGCGAAGCCGTCCCGGTGGCCGGAGATGACGTTCATCGACACCTTCTTGCCCTTGGGGTAGCGGTTGCCGCCCCCCGACGACAGGGTGGTCTTCGCGCGCGGGTCCCGGCCGAAGAGGCCGAGCTTCCAGGCCGTGAGGCGGGCGACCGCGTCGACCGCCACCGCGGGCGGGGCCGAGGAGGTGAAGGTGCCCAGCACCGCGACGCCCATGCTGTTGGTGTTGAAGCCCATCGTGTGCGCGCCGAGGACCGCCTTGGAGACCCCGCCCGCGCGGCCCTCGTAGACCGTGCCGCACTTGTCGACGGCGAAGTTGTAGCCGAAGTCCCGCCAGCCGCTGCTGATCACGTGGTAGCGGTACAGGCTGCGCAGGACCGCGGGGGCGTCCTTGCAGGCGTAGTTGTTGCCGGAGGCGGTGTGGTGGACGAAGGCCGCCTTGACCGTGCTCGTGTAGACGAAGCCCGACTCGCGCAGGCTCTCGTCCGCGCCCCAGCCCTTGCGGGTGACGATCCTCGGGCGCGGACCGATGTACGGGGCGGCCGCGGCGGTCAGCTCGCCGTCGCTCGCGAAGATCGCGTCGGCGGTGGAGTCGGCCTTGTCGAGTGCGGTGATCTCGTTCGCGCCGAGCGAGGCGTGCGGGACGTTCGCGGCGGAGGACTCCGCCGTCTCCATCGTCATGGCGGGCACCGCCACCTCGCCCTTGCCGTCGCCGACGGGGCCGGTGTTCTTGCCGTCGGAGCCCGCGGCGGGGGTCTCCGCGCCCGGGTCGACCAGCTCGATCCGCATGCCCGTGGGCAGCCGCGAGGGGGCGCGGGTGGCCGGGGCGCCGGATTCGGCCCGGACGCGGACCTCCACGGCGTCGGACTCGCCCACCCACAGCGGGGCGGTGGCGCCGCGGATCCGGCGGGAGCCGCGTTCCGCCGCGTCGGGGTCGGCGGCGTGCTCGCCGTTGTGGGTCTCGACGTCCTGCCAGTCCGACCAGGTGGCGGTCCGGGTGGAGCGGGTCCGCACCTGGACCCGGCCGTGCAGTTCGGTGGCCGCGTCGTCCCAGACCACACCCACCAGCGAGAACGTCTTGACCTCGCGTGCGGTCAGGCCCTGCGTCTCGGGGCGGCTGGGGGAGGCGCTCATTCCGGGGACTCCGGGCGCCCGCGTCGCCGAGGGTCCCAGCGGGACGAGCGGCAGCGATTGGGTGGAACCGGCGGGGGTTACGGGGGCGGTCTCGGCCAGGGCGGGGGTGGGGAGCGCGAGGGGCAGGGCCAGTACGGCGGCCGTCGCGACGCCGATCGAGGAAGCAAGGAATCCACGCATGAAAAGGATGGTGAGCACGCGGATCGCCCGGCGCCATCCGAGAACTGACGCTCCGTCCGGTCCGACGCGCGCACCCGTCCCCCGTACGGAGGAGCCGACGGCCCCCGTACGGGGGACGGGCCCGCGTACGCTGTGCCGGGTGAACGCCACTGACCGCACCCCTGCCGACCTGCTGCGATCCGCGCTCGCCGCCGATCCGGGCCGCCCGCTCGTCACCTTCTACGACGATGCCACCGGCGAGCGCGTCGAATTGTCCGTCGCGACCTTCGCCAATTGGGTGGCCAAGACCGCCAATCTGCTCCAGGGCGACCTGGGCGCCGAGCCCGGGGACCGGCTCGCGCTGATGCTCCCGGCGCACTGGCAGAGCGCGGTGTGGCTGCTCGCCTGTGCCTCCGTCGGGGTCGTCGCCGAGGTCGGCGGGGATCCGGCGGACGCGGATCTCGTCGTCAGCGGGCCGGACACCCTGGAGCGGGCCCTGGCGTGCGGAGGTGAGCGGGTGGCGCTCGCGCTGCGGCCGCTGGGCGGCCGGTTCCCGCAGCCGCCGGCCGGGTTCGCGGACTACGCGGTGGAGGTGCCGGGGCAGGGCGACCGCTTCGCGCCCTTCGTGCCGGTGGATCCCGAGGGCCCGGCGCTGGTCGTCGGGGGCGCGGAGCTCGCGCACACGGCGCTGGTGGCCCGCGCCCGCGAGGACGCGGCGAAGCTCGGTCTCGGCGCGGGCTCGCGGGTGCTGACCGGGCACGGCTACGACACCTGGGACGGGCTCTCGGCCGGGCTCTACGCCCCGCTGGCCGCCGGCGGGTCCGTGGTGCTGTGCCGGAACCTGGACCGGCTCCCGGCGGACGGGCTGGCGCAGCGCAGCGAGAGCGAGCGCGTCACCCACACCGTCTGATCGCCGCCCGGGGGCCTGTCGCTCACACTGGTGAGAGGCAGGTACGGGCGATTTGTCACCCGCACGGCCCTAGACAAGCCCCCGCCCCCGGGCTGCTCCGGCGTCCCGGGGGCAGCATCGGCAGTGGCCGTGCTCACCCGTACGGCCGACGGCCCGCAGTCGTAGCGGCGAGGGGACGGACGCCAGTGACGGACAGCGCAGGCATACCGGGCGGCACCGACGCGGCCGGGGGTGCGGGGCGGCCCCCGCGCACCCGCGGGCGCCGGCGCCGGCTGCTGCGCTGGATCGGCCTCGGGGCGGTCTTCCTGGTCCTGGCGGGTTCGGCCACCGGCTGGTGGCTCTACAACAAGCTCGACGGGAACATCACGGAGGACACCTCGGCCGCGGCCGAGCTGCGGCGCTACGAGCGCGAGCGCCCGGTGCACCTGGCCACCGGGGCCCAGAACATCCTGCTGATCGGCTCGGACTCGCGCTCCGGCAAGGACAACGCCAAGTACGGGCAGGACGGGGGCACCCAGCGCTCGGACACCACGATCCTGCTGCACCTGCCGCAGGACCGCAGGAGCGCGACCGCGGTGTCGATACCCCGGGACCTGATGACGGACATCCCCTCCTGCCGGCAGGTGGACGGGAGCCGCACCGCCGAGCGGTTCGCGCAGTTCAACTGGGCGTTCCAGTGGGGCGGGGCCGCCTGCACGATCCGTACGGTGGAGAAGCTGACCGGGATCCGCGTCGACCACCACATGGTGATCGACTTCGGCGGGTTCAAGAAGATGGTCAACGCCATCGGCGGGGTGGAGGTCTGCCTCAGGGAACCGGTGAACGACGCCGAGGCGAAGCTGCGGCTCGCCGCCGGGCGCCAGACCCTGCGGGGCGAGCAGGCCCTGGGCTACGTCCGCGCCCGCCACAGCCTGGGCAACGGCAGCGACACCGAACGGATGGACCGGCAGCAGCAGTTCCTCGGTTCGCTCGTCAAGAAGGTGCAGAGCAACGGGGTGCTGCTGAATCCGGCGCGGCTGTACCCGCTGCTGGACGCGGCGACCTCCTCGGTGACCACGGACCCGGGACTGGCCTCGCTGCGCGGCCTGTACGAACTCGTGCGGGGCATGCGGGACATCCCGACCGATCAGGTCAAGTTCCTGACGGTGCCCCGCAAGCCGTACGCGCCCGACCCGAACCGGGACGAGCTGGTCGAGCCCGACGCGGAGCGGCTGTTCCAGCAGCTGCGGATGGACAAGCCGGTCACGGTCGCCCCGCCGGAGCCCACGCCGAGCGCAGCTGCGGCCCAGGGCCGGGAGGCGGGCACGGAGGCCGGTTCGGACACGGACTCCACCGACGAGGGAACCGTCACACCTCAGGTACCCGTCCCCACTTTCACCGGAACCACTGCAGGTAACGCCGACTGCCGGTAAAGCAATCCCAAAAGCCGGTGCCCGAACCGAGCAGGATGGGTGGTTCACCCCGTTATAAGGGGAGTGGAATTTGTCACCAGCATGGTTTGCCGCCGAACAGGGCGGATAGGGTGAGCGATCCGGTGCCCGGCCGTACCAGAGGCGGGCACCAGCAGCCGGATCGTTGACCGTGCGCCTGGGGGAGGCGCGTCGCGAGGCACCGACGGAGGATTCGAGCAACCGTGGATGCGCAAAGCCGTGGGCGGGCGGACGAGATCGACCCCGCAGACCAGTGGGTGCTCAATCCCCGCACCGGCAACTACGAACTGCGACTGGCCGACTCCGCCGCGCAAGCGCGGCCCAAGGTCACCGCACCCCGCAGATCACCGTCTGCCCCTTCAGCCCCCACCACACCCGCCCCCGGTGTGCCGAAGCCGCGGCGCAGCGACCCGCCGCCCGGCGGTCGGCGCGGCGGACGCTCCCGCAAGCTCGGCGGCGGCGGGCGCAAGAAGGCGCTGGTCATCACCGGGAGTGCGCTGGCGTTCCTGCTGGTCGGCGGTTCCGTGGCGGGGTACCTCTACTACAACCACCTGAACGGCAACCTGAGCGTCACCGACGTGGCGGGCGCGGGCACCGGCGGTTTCAAGAAGGACCAGCCGATCAACATCCTGGTCATCGGAACCGACAAGCGCACCGGCGCGGGCAACGAGAGCTACGGGGACAAGGACAGCGTCGGCCACGCCGACACCACGATCCTGTTCCACGTCTCGAAGGACCGGACCAACGCGACCGCGCTGTCCATCCCCCGCGACCTGATCACCAACATCCCGGCCTGCCCGACGAAACAGCCGGACGGATCGACGAAGACGATCGCACCCACCAAGGGCACCCGGTTCAACACCAGCCTGGGCCAGGAGGGCCGCGACGCGGGCTGCACCATGCGAACGGTCAAGGAGCTCACCGGCATCGAGGTCGACCACTTCATGATGGCCGACTTCAACGCCGTCAAGACGCTGAGCACGGCGGTCGGCGGAGTGCCGGTGTGCCTGGCCAAGCCCGTCAACGACGAGGAGGGTTCCCACCTCAAGCTGGACGCCGGCGAACACCGCCTGGAGGGTGAACAGGCCCTCGCCTTCGTCCGCACCCGGCACGGCTTCGGCAACAACAGCGACCTCGACCGGATCAGGATCCAGCAGCAGTTCCTGGGTTCGATGATGCGTGAGATGAAGTCGAAGGAGACGCTGACCAGCCCCAAGAAGTTCCTCTCCCTCGCGGAGGCCGCCACCAAGTCGCTGGGGGTGGACTCGGGGATCGGGTCCATCGGCAAACTCACCGATCTGGCAGGCGAGTTGAAGGGCATCGACACGAAGAACATCACCTTCACCACCCTCCCGGTGCTCGACAACCCGGCCGAGCCGGAGGGCAAGAAGGCGACCGTCGTCGTCGAACACACCCTGGCCGATCCGCTGCTGCAGATGATCCGGGGGGACGTCTCGCTCACGGAGGTCGAGAAGAAGGAACAGGCCGCCAAGGAGGCGGCCGACGCGGACGCGAAGGCCAAGCAGGACGCGCTGCTCCAGGGCAACCGCGCGGCCGCGGCGGACGTGCGGGTGAGCATCTACAACGGCGGCGGCCCCAAGGGTGCCGCCTCCACCACGCTGAACTGGCTGCAGAACAGCAAGGGCGTGCCCAGGTCCAGCAACGTCGGCAACGCCCCGGCGAAGGTCGGCGCCACGCAGCTGGAGTACGCCCCCAACCAGGCCGACCAGGCCCGGGCATTGGCGGACATCATGGGCCTGCCCGCGACCGCGCTGAAGGTGGGGACGGCGGACGCCCCGGCGAAGACCCCGATGAAGCTGACGCTGGGTCCGGACTTCCAGCAGCCGGGCGCCCCGCTGGGGGCCCCGGTGCCCCAGCAGCTGCCCGAGGACGTGCAGCAGGCGCAGGCCGACAAGGCGATCTGCGCCAAGTAGCAGGAATCTGCCGGTGACACCGGCACTCCGTTGACCAAGAAGGATCTTGAGGGGGACGTGTGAGGCGCAGCAGCGTGCGAGGGGAGGGGGCGAACGCCCAGGCCGCCGGGGAGATATCCGGCGGCGGGGCGGGCGCGTCCGGCACGGTGCCCCCACAGCGGGGCGGCTCCGGTGCGGCTCGCCGGGCGGGCGGCGGACCTACCCGCAGACAGGGCCGGCGGCGCGTGCTGCGCTGGACGGCCTCCGTGCTGTCCCTGCTGATACTCGGGACGGCGGCCGCCGGATACCTGTACTACCGCCATCTGAACGGCAGCATCCACACGGACGAGCTGAACCTCGGTGAGACCAAGCTGGGCGGTTCCAAGCCCAACGCCTTCGGGCAGACCCCGCTGAACATCCTGCTGATCGGCTCCGACGCGCGCGACGACGAGGCCAACCAGTCCCTCGGCGGGGCCACGGACACCTTCGGCGGCCCGCCGCTGGCGGACGTGCAGATGCTGCTGCACCTGTCCGCGGACCGCAGCAACATGTCGGTGGTCTCGATGCCGCGCGACACGATCCTGATGATGCCCAAGTGCACCGAGCCGGGCGGCAAGGTGCACCCCGCCAGCAAGGGCCTCGTACAGACCAACGAGTCCCTGCAGCGCGGCGGTCCGGGCTGCACGGTCGCCACCTGGCAGGAACTGACCAAGATCCCCATCGATCACTTCATGATGATCGACTTCAAGGGTGTGGTCTCGATGGCGGACGCCATCGGCGGCGTCCCGGTCTGCGTCGAGGAGAACATCCACTCCCGCACCCGTGACGGCAAGGGCTCCGGCCTGAAGCTGCCCAAGGGCACGAGCGTCATCCAGGGCGAGCAGGCCCTGCAGTGGCTGCGCACCCGCTACGGCTTCGAGGACGGCACGGACATCGGCCGCACCCACGCCCAGCACCAGTACATGACGTCGATGGCCCGCGAGTTCCGCAAGAACGCCAAACTCACCAACCCGGTGAAGCTCAACAGCCTGGCGCAGGCGGCGATCGAGGCCATGGTCGTGGACAACGGCCTGAACAAGATCGACAAGCTGTACGACCTGAGCATGGAGCTCAAGAAGGTGCCCCCGGGCCGGATCACCATGACCACCATGCCGTGGGTGTACAGCACCAGGCCCGGCATGGACGGCCGGGTCGAGCCCATGGCGAACGAGGCCGAGGCCGTGTTCCGGATGATCCGCGAGGACATCGCGCTCGACGGCAAGGGCTCCGGGACCCCGGAGGGCGGCGCGTCCCCCTCACCGGGCGTCTCCGCGGCCCCGGGCACACCCGGCACCCCGAGCACGACTGCGAGCACGGCTCCGAGCACGGCCCCGGCCGCGGCTCCCGCGAAGATCGCGGTCACCGTCCGCAACGCCACGGGCGGCAAGGACGGCGCCGAGACCCGGGTCAGGAACCGGGCGAACGACGTGGCCGCGGTGCTGACCGGCAAGGGCTTCACCAAGGCCGCCGCCGACACCCAGACCGGCGCCGAGGACACCACGGTCGTCCGCTACGCCACGGACGCCCAGGCGGCCGACGCGGGCGCCGTGGCCACCGCCCTGGGCCTGCCCGCCACCTCGGTGCAGAAGTCCGAGGAGGTCCCCGGGATCACCCTGTTCGTCGGCAAGGACTGGCGGACCGGCAACGCGCCGACCCCGCCGCCGCCCGCCCCGACCGTGGCCCCGACCTCGGCCCACGCGCTCAACGGCGACAACGAGGGCGCCTGCATGGCGGTCCAGCCGGGCTTCACCTGGTAGCAGGCACGCGAAAGGGGCCCGGGGGGGGGGGGGGGGGGGGGGGGGGGGGGGGGGGGGGGGGGGGGGGGGGGGGGGGGGGGGTGGGGGAGGGGGGGGGGGGGGGGAGGAGGGGGGGGGGGGGGGGGGGGGGTGGTGGAT
>NZ_JBVIAH010000010.1:30205-98905 GCF_055574035.1 Streptomyces sp. NPDC030021
CCCCCTCCCACCCCCCCCCCCCCCCCCCCCCCCCCCCCCCCCCCCACCCCCTCCCCCCCCCCCCCCCCCCCCCCCCCCCCCCCACCCCCCCCCCCCCCCCCCCCCCCCCCCCCCCCGGGCCCCTTCGTACGTCTCAGACCTGCGAGGAATCCCGGTGCACGGCCGGCCGGCGGCTCGCGATGACCTTGTCCGCCAGCGCCTTCGGGCTGGTCAGGAAGCCGAAGCCCCAGCTCAGGTGCATGGTCGCCAGGGCCAGGGGGATCTGCGCCCGGGCCTTGATCCCGAGCCCCTTGCCCGCCGGTACGGAGCCCGCGGTGATCGCCGCGAGATAGCCGGCCGGGAGGGCGAAGCCCAGGGGGGTGACGGTGACGCCCACGACCACGCTCGCGGCGATCGCGCAGACGAGGGTCGGCGGGGCCAGGTAGCGCAGGTTGATGGAGCCCGAGTGGTAGCGGGCCACCACGTGCCGCCAGCGCCCGTAGTCCTTGTACTGCTTGGCCAGCGCCTTGACGGAGCGCCGCGGGCGGTACTGGACCATCAGCTCCGGCGAGAACCAGATCAGACCGCCGGCTTCGCGGATGCGGAAGTTCAGCTCCCAGTCCTGGGCGCGGATGAACTCCTCGTTGTAGCCGCCCTGCTGTTCCAGCGCCTCGCGGCGGAAGACTCCGAGGTAGACGGTTTCGGCCGGTCCCGCCTGGCCGCCGGTGTGGAACGGCGCGTTGCCGACACCGATCTTCGAGGTCATCGCGGCGGCGACGGCCTCTTCCCAGGCGTTCTCGCCCTCGGCGTGCATGATGCCGCCGACGTTCTGGGCGCCGGTCTCCTCCAGGAGGCGGACGGCGGTGGCGATGTAGTTCGGCGACAGCATGCCGTGGCCGTCGACGCGTACCACGATCGGGTGACGCGAGGCCTTGATGGCGGCGTTGAGCGCCGCCGGGGTCCGGCCGGTGGGATTCGGGACGGTGTGGACTCGGGGATCCTCGGCGACGAGTTCGGCGGCGATCTCGTCGGTGCGGTCCGTGGACGGCCCGAGCGCGATCACCACCTCCATCTCGCCCGCGTACTCCTGTTCCAGGATGTGGCGGACGGAATCGCGGAGGTAGTGCTCCTCGTCGAGCACCGGCATGATCACCGAGACTGCGGGCTGCTGGGCGGGCATGTGGTCCTTCAAGGTCGGGTATCGGTGTCACGTTACCGCGTACGGGGGAACCGGGTGCGCGCCGAGCGACCGGTAAGGACAGCAGCTGATCGTATGGGCCTACTGTTCTGCCGAATCGGCTGAACCGGCCGGCCGGCCCCGACCGGTCTCCCTGCTGCCCCCGCGGAGGTGTCCACCGTGCCCCAGCCGCACCGTCCCGCCCGTCCAGAAGGGCCGCCACGGCCACAGCGCGCCCGACGGGGCGGAGGCGGTCCTGCCCGGCACCGGGACGGGCGGCCCCGGTGGGGCGTACGGCTCGCGGCCGGGCTGTCGGTGGCGGTGCTCGGCTCCGGGGCCGTCGGGCACGCCGTGATGACCGGCCTGGACACCGGGATCGAGCGGGTGGACCCGTTCAAGGACATGAAGAACCGCCCGCAGGCCGGACACGGCCTCAACTTCCTGCTGGTGGGCACCGACGGGCGGGAGAAGATCTCCCCGGAGGAGAAGCGCGAGTACCGCCTGGGCGGCGCGCCCTGCCACTGCACGGACACGATCATGCTGGTGCACCTGTCGGCCGACAAGGAGCGGGCCAGTGTGATCAGCCTGCCCCGCGACAGCTACGCCGAGGTGCCCGCGCACCGGGACCTCGTCACCGGCAAGGCGCACAAGGCGCATTCCGTGCGGCTGAACGCGGCGTACGCGGAGGGCGGGCCCAACCTGACCGTGCGGACCGTGGAGAACATGACCCGGGTGAAGATCGACCACTACCTGGAGGTCGACTTCACCAGCTTCATGAAGACGGTCGACGCGATGGGCGGCGTGGAGATCTGCACGGCCAAGACCATGCGGGACCGCAACACCGGCCTCGACCTGCTGCCGGGCAGCCACCGCCTCAGCGGCGGACAGGCCCTGCAGTACGTGCGCTCGCGCCACGTCGACGGGGCCTCCGACCTCGGCCGGATGCAGCGCCAGCAGCGGTTCATCGCCGCCCTGATCAAGCAGGCGACCGGGGGCGGGGTGCTGCTGAACCCGGTGAAGTTCAAGGAGGTCAGCTCCACCCTCCTCGGCTCCGTGCGGGCCGACAAGGACTTCGGCTCGGAGCAGATGCTGGCCCTCGGGCAGGCGATGCGGGACTTCACCCCGTCCTCCTCGGAGTTCGCCTCGGTGCCCATCGGCAGCCCCTCCTTCCCCGTCCAGGGCATCGGGTCCACCGTGAAGTGGGACGAGCCGAAGGCGGCCAAGCTGTTCGAGGCGCTGCGCGAGGACCGGCCGCTGGCCCCCGCCCGGCCCGGGAAGGCCGGCGGCGGCCCGCCCGCCGCGGTGCCCGTGGACGTGCCCCCGCGCCAGGTCCGGGTCCAGGTGGAGAACGGCACCCGGATCGACGGCCTGGGCGGGCGGGTCGACGCCGCGCTGCGCGCCACCGGCTTCGACACCACCCGGGCCCCGGGCAACGGCGCCAGCCGCGAGGTCAAGCGCACGGTGATCACGTACGACCCCCGCTGGGACCGCTCCGCCCGGTCGGTGGCGACCGCGCTGCCGGGCAGCGAGCTGCGGGCGGTGGCGGGCCAGGGCCGGACGGTGCTGGTGGTCGCGGGCGCGGACTACCGCAAGGTGGTGCCGGTGCGCGCCGAGGACCCGTACCAGGGCACCTTCGGGGTGGTCACCGGCGACCAGGTGGTCTGCGGGGAGTAGGTCGTCTGCGGGGACCAGGTCGTCAGTCGTCGAAGCCCTGGGCCGCCCGCTCCTCGCGCAGCGCCATGATCGCCTGGCGGCGGGCGAGCCGGTGGGTCCGGCGGATCTGGGCCTCCTGGTAGCGCCGCTCGTCCTGTTCGGTCTCCGGGAGGACGGGCGGGACCTCGCGGGGCTTGCCGTCGGCGTCGACCGCGGCGAAGACGAGGTAGGCGGTGCCGACCTGGGTGGCGGGGGTGGACTCGTTCCACCGCTCCGCGAGGACGCGCACGCCGATCTCCATGGAGGAGCGGCCGGTCCAGTTGCACTGCGCCTTCACGTGGACGAGGTCACCCACGCGCACGGGCGCGAGGAAGACCATCTCGTCCATGGAGGCGGTGACCGCCGGGCCGCCGGAGTGGCGGCCGGCCACGGCGCCCGCCGCGTCGTCCACCAGCTTCATGATCACGCCGCCGTGCACCGTTCCGAGGAGGTTGGTGTCGTTGGCGGTCATGATGTGGCTGAGGGTCGTCCGGGAGGCTGCGGTGGGCTTCCCGGGCAGCTCGCCCGGTATCTGTGTCATACGGACACCTTAGGGGGTGTCTTGTCGGTCGGGCCGGATCAGGGAGCGGTGTCCGGTGCGTGCGATCGCAAGGCCGAGGACGGAGCCGACGCGGAGCGTCGGCGACCGACGAGAACGCGGCGAGCGTGCGTGCCGGGCGCCGCGAGCCCGGCCGGACCGGCAAGCCACCCCCGAGATGGGTCAGGCAGGCATCAGCTCTGCAACAGCAGCGGAACGGAATACGGACCGGGCTGTCGGAGCACGCACCCGGGCAGGCATTCTTGGCGCATGAATGACTGGCCAGAAGGTCGTGACGACGCGTACGGGCGCGGCAGCGCGCAGCCGCAGCCCGAGGGTGTGCAGCGGATGCGGCACATCCAGCGGCAGCCGCAGCCGCAGCAGCCTCCTCGGCCCGCGCAGCCCCCGCGCCCGCAGCGCCCGGCGGGCCCGCCGCCGCCCGCGCACGGCGTACCCCCGCAGCAGGCGGGCGGCCACGACGCGTACGGCGGTTACGACAGCGGCTACAACACCGGCCAGGTCTACGGGGCGCCGCAGGGCGGCGGACCGGGCGGACCCGGCGGACCGGGAGGCCCGGGCGGGCCGTCCGGATCCGGCCGCCCCGGGCGGGCGCCCGGCCCCGCCCCGGACTGGCGCAAGCGGATCAAGGTCGGCTCGATCGTGCTGGTCTCCGCGCTGCTGGTGACCTCGGTCTCCACCTATTTCTGGGCCGACTCCAAGGTGCGCCGCGAGGTGGACCTCTCCAAGGTCATCGAGCGCCCCAAGGAGGGCGACTGCACGACGTACCTGATCGTGGGCTCCGACAGCCGCGAGGGGATGTCCGCCGAGGAGAAGAAGAAGCTGCACACCGGCTCGGCCGAGGGCAAGCGGACCGACTCGATGATGATCCTGGCGAAGTGCTCCAGCGGGAACACCATGATCTCGCTGCCCCGCGACTCGGACGTGGAGATCCCGTCCTTCGTGGGCTCGCAGTCCGGCAAGACGTTCCCCGCCCAGGGGCGCCGGGTCAAGCTCAACGCCGCGTACGCGGAGGACGGCCCCGAGCTGCTGGTGCGGACGGTGGAGCACAACACGGGCCTGCGCATCGACCACTACGCGGAGATCGGCTTCGCCGGCTTCGCGAACATCGTGGACGCGCTGGGCGGTGTGGAGCTGAACATCGAGGAGGGCTTCAAGGACGAGAAGTCGGGCGCCGACTTCAAGGCCGGCAAGCAGACCCTGAACGGCGAGCAGTCCCTGGCCTTCGTACGGACCAGGTACGCCTTCGCCGAGTCCGACCTGCAGCGGACGAAGAACCAGCAGAAGTTCCTGTCGGCGCTGGCGAGCCAGGCCGCGACGCCCTCGACGATCCTCAACCCGTTCGCGCTCTACCCGATGCTGGGCGCGGGCCTGGACACCCTCGTCGTGGACAAGGACATGGGCCTGTACGACATGGGCCAGATGTTCTTCGCGATGAAGGGCGTCAACGGCGGTGACGGCGTGTCGATGAACATGCCGATCTCCGGCCAGCGCGGCGGCAACCTCGTCTGGGACAAGGCGAAGGTGCAGCAGCTGGTGAAGCAGATCCAGAACGACGAGAAGGTCACCGTCCGCGGCAACTGACGGCGGTGAGGGAGTGCGGCCCGTCGGCCGTACTCCCCTCCCCGGCCGGGGACCGGACGTCCGGTCAGGCATCCGGTCAGGCGTCGCGTCAGACGTCGCGTCAGGCGTCCGGGGAGAAGCGGATCGCGGCGGCGGGCAGCTGCGCCTCGCACCACACGCGGGCGCCGCCGCGCAGTTCGTTGTCGGCCCCCACGGCGGCGCCGTCGCCGATGACGGCGGCGTCCAGGACGGTCCGCGCGCCGACCGAGGCGCGGGCGCCGATCAGGCTGGCGTTCACCTGGGCGTCCGGGCCGATGACGGCGCCGTCGAGCACGATGGAGCCCTGGACGACCGCTCCGGCCTCGATCCGGGCGCCCGCGCCCACGACGGTGCCCCCGGACAGCTTGGCCCCGGCCGCCACCTCGGCGCCCGGCAGGACCAGGGACTCGCCGCGGCGTCCGGGGACGGCCGGGGAGGAGACCACGCCGCGTACGAGGTCGGCGGAGGCCTGGATGATCGACTCGGGCTTGCCGAGGTCCATCCAGTAGGTGTTCTCGGTGACGCCGTGCAGCTTGGCCCCGGCGGCGAGCAGGCCGGGGAAGGTCTCGCGCTCGACGGAGACCGGCCGGCCGGCCGGGATGGAGTCGATCACGCTGCGGCGGAAGACGTAGCATCCGGCGTTGATCTGGTCGGTGATGATCTCCTCGGGGGTCTGCGGCTTCTCGGTGAAGGCCAGCACCCGCCCCTCGGAGTCGGTGGGGACCAGGCCGAAGGCGCGCGGGTCCTCGACCCGGACCAGGTGCAGGGAGACGTCGGCGTCGGCCGCCTTGTGGGACTCGACCAGACCGGCGATGTCCAGGCCGGTGAGGATGTCGCCGTTGAAGACGAGGACGGAGGAGTCCGGGCCGCCGGTCAGGCGCGCTCCGGCGTTGCGGATGGCGCCGCCGGTCCCGAGGGGCTCGTCCTCGACCACGTATTCGAGGCTGAGGCCGAATGCGGATCCGTCACCGAAGTAGGGCTCGAAGACCTCGGCGAGGTAGCAGGTGGCCATCACGATGTGCGTGACACCGGCGGCGGCGGCCCTGGCTATCTGGTGGGCGAGGAACGGGACACCGGCCGTGGGAACCATCGGCTTGGGCGTGTTCACCGTCACGGGGCGCAGGCGCGTCCCTTGTCCGCCGACCAGCAGGATCGCTTCCGTCATTGCGTTCTCCCCAACCGATTCCGGCGTACGAAGGTCCAAATTTAGCCCATCCGGGGGGCGTCCCAAGGCCGGAGCCGGATGTGTCCACCGGTGCGCGCACCTGTGGGTTCGCCGCACTCGGGGTGTCATGAAATGGCGGTGTTGTTCGCCCTGTCAGGAGGCGAACGGATTGACGTGGCCGGGCAGTTGCCGGCCCGGCTCCAGGAAGCGCTGCCGGCCGGTCTCGTCCCGTACCGGGACGAACCCGGCGTCCGTCAGCCGCTGGGCGATCCGCTGCCGGCGGATCGCGCCCAGCTTGAAGGCGCCGCCCAGGAACGCCGCGAGCGCCGCGCCGCCGGCCAGCGCGGCGACCGGCATCCCGAGGATGAGCAGCATGACGACCAGGACTCCGACGGATCCCCAGGCGAACGTCTTCTGCCGCTTGTCCGCGGCCTGGGCCAGGACGTCGAGCATGATCCGGTCCTTCAGCCGGGCCACGGCCTCCTGCGCTTCGGGGAGCGGCTTGACCGTCCCCGTCCGCATGCCCGGCACCGTCCCGCCGTTGCCGGCCTGCGGGTGCGCGGCGATGGTCGCCGCTTCGCGGGCACGTGCCTCGGGGTGCGGGTCCCGGTACATCCGCACCAGGATCTGCATGTCGTTGTGCCCCGTCCGGTGCGCCCGGTCGTACGCGTATCCGTACTGCTCCGCGACGTGGGCCAGTGCGGCCGCCCGGCCGGCGGCCTGTTCCGGGCCGATCTCGACGACTTCCTGGCGGGCGATCTGCCCGAGCATCGCCGATATCTGGCGTTCCGTGAACATGCTTGTTTCCGCCCCACCTGCGCGCCTACGGCTGACAGCCGCACAGCCTAGCCCGCCGCCCCATGCGCGAACGTCCCCCGGCCCGCTGCCGGGGGAGTTCGCGTCGCTGCAGGTCAGGTACCCGCTACGGCAGGTTGCGGGCCATGACGATCCGCTGGACCTGGTTGGTGCCCTCGTAGATCTGGGTGATCTTGGCATCGCGCATCATGCGCTCCACCGGGTAGTCACGGGTGTAGCCGTAACCGCCGAGGAGCTGGACGGCGTCCGTGGTGACCTCCATGGCCACGTCGGAGGCGAAGCACTTGGCCGCGGCGCCGAAGAAGGTCAGGTCGCTGTCGACTCGCTCGGACTTCGCGGCGGCCGAGTAGGTCAGCTGGCGGGCGGCCTCGATCTTCATGGCCATGTCCGCGAGCATGAACTGCACGCCCTGGAAGTCGCCGATCGGCTTGCCGAACTGCTTGCGCTCCTGGACGTAGCCCTTGGCGTAGTCCAGGGCGCCCTGGGCGATGCCGAGCGCCTGGGCCGCGATGGTGATGCGGGTGTGGTCCAGGGTCTTCATCGCGGTGGCGAAGCCGGTGCCCTCGGCGCCGATCATGCGGTCGGCCGGGATCCGGACGTTGTCGAGGTAGACCTCGCGCGTCGGGGAGCCCTTGATGCCGAGCTTCTTCTCCGGGGCGCCGAAGGACACGCCCTCGTCGCTCTTCTCCACGACGAAGGCGCTGATGCCCTTGGAGCGCTTCTCGGGGTCGGTGACGGCCATGACCGTGTAGTACTCGGAGACGCCCGCGTTGGTGATCCAGCGCTTGACGCCGTTGAGCACCCAGAAGTCCCCGTCGCGCACGGCGCGGGTCTTCATGCCGGCGGCGTCGGAGCCCGCGTCCGGCTCGGAGAGCGCGTACGAGAACATCGCGTCGCCCTTGGCCAGCGGGCCGAGGTACTTGGCCTTGAGCTCCTCGGAACCGGAGAGGATCACCGGGAGCGAGCCGAGCTTGTTCACGGCCGGGATGAGGGAGGAGGAGGCGCAGACACGGGCCACCTCCTCGATCACGATCACGGTGGCCAGGGCGTCGGCGCCCGCGCCGCCGTAGGTCTCGGGCACGTGGACGGCGTGCAGGTCGCTGGAGACCAGGGCGTCCAGGGCCTCCTGCGGGAAGCGGGATTCCTCGTCGACCGCCGCGGCGAACGGCAGGATCTTCGCCTCGGCGAGCGAGCGGACCGACTCGCGGAGCATGTCGTGCTCCTCGGCCGGGCGGTACAGGTCGAAGTCGGCAGAACCCGCCAAGATCTCTCACTCCCCAGGGTGATGCGTGATGCTAACTACCGTTAAGTAACCCAAGCCTAGTGGTCCGGTCACGGATGGCGATATGGAAGGGCCACGTGAGATGGGTGACAGCGGTGGTCTCCTGGGGAACGTCCCCGCTGGTGGGCCCGACTATGCTCAGTGGCCGCAAACGGCCCCGCACCTCTGGAGCACCCATGGCCCCCCTCAGGATCACAGTGATCGGCACCGGATACCTCGGTGCGACCCACGCCGCCGCGATGGCGGAGCTGGGATTCGAGGTGCTGGGGCTGGACGTGGTGCCCGAGAAGATCGAGATGCTGGCCTCGGGCCGGGTCCCGATGTACGAGCCCGGGCTGGAGGAACTGCTGGCCAAGCACGTGGCCGGGCTGCCGGGCTCGACCGGCCGGCTGCGGTTCACCACCTCCTTCGAGGAGGTCGGCGCCTTCGGCGACGTCCACTTCGTGTGCGTGAACACCCCGCAGAAGCACGGCGAGTACGCCTGCGACATGTCCTACGTGGACTCCGCGATGGCCTCGCTGGCCCCGCACCTGACGCGGCCGGTCCTGGTGGTCGGCAAGTCCACGGTGCCGGTGGGCTCGGCGGAGCGGCTCGCGGTGAAGCTCGCGGAGCTGTCCCCGGCGGGCGCGGACGTGGAGCTGGCCTGGAACCCGGAGTTCCTGCGGGAGGGCTTCGCCGTGGACGACACCCTGCACCCGGACCGGATCGTGATCGGCGTCCAGGGCGAGCGCGCCGAGAAGCTGCTGCGCGAGGTGTACGAGACGCCGATGTCGGAGGGGACCCCGCTGGTGGTCACCGACTTCCCGACCGCGGAGCTGGTGAAGACCGCCGCGAACTCCTTCCTCGCCACGAAGATCTCCTTCATCAACGCGATGGCGGAGGTCTGCGAGGCCGCCGGTGGCGACGTGGTCAAGCTGGCGGAGGCGATCGGCTACGACGAGCGGATCGGCGCGAAGTTCCTGCGCGCCGGGATCGGCTTCGGCGGCGGCTGCCTGCCCAAGGACATCCGGGCCTTCATGGCGCGCGCCGGTGAGCTGGGCGCCGACCAGGCGCTGACCTTCCTGCGCGAGGTCGACTCCATCAACATGCGTCGGCGCGGGCACATGGTCGAGCTGGCCCGGGAGGCCGTGGGCGGCTCGTTCCTCGGCAAGCGGGTCGCCGTGCTCGGCGCCACCTTCAAGCCGGACTCCGACGACGTACGGGACTCCCCCGCGCTGAACGTGGCCGGGCAGATCCACCTCCAGGGCGGCCAGGTCACCGTCTACGACCCCAAGGGCATGGACAACGCCCGCCGCGTCTTCCCGACCCTCGGCTACGCGGACTCCGCGCTGGCGGCGGCCCGGGGGGCGGAGGTCGTCCTGCACCTCACCGAGTGGCGCGAGTTCCGTGACCTCGACCCGGCGGAGCTGGCCGGTGTGGTGACCGACCGGCTCGTCCTGGACGGCCGCAACGCGCTGGACCCGGTGCGGTGGCGTGCCGCGGGCTGGACCTACCGGGCGATGGGCCGCCCGCGCGCCTAGCCCTCCGGCCGGGGTGGCGGGGCGGAGGCGGGGTGCCGGTGCGGCGCCGTCGCCACCGCGCTCGGCACGGACAACAGGGTCACGAAGCCGCGGCTCACCCTGCACAGCCCGACCGACGTCGACTTCTTCCGGATCGAACCCCGTCACACCGGGCACCTGCAGACCGAGATCGCCTTCAACGAGGTGATCTCCGGGCTCCAGGTCCGCGCGTACGACAAGTTCGGCAACAAGGTCGCCACCGGAACCGTCGCCACGACCAGGCCCGGCAGTTCGACCAGCCGGCTCGCCATCCCCGTCGTCAAGGACGAGCCGTACTTCGTCGTGGTCAGTGACGCCGGCATCGCCGACCCGACCCAGCCGGGTGACGCCTCGCCGACGGACCCGGCGCAGGCCACGTACGACCTCCGCGTCGTCAACCGCGCGGCCCCCGAACCCTTCGGTCTCGATCTGGCGCGCGGGTCCGACTCGGGCCGCTTCGACAACGACGACGTCACCAGGATCGCCGGACCGGAGCTCTTCCTCCGGGTCGACGACTCGGAGCTGCGGGCCGCGGGCATCGCGCTGTCTCCGCAGAACGCGACGGCCACGCTCGCGGACGACGCCCCCGGCTACAAGGTGGCCGTGGCGCGCGACGGGGAACCCGTCGGCTTCGCACAGCCGGTGAACCCGGTCACGAAGCCGGGGCTGTACCGGATCCAGCTGGGCCCGGTCCTGGTGGAGGGGGAGAACCAGATCACCGCCGAGGTGGTGATCGTCAACCCGTCCGACGACCCGCAGGCCGCCGGCGTCTCCCACGTCGTCGGCTCGGGTGCGCAGAGCGCGCACCGGCTGCTGGTCACGCTCGACACCACCGCCCCCGCGCGTCCGGCAGCCCCGGACCTGCTCGCGTCGAGCGACACCGGCGGCAACGACATCGACAACATCACGACGATCGGCAAGCCCGCCTTCCAGGACTCGTCGGCCGAGCCCAACGCACTGGTGCGGCTGACCGCCGATCCCGCGGGGGCAGTCGGCCCGACCGCGGTCGGCAAGGACACCGTCACCTCGGGCGGTACGTACGAGGTCGTCAGTGCCGCGCTCGACGACGGGAAGTACGACTTCGCCGTGGGGCTGGAGGACCTTGCCGGCAATGTCAGCCCGACGTCGCCGTCGCTCGCGGTGACCATCGCCCAGCACTCGCTCACCCTCACGGGTGCGACCGCGGATCTGCTCGTCCACGTCGGCCAGGAGACCGTGACGGGCTATCCCGGCATCCCGGGCGGCTTCGTCGGCATCCGCGGGATCCCCGTGGTGAACCTGGACGCGAACGGTCACGGCGTGACCGTTCAGGGCGGGACGGCCGACGAGCAGCTGACGTTCACCCCGACCGGCAGCGACAGCGGGCGGCTGCTGCGCTCCAACTCCGCCCAGGTGCTGAACTTCTCCCACGTGGTGGGCGACGTCCTGGTCAGCCCCGACGGCGGCGACGACGAGGTCACGATCGTGGGCACCACGCGGCAGGACGTGATCCGCGGTGTCGTGGACGTGTTCACCACGCTCCGGGTCGAGGCCCTGCCGATGCTCCGTACCCCGGCCCTGACGCCGCTGCTCGGCCTCAGGATCACCACCGGCGAGACCGAGCGGATCGGTGTCCTCTCACGCGGCGGCCAGGACACGGTGGACCTCACGGTCAAGGACACGGCCGGCGCCCAGCTGTCCGTCGACGGAGGTCCCCCCAGCAAGGTCGGTCCCCCCAAGGGCGACGCGCTGATCGTGCGCGGCGGCTCGCCCGAGGCCGTGCTGTACGAGGAGTACGACGAAAGGGCGGGCAAGGGGTCGGTCTTCGTCAAGTATCCGAAGACGACCGGTGCCAGGACCCGCATCGACTTCGCCGAGATCGAAAACCTCAAGGTCGAACACGGGCACAAGGGCAGGGGAGACAGGCCCGGGCCCCACAACCGGAAGCCCTAGGGCAGGAAGCACAGGCCGGCGGGCCGAGAAAGCCCCTGCGCCGCCGCCGAAGCCGCGCCCCGTCCCGGATCACCGGGACGGGGCGCGGTGCGTCCGGGCACCGTGGCGGTACTAGGCACCGTGTCTGTGGTGGGCGGCGCGGGAGGTGAACTCCGCGTCGCGCAGGACGCGCTGGGCGTTGCCCCAGGTCAGCAGGGCCACCTCGGACTCCGGCCAGCCGCGCTCCAGCAGTTCCGCGATCAGCCGCGGATAGCCCGAGGGGTCGGTCAGGCCCGTCGGACGCGGGTGGCCCGGTCCGGTGCCGAAGGTGGCGCCGAGTCCGACGCCGTGCGGGCCCGCGATCGCCCGTACGTGGTCCAGGTGGTCCGCCACCGCGTGCAGGGAGTCCCCGGTGCGCGCGGCGTCGAAGGTGACCATCGCCAGGCCGTTGGCCTCGCGCAGCGCGGCCAGGACCTCGTCGGTCACGTTGCCCGGATACGGGTTCAGCGAGGCCGCCGCCGTGTTCGAGATGATCACCGGGGCCTTGGAGGCCCCCGCGAGCTGGCAGGCGACCGCCGGCGGGCAGCCCGTGAGGTCCAGCAGGATCGCCAGCCGGTTCGCCTCGCGGACCACCTCGTGGCCGAAGGCCGTCAGCTCCTCCTGCGCCCAGGGCGCTCCCGCGGGCGCGAGGATCCGTACGCCCAGCGCGTGGAAGGCGCGCAGCGCGCCCAGGGAGTCGGTCAGCGTGCGGCCGGGCACCGGGCCCAGGAACGAGGCGATGCGGCCCCGGTTGCGGGCGTCCGCCAGGTCGTCGGCGCTGAGGGCCAGGCAGAGGCTGTCGGGGTAGCGGCGCATCAGGGTCAGCGCCGTGTCGATCTGGTCCAGCGTGTCGGAGAGCACCTGGTCACCGGGGGCGTCCTCGCGCGCCCGCGCCGACGGCACGAGCAGGGACCAGAACTGGGCCCCCACCCCCCCGGCGCGCAGCCGCGGGATGTCGGTGTCCACACCCGTGTCCGAGGTTTCGATGTCGTGGTACGGACTCTGGTGCAGGGTCCAGACCAGGGTGTTGCACCCGTCGGCCACGGGATGGACGGCCAGCAGCGCGACGGCCCGGTCGAGGGCGCCCGCCGCCACCGCTACCGCGGGTGCGGGGAGGTCTTCGGCTCCGATGCCCACGGAGTGGGGTTCATCCTGCAGGTCGGCCATGGCATTGGCTCCGGTCTCGGCGGCAGCAGGGAGAGATGGTGCCACCGTGACACGCGGAAGCGCAGGGCCGCCCGGCGGACGCGGCGTTCGAGTGAACCTGCAGGTCACACCCTGTCACCGCGCCCGCCGGACACCGCGTCCGCTACCGGAGCACCGCGTTCGACGGGCCCCGGGAGGCCGACAGGTCGCGGGCCACCGATTCCGCGTCGCGCAGCACGCGTACCGCGTTGGTCCAGGTCAGCTTCGCCAGGTCGGCCTTGGACCAGGCGCGCGTGAGCAGCTCGGCGACGAGGTTCGGGTAGCCCGCCACGTCGTCCAGGCCGGACGGGGTGAAGGCGGTGCCGTCGTAGTCCCCGCCGATGCCGATGTGGTCGATGCCGGCCACCTCGCGCATGTGGTCCAGGTGGTCGGCCACCGTCGCGGCCGTGGCCACCGGGCGCGGGCGCGCCTCCTCGAAGGCCCGGTGCAGGGCCATCGCCTCGGGGGTGGTGTCGAGGTGGTGGAGACCGTGCGCCCGCAGGTTCTCGTCGGCGGCCAGGGTCCACTCGACGGCCGCCGGGAGGATGAACTTCGGTACGAAGGTGGCCATCGCCACCCCGCCGTTGGCCGGCAGCGTCGCCAGCACGTCGTCGGGGATGTTGCGCGGGTGGTCGCAGACCGCCCGGGCCGAGGAGTGCGAGAAGACCACCGGAGCGGCCGACACCTCGATCGCGTCCCGCATCGTCGTCGCCGCGACGTGCGAGAGGTCCACCAGCATGCCGACGCGGTTCATCTCGCGGACGACCTCGCGGCCGAAGTCGGTCAGACCGCCGTGCCGGGGCTCGTCGGTGGCCGAGTCCGCCCAGTCGATCGTGTCGTTGTGCGTGAGCGTCATGTACCGCACGCCCAGCTGGTGCAGGGCGCGCAGGGTGGCCAGCGAGTTGTTGATGGAGTGGCCGCCCTCGGCACCCATCAGCGAGGCGATCCGGCCGTCGGCGCGGGCCGCCTCCATGTCGTCCGCCGTCAGCGCCCGCACGAGGTCGCCGGGATAACGGTCGATCAGCTGGGAGACGACGTCGATCTGCTCCAGGGTGGCGCTGACCGCCTCGTCACCGGCGTAGTCGGAACGCACGTAGACGGACCAGAACTGGGCGCCGACCCCGCCGGCGCGCAGCCGGGGGATGTCGGTGTGCAGGTGGGCGGACTGGTCGCCCGCGATGTCCCGGCGCGCCAGGTCGTAGCGCACCTGCTCGCGCAGCGCCCAGGGCAGGTCGTTGTGGCCGTCCACGACGGGGTGTTCGGCCAACAGCTCGCGCGCCTCGTCCAGACGCTGCGCCGCGCTCACTTGCCGAACCCGAAGGACTCCGCGCTCGCGACCTTCGTACGCAGCCGCTTGCCCTTCTCGGTGGCCTGGTCGTTGAGCTCCTGCAGGAAGTCGTTCATGCGGGCCAGCAGCTCCGTGTCGTGGGCGGCCAGCATCCGTACGGCCAGCAGGCCCGCGTTGCGCGCCCCGGCGATCGAGACGGCGGCGACGGGAACCCCGGCGGGCATCTGGACGATCGACATCAGCGAGTCCATGCCGTCCAGGTACTTCAGCGGCACCGGCACGCCGATGACCGGCAGCGGGGTGACCGAGGCGAGCATGCCGGGCAGGTGGGCGGCTCCGCCCGCGCCCGCGATGATCGCCTTCAGCCCGCGGTCGGCGGCCCGCTCCCCGTACGCGATCATCTCGCGCGGCATCCGGTGGGCGGACACGACGTCGACCTCGTAGGGGATCTCGAACTCGTCCAGGGCCTTGGCGGCCGCCTCCATGACGGGCCAGTCCGAGTCGGAGCCCATGACGATGCCGATGACGGGGGCTGCGGAGGTGGTGCTCATGCGGTGACCGTTCCTCTGAGGTAGTCGGCAGCGTGGCGTGCGCGCTCCAGCACATCGTCCAGATCGTCGCCGTAGGTGTTGACGTGGCCGACCTTGCGACCGTGTTTCACGTCCTTGCCGTACATGTGGATCTTCAGCTGGGGGTCGTGCGCCATGCAGTGCAGGTACGCCGCGTACATGTCGGGGTAGTCCCCGCCCAGCACGTTCGCCATGACCGTCCACCTGGCGCGGGGGCGCGGGTCGCCCAGCGGGAGGTCCAGGACCGCCCGTACGTGGTTGGCGAACTGTGAGGTGACCGCCCCGTCCTGGGTCCAGTGGCCGCTGTTGTGCGGGCGCATCGCCAGTTCGTTGACCAGGATCCGGCCGTCGGTGGTCTCGAACAGCTCCACGGCCAGGTGGCCGGTCACGCCGAGTTCCTTGGCGATGCGCAGGGCGAGAGCCTGGGCCTCGCCCGCGAGGGCCTCCGAGAGGTCCGGGGCCGGGGCGATCACCGTGTCGCAGACGCCGTCCACCTGACGGGACTCGACGACGGGGTAGGCCACCGCCTGGCCGTGCGGGGAGCGGACGATGTTCGCCGCGAGCTCGCGGACGAAATCGACCTTCTCCTCCGCGAGGACCGGGACGCCCGCCTTGAAGGGGGCCGCCGCGTCCTCGGGGGTGCGGACGAACCACACCCCCTTGCCGTCGTACCCGCCCCGCACAGTCTTGAGGATGACGGGGAAACCGCCCACCTCTTCCGCGAAGGCGGCCACGTCGTCCGGATCGCTCACGATCCGGTGGCGGGGGCTGGGCGCGCCGATCTCGTCGAGCTTGGCGCGCATCACCCCCTTGTCCTGGGCGTGCACCAAAGCGTCGGGCCCCGGGCGGACGGGGATGCCGTCCGCTTCCAGGGCCCGAAGGTGCTCCATGGGTACATGCTCGTGGTCGAAGGTGATCACGTCACAGCCGCGCGCGAAGGCACGCAACGTCTCCAGGTCGCGATAGTCGCCGATGACGACATCACTCACGACCTGGGCCGCCGAGTCCTGCGGGGTGTCACTGAGGAGCTTGAATCTGATGCCGAGGGGGATGCCCGCCTCGTGGGTCATGCGGGCGAGCTGGCCGCCGCCGACCATACCGACTACCGGGAACGTCACTCCTCCAGGGTATCCGCCGGTATTCCGCCATCCGGACGTGCCCCTGGCCCGATCCGCCCGTGTGCCGTGCGTCGCAGGGTGCTGGAAGGCACAGACGGAGCGCAGGGGGGACACTTAGCATGGGTGGGTTGACGGAGAACACCGGACGCCCCGTAAGCGGGCGGTGACCGACAGGACTGACCTACTGATGAGCACGCCTGGCGGATCTGTCGTCGAACGTGTACGCGGCCTCGTACGAGAGGTGGCCAAGTTCGGGGCGGTCGGCGGTCTGGGTGTCCTGGTCAACCTGGGCGTCTTCAACCTGATCCGCAACACCACCGACCTGCAGGTGGTGCGGGCGAGCGTGATAGCCACCGTCGTGGCCATCGCCACGAACTACATCGGCTTCCGCTACTTCACCTACCGGGACCGCGCCAAGAGCGGCCGCACCCGCGAGCTCGTCCTGTTCGCCGTGTTCAGCGGCATCGGACTGGTCATCGAGAGCGGCGTGCTCTACACCGCGACCTACGGGTTCGGCTGGGACGGCCCGGTCGCCAGCAACGTGTTCAAGTTCATCGGCATCGGGACCGCCACGGTGTTCCGCTTCTGGTCGTACCGGACCTGGGTCTTCAAGGCCCTGCCCGCGCCGGCGGAGCCGGCCGAGCCGATGCCGGAGCCGGCGCCCCTGCCGAAGCCGGAGCGCAGGCCGGATCCGGTGCCCGAGCCGGCGCCCGCGAACAACTAGTACAGGACAGCCTTTAGCGGACCATGGCCTGCGGTTCGGCCCGCTCCGGCGCCGTCCGGCTGAGGAACAGTGCGAACACCGGCGGCTGCGTCTGGAGCAGCTCCAGGCGGCCGCCGTCCGCCTCCGCGAGGTCCCGGGCCACCGCGAGGCCGATCCCGGTGGAGTTGCGGCCGCTGATGGCCCGCTCGAAGATCCGGTTGCCGAGGTCCGGCGGGACGCCCGGTCCCTCGTCCGTGACCTCCAGCACCGCCTGGTTGCCGATCACCCGGGTGCGCAGCGCGACCGTGCCGCCGCCGTGCATCAGGGCGTTCTCCACCAGGGTGGCCAGCACCTGGGAGACCGCGCCCGGGGTGCCGACGGCCCGTACGCCCTGCCGTCCGGAGCGCACGATGGCCCGGCCCGCGCTGCGGTAGGCCGGCCGCCACTCCTCGACCTGCTGCTTGACGACCTCGTCCAGGTCGAAGGGGACCGCCGAGCCCGTCCGCGGGTCCCGCGAGTTCGTGAGCAGCCGCTGCACCACGTCCGTGAGCCGCTCCACCTGGGTCAGGGCGATCGTCGCCTCCTCCCGGACGGTCGCCAGGTCGTCGGTGACCGTGATCTCCTCCAGCCGCATGGAGAGCGCGGTGAGCGGGGTGCGCAGCTGGTGGGAGGCGTCCGCGGCCAGGCGCCGCTCGGCCGTCAGCATCCGGCCGATCCGCTCGGCGCTGGAGTCCAGCACGTCCGCGACCCGGTCCAGCTCGGGGACCCCGTACCGCTTGTGCCGGGGCCGCGGGTCGCCCGATCCGAGCCGCTCCGCCGTCTCGGCAAGGTCGGTGAGCGGGGAGGCCAGCCGGTTGGCCTGCCGTACGGCGAGCAGGACGGCCGCCACGACGGCCAGCAGGGCCACCGCACCGACCACGGCCAGGGTCCGCCCGACCTCGCGGGTCACGGTGGAGTGCGACTCCTCGACGACCACGACCTCGCCCTGCTCCCCGCGGGCGGTGCCGCGGATCACACTGTCGGGGATCGCGGCGCCCACGTCCACGGCCGGCTGGCCGGGGACGGTGATCCGCGCGTGGTGGCCGGCGTCCAGCTGCTCGCCGAGGGCCACGGGGTCGATCGGCTTCTTCTCCAGGACGTTCGCCTCGACGATGCCCACGAGCCGCAGCGCCTCGGACTCGATGCGGTCCTGGGCGCTGCTGGTGATGGTCCGGGTCTCCACGATGACGAGGGAGACCCCGAAGACGGCGATCACGACGAGCACCACGGCGAGCGTGGAGTTGATGAGGCGGCGGCGCATGCCCTAGAGCATGCCCCAGGTGGAGCCGTGGGAGGCGGTCAGCTCTTCTCGAAGCGGAAACCGACGCCGCGCACGGTGGCGATGTAGCGGGGGTTGGCGGCGTCGTCGCCCAGCTTCTTGCGCAGCCAGGAGATGTGCATGTCGAGGGTCTTGGTGGAGGACCACCAGGTGGTGTCCCAGACCTCGCGCATGAGCTGGTCGCGGGTGACGACCCGGCCCGCGTCGCGGACCAGGACCCGCAGCAGGTCGAACTCCTTGGCCGTGAGCTGGAGCTCCTCCTCCCCCATCCAGGCCCGGTGCGATTCGACGTCGATCCGCACGCCGTGGGTGGCGGGGGGCTGGAGGGCCTCGGTGGCACCGCGCCGGAGCAGGGCCCGGACCCGGGCGAGCAGTTCGGCCAGTCGGAAGGGCTTGGTCACGTAGTCGTCGGCGCCGGCGTCCAGGCCGACGACCGTGTCGACCTCGTCCGCCCGGGCGGTGAGGACCAGGATCGGGAAGCCGTGGCCCTCGGCGCGCAGCCGGCGGGCGACCTCCAGGCCGTCCATACCCGGCAGTCCCAGGTCGAGGACGACGAGATCGACGCCGCCCTGGAGTCCCGCGTCCAGGGCGGTGGGGCCGTCCTCCCGGACCTCGACCTCGTACCCCTCCCGGCGCAGGGCGCGGGCCAGGGGCTCCGAGATGGAGGCGTCGTCCTCGGCGAGCAGTACACGCGTCATGTGGGTGATGGTAGTCCGCGGCGGCTGAAACCAGAGGCCTGCGGGCAGACCCCTCTCTATCTGGGCTTATGAACTACTAAGCGCCTTCGAATATGGTCGAACGGTTCCCGGCGCGCCTTGTGATCCATCTCTCAAGTCCTTTCATATGCCGCAGTGTCGTGTCGTATGGTGGCGAGACGCCTGATGCAATACCTCAGGGACCTTTGTGCCGAAAAGCAGCACAAAGGTCTCTATTTCTGTCCTGAACCGGACGGACGGTCCTCTGAGGGACCGGCCCGGCCCGTCTTGACGACAGTGAATGACCTGTTGGCCGGGCCCCTCGCGTGATGATGCGCGGGAGGGCGTGGATCCCGGTTACGGATGTCCTGCCGCCCCCACCCCCGTGGGGCGGGCCCCGAGGCGTGGGGTGGGAAATCCGTCCGCCGGTGCCGGCCACCCCCCACCGGGCGCGGATGAGCTCACGAAGCCGATGCGTCCCGAGCAAGCAAGGATCGACCATGGCTTCCAGCCTGACGACGGCTTCTCCGAGCCCCGCTCACGAGAAGACCCTCCTCGGCCACCCGATCGGCCTGGCCACGCTGTTCATGACCGAGATGTGGGAGCGCTTCTCCTACTACGGCATGCGTGCGCTTCTCGTCCTGTACCTGGTCTCCGGCGGTGTCGACGCCGCGACCGGCAGCCAGGGTGGTGGCCTCGGCTTCACTGCGGCGACGGCCACGGCGATCTACTCCGTCTACGTCGCCATGGTCTACCTCATGGCCATGCCCGGCGGCTGGTTCGGTGACCGCGTCTGGGGCGCCCGCAAGACGGTCGCCATCGCCGGTGTCGTGATCATGGCGGGCCACGTGTCGCTCGCGCTGCCCGGCCAGATCGCGTTCTTCGTCGGTCTGCTGCTGGTCGCGGTCGGCTCCGGTCTGCTGAAGGCCAACATCTCCACGATGGTCGGCCACCTGTACCGGGGCGTGGACGACCCGCGCCGTGACAGCGGCTTCACGATCTTCTACATCGGCATCAACGTGGGTGCCCTCCTCGCCCCGGTCGGCATCGGCATCGTCGGCGAGACCGTGAACTGGCACATCGGCTTCGCGCTGGCTGCCGTCGGCATGGCCGTCGGCCTGGTGGTCTACCTGCTCGCCGGCCGCACCCTGAGCCCGCAGAGCAGCATCGTCCCGAACCCGCTGAGCCCGGCCGAGCGCAAGACCGTGATCGTCAAGGCCCTGGCCGTCCTGGCCGCCGTCGCCGTCTTCTACGGCGCCGTGGTCGCCGCGGACATGTTCACCATCAAGTGGGCGCTGTACCCGATCACCATCGCCGGTCTGCTCATCCCGGTCGCCGTCCTCGTCCGCATCAAGCGGGACAAGGACCTGTCCACCGTCGAGCAGACCCGGATGAGCGCCTACATCTGGTTCTTCGTGGCCGCCGCCGTGTTCTGGATGATCTACGACCAGGGTGGTTCCACGCTCTCGCTCTTCGGTGACAAGAACTCCGAGCGCGCCCTGTTCGGCTGGGAAGTCCCGACCACCATCTTCCAGTCGCTGAACCCGCTCTTCGTGGTGGCCCTGGCCCCGGTCTTCGCCGCCGCCTGGGTGGCCCTGGCCCGCCGCAACCGCGAGCCCAGCACCATCGTGAAGTTCTCGGTGGCCCTGGTCATCGTCGGCGCCTCGTTCTTCGTCTTCGCCCTGCCGCTGAGCCAGACCGCCGGCAACGACACCAAGGTCACCATGTGGTGGCTGGTGCTCATCTTCCTGATGCACACCCTCGCCGAGCTGTGCCTCTCCCCGGTCGGCCTGTCGGTCACCACGAAGATGGCGCCGCGGAAGTACGGCTCCCAGATGATGGGCGTCTGGTTCCTGGCCGTCACCGCCGGTGACTGCATCACCGGTCTGATGGGTCTGGCCGACGTGCAGCTGAACGGCGTCGGGGTCATCCTCTTCCAGGCGGTCGCCGCCGTACTCGCCGGCCTCGCGATCTTCATGTACCGCAAGAAGGTCAACGCCCTGATGGGCGGCATGGGCTGACACCCCCAACGCCCCGTACGACGAAGCGGCCCGGCACACCGGAAGGTGTGCCGGGCCGCTTCGCGTGTCAGCGGGTGCCGCGCAGGCGGCGCCACGGGGTGAAGGTGAACACCGCGCCGCCGAGCAGGATCACCGTGCCGGCGACCAGGGCCAGGGCCTTGATGCCGCCCTCGTCCTCCGCGCCGGTCTCGGCGAGGCCGCCCGAGGTGGTGCTGCCGGTGGTGCTGGTCGAGGAGCCCGAGCCGCCCGGCTGGGCGGCGGTGTCCAGTTCCAGCGAGACCCCGCTGCTCGCCGCCTTGCAGGGGACGTTGATCGGGGTGGCGCCGGGGGCCATCGTGACGTCGATCGTCAGCTGGTCCGGGCTGAGCGTCACCTTGCCGCTCTTGCCTGGCTTGTAGGTGCCGGTCATGTCGCTGAGGCTGACCGGGGCCTTGTCCGGGATGGGCTCCGCGTTGGCCGGGCCGGAGACCTTGACCGTGCCGCTGTCCGCCCCGCCGAGCTTCACGTCCATCGAGGGCTTGAGCGCCCCCGCGGGCAGGGCCATGGGCGCCGCCATCGCACCCTTGGCGGTCTTGACCGTCAGGTCGTAGCTGCCGCCGTTCTTCTTCGCGTTGATCGTGACCGGGGTCTTGATGCCCCCCGGGACGACCGGCCCGCAGTCGAAGGCCACCTCGACCGCCTTGCCCGGGAAGTCGGTCTGGCCGCCCCCGCCGCCGGAGGCGGATCCGCCCGAGGCCGATCCGCCCGAGGTGGTCGTGGAGCCGCCGGTGGTCGTGGAGCCGCCCGTGGTCGTGGAACCGCCGGTGGTGGTGCCGCCGGTCGTCGTACCGCCGCTGGAGCCGGCCGCCACGTCGATGGTGGCCCCGACGCCCACGCTGCCGGTCGGGGCGCACTTGGTGACGAACGTGCCGAAGGAGAAGGTCACGGCCACGTCGTACTTGCCGGGGGTCAGCGTGATCTTCCCGGCCTTGGTGAGCTTCAGCTTGCCCTTCATCACGGACATCACCATGGGCGCCTTCTTCGGGATCGGCGGGTTCTTCTTCTCCCCGACGACCTTCAGCTCACCGCCACCGCCGCCCACGGTGATCCAGCCGGTGGGCTGGACCGCGTCCTGCGGGATGTCCATCAGGTCCGTGTTGTTCGAGGCCGGCTTCACCGTCTCCCAGGACACGTCGACCTCGTCGCCGACCTTCGCAGAGGCGGGAGCGGTGACCTTGGCGGTGGTCTCCCCCTCCACCGGACTGCCGCCCCCGGCCGGGGGAACGCACTTGACGTTGAACTTGGTCTCCGCGGCCTGGGCGGGAGTGGCTCCGATGGCGATACCGGCGCCGCCGAGCAGCAGCGCGATCACGGCCGCGCTCACCCTCCGTTGGGTTTTCACGAATGTCCCTTCGTCGTCGAACGGTTCTCAGACGGTGCGGACGCCTGTGGTGCTGTGCCCGGCGCGCTGTCCGGGGTGAACCACGGCAGGACCGCCGTGGTGGTCTGGGGGGACTGCTCCGGGCGGTCGGGTCCCGGGGCCGGCTCGGGGGGCCGCAGGGCCGCGATCCGCGGCAGCCGAGCCGTCACGGCGGAGGCCGCTGCCGCGGCCGCGGCAGCGGTCGTGTCCAGGGGACGCGTACCGCGGTGGCGGGCGGCGGCGGGCGCGGCGCGCGGCCGCACCCGGTCGACGATCGCCATGCCGATACGGAAGACCGCGGCCGGGATCACCAGCAGGAGCAGGCCCCAGAAGAGCAGCACCCCGTACGGGCGGTCCACGCCCCAGGGCTGCGCGGCCAGCACGGTCTCGCCGTACTTGAGGGAGATCGTGTAGTCGCCGTGGGCGCCGGCGGCGAGGCCCACGTCGAGCGCGATCTCCGCCTTGCCGCCGGGCGGGATGGTGCCCTTCCAGCGGGCCTCCTCCCACAGCGGGGCGAACACCCCGTGCGCGGTGCCGAGCTGGAAGACCGGGTCCTTGACCGGGACCGGGCCGAGATTGCCGACGGTGACCGTGAACTTCCGGGCGGGCGGGGCGCCGAACCAGGTCAGCACCCCGTCCTCGCCCTCCAGCCGGACCCCGGTGAGCATCGCGAGGCGGGCCGTGCCGGATTCGGCGGGCAGCTCCGCGACCGGGTGGTCGGTGATCTTCAGGGGGGTCGCGACGGTGGACTGGTCACCGTTGACGGAGGTGACGTTGACGATGCAGGGGCACGGCTTGGGCGGTGCCACCACGGGCAGCCGGCCGGTGAAGCTCCCGTCGGCGGCGACCGAGACCGCGGCGCCGTCGGCGTTGGCGCAGCTGTTGGTGCCGCCGATCATGTTCTGGCCGCAGACCAGCAGCATCACCAGCGTCCTGGCCGGCCAGCCGGTACCGGTGACGGTGATCCCGGTGCCCTGGGCGGCCTCCTGGAGCGAGAGCGCCACGGTCGGCCGGCCCTCGGCGGCGGCGGCCGGGCCCGTGGGGAACAGGGCGAGGGCGCACACCGCCAGCCCCGCGGCCAGCAGGGCTCCGACTCTTCTCACCTGGCGGCTCCCGTCAGTTCGTGGTGCGGTGCAGGGGTCGTCGGTCCGGCCGCGGACGGCGCGTCCGGCGCCGGGCCCGGGCCCGGTACGCGCCGCCGGCCGCGTACGAGGTACAGCGCGGCGGCGGTGGCCGCGCCGAGGCCGAGCAGGCCGGCCCCGGTCCAGCCGGCCAGGCCCCCGGGGACGAGCCAGCGCGAGCCGGTGGCCACCGCGCGGGCGCCGCCGGGGGCGGTCACGGTGAGGGTGATGCGGACCCGGTCGAAGGCCGGGGCGCCGGGCCAGGGCTCGGTGAGCTCCACCCGCTGGCCGGGCAGCAGTTCGATCGGCAGGGTGCGGCCGCGGGGCGGGCCGGACACCTCGCCGAGTAGGGCCTCGGCGCGGATCCGGAGCTCGGGGGCGAGGGCCACGTTGCCGCGGTTGACGAGGGTGTAGGCGATGACGGCGGCCGTGCCCCGGCCCCGTACGGCGACGTCCTCGACCGTGAGGGCGGCCAGGGTGGGGCCGCCGACCCGCAGGTGGACGCGTACTCCGACCTCGTGGCCGTCCTCGGCGGCGATCACGGCGGCGGGGTGGTCGCCGGGCGGGGACGCGGGCGGGACGGTGAGGGTGAAGGGGACCACGGCGCGGGTACGGGGCGGGACCTTCACGGTGGTGGCGGCCCCGAAGCTGATCCAGGAACCGGCCCCGGTGGCCCCGGTGGCCCCGGTGCCGGGCGCCGCCGGGCGGACCGCGAAGGCGCCGTCGGCCGTGTTGTAGGCGTCGGCCCCGCGCAGCGTGATGGTGCGCTCCTGGTCGGTGGTGTTGGCCAGGGCGAGGCGGTCCTCCAGCACGGTGCCGGGGGCACCGGCCAGGTAGAAGTACGGGCGGGCGCCGGCCGCCGCTCCGGCGGCGGGCTCGGCGGTCCATCCCGGCTCGTCGGCGGCCGCGGGGCGCGCGGGGGTCGCGTACAGCGTGGCGGCGGCGAGCAGGAGGACGGCGGCGGCGCGCCTCAGGGTGGGGAGCACGGGCATGACCGGGGTGCTCCGTTCAGGACCCGGCCCGCCGGCCGCGCCGGGTCAGCCAGAGCACGCCGACGGCGCCGGAGAGCAGCACGGTGCCGCCGAGGGTGCCGAGGGCCAGGGCGGAATCGGTGGGCCCGGTCTGTGGGAGGGTGTCGCCGGTGGTGTCGGTGCCGGACTGCGTGCTCCCGCCGCCGGGCGCCGTGACGTCCAGCTCCAGCGAGGGCTTCGGGCTGTTGCCGGGGGTGCAGGTCGTCGTGGTGCTCATCGCCATGATGGTGAGCACCCCGGCGGTGAAGGTGACCTTGCCGCTCTTCTTGGGCGTGTACGTGCCCGAGAGGTCGGTGATCTTGATGGGTGTGTCCGGGGGCACGGCCTCGGGGTTGGGCGGACCCGAGACCGGTACGGACACCTTCTCGGCGCCGTCGACGAGGATGACGGCGCTGGGGTTCATCGCGCCCTTGCCGAGTTCGATGGGGCTGGACGAGACGCCCTTCTGGAAGGACATCGTCAGCTTGTACCCGTCGCCCTCCTTGACGGCCTTGATGTCGATGGGCGACACCGCCGACTTGTCCCCGATCGGGGTCTTGCAGTCGTAGGCGACGTCGACGACGGCGGCATGGGCCGCGGGGGCGGTGAACAGCACCGCCGATCCGGCCAGCGCGGAGGCCAGCGCGAGCGCGGTGGAGCGTTTGCGGTCGGACACCTTCGTCTTCCCCTCGGGCCACAGAAAACTGACGACACATCAGATCGGTGGCTCAAGGTAAGCCCGGGGGCTTACGGAGGGAAGACAAAGGACAACCCGGGATTGACCGTTCGTCAGTGCACGCGGCGGCCCCGCTGCCAGACCCCGGAAACGAGCGGTACGCCCGGCCGGTAGGCGAGGTGGACATGGCTCGGGGCGTCCAGCAGGGCCAGGTCGGCGCGGGCTCCCGGGGCCACGAGGCCGATGTCGTCGCGGCGCAGGGCGCGGGCGCCGCCGGCGGTGGCCGACCAGAGGGCCTCGTCGGGGGTCATCCGCATGTCACGGACGGCGAGCGCGATGCAGAACGGCATGGAACTCGTGTAGGAGGAGCCGGGGTTGCAGTCCGTGGACAGGGCGACGGTGGCGCCCGCGTCGATCAGGCGCCGGGCGTCGGGCCACTGGGCGCGCGTGGAGAACTCGGCGCCGGGCAGCAGGGTGGCGACGGTGGTGCCGGCGGCCTGCGCGAGGGCGTCCACGTCGGCGTCGGTGAGGTGGGTGCAGTGGTCGGCGGAGGCGGCCTGGAGCTCCACGGCGAGCTGGACGCCGGGCCCGTAGGAGAGCTGGTTGGCGTGCACGCGGGGGATCAGCCCGGCGGCGGCCCCGGCGGTGAGGATCGCGCGGGCCTGGTCGCCGTCGAAGGCGCCCTTCTCGCAGAAGACGTCCACCCAGCGGGCGTACGGGGCGCAGGCCGCCAGCATCTCGCCGGTGACGAGGTCGACGTAGGCGGCCGGGTCCTCGGCGAAGTCGGGGGAGACGATGTGCGCGCCGAGGTAGGTGACCTCCTCGGTGTGCGCGGCGGCGATCCGCAGGGCGCGGGCCTCGTCGGCGACGGTGAGGCCGTAGCCGGACTTGGTCTCGAAGGTGGTGGTGCCCTGGCGGCGGGCCTCGTCGAGGTGGCGCACCAGGTTGGCCTCCAGTTCCGCGTCGGTGGCGGCGCGGGTGGCGGCGACGGTGGTGCGGATGCCGCCGGCGGAGTAGGCGCGGCCGGACATCCGGGCGTTGAACTCCTGGGTGCGGTCGCCGGCGAAGACGAGGTGGGAGTGGGAGTCGACGAAGCCGGGGATGACGGCCCGACCCTGCGCGTCGAAGCTCTCGTCCGCGGCGGGCGCCTTGGCGGCGGGGCCGACCCAGGCGATGGTCTCGCCGTCGATAACGACCGTCGCGTCCTGGATGAGGCCGAGGGGGGAGCCGTCGCCGACGGACGGGTCGTTGGTGACGAGGCTGCCGATGTTGGTGATGGCGGTGGTGGTCATGGTTCCTCTCGGTTTCCTGGGGCTCCGCCCCAGACCCCGCGCCTCAAACGCCGGCGAGGCTGAATCTTTCAGCCTCGCCGGCGTTTGAGGCGCGGGCGCGGAGCGCCGTATCTGTCAGGCGCGCAGGGCTGCGATGGACTCGGACAGGGCCGTCGGGACGTCCCCGACCAGGGTGTGGTGGCCGTCGCGGACCACGTGGCGGCCGCCGACCACCGTGTGGCGGATGTCCGACGCCGTGGCGGCGAACACCGCCGTCTCGGCGCCGAGGCGCGCCGGCGGGCCCGCCGTGCGTACGGAGTCCAGCGCGATCGTGGTGAAGTCCGCGAGCGCGCCCGCCTCCAGGCGGCCCGCGTCGGGGCGCCCGAGGGCGGCGTGGCCGTCCTCGGTGGCGGCGGCGAGCAGGGCGTTCGCCGTCCAGTGGCCCCGGGTCCGGCTGCGCAGGCGTTCGTTGAGCTCCATCGCACGGGCCTCTTCGAGCAGGTCGATCACGGCGTGGCTGTCGCTGCCCAGGGACAGCGGGCTGCCCGCGTGCTGGAGCCGGGTCGCCGGGCCGATGCCGTCCGCGAGGTCGCGTTCGGTGGTGGGGCACATGCAGGTGCCGGTGGTGGTCCCGCCGAGGAGGGCGATGTCCGTGTCGGTGAGGTGCGTGTTGTGGACGCCGGTGGTGCGCGGGCCGAGCACCCCGTGGTCGGCCAGCAGCTGGGTCGGCGTGCGTCCGTGAGCGGCCTGGCAGGCGTCGTTCTCCGCGGTCTGCTCCGAGAGGTGGACGTGCAGGGGCGCCCGGCGCTCCTCGGCCCAGCCGGCCACGGTGGCCAGTTCGGCTGCGGGGACCGCGCGGACCGAGTGGATCGCGGCGCCGATCAGGGCGTGCTCGCGGGGCTTGAGGGCACTCGCGCGCTCGGCCCAGGCCTCGGCGGTGCCGTCGGAGAAGCGCAGCTGGTGGTTGTTGGGGGCCTCGCCGAAGCCCGAGGACAGGTACGCGGTGTCCAGGAGCGTGATCCGGATGCCGGCCGCGGCGGCTGCCTCGATCAGGGCCTCGCCCATCGCGTTCGGGTCGGCGTACGCGGCGCCGCCGGGTGCGTGGTGGACGTAGTGGAACTCGCCGACGTTGGTGATGCCGGCCAGCGCCATCTCGGCGTAGACGGCGCGGGCGAGCGCGAAGTAGCTGTCGGGGGTGAGGTTCTGGGCGACCTTGTACATCAGGTCGCGCCAGGTCCAGAAGGTGCCGGAGCCGACCTGGACCGTGCCCCGCAGGGCCCGGTGGAAGGCGTGGCTGTGCGCGTTGGCCAGCCCGGGGAGGGTGAGGCCGCGCAGCACCTCGGCGCCGGGCGGCGGGGTCTCGACCCCGGTGCGCAGGGCGCCGATCCGCCCGTCCTGCGTGACCTCCAGGGCGACGCCCGGCTCGACATGGGTGCCGAGCCAGGCGTGCTCCAGCCAGTACGTCGTCAACGACATGCCAGGCCTTCCAGTACGTCGGCGAGGGCGAGGACACCGGCCACGCAGTCGTCCTCGGCGGCGAACTCCCGCGGGGAGTGGGAGACGCCGGTCGGGTTCCGCACGAACAGCATGGCGGTCGGGACGGCGGCGGAGAGGATTCCGGCGTCGTGTCCCGCCCCGGTCCCGAGGACGGGGACCGAACCGCCCAGGATCCGGTTCATCTCGTCGCGCAGGGCGTGCTCGAACTCGACGACCGGGGTGAAGGACTCCCGGACGATGCCGAGGTCGATGCCGTCCTGGTCGGCGCGCTCGCGGGCGGCCTTCTCGATGGCCGTGACGACCGTGTCGAGGGTGGCCTGGTCGGCGGCCCGGGAGTCGAGCCAGCCGCGCACGAGCGAGGGGATGGCGTTGACCCCGTTGGGCTCGACCGAGATCTTCCCGAAGGTGGCGACGGCCCCGGCGAGGGCCGCCTCCGTACGGGCCGCCAGGACGGTCGCCGCGTAGGTGAGCATCGGGTCGCGGCGGTCGACCAGCCGGGTGGTGCCGGCGTGGTTGGCCTCGCCGCGGAAGTCGAACCGCCAGCGGCCGTGCGGCCAGATCGCGGAGGCGATGCCGACCCGGTCGCCGGAGAGGTCCAGGGCGCGGCCCTGTTCCACGTGCAGCTCGACGAAGGCGCCGATGCGGCCGAGGCGTTCGGGGTCGGCCCCGATGGCCTCGGGGTCGTATCCGGCGGCCTCCATGGCCTGGGGCAGGGAGATGCCCTCGGCGTCGCGCAGCTCGTACGCCTTGTCCTTGGTCAGCTGCCCGGCGGCGAGCCGGGAGCCGACGCAGGCGAGGCCGAAGCGGGCGCCTTCCTCGTCACCGAAGTTGGTGATGGCGAGCGGCCTGGAGAACTCCGCGCCCCTCTTGCGGAGCTCGTCCAGGGCCGCGAAGGAGGACACCACCCCGAGGGGGCCGTCGAAGGCCCCGCCGTCGGGGACGGAGTCCAGGTGCGAGCCGGTGACCACGGCGTCCCCCGCGAGGGGGTCGCCGAGCCAGGCCCACTGGTTGCCGTTGCGGTCGGTCTCGTACGTCAGCCCGCGCGCCTCCGCCTGCTCCTGGAACCAGGTCCGGCAGTCGGCGTCGGCCCCGCTCCAGGCGTACCGGCGGTATCCGCCGGTGCCGGCGTCGCGGCCGATGGGCGCGAGCTCGGCCCACATGTCGTGGAAGGTCACGCGTCGTCGCCCTCACGCATGGGGACGCGGACGCCGCGCTCGTCGGCGACCGACTCGGCGATGTCGTAGCCGGCGTCGACGTGACGGATGACGCCCATGCCCGGGTCGTTGGTGAGGACGCGGCGGATCTTCTCGCCGGCGAGCGGGGTGCCGTCGGCGACCGTGACCTGGCCCGCGTGGATGGAGCGGCCCATGCCGACGCCGCCGCCGTGGTGGATGGAGACCCAGGAGGCGCCGGAGGCCACGTTGACCATGGCGTTGAGCAGCGGCCAGTCGGCGATCGCGTCGGAGCCGTCGAGCATGGCCTCGGTCTCGCGGTACGGGGAGGCCACCGAGCCGCAGTCGAGGTGGTCGCGGCCGATCACCAGCGGCGCGGCGAGGGTGCCGTCGGCGACCATCTCGTTGAAGCGCTCGCCGGCCTTGTCGCGCTCGCCGTAGCCGAGCCAGCAGATGCGCGCGGGCAGGCCCTGGAAGTGGACGCGCTCGCCCGCCATCTTGATCCAGCGGTGCAGGGACTCGTTCTCCGGGAAGAGCTCCAGCATGGCCTTGTCGGTCTTGTGGATGTCCGAGGCCTCGCCGGACAGGGCGGCCCAGCGGAAGGGGCCCTTGCCCTCGCAGAACAGCGGGCGGATGTAGGCGGGGACGAAGCCGGGGAAGGCGAAGGCGCGGTCGTAGCCGGCCAGCTGGGCCTCGCCGCGGATGGAGTTGCCGTAGTCGAAGACCTCGGCGCCGGCGTCCATGAAGCCGACCATGGCCTCGACGTGCTTGGCCATGGACTCGCGGGCGCGGGTGGTGAAGCCGGCCGGGTCCTTGGCGGCGTAGTCGGCCATGTCGTCGAAGTCGACGCCGACGGGCAGGTACGCGAGCGGGTCGTGGGCCGAGGTCTGGTCGGTCACGATGTCGATGGGCGCGCCCTCGGCCAGCATCTGCGGGAGCAGCTCGGCGGCGTTGCCGAGGAGGCCGATGGAGAGCGGCTTGCGGGCGTCGCGGGCCTCGACGGCCAGCTGGAGGGCGTGGCGCAGGTTGTCGGCCTTGACGTCCAGGTAGCGGTGCTCGATGCGGCGGTCGATGGCGCGCGGGTCGACGTCGATGCAGATCGCGACGCCGTCGTTCATCGTCACGGCCAGCGGCTGGGCGCCGCCCATGCCGCCGAGGCCGGCGGTGAGGGTGATGGTGCCCGCGAGGGTGCCGCTGACCCCTCCCTTACCAATTGAATGCAGCTTCGCGGCGACGGCGGCGAAGGTCTCGTAGGTGCCCTGGAGGATGCCCTGGGTGCCGATGTAGATCCAGGACCCGGCGGTCATCTGGCCGTACATGGTCAGGCCCAGGTGCTCCAGACGGCGGAACTCCTCCCAGTTGGCCCAGTCGCCGACGAGGTTGGAGTTGGCGAGCAGGACGCGCGGCGCCCACTCGTGGGTCTGCATCACGCCGACCGGGCGGCCGGACTGGACCAGCATCGTCTCGTCCTGCTTGAGGGTCTGCAGGGTGCGGACCATCGCGTCGTACGAGCGCCAGTCGCGGGCGGCCTTGCCGGTGCCGCCGTAGACGACGAGCTTGTCGGGGTGCTCGGCGACCTCGGGGTCGAGGTTGTTCTGCAGCATCCGCAGGGCGGCCTCCTGCTGCCATCCCAGGGTGCTGAGCTCGGTGCCTCGCGCGGCACGTACGGGGCGGGGTCCTGACATGGCGGTGCCTCCTCCGATGTTGGTCAATCTATTCACATCCTCCCGCCCTGAATAGATTCAGTCAACAGCTGCGGTCGGCCCCGTCGAATGATGGGATGGCCGGCATGGCTGTACACGCGAAGGGCGAGGGCGGCGCCGGGAACGCCGCCGAGCGCCGGGACCTGGCCGTACGGGCCGCCGTGGAGCAGGGCCTCGTGGGCGGGGGCGACGGCGCGGAGCCCCTGGCCTGCCTGCTGGACGTCGCCGGGATCCGGGCCTCCGCCGCCGCTTTGACCCGCGCCTTCACGGCCGCCCTCGCGCCCGACACCCCCGTCCTGCACGCCTTCGCCGTCAAGGCCGCCCCGCTCGTCCCGGTCCTGCGGCTGCTCGCCGACGCCGGGCTCGGCTGCGAGGTGGCCAGCCCCGGGGAGCTGGCGCTGGTCCGGGCGGCGGGCGTCCCCGCCGCCCGGACCGTCCTGGACTCCCCCGCCAAGACGGTGGCCGAGCTGCGCGAGGCCCTGGCCCTGGGTATCGCCGTGAACGCCGACAACGCCCAGGAGCTGGAACGCCTCGACGCGCTCGTCGGCCGGACCGCCACGCCCACGACGGCCCCGATCGGCCTGCGGATCAACCCGCAGACCGGCGCCGGAACCATCGATGCCCTGTCCACGGCCACCGCGACCTCGAAGTTCGGCATCGCCCTGCGCGACCCCGGCGCCCGCGCCTGGCTCGTACGGGCCTACCTGGACCGGCCGTGGCTCACCCGCCTGCACATCCACTCGGGCTCCCAGGGCGTTCCCCTGGCCCTGATCGCGGAAGGCGTACGGGACCTGCACGCGCTCGCCGAGGAGATCAACACGGCGGCCGGGCGGCGCCAGGTCGACACCCTCGACATCGGCGGGGGCCTGCCGGTGAACTTCGCCTCTGACGAGGAGACCCCCACCCACGCGCAGTACGTGGCCGCCCTGCGCGAGGCGGTCCCCGCCCTGTTCGACGGCTCGTACGGCCTGGTCACGGAGTTCGGCCGGTCCCTGCTGGCCAAGCACGGCCTGATCCTGGCGCGGGTCGAGTACACCAAGACCAGCGGGTCCCGGCCCATCGCGCTCACCCACGCCGGGGTCCAGGTGGCGACCCGCACCGCGTACGCCCCGGCGGCCTGGCCGGTGCGGATCCTGCCCTACGACGCGAAGGGCGCCCCGAAGACCGGCGACCCGGTGGCCCAGGACATCGCGGGCCCGGCCTGCTTCGCCGGGGACCTGCTCGCGGCCGCCCGCGAGCTGCCCCGGCTCGGCCCCGGCGACCTGATCGGCGTCCCGGACACCGGCGCGTACTTCTTCACGGCCCACTACGGCTACAACAGCCTGCCCCGCCCGGCGGTGCACGGCTTCACGCTCACCGCGTCGGGCGAGGTCCGCTTCAGCCTTGCCAGGCCGGCGCAGCGGCTCACCGAGATCGTGGCCGAAGCGGGCGGCGCCCACGGTGACGCCCTGCTGTAGCCGCCGCGCGGGGCTTCCCTGGGGCTCCGCCCCGGACCCCGCTCCTCAAGCGCCGGAGGGGCTGCGTTTTCAGCCTCGTCGGCGATTGAGGCGCGGGGGTCCGGGGGCGGCGCCTCCGGTGCGCCGCGCACGCCGGACGACGGCCCTCAGGTGCAAAGGGTGGCCGCCAGCGCCGGGGCCAGGCCCTGGACCACGCCCTCCGGGGTCAGGGCCACCACCGCGGGGAGCCGCAGCAGGTAGCGGGTCAGGGCCAGGCCCAGCAGTTGGGCGGAGACCAGGCCCGCCACGGCCGCGGCCCGCTCCGGGCCGACGGCCGCCGCCAGCGCCGGGGCGACCTGCGACGCGAACACCTCCCGCATCCGGGCCGCGGCCTGCTCGTTCGTCACCGCCGAGCGCAGCAGCACCAGCAGGGCGTCGTCGGCCGGATCGCCCTCCCACCGCTCCACGAAGTGGCGTACGAGGGCGGCGGGGACCTCCCCGGCCGGCACGGCGCCCAGGTCGGGCAGGCGCAGGTCCACCGCGAGGGCGGCGTCGAAGAGCTGCTCCTTGCTGCCGAAGTAGCGCATGACCATCGACGGGTCGATCTCCGCGTCCGCCGCGACGGCGCGGATGGTGGTGCGCTCGTAGCCCTGCGCGGCGAAGCGCTCCCGGGCCGCCCGCAGGATCGCCGTCTTGGTCAGGTCCGAGGTACGTCGCGCCGTCATGCCAACAAGCGTAGGCCAACAACCGTTGACATACCAGCGGGACAGGCGCACTCTCATACCAACAGTTGTTGGCCAACAAGCGTTGGCCCACCGGAGGAGGCTCGCATGACCAGCACCGCCGCACTCCCGGCCCGTACGGACGTGGCCGTCGTCGGCGCCGGCCCCACCGGCCTCGCCCTCGCCGTGACCCTGGCGGAGGCCGGCATCGACTTCGTTCTCCTCGACAAGCAGGCCGAGGGCGCCAACACCTCCCGCGCCGCCGTCGTACACGCCCGCACCCTGGAAGTCCTGGACGAGCTCGACCCGAGCGGCACCCTCTCCGGCGACCTCATCGGCCGCGGCGTCCGCGTCTCCCGGTTCCGGATCCGCGACGGCGCCCGCCCGCTCGCCGCCGTCGACTTCGATCGCCTGCCCACGGCCCACCCGTACGCGCTGATGGTCCCCCAGTACGAGACCGAGGCCGTGCTTCTGGAGCGCCTGCGCGCCCTGGGCGGCGACGTCCACCGCCCGTACGAGGTGACCGCGGTCGCCCAGGACGCGGAGGGGGTCACCCTCACGACCGCCACCGGCGAAACCCTGCGCGCGGCCCACGCCGTCGGCGCCGACGGGATGCACAGCGTGATCCGCGGGGCCGCCGGCATCGTCTTCGAGGGCAGCGCGTACGGCGAGTCCTTCGTCCTCGCCGACGTGGTCATGGACTGGGCCCCGGGCCCGCACGAGGTCACGCTCGCCTTCGGCGCCGCCGGGCCCACCGTGATCGCCCCGCTGCCCGGAGGGCGCTACCGGATCGTCGCCGCCGTCGCCGGGGCCCCCGCCGAGCCGGACCTCGCCTTCGTCCGGGACCTGATGGACGAGCGCGTCCCCGGCCGGGCCGCCGTCCGCGAACTCGTCTGGTCCTCCCGGTTCCGGATCCACCACCGGGTCGCCGACCGCTACCGGGCCGGACGGCTGCTGCTCGCCGGGGACGCGGCCCATGTGCACAGCCCGGCCGGCGGTCAGGGCATGAACACCGGCATCCAGGACGGCTACGCCCTCGGCCGTGCCCTGGCCACCGGGGACCTCGACGGCTACGAGGCCCGGCGGCGCCCCGTCGCCCTGCGCGTGGTGGCCCTCACGCACCGGATGACCCGGGCCGCGACCACCCGGAACCCGGTCCTGCGCGCCGCGCGCAACGCCCTGCTGCCGCTGCTCGCCCGCATCCCGGCGCTGCGCGACCGCCTCGCCACCGAGCTGGCGGAGCTCAACTACCGCTGAGGCTCACTCCACGAACAGGCCGCGCGCCGCGGCCCGCGCGTCGAAGGCCTCCAGGCGGGCCTGTGCGTCCGGGAGGGCGTCCGCCATCGACTCCAGCAGCACCCGGCCCAGCAGCATCGGCGCACACGCCGTGTCGAAGGCCAGCCCGGTGCCGACCTGCGCCGGAATCAGCAGGTCCGAGTGGCGGGCCACGGGGGCGAAGGCCGAGTCGGCGACCGTGACCACGGTGAGGCCGGCCCGCCGTGAGCGTTCCAGCGTGTCCACGACCTCCCGGGGGTGGCGGGGCAGCGCGAAGCAGAGCAGCGCCGTGGCCCCCTCGTAGCGCGCCGCGTCGATGCGGTCCTCCATCATCGAGCCGCCCTCGTCGAGGAGCCGTACGTCCGGGTGGACCTTCGACGCGAAGTACGCGAACCCGCGCGCCTGGGAGGAAGCCGCCCGCAGCCCGAGCACCAGCAGCGGGGCCGAGGCCGCGAGCAGCCGCCCCGCCTCCTGGACCGGCGCGGGATCGGCGAGCATCGCCGCCAGCTGCCGCAGGTTCTCGATCTCTCCGAGGACCGCCTGCTGGTACTCGTTGTACGAGTCCTCGTGCGCGGCCCCGGGCCGCTCGGCGGGGGCCACCTCGCGCAGGTGGCGGCGGAGCGCGGGATATCCGTCGAAGCCCAGCGCCACGGCGAACCGGGTCACCGAGGGCTGGCTCACCCCGGCCAGTTCGGCGAGCTCGACGCTCGACAGGAAGGGCACCTCCGCCGCCCCGCGCACCATGCAGTGCGCGATCCGCCGCTGGGTCGGCGTCAGCCGGTGCCCCTCGAACAGCTTCTGCAGCCGCGCGGCCGGGCTGTCACTCATCCCGTCCCCTCCGTCCCGGTGAGATATTCAGTCACGGAGCACTCTGCATGCGGTTATGCAGCGGGGCAAGCCGTGCCCGCGATCCGGATAGGGGGGCCAGCCCCAGTGCCGGGGCCCGCCGGGGTTCCTACGGTGGGGGCATGGACGCGCATGCCCAGGAACTGAAGAAGGAATTCGACGCGACGATGGACGCCCGGCGCGAGCTGGGTCCGGAGTACGAGGCCGCGCTCGTGGACTCGTTCGTCGAAAAGGTCGACACGCAGGTCCGGCGCCGGCTCGCGGAGGAGCGCCTGTCCGCGGCCCGCGGTGACGGCCGGGCGCCGTCCGCCGCGCCGGGGGACGGGAACTTCGGCGAACGCTTCGGCTTCGCGATCGTCACGCTGGTCCTGGCGATCCCGCTGTCGGCGATCGCCGTCGCGCAGGCGCGGCTGCCGGGGCTGATCGTCGCCTGGGCGGGGATCGTGGGCGTGAACTTCATCCACGCCCGTCACCTCCGGCGCGGTACGCAGGACCCGCTGGACTGACCGGCCGTCGGGCGGGCGCGGGTCCGCCACCACCGCCGGCGCACGGGCGAGTGAGCCGAAGGGGCGCGACGGGGAGTGAGGGCGAACGCGCGGAGGAAACCGTGAGGCACGAGCGGTTTTCGAGCACGTACGCCGTCACGAGCCGGCACAAGGCGCCCCGGAGGCGAACCGAGCCCCGAAAAGGATTGCGCGGGGACCGCCGCACCCTCGGTCGCCCGAGGGGCGGGACGACGGCGGTCCCCGCGAAGGACACGGCCGGGTCAGGGCCGTCCGCGTCCGTGGCGTACGCGCGGTCCGGGAGCCGCTCCGGAGGTACGCACACGCCGTTCCGTGGTGCCGGCCGGGTTCCGGTCTCCCGGACTCCCCTGCCGACAACCACCACTGTGCCGGAGCCGTGTTAAGCGGGTGCTGCCGTCACGTGTCATGCCCGTACCGATTGCGCGAAGGCCGTGCCACGGGCCGGGTGCCCGGGGTGGGAGGCGGGCCGTGGGCCCGCGCCCCGTCCCCGGGCGGGCCGCAGGCTACTTCGCGGACTTGGCCAGGAAGGCCAGCAGGTCCTGACGGCTCACCACGCCGGTGGGCTTGCCCTCGACCAGCACGATCGCCGCGTCCGCCTCGCCGAGCACCGCCATCAGCTCGGACACCGGCTCGCCGGAGCCGACCTGCGGCAGCGGGGAGCTCATGTGCTTCTCCAGCGGGTCGGTCAGGGAGGCCCGCTGGGCGAACAGCGCCGCCAGGAGCTCCTTCTCGACCACGGAGCCGATGACCTCGGCGGCCATCACGTCCGGGTGACCGGCGCCCGGCTTGACGATCGGCATCTGCGAGACGCCGTACTCGCGCAGGACCTCGATGGCCTCGCCGACGGTCTCCTCGGGGTGCATGTGGACGAGGGAGGGGATGCCGCCCTCCTTGTCGTTCAGCACGTCGCCGATGCGCGCGGCGGGGCCGGCCTCCTCCAGGAAGCCGTGTCCCGCCATCCACTCGTCGCTGAAGATCTTGCTGAGGTAGCCGCGGCCGCTGTCCGGCAGCAGGACGACCACCACGTCGTCCGGCCCGAGGCCCTCGGCCGCGCGCAGGGCGGCGACGACGGCCATGCCGCAGGAGCCGCCGACGAGCAGGCCCTCCTCCTTGGCGAGGCGGCGGGTCATCTGGAAGGAGTCCTTGTCGGACACCGCGATGATCTCGTCGGTGACGTTCGGGTCGTAGGCGGTCGGCCAGAAGTCCTCGCCGACACCTTCGACGAGGTACGGACGCCCGGAGCCGCCGGAGTAGACCGAGCCCTCGGGGTCGGCGCCGATGACCTTGACCTTCCCGCCGCTGACCTCCTTGAGGTAGTTGCCGGTGCCGGAGATCGTGCCGCCGGTGCCGACGCCCGCGACGAAGTGGGTGATCTTCCCGTCCGTCTGGTCCCACAGCTCGGGGCCGGTGGTCTCGTAGTGCGAACGGGGGTTGTTCGGGTTGCTGTACTGGTCGGGCTTCCAAGCGCCGGGCTCGCGCGCGAGGCGGTCGGACACGTTGTAGTACGAGTCCGGGTGCTCGGGGTCGACGGCGGTCGGGCAGACCACGACCTCGGCGCCGTACGCGCGCATCACGTTGATCTTGTCCATGGACACCTTGTCAGGGCAGACGAAGATGCACTTGTAGCCCTTCTGCTGGGCCACGATGGCGAGTCCTACACCCGTGTTGCCGCTGGTCGGCTCCACGATGGTGCCGCCGGGCTTGAGGGCTCCGCTCTGCTCGGCGGCCTCGATCATCCGTACGGCGATCCGGTCCTTCACGGATCCACCGGGATTGAAGTACTCGACCTTCGCAAGGACGGTGGCCTGCAGGCCTTCGGTCACACGGTTGAGCTTCACCAGCGGGGTGTTGCCGACGAGGCTGATCATCGAGTCGTGGAATTGCACCATGTTCTCCAAGGAGGGGACTCCACGGGTTCTCCGGGAGGTCCGGCCAGAGTATGCGGAAAGGGATTGGCCGACCGTACGTACGGGGCAGGTAGGGATCAATGAGGACCGAGGAGGTGGCCTGAAGGATGTCCAGGGCGAGGACAGCCCGCCGGATCGCGGCGGGGGCGGCGTACGGCGGAGGCGGACTCGGACTGGTCGGGGCCGCCGCGGTCGGGCTGGTGGTGGCCGAGATGCAGTTCGCGAGGCGGGCTGTCGGCTCCGGGCTGCCGGAGCCACCGCGTGCCGACGGGCTGTACGGGAGCGAGTTCGGCGGGCCGGAGCAGAGCCCGGGCCCGCTGCGCCTGGGCATGCTGGGTGATTCCACGGCCGCGGGACTGGGCGTACGGCGGGCCCGGCAGACCCCGGCGGCCCTGATGGCCTCCGGGCTGGCGTCGGTGGCCGAGCGGCCGGTGGAGTTGCGCAACGTGGCCCTGTCGGGTGCCATGTCCGACGACCTGGACCGGCAGGTGGGCCTGCTGCTGGACGGGGACCGGCCGGCCCCGGACGTGTGCGTGATCATGATCGGCGCGAACGACGTGACCCGCCGGATGCCGCCGACCCAGTCGGTGCGGCTGCTCACCTCGGCCGTGCGCAGGCTGCGCCTGGCCGGCTCGGAGGTCGTCGTGGGCACCTGCCCGGACCTGGGCACGATCGAGCCGGTCTACCAGCCGCTGCGCTGGCTGGCGCGCCGGGTCTCGCGCCAGCTGGCCGCCGCGCAGACCATAGGAGTGGTCGCGCTGGGCGCCCGTACGGTCTCCATGGGGGACCTGCTGGGCCCGGAGTTCGCCGCGAACCCGCGCGAGATGTTCGGCCCGGACTCCTACCACCCGTCGGCCGAGGGGTACGCGACCGCCGCCATGGCCGTGCTGCCGACCCTGTGCGCGACACTGGGCCTGTGGCCGGAGTCGGACCGGCTGGACGTGTCCCGGGACGAGGACATGCTGCCGGTGGCGAAGGCCGCGTCGGCCGCGGCGGGCCAGGCGGGCACGGAGGTCACGGCCGCCCGCGGCCCCTGGGTCCTGCTCAAGCACCGCCGCCGTCGGCGGGTGCCGGCCACGGACCCGGCCGAGCCGGTGGTGCCCTGAGAGCCCGAGGGGCGTCTTGCCGGTCAGGCCCCACGAGCCCGGCCTGACCGGCAAGACACCCCCTACGGGCGGCGCCCCGCGGGGCGAGTGCGGCCCGTGTCACACGCCCCGGCCGGTGACCTGGACCATACGGGGCGGTAACTTCGCTTGCGGTCCCGCTCAGAGCCGCAACACACCCTGGAGTCCCGATGCCCGAAGCCGTCATCGTTTCCACTGCCCGCTCCCCCATCGGGCGCGCCTTCAAGGGGTCCCTCAAGGACGTGCGGCCGGACGACCTGACCGCGACGATCATCCAGGCCGCCCTGGCCAAGGTCCCCGGCCTGGACCCGCGCGAGATCGACGACCTGATGCTGGGCTGCGGCCTGCCGGGCGGGGAGCAGGGCAACAACCTGGCCCGCATCGTGGCCGTGCAGATGGGCATGGACTTCCTGCCCGGCACCACCATCACCCGCTACTGCTCCTCCTCGCTGCAGACCTCCCGCATGGCCCTGCACGCCATCAAGGCGGGCGAGGGCGACGTCTTCATCTCGGCCGGCGTCGAGATGGTGTCGCGGTTCGCCAAGGGCAACTCGGACTCCTGGCCCGACACCCACAACCCGCTCTTCGCCGAGGCCGAGGCCCGTACGACGGCCGTCGCCGAGTCGACCGGCTCCGGCTGGCACGACCCGCGCGAGGACGGCCTGGTCCCGGACGCGTACATCGCGATGGGCCAGACCGCCGAGAACCTGGCCCGCATCAAGGGCGTGACCCGTCAGGACATGGACGAGTTCGGCGTCCGCTCGCAGAACCTCGCGGAAGAGGCCGTCAAGAACGGCTTCTGGGCCCGTGAGATCACCCCGGTCACCACCCCGGACGGCACGGTCGTCTCCGGGGACGACGGCCCGCGCGCCGGCGTGACCCTGGAGGGCGTGCAGGGCCTCAAGCCCGTCTTCCGCCCCGACGGCCTGGTCACGGCCGCCAACTGCTGCCCGCTGAACGACGGCGCCGCGGCGCTGGTCATCATGAGCGACACCAAGGCCCGCGAGCTGGGCCTGACCCCGCTGGCCCGGATCGTCTCCACCGGCGTCACCGGCCTCTCCCCCGAGATCATGGGCCTGGGCCCGGTCGAGGCGTCGAAGCAGGCCCTGAAGCGGGCCGGCCTGACGGTCGGCGACATCGACCTCTTCGAGATCAACGAGGCCTTCGCGGCCCAGGTCATCCCGTCGTACCGGGACCTGGAGATCCCGCTGGAGAAGCTGAACGTCAACGGCGGAGCCATCGCCGTCGGTCACCCCTTCGGGATGACCGGTGCGCGCATCACCGGCACTCTGATCAACAGCCTGCAGTTCCACGACAAGCAGTTCGGTCTCGAGACCATGTGTGTCGGCGGTGGCCAGGGCATGGCCATGGTCATCGAGCGCCTGAGCTGAGCCGTAGCGGAGGGTAGGGGCTGCCCCGACCGTGTCGACGTGCGGCTCCGCCGCGTGGCGAGGGGCGGCACCTGCCCGCAGCGGTGGCGAAGATCAGCGCGACCGAGAGATCGAGCGCCTGAGCTAATTCGATCAAGAGCGGGCCCAGACGCCGCAAGGGATCCGGCCGGATCCCTTGCGGCGTGCTGACGCCGGATCTAACCCGGTCGCGGCCGACCTGTGACCAAATTTCCCCCAGGATGTGACCTATCTCCTGGGGGATCGGTGTTTACGCAGGTCAGGGCTGGTACAGGTGCGGCGCATGTGACCAAAGCCCTGTCCATTTCGTGACGTAATGCACTGCGCGCCATTCCCAGGTCGGGACACTCTGATGTAGGAAGTCGGGGGATCGAATCACCTCAGGAGTTAGTCAGTGAGCGCCATGTCTCTTGCCCTGCTGCTGACCACGGCCGCTGCCACCGCCGTGGGCGCTGCTGCGCTGCACGCCGTCCACGGTCTGCGCAAGCAGGTCACCGCCCTGCGCACCGAGCTGGCGGTGCCGGTCCACCCCCGCGGTGCGACCGTCCCGCACGCCCGCAGCGCCGTGGAGTCCCCCGCCGCGGAGATACGAGCCGCCGTGGCCGAAGCCCTCGCCGAGGAGCGCGAGCGCGAGCTCGCCGAGGCGCGGGCCTTCTGGGCCGCGCAGGAGGCCCGTGACGCCGCCGACGCCCCCTCGCTGCTGGGCGGTCTGCCCGGGCTCGGCGAGGACAGCCCGGTCTTCCTGCCCCGGCAGGCCGACCTGGTGGGGCTGGAGCCCGTACTCGGCGAGGAGATCCTCGACGAGCTCCCCGGGTACCCCGAGGATTCGGCCGAGCTGGCCGCCGCGCGCCGGCGCCACCCCTCGCACCCCGACTTCGTACCGGTCCAGGCCTCGCACCCCGGCGCCGACCACGAGCGCACCGTGAACCGCCTGGAGGAGCTCGCGGAGGCCCGTACGGCCCTCGCGGACGTCCGCCCGGGCCCGCTCGGCACGCTCGACGTGTACGTCTTCACCGACGGCACGACGCTGTGCATGACCCCGGGGCACCGGGAGACCGCGGAGCGCCTCGCCGAGGCCCTGCGCTCGGGCACCGCGCCGGTCCTGCTGGGCGGCTCGGGCATCTCCGGCGCCTACGCGCTGACCTTCTCCTGCGGTGACGCCGAGGACCCCGACAGCAACGTCTACATCCTCGCGGACCGCGTCATCGCATCGCTCTGATCTCCGCCTGCTCCACCAGCCGCACGGCCTCGTCCAGCACCTCGGACGGGGCCTTCGCGCTGCCCGGGGCCGCGGCGCGCAGTGCTTCGGCGAGGTCCAGCCCGGTCACCGCCACCTGATCGCCGACCACGAAGATGCCGGCGTCCGGCACCTCCTTCGGCTCCTGCCCGGGCGTCTCGATCCGCTGGGCCCGTACGGAGAGTTCGCGGGCCAGGTCCAGCGCCGCGGCGGCGGCGCCCTGCTGCAGGCGGCTCTGCGGCGCGGCCCGCAGCCGGTCGGCGAAACGTTCCACGACGGCGGTCAGGGGCGAAGTATCAAGCACCCGGCCGACCTTACGCGCCGCCCGGGCACCATTGCCAACGGGCGAACTCTCCGGCACGGTGGCGTGAAGAGAACAGCACGGCGATACCTCCGGAGGCGCCCATGTCCGTAGAGTTCTCCGAGCAGACACACCGCAACATGATCGACAGAATCCCCCAGACCACCGGTCGTGAAGTCTCCGACTGGCTCCGCACCGTGGACGACGGCCCCTCACTCGTCCGGTTCGAGGAGAAGGTCAGCTGGCTGCGCGGCGCGCACGAGCTGTCGTACGGCCAGGCCAAGGCGATCATCCACGAGTACGACCTGCGCAGAGCCGCACGCCGGTTCGGCTGAGCCCCCCTCTCCCCCGTTACCCGACCGTTCCCGCACCCTGGATGCGGGAAGGCCCCGCGAGCGGTGTGCTCACGGGGCCTTCCCCATGCCGTGCGCGGGCCGGTGGCCGGCCCGCGGGTCCCGCTAGTCGTCGCCCGAGAGGATCGCGAAGATGCGCAGCATCTCGACGTAGATCCAGACCAGGGAAATGGTGAGGGCGAAGGCCGCCAGCCAGGCCTCCTCGCGCGGGGCACCGTAGGCGATGCCGTCCTCGACCTGCTTGAAGTCGAGGGCGAGGAAGCAGGCGCCGAGGATGACGCCGATGGCACCGAACAGCAGGCCGAGGCCGCCGCTGCGGAAGCCGAGGCCGTCACCGCCGCCGATGACCGCGAACAGCGTGTTCACGAGCATCAGGAGGATGAAGCCCAGCGTCGCCGCCATCACGAATCCGTAGAAGCGGCGGGTGACGCGGATCCAGCCCATCTTGTACGCGAAGAGCACGGCGGCGAAGACGCACATCGTGCCCATCACGGCCTGCATGACCACGCCGGGGCCGATGTAGGTGCTGACGGTCGCGCTGATGACGCCGAGGAAGACACCCTCGAACGCCGCGTAGGCCAGGATCAGGCCCGGAGCGGGCCTGCTCTTGAACGACTGGATGATCACGAGGACGAACGCGACGAGCGCGGCACCGACAGCGATGCCGTAGGACACGCCGAGGTTGTCCGGGTCGACCGGAAGCGCCACCCAGGCGAGGGTCGCCGTCACGATGAGCGTGCCGAGCGTCATGGCCGTACGGCTCACGACGTCGTCCATGGTCATCACGTTGGCGCGGGCCGGGGCCTGGGGCATGCCGGTGGTCGGGTCGGCCGCGTACGGGTTCGTCGCGTACGGGTTGGTCCCGGCCTGCTGCGGCTGCGCGTCAAAGCCCGCGTAGCCACCGTTGTCGCGGCTGAACCCCCGTCGCGAGAAGACCGGGTTACTGCTCCTCATCTCACTCCTCCGTGGCCACCGAGCGCGGCCTTGCAACAAGAGTAATGCGCTCGCAAAAAAAGCACTCTACTGCTGGAGGAGGATCTTAGGAGAGGCCACGACGGAGCGCAGTAAATAAAGGGAGCCTCGCGGAGGACCCCCGTACGCCGACCGGACCGGCCCGGCGGAAACGTCCCGGGTCCCGGTCACGCCCCGGGGCGTGCGCCCGGGAGCGGCGTACCCCTCGCCCTTCACCCGGCCCGGCGGCCGGCGGGTCTGCGCCTCGTTGGCGTCGTCACGGACGACTCCGGCTTTCCGTTCGTGGAAGGCGCTCGCGACGTGCGTGTTCCCCCGTGTTCCCGGTCCCCGGAAACGGTCAAGTTCCAGGAAGGCCGGTCCTGCAGGCCGGACGCCGTGCCATTGATGGTGCCCGGAGCCGGACTTGAACCGGCACGGCCCGAAGGCCAGCGAGGTTTAAGCTCGCCGTGTCTGCATTCCACCATCCGGGCAAGGCGTGGCGGCCCCCGTGAAAAAGCCTTGAACGCTGAGCCGAGCCTATCCGGATCGCTCCCCCTGCCAACCTGCGAACTTTCCGATGTTGTCTGATTTTATTGGCGCTTGAGGGTTCGTCAGACCCGAGAATGCGCGGTCGGCCCGCTCTGGACGTCGATCATCACCTGTACGGGAATGACGGGATTTCGATGGCCCACGCCACCCCCCGCGCCACCCTCCCCGCCACCCCGGGCCACCGGCCGCCGATCAGGCTCCTGTCATACCAGAGGAGGACACGAGCCCGCCCGCCGTCAGACTCCAGCGGGGCGAGGAACAGGCACGGCGGCTGATCCGGAGCGGGGGTACCCGCGGCGAGGATGGAAACGTCCCCGCACCGCAGACCGAGGAGCCGTCCCGTGACCACCATGAACTACGCCCCGCACACCGCCCAGGCCGTGGCCGCCCGCGCCACCGGCCTCTCCAAGGTGTACGGCCAGGGCGAGACCCAGGTGGTCGCCCTCAAGAACGTCACGGTGGACTTCACGCAGGGGCAGTTCACCGCGATCATGGGCCCCTCGGGCTCCGGCAAGTCCACGCTGATGCACTGCGTCGCGGGCTTGGACACCTTCTCCGCGGGCTCCGTCCGCATCGGCGACACCGAGCTCGGCAGCCTCAAGGACAAGCAGCTCACCCAGCTCCGCCGGGACAAGATCGGCTTCATCTTCCAGGCCTTCAACCTGCTGCCGACCCTGACGGCCCTGGAGAACATCACGCTCCCCATGGACATCGCCGGCCGCAAGCCCGACAAGCAGTGGCTGGACTCCGTGATCGACATGGTCGGCCTCTCGGGCCGCCTCTCCCACCGCCCCACCCAGCTCTCCGGCGGCCAGCAGCAGCGCGTGGCGGTGGCCCGCGCCCTGGCCTCCCGCCCCGAGATCATCTTCGGTGACGAGCCCACCGGAAACCTCGACTCCCGCTCCGGCGCCGAGGTCCTCGGCTTCCTGCGCAACTCGGTGCGCGAGCTGGGCCAGACCGTCGTGATGGTCACTCACGACCCGGTCGCCGCCTCCTACGCGGACCGCGTCATCTTCCTCGCCGACGGCGAGATCGTCCACGAGATGCACAGCCCCACCGCCGACAGCGTGCTCGACCGGATGAAGGCCTTCGACGCCAAGGGCCGTACGAGCTGACCCGGGCCACCTCCGCAGCCCTCCTCCAGACTTCCAGCCCCAGGACTGAGATCCCCCATGTTCCGTACCGCCCTGCGCAACGTCCTCGCGCACAAGGCCCGGCTGCTGATGACGGTGCTCGCCGTCACCCTCGGCGTCGCCTTCGTCTCCGGCACCCTCGTCTTCACCGACACCCTCAAGAAGTCCCTCTCCGGGCAGTCCGCCAAGAGCTACGAGGGCATCGCCGTCTCGGTCACCTCGTACGGCCAGGGCCGCAACGAGCAGGGCGGGAAGGAGGGCGAGCCCGGCCTCGGCCAGCAGACCCTCGACAAGATCAAGGCGCTCCCGGGCGTCGACACCGTCTCCGGCCGCGTGTCGGGCTTCGCCGGCGTCGGCGACGAGAACGGCAAGCTGATCGGCTCCGGCTGGTCCAACCAGGGCGCCAACTACACGCCCGTCAAGGACGGCAAGGACCCGCGCTACGCCTTCGCCCAGGGCGCCGGCCCGGCCAAGGCCGACGAGGTCGCCCTCGACAAGGCCACCGCCGACAAGGGCAACTACAAGGTCGGCGACAAGGTCCGCGTCGCCACCAACGGCCCGGTCAAGGAGTACTCCCTCGCCGGCGTCTTCACCACCGAGGACGGCGCCGTCCAGGCCGGCGGCAGCCTGGTCCTCTTCGAGACCAAGGTCGCCCAGGAGCTCTACCTCAAGCCCGGCTACTTCCAGGAGCTGTCGGTCGGCGCGAAGAACGGCACCTCCGCCGACAAGCTGCTCGCCGACATCAAGCCGCTGCTCGACAAGAACGCCAAGGCGCAGACCGGCGCGGCGCTCGCCGCCGATCAGGCCAAGCAGATCGAGAAGGGCCTCAGCAACCTCAGCACGATGCTGCTCGTCTTCGCCGGTATCTCGCTCTTCGTCGGCATCTTCCTGATCTACAACACCTTCACCATGCTGGTCACCCAGCGCACCAGGGAGCTGGCCCTGCTGCGCGCCGTCGGCGCCAACCGCGGTCAGGTCATGCGCTCCGTGCTCAGCGAGGCCCTCGTCGTCGGCGTCCTGTCGGCCGCCGTCGGCCTGGTCAGCGGCATCGGCCTGGCGATCGGGATCCGCTCCGTCATCGGCTCCCTCGGCGCCAAGCTGCCGGGCGGCGCACTCGTGATCGCCCCCGGCACCGTCACCGCCGCCCTCGTCATCGGCGTCGTCGTCACCACCGTCGCCGCCGTGCTGCCGGCCTGGCGCACCGGCAAGATCGCCCCGGTCGCCGCCATGGGCAGCGCCCACCTGCCGGCCACCTCGAAGTCCCTGCTCGTACGCAACATCCTCGGCTCGATCATCAGCCTCGGTGGCATCGGCCTGGTCTTCCTGGGCGTGTCCACGGGCGGCAACTCGGGCCGCATGACCATGGGAGCCGGCGCCTTCTTCATGCTGATCGGCATGATCGTGCTGCTGCCGCTGCTCTCCAAGCCGGTCATCGGCACCGTCCGACCGCTGCTGGCGAAGCTGTTCGGGATCCCCGGCAAGCTGGCCTCCCAGAACGCCGTCCGCAACCCGCGCCGCACCGCCGTCACCGCCGCCTCCCTGGCGATCGGCCTGACCCTGGTCACCACCCTGTCGGTGCTCGGCATCACCGTCGGCAAGGTCGTCGACCGGATGAGCACCGAGAAGCTCAAGGCCGACTACCGGGTCTCCATGTCCTCCGACGCGGGCAGCCTCGACAAGTCCGTGGCCGAGACCCTGTCCAAGGCCCCCGGCATCAAGGCGGTCTCCCCGCAGACGGCCGGCTACTTCCTGGTCGACGGCGACTTCCGGGCCGCCTCCGGCGTCAACCCGGCCACCATCGGCCAGCTCCTCAACGTCGAGGTCCTCAGCGGCTCGCTCGACAGCCTCGGCAAGGGCGAGGTCGCCGTCGCCGAGAAGACCGCCAAGAAGCAGAAGTTCACGGTCGGCACCCCGCTCAAGCTGAAGTACGACGACGGCCAGGAGGCGTCCGTCAAGGTCGGCGCGATCTTCAAGGACATGGAGGGCCTGCTCTCCCCCTACGTCATCGACAACAAGATCCTCACCGAGCACAGCGAGGAGATGTACATCCCCGAGGTGTACGTCAACGTCGACGGCGGGGCCTCCAAGGCCGCCCAGCAGAAGGTCGTCGACGCCCTCGGCAAGAACCCGGCCATCACCGTCGCCACCCAGCAGGACATGCGCAACGAGATGGGCGGCATGATCAACACGATGCTGAACATCATGTACGGCCTGCTCGGCATGGCACTGGTCATCTCGGTGCTCGGTGTGGTCAACACCCTGGCCATGTCCGTCTTCGAGCGGACCCAGGAGATCGGCATGCTGCGGGCGATCGGTCTCGACCGGGGCCGGGTCAAGAACATGATCCGCCTGGAGGCCGTGGTGATCTCGCTCTTCGGAGCGGTCCTGGGCGTCGCCATCGGCGTCTTCCTCGCCTGGGCCGTGGGCACCACGATCGCGAAGTCCATGCCGAACTACGAACTGATCCTCCCGTGGGACCGGATCGGCATCTTCCTCCTGCTGGCCGCCGTGGTCGGTGTCCTGGCCGCCATGTGGCCGGCCCGCAGCGCCGCCCGCCTGAACATGCTCACCGCCATCAAGACGGAGTAGCAGCCGCAGCGGCACAGCACGCGGAAGGGCCCCAGGCGATGCCTGGGGCCCTTCCGCGTTCCCATGGGGCTGCTAGACCGTTTCTGCGTCCCACGTACGGAGCCGCAGCGGCAGCCGGGCGTCACCGGACGCCGTGGGCCGCACCGCGAGCACCTGGTTGACCCCGAGCCGGCCCCGCTCGAAGCCGAGCGCGCAGGCTGCCATGTAGAGCTGCCAGACCCGGGCCCGCCCGGGCGAGGTCAGCCGGACCGCCTCCGCCCAGTGCTCCTCCAGCCGGGCCACCCAGGCCCGCAGGGTCAGCCCGTAGTGCTCGCGCAGCGCCTCCACGTCGCGGACCTCGAAGCCGGCCCGCTCCAGTTCGCCGACGGTGGTGCCGAGCGGGGAGAGCTCGCCGTCGGGGAAGACGTAGGCGTCGATGAACTCGTCGACCCGGTACGCCTCCTCGTCCGGCTCCGGCGGACGGGCGATCTGGTGGTTCAGCAGCCGCCCGCCGGGGCGCAGCAGGGCGTGCAGGGTGCGGGCGTAGTCCCGGTAGCGGTCGGCCCCGACGTGTTCGGCCATCCCGATGGAGGAAATGGCGTCGTACGGCCCGTCCTTGACGTCCCGGTAGTCCTGGATCCGGATGTCCACCAGGTCGGTCAGTCCCTCGTCCGCGACCCGTTTACGGGCGTACACGGCCTGCTCGCGGGAGAGCGTGACGCCGGTAACCCGGACGCCGTACGCCCGGGCCGCGTGCAGCGCCATGGAGCCCCAGCCGCAGCCGACGTCGAGCAGCCGGTCCCCGGGCCGCAGGGCGAGCTTGCGGCAGACCAGGTCGAGCTTGTCGTGCTGGGCCTGCTCCAGGGTGGAGCCGGGGCTCCAGTAGGCGCAGGAGTACACCATCGAGGGGCCGAGGACCCGTTCGTAGAAGTCGTTGCCGACGTCGTAGTGGTGGCTGACGGCCCGGCGGTCGCGGCCCTTGCTGTGGCGTGCTCCGCCCCGCCGGTCCGCCTCCTCGGCGGGGGGCGGGGGCGGCGGCAACGGTCCGGCGAGGGCGATCAGCTCGCGCGCGGCCGCCCGGTGGGCGGCGTCGCGCCACCTCGCGCCCGGCAGGTCGGAGAGCGCGGGGAGCCCGGCACGGCGCGCGAGGTTCCCCAGGGCCGTGAGCGGCCCGGGCCCGGTCTGGGCCGTGGAGACGGCGGGGCCGACGGGCGGCAGGTCCGGTCCGCGTTCCCACAGCAGGCCCGCCACCCGGTCCAGCAGGTCGAACAGATTGCCTTCGACTGTCAGTTCGCCTGCCACCCAGGCGCGGGCCAGCCCCAGCTCGCCGGGCCTCCACAGCATCCGCCGCAGGGCGCGGCGGTTGTGGATGACGAGCACGGGGCCGTCGGGCGGGCCGGCCTCGCTGCCGTCCCAGGCCCGCACACGTACCGGCAGCGGGGCACCCAGCAGGGTCTCGGCAACAACGGCGAGCCGCGGCGCGGCGTCGGTCATGGCGCACCTCCACAAAAGCTCCGACCCCTCCGTCTACCCATCCCGGGCCCCGGGTACGCCGAAGGGGCCGCCCGCACCACGGATGGCGGGCGGCCCCTTCGGGGTCGTACAGGTCGTACAGGTGGAGCAGATGGAGCAAGTGAGGCAGGTGGAGCTCAGGTCCTGCCGGTCACATGGGTCAGGCCTTGGCCTTCGCGGCCGGGGCAGCGGCGGCGGCCGGGGCCGGCGCCGGCTTCGCGGCCTCGTAGAACTCCTCGCGGGGGGTCTCCAGCGCACCGAGGGAGACGACCTCGCGCTTGAGGAACATCGCGAGGGTCCAGTCGGCGAAGACGCGGATCTTGCGGTTCCAGGTCGGCATGGCCATGCCGTGGTAGCCACGGTGCATGTACCAGGCCAGCCGGCCCTTGAGCTTGATCTTCGTCTTGCCCATGACGATCATCGCGACGCCCTTGTGGAGGCCGAGGCCTGCCACCGCACCCTTGTTGGAGTGCGAGTACTCGGCCTGCGGGAAGCCCCGCATGCCCGAGATGACGTTGTCGCCGAGGACCTTGGCCTGACGCAGCGCGTGCTGGGCGTTCGGCGGGCACCAGGCGTTCTCGACACCGGCCTTGCGGGCGGCCACGTCCGGAACCTGGGCGTTGTCGCCCGCGGCCCAGATGTAGTCGGTGCCCGTGACCTGGAGGGTCGGCTGAGCGTCCACGTGGCCGCGGGGGCCGAGCGGCAGGCCGTAGCGGGCCAGCGCCGGGTTCGGCTTGACGCCGGCGGTCCACACGATGGTGTTGGAGTCGACCTCAAGGCCGTTCTTCAGCACCACGTGGCCGTCCACGCAGGAGTCCATGGAGGTGCTGAGGTAGATCTCGATGCCGCGGGACTCAAGGTGCTCCTTGCCCCAGGTGCCGAGCTTGGGCCCGACCTCGGGAAGGATCTTGTCGGCCGCGTCGACCAGGATGAAGCGCATGTCCTCGCGCTTGATCGTGGAGTAGTACTTCGCAGCGTCCCGGGCCATGTCCTCGACCTCACCGATGGTCTCCGCACCGGCGAAGCCGCCGCCGACGAAGACGAAGGTGAGGGCCTTGCGGCGGACGTTCTCGTCCGTCGTGGACTCGGCCTTGTCGAGCTGCTCGAGAACGTGGTTGCGCAGGCCGATGCCCTCTTCGACGCCCTTCATACCGATGCCCTGCTCGGCGAGGCCGGGGATCGGGAAGGTGCGGGAGACGGCGCCGAGCGCGATCACCAGGTAGTCGAAGGGCAGCTCGTACGCCTCGCCGACGAGCGGCGTGACGACGGCGACCTTGCGGTCCTGGTCGATGCTGGTGACCCGGCCGGTGAGAACCTCTGCCTTGGGCAGCACGCGTCGCAGCGGGACGACGACGTGCCGAGGCGAGATGCTGCCTGCGGCCACTTCAGGGAGGAAGGGCTGGTAGGTCATGTACGAGCGCGGGTCGACGACCGTGACGGTCGCCTCGCCGTAGCGCATCTTCTTCATGATGCGCTTGGCTGCGTACAGGCCTACGTACCCACCTCCTACAACGAGGATCCTGGGACGCTCCGTGGTGCTCATGGAACGAGTATCCAGCACCCAAAGGGGTGCCGCTCGTGAGCCCCTTCACAAGGACTGGGAGACCCTCTGCTACACTCCGCCGCCCACGTGACGGAGGTCATGGCGCGCGACGGGAACCAGAAGGCGTCCGGAGTCGTTGTTCACCCGTCCTGAACTGGCCTCCAAGGCCGAAAGCGGACTGGACCACAGGGGTTCGTCCATACCTCCGACGCGGATCCCGTCGCCTCCGCCGATCGCACGAACGCACGCGAAAAAGGGCCTGAGGGCCTCCGGAGGGCCCCGAAGGGCCCTTCCATTGACCTCGCAGACCCTTTTTCCTTGTGAAGAACTTCACGAACTTGATGTGGATCACGGGCCCGAGAGCCCCTCACAAGCTGCTTCGAAGGTTGTTCAGGCGATGGACCAAGCGATTCCATCGAGGATGTCGTGCTCCGACACGACAACCTCGGAAGCGCCGATGCGTTCCATGATCGCCAGCAGTACCAGCGCGCCCGCGCCGATCACGTCCACCCGGCCCGGATGCATCACGGGGATCGCCGCGCGCTCGGCGTGCGTCGCCGTCAGCATCCGCTCGCTGATCTCCCGCACCTGCTCGTAGGAGATCCGGGAGTGGTGGATGGCCGACGAGAGGTACTCCGGCAGCCCCAGCGCGATCCCGGCGACCGTGGTCACCGAGCCGGCCAGGCCCACCAGCGTGCGCGCCTCGGCCAGCGGGACGCTCTCGGCGGCCAGGTCCAGCGCCGCCTCGATGTCGGCCCGGATCGCGGCGACCTGCTCCGCGGTCGGCGGGTCGGTGACGACCCCGTCCACCACCAGGTGCCGCTCGGTCATCCGGACGCAGCCGATGTCCACGGACCGCGCGGCCCGTACGTGCTCCTCGCCGACCACGAACTCGGTCGAACCGCCGCCGATGTCCACGACCAGGAAGGGGCGCTCCAGGTGTTCGTGCGCCGTGAGCTCCTTGGTGGCGCCGGTGAAGGAGAACTCCGCCTCCTGGTCACCGGAGATCACCTCGGGCTCGACCCCCAGGATGTCCAGGACGCCCCGGACGAAGTCCGCCCGGTTCTCGGCGTCCCGGGAGGCGGAGGTCGCCACGAAGCGCACCCGCTCCGCGCCGAACTCCTTGATGACCCCCGCGTACTCGCGGCAGGCGGCGAAGGTGCGCTCCAGCGCCTCCGGGGCCAGGCGCCCGGTCCGGTCCACGCCCTGGCCGAGCCGGACGATGGTCATCCGGCGGTCCAGCTCGGTCAGCTCGCCGGTGGCCGGGTCGCAGTCCGCCACGAGCAGCCGGATGGAGTTCGTACCGCAGTCGACGGCGGCGACGCGGGTCACGCCCCCGGCTCCTTGTCGTCCGTCTTCTTCTCCCCGCACGGGACGACGCAGGCACCCTTGGCCCACCACTCCGGCAGCATGGCGAGGGCCTCGTCGCCGAACGGGTTCACCCCGGGGCCGGCGGCCAGGGAGTGACCGACCAGCACGTGCAGGCACTTCACCCGGTCCGGCATGCCGCCGGCGCTCGGGAAGCCCTGGAGCACCTCGATGGCGTCGCGCCGCTGGATGTAGTCCTCGTGGGCGGCCTGGTAGGCGGCGGCCAGTTCCTTGTCCTCGGCGAGCCGGGCCTGCATCTCCTTCATCACGCCGTTGGCCTCCAGCGTGCCGATCGCGGAGGCCGCGCGCGGGCACGTCAGGTAGTACAGCGTCGGGAAGGGGGTGCCGTCGGGGAGCCGCGGGGCGGTCTCCACCACGTCCGGCTGCCCGCAGGGGCAGCGGTGCGCGATGGCGCGCAGCCCGCGCGGCGGGCGGCCGAGCTGCTGCTCGAACGCCTCGATGTCCGCGTCGGTCGGCTCGGTCCGGTCGGTCTGGGGCGGGGGCGTCTGCATGCCTGGAGGAAGTCTCTTCGTTCTCGTGGATGGGTGCTGCGGTACGGCGGTACGGATCACTCGCCGGGGCGGTCGGCCTTGTCGACGCCGTCCCAGACGTTGGAGTACCAGGGGCGGTCGGAGCCGGCGTGGCCGGTCCCGTGCGGCTGCGGGGGCTGGGCCCCGGGGTCGCTCATGATGTAGCCGATCTCCCCCGGGCGCAGGAAGTGCAGGTGCTTGCGCGCCTGCTGCTCCGCGTAGGCGTCGTCCTGCCAGCGGGCCTTCTCGTCGCGGAGCCGCTCCATGCGGTCCCGCGCGGCCGCGGCGGCCCGCTGCTGCTTCGCGATCTCCGAGCGCTGGGAGACGTACTGGCGCATCGGATACGCGAGGGCGACGACCAGCGTACAGAGGACGAGCACCAGGAGCGCGGCGCGGCCGGTGAGCCGGCTGCGGCGGACCTGACGCCGCGACTGCGACCGGTAGACGTGGGCGGCGGTCCGCTCGCCGAGCTGCTTGAGCCTGGTCGCGGTGGAGAAGGTGGAGAACCGGTCCCGGTTCCCGGCCATTGGTCCGCCTCCCCTAGGTACGCACTACGCAATACGTCCCCGCACACGGTACGGGACCGAGTGCGGGGACGTACGGAGGCCAGCCCCTCAGGGGGGTGATTAGCCCTTGAAGCGCGGGAAGGCGCTGCGGCCCGCGTACACCGCGGCGTCGTCGAGGATCTCCTCGATGCGCAGCAGCTGGTTGTACTTGGCGACACGGTCCGAGCGGGCCGGGGCGCCGGTCTTGATCTGGCCGCAGTTCACGGCGACGGCGAGGTCGGCGATGGTGACGTCCTCGGTCTCACCGGAGCGGTGGGACATCATGCACTTGAAGCCGTTGCGCTGGGCCATCTCGACGGCGTCCAGGGTCTCGGTCAGCGAACCGATCTGGTTCACCTTCACGAGCAGGGCGTTCGCGGAGCCCTCCTCGATACCGCGGGCCAGACGCTCCGGGTTGGTGACGAACAGGTCGTCACCGACGATCTGGACCTTCGCGCCGAGGCGGTCGGTGATGGTCTTCCAGCCGTCCCAGTCGTCCTCGTACAGCGGGTCCTCGATGGAGACGAGCGGGTACGCCGCGACGAGCTCGGCGTAGTAGTCGGTCATCTCGGCGGCCGAGCGGGACTTGCCCTCGAACTCGTACTGGCCGTCCTTGTAGAACTCGGACGCGGCGACGTCGAGCGCGAGCGCGATGTCCGTGCCCGGGGTGTAGCCGGCCTGCTTGATGGCCTCGATGATGAGGTCGAGCGCGGCGCGGTTGGACTCCAGGTTCGGGGCGAAGCCGCCCTCGTCGCCCAGGCCGGTGGAGAGGCCCTTGGTGTGCAGGACCTTCTTGAGGGTGTGGTAGACCTCGGCACCCCAACGCAGCGCCTCGGAGAAGGACTCCGCGCCGATGGGGGCGATCATGAACTCCTGGATGTCCACGTTGGAGTCGGCGTGCGACCCACCGTTGAGGATGTTCATCATCGGAACGGGCAGCAGGTGCGCGTTCGGACCGCCGAGGTAGCGGAAGAGCGGAAGGTCCGAGGCCTCGGACGCGGCGTGCGCGACGGCCAGGGACACGCCGAGGATGGCGTTGGCGCCGAGCGAGCCCTTGTTGTCGGTGGCGTCCAGGTCGAACATGGCCTGGTCGATCAGACGCTGCTCGGTGGCGTCGTAGCCGACGAGCTCCGGGCCGATCTGCTCGATGACGGCGAGGACGGCCTTCTCGACACCCTTGCCGAAGTAACGGTTGGGGTCACCGTCACGGAGCTCGATGGCCTCGAATGCACCGGTGGAGGCGCCGGACGGAACTGCAGCACGGCCGGTGCTGCCATCGTCGAGGCCCACCTCGACCTCGACCGTGGGGTTGCCTCGGGAGTCCAGGATTTCCCGGGCTACGACGACGTCGATGGACGGCACGAGCATCTCCTTCTGGGATGTGACGCTGAGTGTGCGGTGGCGTGTCAGGCCGTGGGATGGCCTTGCCGCCTAGAGCCTAACCGGCTCCGGGCACTGGGCCGCCCGACCGCCCGGACCCTGGGACGAAAAAGGGACCGAATACCCCTCTTCCGGGACATAGGTCGCTTGATCACCGGCCTTCGGGGGCCGCACGCAGCACCGCCCGGCGCGTGGGGCACGCGCCGGGCGGTGGAAATCCTGCACGGGGTCAGCTGACGCCGTGTACAGGTTTCTGCGGCTTCTGCCGCAGTGTTCAGCTGAGCTTCAGCTTCTGGCCCGGGAAGATCAGGTCGGCGTCCGAGACGATGTCCTTGTTCAGCTCGAAGAGCTTCTCCCAGCCGCCCTTGACGCCGTTGGCCTCGGCGATGGTGCCCAGGGTGTCGCCCGGCTTGACCTCGTACGAGCCGTTGCCGGTCTTCGGCGCGGCCGGCGCCTCGGCACGCTCGGAGCGGGTGGTCGGAGCCTCGGGACGCTTGGTCTGCTTCGGCGCGGCCTTGGTCTCGGTCTTCGGCTTCTCGGCCTTCGGCTTCGGCTGCGGCTTGGACTGCGGCTTCGACGACGCCGGGGTCTCGGAGCCGCCACCGGTGTAGGCGGAGTTCGACAGGCCCTTGCCGCAGGACGGCCAGGCGCCCTTGCCCTGGCTCTTGAGGACCTTCTCGGCGACGGCTATCTGCTGCGACTTGGAGGCCTGGTTGGCCTGCGCGGCGTACGACTTGCCACCGAACCCGGCCCACGTGGAGGGCGAGAACTGCAGACCGCCGTAGTAGCCGTTGCCCGTGTTGATGGCCCAGTTGCCACCGGACTCGCACTGCGCGACCTTGTCCCACTCGGACGTGGTGGCGGCGCTGGCGGTGCCCGCGGCCATCAGGGGGGCGGCCACGGCCACACCGGCGACACCGGCGAGCGTGACGATCCGGACAGACCGCTCGATTGCAGTACCGCGACGGTGCTTGCCCTTGCCGGAAAGCAGCATGGAGTTTCTCCTCACCGACGCCTACGAGGTGAGCTGTCGGGTTCGGGCGAGTGAGTTGCCCGGCCGTGCGACCTAGCGCACGTCTTAACCCCAAGCCGGTGGCGTGACCGTCTCTCAACGGCCGCTCCCGGCACCTACCTTGGTTCCCCCGCTCCTGCCTTCGGCGCTTGACGCGACGACTGTTCCCCCCGTCCGCCGGCAGGATTCGGCGATGCGGTCGAAGGAGCTCGCGGTGGCGAGCGATTCAGAAGGTAGACAGGTCCCTCCCCGATGTTCAACGAGGAACATCGGGGAGAAACGGCCCCTACTTGCGCTCCCCACAGGGGCGTTTGCGCAGGTGAGGGCGGGGTTTGCGGAAGCCCCGGGGCGGGACACGCCAGTTGACCGGAAGAGACACATGTCTCACTTACAGAAATCCGACATTCGACTCTTTCCGGGTAGCTGAACTGTCCTTATTGCACGGTTAGATCCAGGTTCTGACCGGGCTTGATGAGGTCGGCGTCCTCACCGATGACCTTCTCATTGGCCTGGTAGAGACCGTTCCAGCCCCCCTTTACGCCCTTGGCAACCGCGATGGTCGCCAGGCTGTCGCCCGCCTGGACCGTGTAGGTGGGGTCCGACGCGGCATCAGAGGGGGCCGTCGGCACGGCCTCCGGCGCACCGCGGTGCTTGCCATTGCCCTGGACAGGAGTGGTACCGGTGGTCTGCGGGACCTCCGGGGCCGCGGGGGCCGTCGGGTCGACCGGGGGCAGTCCCGGCGTGACGGGCGAGGTGGTGGGCGCGGTCGGGTCCACCGGCAGCGTCGGCGCCGTCGGGTCGACGGGGGTCGGCGTGCCGGTCGGACCGCCCGGCACGGCCGGAGCCGTCGGGTCGGCCGGGGGCGTCGTCGGGATGTCCGGCGCGGGCATGACGGGCAGTCCGATGGACGGCGCGTCGGGAATCAGGAACGGAGTGCTGGACGGGCTCGGAGCCGGGGCCGGGGTCGGGGACCCGTAGTCCGTGGACGGCTTGCCGCCCCTGGTGGACGGAACGGCGTCGTCCGGGCGGGACGGCGCGGGGGCGAGTGGGCCCTGGCCGCCGGGCAGACCGGGGTCCACCTGTGCGGCGGGGCTCTCCCGGACCAGGCCGGCCGAGGCCGCGCACAGCGGCCACGCCTGCGGTCCCGTCGAGCCCAGCACCCGCTCGGCCACGGCGATCTGCTGGGAACGGCTCGCCAGGTCGGGGCGCTCGGCGAAGTCGAGCCCGCCGGCGCTCTGCCACTCCTCCTGGGTGAACTGGAGTCCGCCGTAGGTGCCGCTGCCGAAGTTCGCGCTCCACGAGCCGCCGCTCTCGCACTCGGCGACCTTGTCCCACGTGGAGGTGTCGGCGGCGGTGGCGCTGGTGGCCGCCAACAGCGGCATGGCCAGCGCAGAGCCAGTGACTCCGGCTGTGACAACCAGCGCGGGGACCTGGCGGGGGCGTCTGTGACGGCCGTTCCCGGAGAGCATGAGGGATCACCTTTCGCATATAACAGCGGGGTAACGGCAGAACCTAGCGGCCTTCGAACGATTGTCACAAGTTCAAGCTGGATCTGACTTTTAATCAGCTTCCGCGCAAGTGTTTTGAGCCGCGAATCGGACGGGAAGAGTACGTAGCCCTCGCATGATCAACCCCCCGCGCCAGCGCAGGTCTTGGGGTGGAACGGCGAGTTCCAGATCAGGCAGACGCGTCAGCAAAGTCGCCAGTGCGGTCTGTCCTTCGAGCCGGGCGAGCGGAGCACCCACGCAGTAGTGGATGCCGTGCCCGTACCCGAGGTGCTGGTTGTCGGTCCGGGAGAGGTCGAGGGTGTCCGGGTCGGCGAAGCGCTCCGGATCCCGGTCGGCGGCCGCGAGGACGACCAGGACCGGATCGCCGGCCTCGATCCGCTTGCCGCCGAGGGTCAGCGGCTCGGTGGCGAACCGCCAGGTCGCCAGCTCCACCGGGCCGTCGTAGCGCAGCAGTTCCTCGACCCCGGTGGCCAGCAGTCCGCTCTCCCCGGCGGCGAGGGAGAGCTGGAGGCGCTCGCGCTGCCCGGGGTTCATGAAGAGGGAGTGGACCCCGTTGCCGATGAGGTTCACGGTGGTCTCGAAACCGGCGAAAAGCAGGATGAAGGCCATGGCGGTGGCCTCGCCCTCCGTCAGATGGTCCCCGTGATCACTCGCCCGGATCAGGTCGGAGATCAGGTCGTCACCCAGATCATCCCTTTTACGGTGAATGAGTTCGCCGAGGTAGGTCCGCATCTGCTTGACCGACCGGGCGACCCCGCCGCGCGGACCGCCACCGTGGCGGATCATCATGCCGGCCCAGTCACGGAAGTCGTCCTGGTCCTCGCGCGGTACCCCGAGCATCTCGCAGATGGCGTAGATGGGGAGCGGGAAGGCGAACTCGTGAATGAGATCAGCCTCACCTTTCCCCGCGAACCCGTCGATCAGGTGGTCGGTGAGCGCCTGTACCCGCGGGGCGAACTCGGCGACCCTGCGCGGGGTGAAGGCCTTCGACACCAGCCGCCGCAGCCGGGTGTGGTCCGGCGGGTCGATGTTGAGCAGGTGCGTCATCAGCTCCGCCTTGCGCTCCCCCGGGATCCCGGTCTTGCCCTTGGCGTGCGCGGGCTCCGCGTGGTGCGCCGGATTCTTGCTGAGCCGCTGGTCGGCGAGGGCCTGACGGGCGTCGGCGTACCGGGTGACGAGCCATGCCTCGACCCCGCTGGGCAGCTTGGTGCGGTGCACCGGGGAGTGCTCGCGCAGCCAGGCGTAGGCCGGGTAGGGGTCGGTCGCGAACTCCCAGTCGAAGAGGGTGGGGCCCTCGGCGGAAGGGGTGTCGGCGGGAGTGTCCGCGGGGGTTTCGGCGGGGGTTCCGGAGGTCTGCTCTTGCACCTGATGACCGTATCCCGGCTCCGAACCCCCACCCGATATGAGTGGTTCGTCGCGGCTGTCCGTAGATCGGCCAACCCTTGACCTGAACTTCTCCGGCATTCCTACTTTCGGTTTTGTGGATGTCAGGATCTTGAAAAGCAGTTTCGCGGTGGTGGAGAGACGGGCCGAGCACGCCGTCAAGTTCTTCTACACCCACCTCTTCTGGCACAACCCCGGAGTCCGCGCCCTCTTCCCGGCCTCCCTCCACGACATGGAACGCCAGCGGGACCGGCTCTTCGCCGCGCTCACCCACGTGATCGCCCACCTCGACGACGAGACCCTCGGCCCCTACCTGCGCGACCTGGGACGCGACCACCGCAAGTTCCTGGTCCGCCCCGAGCACTACGCGGCCGTCGGCGCCAGCCTGCTCGCCGCGCTCGCGGAGACCTCCGGCGAGGCCTGGACCCCACCGGTCGAGAAGGCCTGGGCCGAGGCCTACCAGGTGATGGCCGACGCGATGACGGCCGGCGCCGACGCGAGCGAGGGCCCGCCGTGGTGGGACGCGGAGGTCGTGCGCCACCTCCAGTACGGACCGGACATAGGCGTCCTGACGCTGCGGCCGCACGCCCCCTTCCCCTATCTCCCCGGCCAGTACACGAGCGTGAGCAGCGAACGGGTCCCGACGACCTGGCGGACCTACTCCATCGGCAACGCCCCCCGCCCCGACGGCACTCTCGACCTGCACGTCAGCCGGGTCGACCGGGGGCGGCTGAGCACCGCCCTGGTCCGCGAGACCCGGCCGGGCGACGTGCTGCGGCTCGGCGCCGCCGGCGGGCAGCTGACCTTCCGCCGCGAGGACCGCCCGGTCAGCCTGATCGCAGCCGGCACCGGATGGGCGCCCATCCGGGCCCTGCTGGAGGATCTCGCGGAGCGTCCCCCCGATCAGGACGTACGGCTCTTCGTGGTGGCCCGGGACGGCGCGCACCTCTACGACCGCCCGCTCATCGACGCGTACGCCGCCCGCTGCGGCTGGCTCGCCGTCACCTACATCACGCCCGCGCCCGGGCAGCACCGCAACCAGGCCACCGACCGGCTGGCGACCGCGCTGGGCAACCGGGGTCTGTGGCCGGACCAGGACGTCTACCTCAGCGGTCCGCCGCCGTTCATCGACGAGACCTCCCATCTCCTCCAGGAGCTGGGCGCCCGCCCCGGCCGCCTCTTCCACGACGCCGTACCGGCCCGGAGCCACGGATACGGGGAGCGTCCGCTGGGATTCGGCGAGTGGTTCCTGGATCCCCCGGCGCCCCACTGGCACGACCCCTCGGCCCGCGCGCCGAGGACGTACTGAAGGAGTACCGAAGGAGTACCGAAGGAATAAGGAGTGCCTGCGGGCCGCTACTCGCCCGGCTCCGCCACGCCTTCGGCCGCCCGGATCGCGTCCCGGTAGGCGCGGGCCGCCGCGCGCAGCGCGGTCTCGGGGTCGGTCCCCGCCGCCTCGGCGCGGGCCGCGAGCTCCAGCAGCTCGTACCCGATGCCCTCGCCGCGGGGCAGTTCCACGGCCACGCCGCCCGTACGGGCCCGGCCCGCGAGCTTGGCGGCGAGTGCCAGGCCGGGCTGGCCCACCGGGATCCCGTCGGTGACCGACTCCCGCCGCTTCTCCACCGCCTTGGTGCGCTGCCAGTGCGCGTTGACGTCCTCCGGGGTCTCGGCCTCCGCGTCGCCGAAGACGTGCGGGTGCCGGTGGATCAGCTTCGTGACGAGCGCCCCGGCCACGTCGTCGATGGAGAAGGCCTCGTCGGGATCTTCGTACTCCTCGGCGATCCGGGCGTGGAAGACCACCTGGAGCAGCACGTCGCCGAGCTCCTCGCGCAGCTCCTCCCGGTCCCCGTCCTCGATGGCCTCGACCAGCTCGTACGCCTCCTCGATCGCGTACTTGGCCAGGCCCCGGTGGGTCTGCCGGGAGGTCCACGGGCACTCGCGCCGGACCCGGTCCATCACCTGGACCAGGTCGAGCAGGCGCGCGCCCGGCAGGTCGTAGGAGCCCGGCAGCAGTTCCAGGTCGGGCATGGAGACCCGGCCCGAGCCGGCCAGCCGGGCCAGTCCGTCGGTGAGCCGCTGATCGCCCTCGCCGCCCGGGAGCACCACGACCGTACGGCCGCCCGCGCAGGCCTCGACCAGCGCGTGCGCGTCCGGGCTCTCGAACGCGACCTCGATGCCCGCCTCCCGCAGGTACGGCAGCTGCGGGTGGCCGGGGTCGGCGCACAGCACCCGGTCCGCAGCGTGCAGGGTCTGCCACGCCGGCCAGGACAGCACGCCGGGGGCGACCCGGTGGCTGGTGGTCAGCAGGACGATGCGGCCCGTGGGCTCGGCAGCGGCGGCGGGGGCGGTGGGTTCGGAGTGGTCGGTCACCCTCCGAACCTACCTCCGGCGCGCCGGCCCACGGTCCGGGGGACCCCGGAGCGTCAGGCTCCGGCCGGGGCCGCCTCGGGCCGCGTCCGCTGGGTGATCCAGGGCGTCTCGCCGGTGCCCAGCTTGATCTCCTTGGCGTCCCAGGCGCCGTAGCGCGGGTTCACCTCGATGTGCAGTGCCTTGACGGCGGCGCGGGCCGGCTCTTCCAGCTTCCCGGCTCCGTACTTGGCGGTGAGCGCGGTGAGGAGCACCCGGTCCCGGAGGAAGCGGTCGACCTGGCCGGGGGCCATGGCCCCCTTCTGCAGGAGAAGTGCCTCGAACGGCTCCTCGCCGCCGTTCTCGTCGACGTACGCCTTGCGTTCGTCCTCGATGTCCTTCTGGGTGGCCGTGAGCCCGGCGGTGTCGGCCATCTTGTCGATGATCCGGCTCTGCAGGAGGGCGTCGAGCTTCTGCCGCTCCAGGTGGGGGGTGCTCGCGATGAGTTCGGCGGCGGCCTGCCCGGAACGGTTCTGCGCCGCGCGGACGTCGTTGACCTGGGCCTGGAGCGCGGAGGTGGTGATCCGTTCGCCGCCCACGACGGCCGCGGTGCCGGGACGCGGCTCGCCCGAGCAGGCGGACAGCAGGGGTGCCGCCACGAGCAGGGCGGCGGAGACGGAGAGCGCTGTGCGACGGTGCAAAGGAGCCTCCAGGGCCGGGAGATTGTGCGTCGGTGCACAAAGGGCCGTGCGGTGATCGATGTTATGAGGTCACGGTGATCCGGACCACCGGTTCGACCAACGATTCACGCGCGGACCGAACACGCACCGTTCATAAGCGGGCCGGCGGGCACCTGCGTGTCCGGCGCGCCACCCGTCACCCGTTCTGGGGACCCCTGCCCCCGGGGCAACGGCCGGATCGGCCACCGGCAACCCTGAGGCCACCCTTCGGTCACCCGGCCCTGCCAAGGTCGGCCCACCATGTCGACAACGCACCGCTCGCCGCGTCCCTCACCGCGCCGCCGGAGTCTGCTCGGATCGGCGCTCGCCGCCCTGCTCACGGCGGTGGCCGTGTGCGCCGGGGACGCCGCCGCCCGTGTGTTCCCCTACGGATCGCGCCACCGCAGCATCAACGACCTCGGCAACCAGTTCGTCCCCTTCCACGCGCAGCTGTGGGACCTCCTGCACGGCCGCGCGGAGGGCGGGCTGCTGTTCAACTGGCGCTCCGGCTACGGCATGAGCTTCCTGCCGGACCTGGGCACCTACCTGACCAGCCCCTTCGCCGTCCTCGTCGGGCTCTTCCCGCGCGCGGACATCGACCTCGCCGTGTACGTCGTCACCGTGCTCAAGATGTCGGCCGCGGCGGCGGCGATGACCTGGCTGCTGCGCACGCAGCGCCGCGGGCCCTGGTGGGCGGCCGGCCTGCTCGGGGCCTCGTACGCGCTGTGCGGCTGGTCGGTGATCGAGGCCTCGTACAACCCGATGTGGCTGGACGGGCTGATCGCCTTCCCCCTGCTGTGCCTGACCGGTGAATGGGCCCTGCGCGGGCGCCGGATCCTGCTCGCGCCGCTGGTCGTCGCGGTCTGCTGGACGGCGAACTTCTACACCGCCTACATGGCGACGCTGGGTGCGGCGCTGGTGCTGCTGGTACGGGTGGTGCTCACCCGGGAGGGGGCCCGGACCCGGCTGGCGGTGATCGCCCGGGGCGCCGGGACGACCGTGCTCGGCATCGCGCTCTCGGCACCCGTACTCCTGCCCCTCTTCCTCAGCTCGGGGCAGGCCTACCCGGGGTGGGTCAGGGAGTTCCGGCCGGTGACCTGGGCGGACCTGTTCGCGCGACTGCTGCCGGGGACGTACTCCTTCTCCTCCCCCGCCGTCTTCGTCGGCACCGGGACCCTGCTGCTGGTGGCCGCGCTGCCCTTCCACCGCGCCGTCCCGCTGCGCACCCGGCTGTGGTGGGCGGGACTGACCGTGGCCGTGGCGCTGTCCCTCCAGTGGGCGCCGGCCCATCTGGCCTGGCACCTGTTCGCCACCCCGAACGGAAGCCCGTACCGGCAGACCTTCGTGCTGGCCGGGATCGCCGTGATCGCCGCCTGGACCGGGCTGGCCGCGGGCCTGCCGCGGCCGCCGGCGCTGGCCGCGGGTGCGGGCGTCCTGGCGGCCGCCGTGCTGTGGGCGCGCGACAGCCCCCTGGTGACGACGGCGGGCTACGCGCTCTTCGGCGGCGGGCTGGCGCTGGCGGGTGCGGCCTGGTGGGCGCTGCGCCACCGCCGCCTCGCGTGGCCGGCGGCCGGACTGCTCGCGCTGGTCCTGCTGGCACAGGCCGCCGCGACCACCGCCTACGGCCACAAGGGCAAGCTGGGCGGCCTCGACGACTACCCGTCCTGGGGGCCGGCGCACACCGCGCGCGCCGAGGTCCTGGCCGGCGCCGAGGGCTGGCCCGCGTACCGCACCGACCCGGGCCGGCCCGCCCTGACGGGCAACGACCCGCTGCTGCTCGGCGGCGAGGGCGGCGCGTACTACAGCAGCCACACCCCGGACGTGTTCACCCGCACGATGGTCGCGCTCGGGGCGGGCTGGACCTCGCGCGGACGCAACGTCCAGAGCATCGACAACCCGGTGACGGACGCCGTCTTCGCGGTCGGCGCACGCCTGCAGCCCGACGGCACGGTCCGCCGCGCCCCGGTGCCCCCGCTGGTGACGACCCGCCCGCCCGGCGCCGCCGTCTCCTACGCCGACGACTCCCCCTTCGCCAACCAGGAAGCGCTGCTGGGCGCCCGGGTGTACGAGGACCCGCTCGCGCCCGGCATCTGCCGCGCGGGCACGGAGGCCTACCTGTGGGCCCCCGAGTACAACGCGACGGCACGCCTCGCGGACGGCCCCGCCTTCCGGCTGAACGGCAACGCCCCCCGCAACCGGGCCGCCCTCCAGCCGATGGGCCCCTCCCGCGGGGAATCCTCGGCCCTGGTCTTCGACGCGGCCCCGCCCCCGCGGTGGACCCTGTCCTGCCTGGACCGGACGCGGCTCGACGCCGCGGTGGCCGGCCTGCGGGCCACGGCGGCGACCTCGGTCGAGGTCGGCTCCTCCGAGGTCCACGCCACGCTCCCGCCGGGCACGAGCGGCACGGCGGTCCTCTCGGTCCCCGCGATCGCCGGCTGGACCTGCAACGGCCGTCCGGCCTCCAGCCATCTGGGCCTGGTGGCGATCCCGCTCTCCCCCGGCACCACCGGGGTGAGCTGCGTGTTCCGCCCGCCGGGTCTGGTCCCGGGGCTGGCGGCCCTGGCGGGCGCGCTGGGGATCCTGCTGGTCGCGGCCCTGCGGGGCCGGGGCCGGGCCCGCCGCGTCGCCCGCTCCGTCAGCGGACCTGGCTGAGCCAGTGCAGGGTGCGGCGGATCTCGGCCGGGAAGGGGTGGGCCGGGCCGTGCAGCCGTTCCGCGTCGAACAGCAGCCGGGCCAGGGTGTCGTGGGCCGCCTGGCGGTCGCCGAGGGAGAGCAGCAGGTGGGCTATCCGGCGGCGGACCTCCAGCGGCAGACCCGGGTCCGGATTGGCGTAGTGGTTCTCGAAGAACGGGAGCAGCGAGCGGTACTCCGCCAGGGCGGCGGCCGGCTCGCCCAGTTGCTCCAGGCACTGGGCCGAGTCGTAGCGGAAGCGCAGCGACTGGGGGTCCCCGGCCGGGAACTCGTCGGCGAGGCGGCGCAGTTCCGGCAGGGCGCGCCGGTACTGGCCGTCGTCCATGAGCGTGGCGGCGTACTGCTTGCGCAGGGAGCGGACCACCGGGGAGTGCTCCCCGTGCTCGGCGGCCGCCGCCGGGAGGATGCCGCCGAGGATGTCCACGGCCTGGGTGAGCCGCCCCTCGTCCAGGAGCTTGCGGGCCTCGTCCACGGCGCCGGGGACGTCGGCCCTGGGCGGCGTGGGCGGGGTGCTCGGCCGCGGAGGGACGACCGCGGCCCGGTCCGGCCAGGGTGCCTGCGGGCGCAGGAAGGGCCGGGTCGGGTCGAGCGGGCCGGACGGGGTGCGGCTGCCGCGGGCGGGAAGCAGCGGGGCCAGGGCCTCGTAGACCTCCTGGGCGGAGGAGGGCCGGTCCTGCGGGTCCTTGGCGAGGAGGTGGAGCAGGAGCTTCTCCAGCTCCGGCGGGATCTCCGGGCGCATCTGGCGGACCGGGAGCGGGGGCTCGTACAGGTGGCGGTGCAGGACGCCGAGGGCGGTTGACCCGGCGAACGGGACGTTGCCGCTGAGGAGTTCGTACAGCAGCACGCCGAGGGCGTACAGGTCGGTGTACGGGCCCACGGCGCCGCCCATGGCCTGCTCGGGCGCCATATACGCGGGACTGCCGATGGGCGAGCCGGTGCTGGTGAGGCGGGTGGTGTCGGTGTCCATCACCGAGGCGACGCCGAGGTCCAGGACGAGCACGGTGCCGTCCGGGCGGACCATCACGTTGCGCGGCTTCAGGTCCCGGTGCACGATCGGCACCGCGTGCACGGCCGACAGGACCGAGCACAGCTGCGCGACGACGGCGACCGCCCACTGCCAGGGGTAGGGGTCGTGCTCGGCGAGGTGGTCGGCGAGGTCGGCGCCCTCCACGTAGCCCATGACGAGGAAGAGTTCGTCGCCGTCGCTGCCCGCGTCGTGGACGGTGACCAGGCCGGGGTGGTCGACCTGCGCGGTGACCCGGCACTCGCGCACGAAGCGGCGGCGCAGTTCTTCGGCGACCGTGCCGGGGCCCGCGACCTTGTCGGGGCGCAGCAGCTTGACGGCGACGCGGCGGTCGAGGCGCCGGTCGTAGGCGGTCCAGACCTGGCCCATGCCGCCCTGGCCGAGGATGGTCGCGAGCTGGTAGCGGTCGCCGATGAGCCGGTCGGTCACTGCTGGGGGTCCTGGAACGGGGTCTGGTGGGGATCGTGGCGGGGGCCCCCGGCCGGCGGGGTCTGCTTGCGCAGCAGCTCGCTGAGCTCGTCGAGCTCGGCACGGACCTGCCCGATGCGCGGGGGCGGCGTCGGCTGCGGCGGCACCTGCGGAGGCGCCGGGGCCGGCGTCGGCGCGGGGGTCGGCGTCGGGGTGGAGGGCCGGGTGGTGGCCGTGGCGGGCGGGTACCCGTAGGCGGGTCCGGACGGCTGCGGGTGGACGTACGGAGCGGACTGCGCCGGGTACCACTGCGCGGTCGGGGCCGTCCGCCGGGCCTCGTGGTGCTTGATGTCGGCGACGAGGAAGTACACGCAGACCGCGAAACCGGTGAAGATCGAGCCGCCGGCCCCCAGGTTGCCCTGCCAGCCGTTGACTTCGGGCGTGGGGTCGACCTGGATGAGCGTCATCCACACGACGGCGAGCACGCCGCCGGCCACCATCAGCGCCCAGTCACGGGACTTGCGGGTGACCAGGGCGAGCCGCAGCAACGACCCCCAGGCGAGGAAGCCGCAGCTGAGGATGGGCAGCAGCACGAACACCACGCGCAATGCCATCACACCCCCCGAATCGGACTGGGGGCCGTGCTGCGGCGGAAGGCCGGGGCCGTGCATCGCTGCTCCTGACGGGCCGTGCGGAAGAGGTTTCGGGTCTGAGGGTATACAGCGTTCCCGGCCAGGGGTGAGGGGATGCGCGCAACCGTTGCACGCTCGCTGCACGGCCGTTCACTCCGGCGTGACCGTGCCGTCGGAGAGCCCGTCGTGGAAACCCTGTACGAGTTGTTCGCCGAGCCGCCCCGCCAGCCGTAGCGCGTCCTCGAACTCGGCGAGCGCGCGGAAGCGGAGCCCGTAGCTCTGCTGCTGCGCCAGGGGCAGCCGGGGCAGCTGGAGCCGGCGTACGTCGAGCCGGGTGGCGGTGGAGGCGTGGCTGCTGGCGCGGCGGGTGTTGGCGGTGCCGCGCAGGAATCCGGCCAGGAACCACGGGTCGAGGGCGTCGGGGTCGGGGCGCAGCAGGGCCAGGCCGCGGCCCGGTACCGCGCCCGCGGCGGCCGCGTCGACGACCCGGGCGATGGCCGCGCCGCCGACGAGGGGGACGAGTACGTCGCCGGGGGCGGTGAGCACGGGCTCGTCGGCGGTGGGCACGAGGGTGCCGGACGGGCCGCCCCCGGTGTAGACGTCCTGTTCGGTGAGGACGGGAGCCGAGCCGCTTCCGCCACCGGTGCCGGTGTGCAGTTCCAGGGCTCCGGCACGGGCGAGTTCGCCGACGGTGGTCATCGGCGGCCGGGCGGTGCCCCCGGCGGGCGCCGCCGCGGGCGGCGGGGTGAGCCGGGCGGCCCGGCCGAGGGTCTCGCCGAGCCGCTCCCGTACGGCGGTCAGTTCGGCCGGACCGCCACCGGCGGCCGGCGGGGGCAGGTGGCGGGCGGGGGTGAGGTCCACGTCGTCGTCGAGCAGCTCGATGACGGGGACGACACGGCTGACGCCCGGTGTCTCCGCGACCGAGCCGGTGCGGTCGTACGCGCTCCAGGCGTCCTCCACCGCGCCGTGCACGGCGGGCCAGGCGGACCGGACCGGGGTGTCGGCGGTGAGGGCTGCGGTGTCGATGAGCAGCAGCCCGGCCGGGGGCGCCGCGTGCGGGGCGGGCCGGCGCAGCACCCACAGGTGCAGGGGGATCCCGTACGGGGGCGCGGCGCCGGCCGGGAGCGCGACGACGGCCCGCAGCGCGCCGCGGCGCAGCAGGTCGGCGCGGATGCGGCGGCCGGAGCGGCGGGCGGCGACGGCGGGCGGCATGAGCAGTACGGCGGTGCCGCCCTCGCGCAGGTGGGCCAGGGCGTGCTGGACCCAGGCGAGTTCGGATTCGGTGCGGGCCGGGAAGCCGTACTCCCAGCGCGGGTCGTAGGCCAGTTCCTCGTGCCCCCAGCCGCGTTCGTTGAACGGCGGGTGGCAGAGCACGGCGTCGACGGTGCCCTGGGCGAAGGCGTCGGCCCGCAGGCTGTCGGCGGCGGCCGCGCGGACCTGGGGCGTTCCGTTCAGGGCGAGGCGCAGGGCGGCGAGGGCGGCGAGTTCGGGCGCGGAGTCCTGCGCGTACAGGGCGGTGGCACCGGGGACGGCCCGCAGCAGGGTGCCGGTGCCGCAGGCGGGGTCGAGGACGGTGCGGGAGGAGGGCCCGGCGAGGGCGGCCATGAGCCCGGCGAGGCCGTCCGGGGTGAGCGTGTACTGGCGGGGGTTGGCGTCGAGGTGGCGCCCGAGGAGGAACTCGAAGGCCTGGCGGGCCCCGAGTTCGGCGGCGAGTTCGGCGGCGGCCCGCAGCAGCGGCATGGTGGCCGGACTCAGCGGGATCCCGGCGAGCGCGTGGCCGGGTCCGAGGCGCGCGCCGAGCACCTGGTCGAGGACGGGCCGCAGCAGGGTGGACATGCGCGCGTCGGAGACGGCGGTCAGCTCCAGCCAGTCGGCGGGCCGGTCCCGTACGACGAGCAGGGCAGCGCCCGCTTTGACGAGTGCGGTGACGGCCCCGCCCGGGTGGGCGGTGATCTGCTGCCAGACGCGTTCGCGCAGCGGGACCTCGGCGAGCTTGCCCTGGGCGCGCAGCCAGTGCTCCACCTCGTCCAGGGAGAAGGAGGGGCTGGTCTCGGTGCCGCCCATGGGCTTGGGGAAGTCGGCGTGGCGGCGCCGCCAGTTGCTCACGGCCGCGCGGCCCACTCCGGCCAGACGGGCGACCTCGGCCGCGGTGACTTCGGCCGCGGTGGCCTCTGCTGCGGTGACCTCTGCTGCGGCGTTCTCCTCGGGCATGCCGGGAGCATACCCGCTCACACTTGAGAGACCGATTCACAGCGTGAACTCAAGAATTTCCGTGAATCGCGTTGACTCGGTTCACGAGAATCTGCTGTGATCGGTACGTCTTCACCCGCCGGATCGCCGCGATCCGTCCGAAGCGGAATATAGTCTTCCGATTCTCCTTCCATCGTCCTTCCCTCCTTCCCAGCTGCCCTAGAGAGTCCCCATGCGCACCGCTCACCGCTTCACCGCCACCGCCGCCCTCGCCTGCGCCGCCGCCCTCGGCCTGACCGGATGCTTCGCGTCCGGCCCGTTCGCCGACCTGTCCGGCTCCGAGGTGGCGGACAAGTCCGTGGACGCCCTGCGCGGCGCCGCCTCGCTCACCGTCAGCGGCAAGGTCTGGGACGAGGGCAAGCCGATGGAGCTGAACATGGCCGTCAGCAAGGCCGGCGACTGCCGGGGCACGATCGCCGGCCAGGAGGGCTCCTTCGAGCTGATCCGCAACTCCGAGTTCGTGTTCATCAAGGCGGACGAGCCCTTCTACCGCTCGCAGATGAAGGACCTGCCCAAGGCGGAGGCGGACGAGGCGGTCAAGCAGCTGGCGGGCCACTGGCTGAAGTCGAAGGCCTCGGACGCCGACGCCAAGGAGCTCGCCTCCCTGTGCGACCTGGACGAGCTGCTCAAGGAGTTCGACGACAGCAAGGGCGCGGAGAAGGGCAAGGTCGCCTCGGTCGGCGGCCAGAAGGCCCTCACCCTGACCACGAAGACCGAGGAGGGCACCGAGACCCTGCAGGTGGCCACCGAGGGCACGCCGTACCTGCTCAAGGCGGGCGTCACCGGCAAGGAGCCGGCCGAGATCTCCTTCTCGGGCTTCGACAAGCCGGTCCAGGCCGAGGTCCCGGCCGGCGAGGACGTCATAGACGCCGACAAGCTGGGCTGAGCCGCGTACGCGGAAACGGCCGTGGGGGGGGGGGGGGGGGGGGGGGGGGGGAGGGGGGGTGGGGGGGGGGGGGGGGCGGGGGAGCGCAACAACGGCAAACGGGGGGGGGGGGGGAGTCAGCGGCC
>NZ_JBVIAH010000010.1:98915-220163 GCF_055574035.1 Streptomyces sp. NPDC030021
GGGGGGAGGGTAGGGCGGGGGAGGGGGTGAGATGAGTCGTGGAGGGAAGGCCAGGGTTGTTTGGGGCCCCCCCCCTCCCCCCCCCCCCCCCACGGCCGTTCACGTCGTCACCGCAGCCGCTACGGCCGCTACGAGCCGAGGATGGTGGTGAGGAACTCCCCCGTCCAGGCCAGCAGTTCCCGCCCGACCACCGGCTTCCCGCCGATCTTGCCCGCCTTCGGGCGCGGGACCAGCACCTGCGAGGTGGCGGGCTTGAGCACCGTCCCCGGGTAGAGCCGCTTGAGCCGCAGCTCCTGCGACTCGCGCAGCTCCACCGGCCCGAACCGCACGTTGTTGCCCTGGAGGGTGATGTCCCCGACCCCGCAGGCCCGGGCCAGCATCCGCAGCCCGGCCACCAGCAGCAGGTTCTCCACCGGCTCCGGCAGCTTGCCGTAGCGGTCGGTGAGCTCCTCCCGCACGGCCTTGATGTCCGCCTCGGAGTTGGCGGAGGCGATGGACCGGTACGCCTGCAGGCGCAGCCGCTCGCCCGGCGCGTAGTCGTGCGGGACGTGCGCGTCGACCGGCAGCTCGATCTTGACCTCCAGCGGCGGCTCCTCCTCCACCTGGCCCTCGACCGCGGCCCGGTAGTCGGCCACGGCCTCGCCGACCATCCGGATGTAGAGGTCGAAGCCGACGCCCGCGATGTGACCGGACTGCTCGCCGCCGAGCAGATTGCCCGCGCCGCGGATCTCCAGGTCCTTCATCGCCACGTACATGCCGGCGCCCATCTCGGTGTGCTGGGCGATCGTCGCGAGCCGCTCGTGCGCGGTCTCGGTCAGCGGCTTCTCCGGCGGGTACAGGAAGTACGCGTACCCGCGCTCGCGGCCGCGCCCGACGCGTCCGCGCAGCTGGTGCAGCTGGCTCAGGCCGAAGTTGTCGCCGCGCTCCACGATCAGGGTGTTGGCGTTGGAGATGTCGATGCCCGACTCGACGATCGTGGTCGAGACGAGCACGTCGAACTTCTTCTCCCAGAAGTCGACGACGACCTGCTCCAGGGCCTGCTCCGACATCTGGCCGTGGGCCGTCGCGATCCGCGCCTCGGGCACGATCTCGCGCAGCTTGGCGGCCGCCCGGTCGATGGACTCGACCCGGTTGTGGATGTAGAAGCACTGGCCCTCGCGCAGCAGCTCGCGGCGGATGGCCGCGCCGATCTGCTTCTCCTCGTACGGGCCGACGAAGGTCAGGACCGGGTGCCGCTCCTCCGGCGGGGTGGTGATCGTCGACATCTCGCGGATGCCGGTCACCGCCATCTCCAGGGTGCGCGGGATCGGGGTCGCGGACATGGTGAGCACGTCCACGTTGGCGCGGAGCTTCTTCAGCTGCTCCTTGTGCTCCACACCGAAGCGCTGCTCCTCGTCGACGATGACCAGCCCGAGGTCCTTGAACCGGGTCTCCTGCGAGAACAGGCGGTGGGTGCCGATGACCAGGTCCACCGAGCCCTCCTGGAGACCCTCCAGGGTGGCCTTGGACTCGCTCTCGCTCTGGAAGCGCGAGAGCGCCTTCACCTTGACGGGGAACTGGCTGTAGCGCTCGGAGAAGGTGCCGAAGTGCTGCTGCACGAGCAGGGTCGTCGGGACGAGGACGGCGACCTGCTTCCCGTCCTGGACCGCCTTGAAGGCGGCTCTCACAGCAATCTCGGTTTTACCGTAGCCGACGTCGCCGCAGATCAGCCGGTCCATCGGGACCGACTTCTCCATGTCCTCCTTGACCTCGGCGATGGTGGTGAGCTGGTCGGGCGTCTCCGCGTACGGGAAGGCGTCCTCCAGCTCGCGCTGCCAGGGGGTGTCCGGCCCGAAGGTGTGGCCGGGGGCCGCCATGCGCGCGCTGTAGAGCTTGATGAGGTCGGCGGCGATCTCCTTGACCGCCTTCTTCGCGCGCGCCTTGGTCTTGGTCCAGTCGGCGCCGCCGAGCCGGTGCAGGGTCGGGGCCTCGCCGCCGACGTACTTGGTGACCTGCTCCAGCTGGTCGGTGGGGATGTAGAGGCGGTCGCCGGGCTGCCCGCGCTTGGCCGGCGCGTACTCCACCAGCAGGTACTCGCGGGTGGCGCCCTGCACCGTGCGCTGGACCATCTCGACGTAGCGGCCCACGCCGTGCTGCTCGTGGACGATGTAGTCGCCGGCCTCCAGGGTCAGCGGGTCGATGGTCTTGCGGCGCCGGGTCGGCATCCGGCCGAGGTCCTTGGTGGCGGTGCGCTGGCCGGTCAGGTCGGTCTCGGTGAGGACGGCCAGGCGCAGCACCGGGTCGACGAAGCCGTTGTCGATCGAGCCGCAGGCGACGTGGACCAGGCTCGGCTCCAGGGCGCGCAGTTCCGGCTCCAGCCGGGCCGCGATGCCCTCGCCGCCGAGCACCTCGACGGTACGGGCGGCCGGGCCGTGGCCCTCGGTGAGGTAGACGGTGTGCCAGCCGTCGGCGATCCAGCCCTTGGTGTCGGCCAGCGCCCGGGCGGTGTCGCCGCGGTAGGCCTCCGGGGCGTGCATGCCGAGCTTGAGGGTGTCGCTGCCGCCCGCGGTCTCGTCGGCGGCGAAGGGGGACACCGACCACCACATCATGTCCAGCTCGCGGGCCCGGTCGCGGACGTCGGCGATCCCGCGCAGGGAGGCCGCGCCGACGTCGATGGGGGCCTCGCCGCCGCCCGCGGTGGCCGCCCAGGAGGCCATCAGGAACTCCTGGCTCGTGGCCACGAGGTCGGCGGCCCGGGTCCGGACCCGCTCCGGGTCGCAGACCACGGCCATCGACCCGGCGGGCAGCACGTCGATCAGCAGTTCCATCTCGTCGACGAGGACCGGGGCGAGGGACTCCATGCCCTCCACGGCGATCCCCTCGGCGATCTTGTGCAGCAGTTCGCCGAGCTCGGGGTGGGCCTCGGCGAGGGCCGCGGCCCGCTCCCGTACCGCGTCGGTCAGCAGCAGCTCGCGACAGGGCGGGGCCCACAGCCCGTGCTCGGCGATCTCCAGCGAGCGCTGGTCGGCGACCTTGAAGTAGCGGATCTCCTCGACCTCGTCGCCCCAGAACTCGATGCGCAGCGGGTGTTCCTCGGTGGGCGGGAACACGTCCAGGATGCCGCCGCGCACGGCGAACTCCCCGCGCTTCTCGACGAGCTCGACCCGCGCGTACGCCGCGGCGGCCAGCGCCTCGGTGATCTCCCCGAGGTCGGCGCCGCCACCTTGCCGCAGGCTGACCGGGACCAGCTCCCCGAGCCCCTTGACCTGCGGCTGGAGCACGGACCGGATGGGCGCCACGAGCACGCTCACCGGGCCTGCCGCCGGGTCGTCCTTGCTCGGGTGCACGAGGCGGCGCAGGACGGCGAGCCTGCGGCCCATGGTGTCGCTGCGCGGGCTGAGGCGCTCGTGCGGGAGCGTCTCCCAGGACGGGTAGTCCACCACCTCGTCGGGCGGCAGCAACGAGCGCAGCGCGGCGGCCAGGTCCTCGGCCTCACGCCCGGTGGCGGTGACCGCCAGCACGGTCCGCCCGGTCTGCCGGGCCAGCGCGGCGATCGCGAAGGGCCGCGCGGCGGCGGGGCCGACCAGGTCCACGTGCATGCGCTTGCCGTCCCCGGCCGCGGTGACCGCCTCGGCGAGGGCGGCATCACGGGTGACGGCGTCGAGCAGTCCGTGCAGGCTCATGAAAGAGGCTTTCCGTCCGGTGAAAGTCTGAAGGTGTGCGGTGCGGTGCGGTGGAACAGTGCGGGTGCGATGCGATCGTGCGGTGCGGTGCGGTGCGGGTGCGAGGGCAACGCGAAGGGCCCGACACGTCGCACGGGCCGGGGGTTCCCACCCTACGACGACGCCCCTCGCCCCGCTTTACGATGTTCCTGTTCTGACTGTCCGAGCTCGCCGTGTCGTCTTCCGCCGGGGAGACACTGCCTCCGGAGGAGCACGAGTCCGTGACGAGCGATGCGATAGCCCGCCCGGCGCCGGTGGCACCGGCATCCGCGAAGCCGGACCGGTACGCCTGGGCGCCGCCCTGGCTGGTGGCCGCCGGGCTGTTCCTCGTCTACCTCGTCCTGTCCGTCGGGCGGTTCCGGCGGATGGACTGGGCCTCCTGGGACCTGGGGATCTTCGAGCAGGCGATCCGCGCGTACGCGCACCTCCAGGCGCCCGTCGCCGACCTGAAGGGGCCGGGGGCCAACATCCTCGGGGACCACTTCAGCCCGATCATCGCGCTCGTCGCCCCCGTCTACCGGGTCTTCCCCGGTCCCGTCACCCTGCTGGTCGTGCAGTCGGCGCTGTTCGCGCTGTCCGCCGTGCCCGTCACCCGGGCGGCCGTACGCTTCCTCGGCCGGGCCCGCGGGCTCGCCGTCGGCATCGCGTACGGGCTCTCCTGGGGCATCCAGCGGGCCGTCGAGTTCGACTTCCACGAGATCGCCTTCGCCGTGCCCCTGCTGGCCTTCGCCCTGGAGGCGGTGCTCGCCCGGCGCTGGCGGGCAGCCCTGCTGTGGGGGCTGCCGCTGGTCCTCGTCAAGGAGGACCTCGGCTTCACGCTCGCCGCGCTGGCCGTGGTGGTGGCCTGGCGGGCCCGCGACGGCAACCGGCGGATCGCCGTGACCGCGCTCGGCGTCGCCGCCGCGGCCTGCGTCTTCGCCGTCCTGGTGTTCACCGTCCTCATACCGGCCTTCGCCACCGCGGGATACGGCTACTGGGACAAGATCGACGGGGCGGGTCCGCTCGGCGGCATCGGCACCAAGCTCACCACCCTGGCGTGGGTGCTGATCCCCACCTCCGGGCTGCTCGCGCTGCGCTCGCCGCTGCTCCTGGTGGCCGCGCCCACCCTCGGCTGGCGGTTCCTGTCCGGGGACGACCACTACTGGTCCACCGACTGGCACTACAGCGCCGTCCTGATGCCCGTCGTGGCCCTCGCCCTGGTCGACGCCATCGACACCGTCCGGCGGAGCGAGCGGCCCCGGCTGCGCTCGTACGCGCTGCAGCTGCCGACCGCCGTCCTGGCCGCCGCCCTCGCCCTGAGCGCGACCGCCATGCCGACGGCCAAGCTCGCGGAGGCCCGTACGTACGAGAAGCCCGAGCGGGTCACCGCGATCGAGCGGCTCCTGGACCGGATCCCCGACGGGGCGACCGTGGAGGCCGACACCACCCCGCTGACCCGGCTGACCTCCCGCTGCCGCGTGCTGTGGATCGGCGGCAGCAAGGGCGTGGTCCCCGACTGGATCACCATCGACAACTCCTCGAAGTGGGCCGGCGAGGACCCGACCGGCTACGCCCGCCAGCTCCACCCCGACGAGCGGTTCACCCTGGTGGGTGAGGCCGCCGGCATCGTCCTCATGCAGCGGCAGTGACGGGAGCGCCGGCCCCGGAACGACGCCGGTCCGGGACCCTGAGGTCCCGGACCGGCATTCCCCCGAACGAACGCGGGCCGGTTACTCGCTCGCGATCGCGTTCAGTACGTTCATCCGCCCTGCCCGGAAGGCCGGGACCAGTGCGGCGAACAGGCCTACGAAGGCCGAGGCGGCGAACACCCCGAGGATCGTCGGCCACGGGATCTCCAGCACCTTCAGGCCCTGGAGCGCCAGCAGCTGCTGCGCGCCGATCCCCCAGCCCATGCCGAGCCCGAGGCCGAGCAGGGCGCCGAAGAGGGCGATGACCACCGACTCCAGGCGGATCATGCGGCGCAGCTGGCGGCGGGAGAGGCCGATGGCGCGCATCAGGCCGATCTCGCGGGTCCGCTCGACCACCGAGAGGGCCAGGGTGTTCACGACGCCCAGGACCGCGACGATGATCGCGAGGCCGAGGAGCCCGTAGACCATGTTCAGCAGCTGGCCGACCTGGTCCTTCAGGGCCTGCTTGTAGTCGGTCTGGTCGCGCACCTTGTACTGCGGGTACTCCGCCATCGCCGCCTTGACCGACTCGTACGCGGTGGCCTCGGACTGACCGTCCTGCGCGCTGGCCAGCAGCATGAAGGGCAGCGGGAGCTTGTCGGCCGGGACGTTCGCCCGGGCCGTCTCGGTGCTGATGTACTTCATGCCCTTGTCGAGGTTGCCCTCGTCGCTGGTGATCGCGGCGACCTTCAGCTTGACCGTGCTGCCGCCGGTGAAGGCGACCGTCAGCTCGTCGCCGGCCTTGACGCCGTGCTTGGTGGCGTACTCGGAGCCGACCGACATCGCGTTCGCCCCGTACGCCGCGGCGTGCTCGCCGGAGACCATCTTGCGCCGGATGTCCTTGGCGTACGTCGGGTCGGTGGCGCCGAGTCCCTCCTCCACAGTGGTGCCGTCGGGCGCGGTGACCTTGGCCGCCACCTCGCGGTAGGCGGTGACGTGGTCGAGGCCCTTGGTGGCGCGCAGGGCCTGCTCGGCCTGCGGCAGCACGGGCTGGCCGGTCTCGGAGTTGACGATGTAGTCCGCGCCGACCGACTGGTCGAGCTCCTCGGTCGCGGAGGCCACCATCGAGGAGCCGACCACCGACAGGCAGGCGACCAGCGCGAGGCCGATCATCAGCGCGGCGGCGGTGGCACCGGTGCGGCGCGGGTTGCGCAGGGCGTTGCGCTCCGCGAGCCGGCCCACGGACCCGAAGGGCCGCAGCACCACGCCGGAGAGCACCCGCACCACGCCCGCGGCGAGCAGCGGGCCGATCACGATGAAGCCGATGAGGCTGAAGACGACGCCCAGGCCCAGCCAGAGCGATCCGGGTCCGGCCTCCTCGGCGGCGGTGGCGAGGTAGAGCCCCGCGCCGCCGATGCCGGTGAGGACCAGGCCGAGGACGGCGCGGACGACGCCGGCCTTCCTGTCGCCCGGGGTGCCGGACTCGCGCAGCGCGGCCATCGGGGAGACCTTGCCGGCCCGGCGGGCCGGGATGAAGGCGGAGACGACGGTGACCTTGATGCCGAGGTAGAGGCCGACGACCGGGGTGGTCCAGGCGATCGTCAGGTCGTCGGTGGACAGGTGCATGCCCATGGAGCCCATGAGCTGCATCAGGCCGATGGCGAGGCCGATGCCGGCGCCGATACCCAGGAGCGAGCCGACGATCCCGAGCAGGAAGGCCTCGACGACCACGGACTTGAGGATCTGCCCGCTGTCGGCGCCGATGGCGCGCATCAGGCCGATCTCGCGGGTGCGCTGGGCCACCAGCATCGAGAAGGTGTTGAAGATCAGGAAGATGCCGACGAGGAAGGCGATCCCGGCGAAGCCGAGCATCACGTACTTCATGACGTTGAGGAAGGAGCCGACGTCCTTGCGGTTGGCGTCCGCGGCTTCCTTGGCGGTCTGCAGCTTGTACGTGTCCGCGCCGACGGCCGCCGCGACGTTCCGCTTGAGCTGCTCGTCGCTCACCCCGTCCTTGGCGGTGACGTTGACGTGCGTGAAGGAGCCGGGGGAGCCGAGCAGCGCCTGCTGCGCGGTGGCCGTGTCGAAGTAGACGATGGCCGCGCCCGGGTTGGTCACGGTGAAGGTGGCGATACCAGTGATCCTGGCGCGGATGTCGCCGGCGATGGTGATCGTGCGCAGTTCGTCACCGAGCTTCAGGTGGTGCTTCTCGGCGGTGTCGGCGTCGACCATCATCTCGGTCGGGCCGCGCGGAGCGTTGCCCGAGGTGATCTTCATGGACTTGAGCTCGTTGTCGTTCCAGCTGCCCGCGATGGTCGGGGCGCCGGTGGTCGAGCCCAGGTTCTCGTTCTTGGCGTTGACGACGGTGACGGACATCGACACGACGCCGCCCTCGGCGCTCTTGACGCCCTCGGCCTTGCGCACCTGCTCCACGGCCGAGCCCGCCAGGATCTCGGGGCGGCCGCGCTGCGGGGTCTCCTCCCCCTCCTCGGCTTCCTTCGGGCTGACGGTCACATCGGAGTTGGTGACGGCGAACAGCTTGTCGAAGGTGGTGTTCATGGTGTCGGTGAACACCAGGGTGCCGCAGACGAAGGCGACGGAGAGCATGACCGCGACGGCGGAGAGCGCCATCCGTCCCTTGTGGGCGACGAAGTTGCGCCGCGAGGTCTTCAGGACGGTGTTGCTCATGAGGTCCGCCCGCGCGCGTCGAAGTCCTTCATGCGGTCCAGGACCTGGTCGGCGGTGGGTCCGTACATCTCGTCGACGATCTTGCCGTCGGCCAGGAAGATGACGCGGTCCGCGTAGGAGGCCGCCACCGGGTCGTGCGTGACCATGACAATCGTCTGGCCGAGCTCGTCCACCGAGCGGCGCAGGAAGCCGAGGACCTCGGCGCCCGCCCTGGAGTCCAGGTTTCCGGTCGGCTCGTCGCCGAAGATGATCTGCGGGCGGGCGGCGAGGGCGCGGGCGACCGCCACGCGCTGCTGCTGGCCGCCGGAGAGCTCGGTCGGGCGGTGCTTGAGCCGGCCGGCGAGGCCGACCGTCTCCACGACCCGGTTCAGCCACTCCGCTTCGGGCTTGCGGCCCGCGATGTCCATGGGGAGCGTGATGTTCTCCAGGGCGTTGAGCGTGGGCAGCAGGTTGAAGGCCTGGAAGATGAAGCCGATCCGGTCGCGGCGCAGCTGCGTGAGCTTCTTGTCCTTCAGCCCGGTGATCTCGGTGTCGTCCAGGTGGATCTGGCCGCTGGTCACTGTGTCGAGACCGGCGAGGCAGTGCATCAGCGTGGACTTGCCGGAGCCGGAGGGACCCATGATCGCGGTGAACTGGCCGCTCATGATGTCCACGTCGACGTCGTCGAGGGCGACGACACGCGTCTCCCCGGAGCCGTAGGCCTTGACGACCTTGCGCGCCCGGGCCGCGACGGCTGCATGCCCTCCAGTACCCCCGTGCCTGGTTTCGGTCATAGCCGTTGTCACGGTCTTTCTCCCTCTTCGAATGCGTGCGTGCGTGTGCGTGCGTGCGTGTGCGTGCGTGCGTGCGTGCGTGCGTGTGCGTCGGTGTGCGGCTGTGCGCTCGTCGCCGTCATGAAGTCTCCGCCGGGCGGAGGCGCGGCGCGCTGGTGCCCATCGCCGTATCCGCCCGGGGGTTAACCCCACCCCCCGGCCTGTGGTGCGTAGGTTCCAGTTAAGGAGACGCCCGGGCCGCTCACGTCCTCCGCCGGGAGGAACGACCCCTGGCCCGTTGTGCGGAGGGACCCCTAGGGGATCTGCATCCTTCGGCGTACGAACCCTGGGGGATACCGCCCGCCACCCGGCGGTGAGATGGTGTTCCCCGCAGTTACGTGCAGGGGGAAGGAATCTCGGTGGCATCGGCGGAGAGCACCGGCGCGAGCCCGGACGGCATACCCTCGGGGCCCGCGGCCGATACCCCCGGGGCCGGGGTTCCGGCCAAGAACGCGACCAGCGGCGCGCCCGCGGCCAAGCCGGCCGCACGACCGCCGGCCCCGGTGGTCGCCTCACTGATGCTCGGCATGGCCCTCGTCGCCCTGGACAGCACCATCGTGGCCACCGCCGTCCCGCAGATCGTGGGCGAACTCGGCGGATTCTCCGTCTTCTCCTGGCTCTTCTCCGGCTACCTGCTCGCGGTGACCGTCACCCTTCCCGTCTACGGGAAGCTGTCCGACACCTTCGGCCGCAAGCCCGTCCTGCTCTTCGGCATCGGCCTCTTCCTCATCGGTTCGCTGCTGTGCGCGTCCGCCTGGAACATGGCCGCCCTCATCGCCTTCCGCATCGTCCAGGGCCTGGGCGGCGGCGCCCTCCAGGGCACGATCCAGACCCTGGCCGCCGACCTCTACCCGCTCAGGGACCGGCCGCGGATCCAGGCCCGGATGTCCAGCGTCTGGGCCGCCTCGGCCGTGGCCGGCCCGGCGCTCGGCGGGCTGCTCGCCTCGTACGCGCACTGGCGCTGGATCTTCCTGATCAACCTGCCGCTGGCCGGGCTCGCCCTGTGGATGATCGCCCGTCACCTGACCGAGCCCGTCCGGTCGCCGGGGCGCCGGGGACCGGTCGACTGGGCGGGGGCGCTCGCCGTCTTCGCCTGTGGCGGGCTGCTGCTCTTCGCGCTCGTCCAGGGCGGGGTCGCCTGGCCCTGGCTGTCCGCGCCCTCGCTCGGGCTGCTGGGCGCGAGCGCGCTGCTGGCCGTCGTCGTGGTCCGGGTGGAACGCCGGGCCGAGGAACCGATCCTGCCCGGCTGGGTATGGCGCCGGCGCACCATCGCCGCCGTCAACCTGGCCATGGGGGCACTCGGCCTGCTGATGGTCGCCCCCATGGTGTTCATGCCGACCTACGCGCAGTCCGTGCTGGGCCTCGGCCCCGTCGGCGCCGGCCTGGTCATGTCGGTGATGACCCTGAGCTGGCCCGTCACCGCCGCCTGCAGCCAGCACGTCTACCGGCGCATCGGCTTCCGCAACACGGCGGCCGTCGGGATCGCGCTCGCCGCGGTGATCCTGTTCTCCTTCACCCTGCTGCCCTACCCCGCCCGGCCCTGGCAGCCCGCACTGGTCATGCTGCTGCTGGGCGGCGCCCTCGGCCTCTTCCAGCTCCCGCTGATCGTCGGGGTCCAGTCCACCGTGGGCTGGGCCGAGCGCGGGACGACGACGGCCTCGGTACTGTTCTGCCGGCAGGTCGGCCAGAGCGTGGGCGCCGCCCTGCTCGCCGCCGTCGCCAACGCCACCATCGCCGCCCGCCTGGCGGACGCCCCCGCACCCGGCCTCCCGGAGCACCTGGACGACGTGGCGAAGACACTGGACCGGCCGGAACTGCTGCCCGCTGCCGCCGCCGGCTACCTGCGCGAGGCCGTGGCCGCCGCCGTCGAGCACATCTTCCTCGGCGCCACGGCAGCCGCCCTGGCCGCGCTGCTGGTCCTGCTGCTGGTGGCACCGCGCCGGTTCCCCGTCCTGCCGGAACTGCGCGAACAGCAGGAGGAGTAGACCGTCTGCGGAAAGTCGCCTTGTCATGGCCGGGCCAATGGGTAACCCTCGTGCCAGGACCGTTTCCGGGGGGACGACGACATGGCATCCGCACTCTGCGCACTCGCGTTACTGGCCGCGCTGGCCGGCCCGCTCTGCCTGCGGCTCCGCCGCAGCCCGGGCTTCATCACCGGCCGCGACGGCCGCCTCTCCACCTCGACGGCGCTCGCCCTCGCCTGGACGGTGATCCTGGTCTGGCTGCTGCTGGCGATCCTCGGCTACGGGCTCACCGCGGGCGGGGGCATCGCGTACTTCCGCGGCACCGACGGCCCGCTGTCCACCCTGACGACGGTGTACCTGCCGCTGCTCGGCGGCCCGTACGTGGCGCTGATCGCCGCGAAGGCGGTCGTCGGCCTGCGCGTGGAACACGGCAGCATGGCCAAGCCCGCCGCGAGGCCGACGGTGTCGGGCCGGCGGCCGCTGCGGGAGCTGATCGCGAACGACAGCGGGCGCACCGACCTCGTGGACCTCCAGTACGTCGCCCTCAGCGCGGTCACCATGCTGTACGTGGTGCTGTTCTACCTCGCGGACGTGGGCGGCGGACTCCCGCGCCTGCCCGCCGAGATGTGGGCCCTGACGGGCGCACCCGCGGGCGCGTACCTGGTCAACAAGATGGCCGTCCGCGCCAACCCGGTGATCACGCACGTCGCGCTGGAGGACGGCCGCCTGACGGTCGAGGGCGGCGGATTCGCCCCGGACCCGGCGGGCCCGCCGACCCTCCTCACCGTGGACGACGCCCCCCTTCCGGCACAGGCCGACCCCCTGACGGGCGCCCTGACCGCCACCCTCCCGGCCCCGGGGGCACCCCCGTTCACGGTGGTCGTCACGGCGCGCGGCCTGCGCAGCGACCCGTACCACTACGAGCCCCTGGCGAAGCCCCCCGTCCCGGCCCGGCAACAGACGCGGCCGGCGGGCTGACCCGTGCCGAGCCCCTTGTGAAGCCTGGCTGAGCGCCGACGCCGAGGCGTGGGGGCGGGAGACCGGCGGCGCGGACGAGGTGCCCGCGCGCACCCGCACCGGCGGCTCGGAGACGCACCGGCCGGACCGGGGCGAGCCGGCCCTCCTGTGCTTGATCACCGTCTCGGGCTAGTCGCCCTTGTGACGTGCGTAGTACCGGGCCACCCGGGCCCGGTTGCCGCAGACCGATGCCACGCACCAGCGGCGCCGGGGGTGCGCCGGCAGGAAGAGCAGGACGCAGTCGTGGGCCTCGCACGCGCGCACCTGCGCCACCCGGGGGTCCGTCAGCAGCTCCGCGACCGCCTCGGCCAGCTCCGCCGCGAGCCGCCGGGCCGGATCCGCGGGCCGGTGCGTGCCGGCGGCGATCCCGCCCGCCTCGCTCCAGGCCAGCACGCGGTGCGAGGGCGCCGCGGCCAGGGCCTCGTTCAGCGCGGTGAGCGCCCCGGCCGGGGGCCGCTCACCGCGCCGCACGGCGTCGAGCGCCGGGCGCGCGGCCTCCCGTACGGCCCGTACGGCGGCCACCTCGCCCTCACCCACGGCGTCGACGGGCGTCAGCCGCCCGGCCTGCGCGGCCAGCCAGGCCGTGAGCCCCGCCGGGCCGGCGACGAGGTCGCCCACCGCGGCCTCGGTGTTGAGGAGGTCCAGCGCGAGGGGCTCACCGGTGAGCGGGAAGGTCACTGTCATCCGACTAATGCTACTGCAATCGCTTGACCCATTAGCGATCACCGGCAAGACTAATGGAAACAAGGACGCAGGAGGCATGTGATGACCGCTCGCCGCACCATTCCCACCATCCGGCACCGCACCGTCGACGTGGACGGAGTCCGCGTCGCCTACCGCGAGAGCGGCCCCGCCGACGGCCCCGTACTGCTGCTCCTGCACGGCTTCCCCACCGCCTCGCACCAGTTCGCCCGCCTGATGGACGCCCTCGGCGACACCCCGTACCGCCTGATCGCCCCCGACTACCCCGGCTTCGGCCGCACCGAGGCACCGGCCGGATTCACGTACACCTTCGACCGGCTCGCCGACGTCATGGAGGGCTTCACCGATGCCCTCGGACTGGACCGCTTCGCCCTGTACGTCTTCGACTTCGGCGCCCCGGTCGGGCTGCGGCTCGCCGCGCGCCGGCCGGAGCGGGTGACCGGCCTGATCGTCCAGAACGGCAACGCCTACGAGGAAGGCCTCTCGGACGCGGCCCGCGAGTTCGCCGGACTCCGGCGGGAGGTCCCCGGCGACGAGGAGCGCGTCCGGGGGCTCTTCACCCTGGAGGGCACCCGCTTCCAGTACGAGACCGGCGTCGCCGACACCGGCCTCCTCTCCCCCGACAGCTGGACCCTCGACGTGCACCACCTCGGCCTGCCGGGCCGCGCCGACGCCCAGGCCGACCTCGCCTTCGACTACGCCTCCAACTTCGCCCACTACCCCGCCTGGCAGGCCTGGCTGCGCGCCGCCCGGATCCCGGTGCTGGTCGTGTGGGGCGCGGGCGACCCCTTCTTCACCCCGGCGGGCGCGAAGGCCTACCTCCGCGACGCCCCCGAAGCCGAGGTGCACGTCTTCGAGGGCGCGGGCCACTTCGCCCTGGAGACCCACCTCCCGCAGATCGCCCCGCTGATCGAGGAGTTCCTCGCCGAACTCCCCTGACGCAACAGGGGTTTACAAATCACCGGCATCGCGTAATCTTCCCCCCGTCAGCAAAACAGTGTCTGGGGGAAACAGTAATGCTCGGTGTCATCCTCGCCGCCGCCACCGCCGTACTCGCCACGCCCGTCGCCGGACTGCTCGGCCACCGCGCCGTGCGACGCTCGGCGAACGCCGCACTCATGCGGATCGACGCGCCGACCGGCATCGACGAGCAGGGCTTCGTCCCCATCGGCGGAATCGACCAGTGGATCTCGATCCGCGGCGAGGACCGCACCAACCCCGTACTCCTGGAGATCCACGGCGGCCCCGGGGCGGCCAACTCCCCCTACGGAGCCCGCACCCGGGAGTGGGAGAAGCACTTCACCCTCGTCCGCTGGGACATGCGCGGCGCCGGCCTGACCTTCGCCCACGCCCCTGCGGACCAGGGCGGACCGGTCACCTTCGCCCGGCTCTACGAGGACGCCCTGGAGGTCACCCGGTACGTCCTCGACCGGATGCACGTGGACCGGGTGGTGCTGCTGCCGAGCTCCTTCGGCACCACCTTCGGGCTCCGACTGGCCCGCAACCACCCCGAGCTCTACTCCGCGTACGTCGGCACCGACCAGAACATCCAGGAGGCGGGCCGGGACACTTCCGCCTACGAGGGCACGCTGGAGCGGCTGCGGGCCGCGGGCCGGACCAAGGACGTGGCGACGATCGAGGCGATGGGGTCCGACCCCCGGCGCTGGACCTCCGCGCAGCGGTCCTCGTACGACAAGCTGTGCGCCGGCAGCGACCCGCTGACCCTGGACACGGTCAAGAAGGTGATCATCGGGTCGCTGTGGCTGTCACCGCTCTACACCCTCGGCCGGATCAAGGCGTACTTCGGCGGTCAGGGCTTCTCGGAGTCCGTCACCGAGGGGGCGTCGGAGTTCGACGACCTGGCCGACGGAACCCGCTTCGAGATGCCGTTCTTCATCTTCCAGGGAGCGCTCGACGTGATCACCCCGGCGGCGCGCGCCAAGGCGTACTTCGACGCCGTCGAGGCACCGGTGAAGGCCTTCGAACTGATCGAGGGGGCCTCCCACTTCGCCGCACTCCGTCGCCCGGACCGCTTCCTGGACCTCCTCCTGACCCATGTCCGTCCGGCGGTCACCACCGCCGACCGTCGGGGAACGGCCACCGCCACGTCCTGAATCCGTAATGGTCCGTCAGGAACGGCTCTCCACCAGCTCCGCCGGGGAATGAACCGGTCGATCGACCAGTCCGTTCGCACACGGGGGCCACCATGCGCACTGCCCGAACCAGTTGGAGAACCTGCGCTCTCGGGGCCGCGGCCCTCGCCGCGCCGGGGTCGGGGTGGTGGGGTTCTTGGTGTTGTCCGCGATTCCTGGGTTGCAGGCCGTGGACGAGACGAGCGGTCCGGGGTGCCGGCCCGGCCCGACCCCCGGACCGGACACGCCCTAGCCCTCCGCCGGAGCCCGGCCCGTCAGTGCCGCCAGGCTGGAGCGGACGCGGTTCATGTGCGCCCGCATCTCCTCCGCCGCCTCCCCGTGCTCCCGCAGGATCCCCCGCGTCTCGCGCCCGATCCGCTCCTCCGCCACCCGCGCCTGCGCGACCAGCTCGGCGGCCCGCGCCTCCGCGTCCTCCTGCCCGTGCCGCGCCGACTCCTCCGCCTCGGCGAACTCCCGCCGCGCCTCCGCCAGACGGGCCTCGACGTACCGCTCCTGCTCCGCGTGGCGCGCCTCCAGGTCCGCCTCCCGCTCCGCCAGCTCCCGCTCCGCCGCCTCCCGGCGCTCCGCCTGCTCCTGCTCGCGCTCCGCCCGCTCCGCCTCCGCCCGCCGCCGCGTCTCCGCCAGCGCGGCCGCCGCCTGCGCCCGCCACGCCGCCGCGTCCTCCCGCGCCGCCGACCGCACGTCGTCCGCCTCGCGTTGCGCCCGCAGCAGCCCCTGCCGGGCCCGGACCTCCGTCTGCTCGCGCACCGCCTCCGCATCGCCCCGCGCGAGCTCCGCCACCCGATCGGCACGCGCCTCGGCCGCGCCGAGCGTCGTCGAGGCGTCCACCCGCGCGTCCGTCCGCAGGGCGTCCGCCTCTTCCTCCGCCAGCAGCAGGATCCGGCGGGCCCGCTCGCTCAGCTCGTCGTACGTCTGCGGAGCCAGCGCGGAGACCGCCGCCCGCAGCCGCGCCGCGTCCGCCTCCATCTGCTTGGCCAGGACCGTCAGCCGCGCCACCCGCTCCCAGGCCTCGTCCCGGCTCCCGGAGAGCCGGGCGAGATACCGGTCGACCTCTTCCATGCGGTAGCCACGACCGCGCACGGTCGCAAAGGGTGCACTCATCCTGGATGCGCCTCTCTCGCGGGGATTCCCGTCAAGGATGCGCCATTTGATCCCAGAAGCCGGAATGGCCGGGCTGAGACCCTGTTCGAAGGTCCCGACCCGGCCATCCAGCCGATCACACGATCACTCGATCAGCCGGTCAGAGCAGTCCGTCCCACATCTGCTCCAGCAGCACCGACCACCAGCTCTCCGGCGAGGACAGCGCCGCGCTGTCGAGCCCCGCCAGACTCGCCTGGAAGTCGACGGTCCAGCGCCCCGCCTGCTCCGGCGTCAGATGCTGGCGCAGCCGCCACATGTGACCCAGCATCGCCAGGGACCGCACGAACTGCGGCAGGCTCGAATTCACGAACTGCGGCGGTACGGGAGCACCTCCCGGGCCGCCTTCCACCGGCACCGCCACGATGTGCGCGGTGCCGTACTGCACGCACAGCGCCTTGCCGAAGTCGCTGCCGACGACGAGGTACGAACCCGCGTCCGAGGCCGGCTGCACCCCCCGCTGCTGCGCCAGCTCGGCCAGCGTCGGCACCGGCTGGCCCGGCACCGCCTGCGCCCAGAAGAACGGCCCGAAATCGACCGGCAGACCCGACCACATCAGCGTCTGCGCCACGATCTCCGGCACACCCTGACGGGACACCGCCCGCTGGTCGAAGCGGAACACGCCCTGCGGACCGAACGCGGCCGTCAGCTCCTGCGCGATCGCCTCCAGCGGGATCGCCGGCTGCAGCGGGACCTGCGGCAGCGGCGCCCGTACCGGCGCCGGGCGCGCCGGACCGTCCGCCACCTGGTGCAGCTCGCCCTGGTGGGTGAGCAGGTGCCGCATGCCCTGCTGACGGCCCGCGTGGTCCTTGCCGTACGGGGCCACGCTCGTGATCCGCACCTGCGGCCAGGTCTCCCGGATCATCCGGGCGCAGTAACCGCCGGGCAGCTCACAGGACTCCAGCTCGGTGTGCAGCTCCAGCACCTGCTGCGGCGGCACGTTCATGGCGCGCAGCTCGTAGAGGATCTGCCACTCCGGGTGCGGGGTACCGGGCGCCGAGCGGCGGATGAGCTGCTGCTCGGAGCCGTCGGGCGCGCGGTAGCGGAGCACGGCCTGGTAGCCGGGGCCGACGGTGGGCGCACCGGTCGGGACCGGGGGCTGCGCGCCGGGACCGGGACCACCGGGACCGCCGGGCACGCCGGGCGGCGGGCCGGGGGGCCCGGGCGGCTGCACCATGGCCGGGCCGGCCAGCATCGTGGCGGCATGGTCGAGCCCGCCACCGGGGGCGCCGGGCGCACCGGGGGCCGCAGGCGCACCGGGCGCACCGGGCGGACCCGGAGGCTGCGGTACGCCGGGACCCGCGAGCATCGTGGCGGCGTGATGGGCCCCGCCACCGGGAGCCCCGGGCGGACCGGGAGGCGCGGGCGGCTGACCCGTGACGGCCGGACCGGCCAGCATCGTCGCGGCATGGTCGAGGCCACGGCCCAGCGACCCCGGAGCACCCAGCGGACCGGGAGGCTGGGGCGCACCCGCACCCGCACCCGCACCCGGAGCCCCCGGCGGACCGGGAGGCGCCGGCGGCTGACCCGTGACGGCCGGACCGGCCAGCATCGTCGCGGCATGGTCGAGCCCACGGCCCAGCGACCCCGGAGCACCCGGCGGACCGGGGGGCGCCGGCGGCTGACCCGCGCCCGGTGCACCGGGCGGACCGGGCGGCTGCGGAACACCGGGGCCGGCCAGCATCGTCGCGGCGTGGTGCGCCCCGCCTCCGGGAGCCGAAGGCGCACCGGGCGGACCCGGCGGCGTCGACGGCGTCGACGGCCGGGAGATCTGGGCCTTGCTGGTCGGGGCGTCCGCGATGTCACTCGCCGCCGAACCGCCCTGCGAGCCGCCCTGCGAACCGCCCGCCGCATCGCCCGGCGAACCCAGCGCGGGCACGACCGCGGTCCTCGGCAGCTGGCTGCCGCCCGGCATCAGCGTGGTCTTCGCCTCCGGGGCCACCCCGGACGACGGCGCGTCCTCCAGGTCCGACCCGGACAGCGGCGGCGCGAACACCGTCGCGGGCAGCGGTACGGACGCGTCGTCCGTACCGGAGTTCACATCGGTGCCCGCCCAGGGCGTGGCACCGATCGGCACCGCGGGCGCGGCCGGAGCCGGGGCAGGGGCCGTCGCCGGAACCCCGTCGTTGGCCGTGGGCTCGTACGGGATCTCGCCCCCGCGCCGCAGCGGCACTGCCTCGACAGGCGCTGCCGGTGCCGCGGGAGCCGGCGCGGGCTCAGGCTCGGCCACGGCGTCGACGGGCGCGGCCGGAGCCGGCGTGGGCGTCGACCTCGGCGCGATCCCCGCCCGGTCCGCGGCCTCCTGCAGCCACTCTGGCGGGCTGAGCATGAACGACGTCTGTTCCGAGTCGATCCGCGGCTGCGGGACCGAAGCCTCCGAAACGGCCGCGGCCACGGCCCCGTACTCCTCCTCGTACCGGCGGATCACCTCACCCACCGGCAGTCCCGGCCACAGCGTCACCTCCCCGCTGTCCCGCGCGATGACCAGCCGCTGCCGCCCACCACCGGACACGGGACCCGCTGCGCGGTCCTCCGCCCACACCACGAACCCGAGCCCGAACTCCCGTACGCGCACCTCGCGGTGCTGGTACGCGGGCACGTCCCCGTTGATCCACTCCTCGGCGCGCTCCTGCGCCTGCGCAAACGTCACCATCGCGCGCTCACCCCTCCACCGGTGCCGAGCCCGGCACCGGAACCGAACGTGCGAATCCGCCGTCCACCATCAGACCGGCCACCGTCTCCAGCTCCGGCGGGTTACCGGCCAGCCTCTCGAGGAAGGCGTCGAAATCGGCACCGCACGGCAGCAACAACCGCTCCACGCGCTCCTGGACCGACCAGCCGTCCCGGTCGCGGGCATCGTCGTACGGGGAGAACCACACCGAGCCGATGCCCTCACCCTTGACCTTCAGCGCGAGCAGCCCGCCCTGGGCGAAGGCCACGCACAGGTAGTCCTTCGTCAGGTGGTCCCGCAGACACTTGTTGACATACACCAGGTCGTTGACCGCCGCCTCCTCACGCACCGTGAAGAACGGCTGGTCCACCAGCAGACCGAGGTCCACGTCCAGGCCCGCGCCCACCGGCGCGCAGCCGCCCGCGGCCTTCAGGAACGAGCGGTACGCCTCGGGCAGCCGGTAGCCGAGGTCCTCCTCGACCCCCTGCACCTGCTCCTCGGCGACCGACACCACGGACTTGGGCAGCCCCAGGTGCGCCGGGCGCACCTCCTGCAACGGCCGCGTCCCGCGCTTGTCGTGGTCCACCGGAGCCGTCGCCAGGCCCGCGTGATGCCGCAGGAGGGCCTTCACCTCGACCGGGACCAGCTCCATGCGCCGCGAACCCGCCACGTGGTGCCAGGTCCAGCCGTGCGGGGTCGCCACCGGCCCGACCGTGTCCCACAGCTCGTGCCCGGCGGCCTTCATCGCCGCGTTCGCGGACACGTAGTCCGTGAGCCGCAGCTCGTCCACGCCGAAGCCCTCCGGCGGTTCGGCGATCTCCACCGCCGCGCGCGCGTAGGCGGAGAAGTCCGGATGCCCATTGCCGTCCATCCGCACCCCGTGAGGATGCCGAGCGGCCCGGACCGGGTCCGGGAAATGCACGACCTGCCCCGAGTAAGCGGCGTTGGGTGGCGCGGCCTGCTGCCCGAGCCGACCTGTCGTCATGGCGGTAGCCCCCTGCTGGATCTGGCTGGTTCACCACAGCCTATGCGCTGGGGCAAGAGCCTTACCCGCGCCCGACCGGCGCACCCGCCCGAGGGCCGGGAACATCCGAATTGATACGAATATTCGACCCAGCTTCCGCATGACAGGTGACGTTTGACAGGCTGTCCCCGCGGCACGGGGGCGCGCGCGACAGCGGTCACCACCGCCGCCACGGGAGGGAAAGCGCGACCATGCACCACACGGCAACACGTACAGAATCCGGCGACACCGCGCCGAACGCAGCAGGCGCACCGGGCGCACTCGGCTCGCCTGGCGCGCCCGGCTCCACAGGCCCGGCCGGCGAAGCCGCCGGCCCCGCCGGCGACCCCCGCCTGCGCTGGAGCAGCACCGACGGCCGCCCCGCCGTGCCCGTCCTGCGCTTCCGCCGGGACGGCATCCTCCCCACCATCGCCGCCGCCCTCTCCGTACGCGGCGAAACCCTCACCGGCACCGCCGGCAAGGCCGATCAGCCGCCCGTGCTCCACCCGCTCGTCCAGGACTTCCTCGACACCCTCACCAGCGGCCAGCGCGAACGATTCACCGGCCGGTGCCCCGAGGCGATCCTGCTCTCCCGCCACCTCACCGCCGTCGAGGGCGCCCGCTCCCGGCGCGCCTCCCGCAAACCCCTCTCCCCGACCGAGGCCCGCCGCTCCCTCAAACACGCGAAGATCACCGCCCGCCGCATCCGCGAGGACGGCGACCCCCTCCACGGCAGCTACGCAGCCCCCTGCCGCTCCTGCGAAGCACTCCTCGCCCACTTCGGCGTACGCTCCGTCGACCTCACCCCATCCGAGTAGCCATGACCACCGCATCCGCCTCCTACGACCGCTCCTCGGCCACCCGGTTCCCGGTCGCCGTGGACTCCGCCCTGCGCACCGCCGGCTGGGAACCGGGCCGGTGGGACATCAAGCAGGCCGAGTACTGGGCCGACGCCCTGCGGGACCACACCACGCCCGCCGGACACCGGCACACCGTCTTCCCCGCCGCCGTCGAGGCCTGGGCCGAGTTCGGCGGTCTGACGGTCGCCGCGCACGGCCCCGGCCGCCAGGTCGCCCCGACGCCCGTCCGGATCGACCCGCTCACCGGGCTCCACCTCGCGCGCACGTTCGCCGACCTCGGCCGGGCCCTCTCCACCCAGCTCTGCCCGCTGGGCGTCGAGGCCGACGGCGCCTCCCACCTCGCGCTCGACCGCGAAGGCCGCGTCTACGGCATCGACCACACCGGCGACTGGTACCTCGGCTCCAACGTCGACGAGGCCCTCACCCTCCTCCTGACGGGCCTCCAGCCGACCCGCCTCACCACCTAGCTCCCGCTGGGGTTGCCGACTCCGGCCGGTCGGTGGTGCGGGGGCTCTGCGGTTCGGCTCCGGTCGGTCGGTGGTGCCGGGGTTCTGCCCCGGGCCCCGCGCCTCAATCGCCGGCGGGGCTGGGTGGTGTGGGGCGGTGCCCCGCCGGAGTGTCTCCTCGGCTCGCGCGGTGCGGCATGTCGCGGTGGTGCCCGGTGGTGCGCGCTCGTCCTGCGGGGACACTCCGCCGTGTCCCCGCCCCACGGCGAGGCTCCGGCAGTGCCCCGAAGCCGCCCCGACGCGTGGGGAGCGGGGACGGGGAGGGGTGTCCCCGCAGGACGAGCGCGCGACCGCCGGGTACAACCGAGACATGCCCGCACGCGCCGAGCCGAGGAGACACCCCTGCCCGGCCCCGCGCACCCGGCCCGCACCGCGCCCGAATCCCAGCCCGCAGGACGAACAGCGACCGCCACCGAGACGGCCCGCACGCGCCGAGCCGAGGAGACACCCCTCTCCGGCCCCGCGCACCGGCCCGCACCGCGCCCGGACCCCGGCCCGCAGACCGATGCGGACCGACCGGCCCGGACCCGCCCTGCGGGATCGGCTCGGCAGAGTGCCGCGGAGCCCCGGGCGCAGCCCGGGTGCATTCGGACCGTCACCCCCGCGGGAGCGGACCGGCCCCGGGCCGTCACCGTCACCCCCGCGGGAGCGGACCGGCTAGGCCGTCGGGAGGACCGCCGAGACGCGGAAGCCGCCCGCGTCGGTCGGCCCGGACACGAACACCCCGCCCAGTCCGAGGACGCGCTCCCGCATCCCGACGAGTCCGTTCCCCCCGCTGGGCAGGCCCGGCTCGGGGGCCTGCCCGTCGCAGGGACCGTTCTCCACCTGCATGGCCACCTCCCCCGCCCGGTGCGCGAGCCGCACCACGACCCGCGCGCCCGGAGCGTGCTTGTGGCAGTTGGTGAGCGCCTCCTGCACCACGCGGAACGCCGTCTGCTCGATCTCCGCCGCGTACGCCGCCCACTCGCCGTGCACCAGCATCTCCACGGCCATCCCCGCCGCCCGCGACTGCCCGACCAGCGCCTCCAGCTCGCCGAGCGAGGGCCCGTCCTCCATGCCGCCGGCGAACGCGACGGCGGGCACCGCAGGCACGGCGGGCACCGCGGGCACGGGAGCCGGGGCCGGCTTGGGCGGCGCCCGGAGCACGCCGAGCATCTCGCGCAGCTCCGTCAGCGCCTGCCGCCCCATGTCCCCCACCAGGGCCGCGTTCTTCGCCGCCCGCGCCGGGTCCTTGACCGCCACCGCCTCCAATGCGGCCGCGTGCACCACCATCAGCGACACCCGGTGGGCGACCACGTCGTGCATCTCCCGCGCGATCCGGGTGCGCTCCTCCGTACGGGCCCACTCGGCCCGCTCCTCCGCCCGGTCCGCCAGCAGCGACAGCTCCCGCTCCAGCGAGTCCGCCCGCTCCTGCAGGCTCTCCATCAGCCGCCGCCGGGCCCCGATGTAGAGGCCGAACAGCACCGGCGGCACGGTCAGCGCCACCGCGACGAACCCGGACAGCACGACCACGAGCGTCGTGTCGGCCTCCACGTCCCCGCGGGTACGCAGGTACATCACGACGAAGGTCGCGGCCAGCGACATCGAGGCCAAGGTGGCCGTGATCCGCCGGGGCACCTCGGAGGAGGCCAGCGTGTACATCCCGACCACCGCGAGCAGGAACCCCATCGCGGCCGGCGACACGGCGATCCCGACGAGCACGACGGCGATCGGCCACCGCCGCCGCAGCACGAGCGTGGCCCCCACCACGAACCCGAACAGCACTCCGACCGACGTCGGCAGTCCCGCCTCGGCGGCGAAGGGCACGCCCTCCCACGCGCACTCGACGGCGGACACCCCGCCGAGCACCACGTCCCCCACGGCGTCCCGCCGCCGCACCCACCACAAAGGCGGCCCGGCCCGGCCTTCCACTTCCCCCGTTTTGGTCATGCCGTCCAGCGTACGGGCGGCCTTCGCGGCACCCCGGGGAAATACCCGCCGCCGAAACGGCGGGGACGGGTACCGTCGCGGTGAGGGCAGGTGGTACGGCATAGTAGGGACGGCCAGCTTGATCGGTACGCCAAAATGTCCGATTAGGCCACATTCACTATCCCCTGTGGTGTAATTGGCAGCACTGAGGCTTTTGGTGCCTTATGTCCGGGTTCGAGTCCTGGCGGGGGAGCTGCTCGATTCCGGGTCCGGACCTTCACGGTCGGGACCCGCGTTCGTTCGGGGGCACCGGCACCCCGGTATCCTTCACGGGTCCACCCCCGAAGCCGAAGGGCATCCCCGTGAGCGCCAACCGCCCGGCAGCCGTCGTCGTACTCGCAGCGGGTGAAGGCACCCGCATGAAGTCGGCGACTCCCAAGGTTCTCCACGAGATCTGCGGGCGCTCGCTCGTCGGTCACGTCGTCGCCGCCTCCCGTGAGCTGGACCCCGAGCACCTCGTCGTGGTCGTCGGGCACGCCCGGGAGCAGGTCACCGCGCATCTGGCCGGCATCGACGCCGACGTCCGCACCGCCGTCCAGTACGAGCAGAACGGCACCGGGCACGCCGTCCGCATGGCCCTCGAAGAGCTCGGCGGCGGCATCACCGGCACCGTGATCGTCGTCTGCGGCGACACCCCGCTGCTGACCGGGGAGACCCTGGCCGGGCTCGCGCGGACGCACGAGGCCGACGGCAACGCCGTCACCGTGCTGACCGCCGAGGTTCCGGACTCCACCGGCTACGGACGCATCGTCCGCGACGCCGGCGGCGCCGTGACGGCCATCGTCGAGCACAAGGACGCCTCCGACGCCCAGCGCGCGATCCGTGAGATCAACTCGGGTGTCTTCGCCTTCGACGGCGCCCTGCTCGCCGACGCCCTCGGCAAGGTCCGCACCGACAACAGCCAGGGCGAGGAGTACCTCACCGACGTCCTCGGCATCCTGCGCGAGGCCGGGCACCGCGTCGGCGCGGCCGTCGGCAGCGACCACCGGCAGATCCTCGGCATCAACAACCGCGTCCAGCTCGCCGAGGCCCGCGCGCTGCTGAACGCGCGCCTGCTGGAGCAGGCCATGCTCGCGGGCGTCACGGTCGTCGACCCGGCCGGCACCTTCATCGACGTGACGGTCACCTTCGGGCAGGACGCGATCGTGCACCCCGGCACCCAGCTGCTGGGCACCACGCACATCGCCGAGGGCGCCGAGGTCGGCCCCAACACCCGGCTCAAGGACACCCACGTGGGCGCGGGCGCCCGGGTGGACAACACGGTCGCCGAGAGCGCGGTCGTGGGTCCGCAGGCGAGCGTGGGCCCCTTCGCGTACCTGCGCCCCGGCACCAACCTCGGCGCCAAGGCCAAGGCCGGTACGTACGTCGAGATGAAGAACGCGACGATCGGCGAGGGCACCAAGGTCCCCCACCTGTCGTACGTGGGCGACGCGACGATCGGCGAGTACACCAACATCGGCGCCGCGAGCGTCTTCGTGAACTACGACGGTGAGCACAAGCACCACACCACCGTCGGCTCACACTGCAAGACGGGCTCGGACAACATGTTTGTGGCTCCCGTCACCATCGGGGACGGCGCCTACACGGCCGCCGGCTCCGTGATCACCAAGGATGTGCCGCCCGGCGCCCTGGCCGTGGCCCGTGGCCAGCAGCGGAATATCGAGGGCTGGGTGGCCCGCAAGCGTCCGGGCAGTGCGGCTGCCACGGCGGCGCAGTCGGCGGGCCCGGAGGACGCCGAGCGCCCCTGAGGTGAACTGACCGGAAACAGGTACGCCCGCGACGGCGTACCGTGATAGGTGCACGCAATTCGGCTGGCTCACCGTGTGCGGGACGGACGCACATGGGGGCGAGCAGCTTCAACACGTCTGAGGAGACTGTGCTGTGACCGGGATCAAGACGACCGGCGAGAAGAAGCTGATGCTCTTCTCCGGCCGCGCCCACCCCGAGCTGGCCGAGGAGGTTGCGCATCAGCTGGGCGTCGCCCTCGTGCCGACCAAGGCTTTCGACTTCGCGAACGGTGAGATCTACGTCCGCTTCCAGGAGTCGGCACGTGGCGCGGACTGCTTCCTGATCCAGAGCCACACGGCTCCGATCAACAAGTGGATCATGGAGCAGCTGATCATGATCGACGCGCTGAAGCGCGCGTCGGCACGCTCCATCACCGTGATCGTCCCGTCCTACGGGTACGCCCGCCAGGACAAGAAGCACAAGGGCCGCGAGCCGATCTCGGCCCGCCTGGTCGCCGATCTGCTGAAGACCGCGGGTGCGGACCGCATCCTCACGGTCGACCTGCACACGGACCAGATCCAGGGCTTCTTCGACGGCCCGGTGGACCACCTTTCGGCCCTGAACGTCCTCGCGGACTACGTCGGCGCCAAGGTGGACCGTACGAAGCTCACGATCGTGTCCCCGGACGCCGGCCGCGTGCGCGTCGCCGACCGCTGGTGCGACCGTCTGGACGCGCCGCTGGCCATCGTGCACAAGCGCCGCGACAAGGACGTCGCCAACCAGGTGACCGTCCACGAGGTCGTCGGTGAGGTCAAGGGCCGCGTCTGCGTCCTGGTCGACGACATGATCGACACGGGTGGCACCATCTGCGCCGCGGCCGACGCGCTGTTCGCGCACGGCGCCGAGGACGTCATCGTGACGGCCACGCACGGCATCCTGTCGGGCCCGGCGGCCGACCGCCTGAAGAACTCCAAGGTCAGCGAGTTCGTGTTCACGAATACCCTGCCGGACCCGTCCGACCTGGAGCTCGACAAGATCACGGTGCTATCGATCGCCCCGATGATCGCGCGCGCGGTGCGCGAGGTCTTCGAGGACGGTTCGGTCACCAGCCTCTTCGAGGAGCAGCAGTAACCGCTCCGCGGTAGATCCTTTTTGGTACGGCCTCCCCTGCCGGGTACACTCCATGAGTTGCTCGGCGAGGGAGGCCGTACCTTTTTTTCCGGTACGGACGCTCCGTTATCGACGCGCTCTTCGTAGCAGGCCGTTCCGGCCGGGTGACTGTCGTCCTTCTTCCGTCACCCCACGAGGAGTGAGCATGTCCGAGGTCAAGCTTTCCGCCAAGGTCCGCACCGTGTTCGGCAAGGGCTCTGCCCGTCAGGCCCGTCGCGACGCCCTGACCCCCGCCGTCATCTACGGCCACGGCACCGACCCGAAGCACGTCAACGTCGACGCCCACGCCCTCCAGCTGGCGCTGCGCACCCCGAACGTCCTGCTCTCCCTGGACATCGACGGCGCCACCGAGCTGGTCATCCCGAAGGCCGTGCAGAAGCACCCGCTGAAGCGCTCGATCTCGCACGTCGACTTCCTGATCGTCAAGAAGGGCGAGAAGGTCACCGTCGACGTCGCGATCGTCACCGAGGGTGAGCTGGCCGCCGGCGGCAACATGCTGGAGACCCTCCAGAACACGATCTCCGTCGAGGCCGAGGCCACCCACATCCCGACCGAGGTCACCGTCTCCATCGCGGGCCTTGAGGCCGGCGCCACCATCCACGCCAAGGACCTGGTCCTCCCGGCGGGCACCACCCTGGCCGTCGACGGCGACATCGCCGTCCTGCAGGTCGTGGCCCCGCAGGCCGAGGAGCCGGCCGCCGAGGCCGCCGAGGGCACCGAGGCCTGAGCCTCGCCCCATCCCCTCAGCAGTTGCTGACCGACCGCCGTCCGGCTCCACTGGAGCGGGACGGCGGTCGTCTTCGTAGAGGAACCGAGGAGCTATTGATGTCGGACGACGCGGCGCCCTGGCTGATCGTGGGCCTGGGGAACCCGGGACCGGAGTACGCGGGCAACCGCCACAACATCGGCTTCATGGTGGCCGACCTGCTGGCGGAGCGGATCGGCGGGAAGTTCAAGGCGCACAAGGCCCGGGCCCAGGTGGTCGAGGGCCGTATCGGTCCGCCGGGGCCGGCGAACCGCCGGGTGGTGCTGGCCAAGCCGATGACGTACATGAACCTGTCCGGCGGCCCGGTGACGGCGCTGCGCGACTTCTACAAGGTGCCGCTGGAGCGGATCGTCGCGGTCCACGACGAGCTGGACATCGACTACCCGACGCTGCGGCTGAAGCTGGGCGGCGGGGACAACGGGCACAACGGTCTGAAGTCGATGACCAAGTCCATGGGCCCGGACTACCACCGGGTGCGGTGCGGCATCGGGCGGCCGCCGGGCCGGATGCAGGTCGCGGACTTCGTGCTGAAGGACTTCTCCTCCACGGAGCGCAAGGAGCTGGACTGGTTCGTGGACCGGGCCGCCGACTCGGTGGAATGCCTGCTCCAGGAGGGCCTGGAGCGCGCCCAGTCGGCGTACAACTCCTGACCCGCTACATCTCGTCGAGCCCGTCGAAGTCGATTTCGGCGGCGAAGGGCCGGTCGACGCTGAACGGCTTGGTGTGGATCCCCTGGCAGACGTAGGCACGTGTGTGGGGGTCCAGCTCGTAGAGGTACACGACCGGTTCGATGGCTTCGTCGCCCTCGATCTTGACGATCCAGTAGTTCGGGATACCGGCAGCGGCGTACTTGTGCAGCTTCGCTTTGGTGTCCCGGGCTTCGGACTCGGGCGAGACCACCTCGACTGCGAGCAGGACATCGGCGGCATAGAAGTGGGTCTGCATGGGGCTCGTGCAGGCTTCTCGCCGCACGACTGAGATGTCTGGTTCGGGCCCGTTGCGCTTGTCGATCACCACAGTCATCTCTCGCGCGACCCTTGTGTGCCGGGGGGCGGTCAGTCGCAGCCGGGTGACGAGGAAGTCGATCAGATCAGAGTGGATGAAGCGTTGCGGACTCACGAAGACCAGACTCCCGTCGATCAGCTCGGTGTGTCGCGGGAGGTCCGGCAGCGTCAGCAGGTCGTCCACCGTGTACCCGTCCAACGGCGGCCTCGACCAGTCGTGTACGGGCTCGGCAGTCATGGTTGCTCCCATGGACGGGATTGTGGTCCTGGACGTCCACGGTAGCGCCCGGTATCCGTGTCCGTCATCACAAAGGGTGACGGACACGGATACCAGGGCTCGGGGTCAGCCGGTGTTGCGCAGGCCTGCGGCGACGCCGTTGACCGTGAGCAGCAGGGCGCGGGCGAGCAGCGGGTCGGCTTCCTCGCCCGCGGCGGCTGCGGCGCGCTGGCGGGCCAGCAGGGAGACCTGGAGGTAGGAGATGGGGTCCAGGTAGGCGTCGCGGACGGCGAAGGTCTGCTGGAGCACCGGGTTCGAGCCGAGGAGCTCTGCGGCGCCGGTGATGCGCAGGACCTCGCGGACGGTGAGCTCGTGTTCGGCCTCGATGCGGGCGAAGACGTGCTTGAGGTGGTCGGGCACGAGGGTGTCGACGTAGTGGCGGGCGATCCGCAGGTCGGTCTTGGCCAGCGTCATCTCGACGTTGGACAGGAAGTTGCGGAAGAAGTGCCAGCGTCCGCCCATCTCGGCGAGGACGTCCTCCTGGCCGGCTTCGCGCAGGGCCTTGAGGCCGGAGCCGACCCCGTACCAGCCGGGGACGATCTGGCGGGACTGGGTCCAGCCGAAGACCCACGGGATGGCGCGCAGGCCGTCGAGGCCGGCGCCGGAGTCGGGGCGGCGGGAGGGCCGGGAGCCGAGGTGCAGGTCGGCGAGCTGGTCGACGGGGGTCGCGGCGAAGAAGTACGCGGGCAGGTCGGGGTCCTCGACGAGTGCGCGGTAGGCGGCGTGCGCGGCGTCGGAGACGACGTCCATGGCCGCGTCCCAGCGGGTGAGGGCTTCGTCGGACTGGCGGGGTGCGGTGTGCAGGGCGGAGGCCTGCAGGGTGGCGGCGACGGTCAGTTCGAGGTTCTCGCGGGCCAGCGAGGGGACCAGGTACTTGTCGGAGATGACCTCGCCCTGCTCGGTGACCTTGATCTCGCCTTCGAGCGTGCCCCAGGGCTGGGCGAGGATCGCGTCGTGGGAGGGGCCGCCACCGCGGCCGACGGTGCCGCCGCGGCCGTGGAAGAGGCGCAGGCGCACGCCGTAGCGGTGGGCGACGTCGCGCAGCCGGCGCTGGGCTCGGTGGATCTCCCACTGGGAGGTGGTGATGCCGCCGAACTTGGAGGAGTCGGAGTAGCCGAGCATGACCTCCTGGACGTCGCCGCGCAGGGAGACGAGGCGGCGGTAGGAGGGGTCGGCGAGCATCTCGTCGAGGATGACGTCGGCGGCGCGCAGCTCGTCGGTGGTCTCCAGGAGCGGGACGATGCCGATCTTGGCCCAGCCGGTGTGGAGGTCGATGAGGCCGGCCTCGCGGGCGAGGACGGCGGCGGCGAAGACGTCGTCGGCGCCCTGGCACATCGAGATGATGTAGGACTCGATGACTTCGGGGCCGAACTTCTCGAAGGCGTCCTTGATGGCGCCGAAGACGCCGAGGGTCTTGGCTCCGGCGGCGTCGAGCGGGGCCGGGGTGGGGGCCAGCGGGCGGCGGGAGCGCAGTTCCTTGGCGAGGAGCTTCTGCCGGTACTCGCGCGGCATGTCGGCGTAGCGCCAGGACTCCTCGCCGAGGCGGTCGAAGAGCTGGCCGAGCGCGTGGTGGTGGGCGTCGGCGTGTTCGCGTACGTCCATGGTGGCGAGCTGGAGCCCGAAGGCGGCCAGGGTGCGGATGGTGCGGTCCATGCGGCCGTCGGCGAAGAGCGCGCCGCGGTGTTCGCGCAGGGAGGTCTGGATGAGGGTGAGGTCGGTGAGGAGCTCGGCGGTGCCGAGGTAGTCGCGGCCTTCCTCGTGCGGGATGCCCTTGGCGAGGCGCTCGCGGGTGTTGAGGAGCTTCTGCCGGACGCAGGTGGCCTTGAGGCGGTACGGCTCCTCGGCGTTCAGCCGCTTGTAGCGCGGGCTGATCTCGGGGAGGCGCTCCAGGTCGGCCTGGAGGGAGGCGAGGAGTTCCTCGGTGGCTCCGGTGTAGCGGATGGAGTTGGAGAGGAGTCCGCGCAGGTAGTCGATGAGTTCGAGGGCGTCGGTGATGCCGTGCTCGTGCTGGAGGATCAGCACGTCGCGGGTGACCTCGGGGGTGACGTTGGGGTTGCCGTCGCGGTCGCCGCCGATCCAGGTGCCGAAGGTCAGCGGGCGGGTGCCGGCGGGGATCTCGACGCCGACGCGCTGGAGCTCGGCGGCGAGGTCTTCGAGGACGTCGCCGACGGCGCCGGCGTGCAGCTCGTCGAGGTAGTAGATGGCGTTGCGGGCCTCGTCGGCGGGCTCGGGGCGCACGACGCGCAGTTCGTCGGTCTGCCAGACGAGGTCGATGTTCTCGGCGAGGCGCAGGTCGTGGCGGCGGCGGTCGCCGGCGCCGGTGACGGGCTCCTCCAGCAGCGTGGCGATGCGGCGCAGCTTGTTGAGGACGCTGCGGCGGGCCGCCTCGGTGGGGTGTGCGGTGAAGACGGGGCGGACGTTGAGGTTCTTGACCGTCTCGCGCAGGTGTTCGGGGTCGGCGTCCTTCAGCATGTCGGCGGTGCGGGCGAGGAGCCCGCCCTCGGCGGCACGGTGGGCGCGGAGCTCCTTGCCGCGGTGCACCTGCTCGGTGACGTTGGCGAGGTGGAAGTAGGTGGAGAAGGCGCGTACGAGCTTGGCGGCGGTCTCCAGGTCGGTGTCGCCGAGCAGGGCGGCGGCGGCCTCGCCGTCGGTGCGGGTGAGGGCGCGGACGCGCTCGACGAGGTCGAGGAGGTCCTGGCCCTCCTGGCGTACGAGGGTTTCCCCGAGGAGGTCGCCGAGGCGGCGGATGTCCGCGCGCAGTTCCGCGTTGGCGGTGGCGGCCGGGGTGACGGGGGCCTGGCCCTGGCGGGCCTGGTCAGCACTGCTCACAGGTGCGGCTCCTTGCAGTGTTCGAGCGCTACTGGGCGGTGGGCTCCCGGCGACGTGCGGCGATGCCTTCCCAGGACTCCGTCCGGGGGCGGGATCTCCGCTCCTGATGCGCAGCTCGGGCTGCCCGTGCGGACCGCGCTGTCCGACGGGACCCAGGATAGGTGTCCGATGCGTGTGCCTGGACAAACGTCTCATCAGGCGGCGCGTGAACACCTCGCGCGCGCTCCTTCTCCCGGCGCTGCCCCTCTTGCCTGCGTACCCGGCTTTGCCATACTTACGATGCCGTAGGTTACGGGTCCGTAGGGTCCGTGACCCGGGAGCCCTCCGACTTCTCTCACCCCCCAGGGGACACCCATGACCACCAGTCCCGATCTGATCGAGGGTGCCTCCGCGCCCTCCGACACGTCCGAGCCGTCCGCGACACTGGGCGGCGAGAACAAGCGCTCCATCGAGCAGATCGCTCTGCTGCTGTTCATCACCGTGCCCTTCGTGGCCCTGCTGGCGGCGGTTCCGCTGGCCTGGGGCTGGGGGGTGAGCTGGCTGGACCTGGGTCTGATGGTCTTCATGTACTTCCTGGCCTGCCACGGGATCACCATCGGTTTCCACCGCTACTTCACGCACGGTTCCTTCAAGGCGAAGCGGCCGCTGCGGATCGTCCTGGCCGTGATGGGGTCGATGGCGGTGGAGGGGCCGCTGGTGCGCTGGGTGGCGGACCACCGCAAGCACCACAAGTTCTCCGACCACGAGGGTGACCCGCATTCGCCGTGGCGGTTCGGGGAAACGCTGCCGGCCCTGATGAAGGGGCTGTGGTGGGCGCACATCGGCTGGCTGTTCGACGAGGAGCAGACCGATCAGCAGAAGTACGCCCCCGACCTGATCAAGGACCCGGCGATCCGCCGGATCTCTCGGGACTTCGTCTTCTGGACGATGTTCTCCCTGGCGATCCCGCCGCTGGTGGGCGGTCTGGTGACGATGTCCTGGTGGGGCGCGTTCACGGCGTTCTTCTGGGGCTCCCTGGTGCGGGTCGCGCTGCTGCACCACGTGACGTGGTCGATCAACTCGATCTGCCACGCGGTGGGCAAGCGGCCGTTCAGGTCCCGGGACCGCAGCGGCAACGTCTGGTGGCTGGCGGTGCTCTCGTGCGGGGAGTCCTGGCACAACCTGCACCACGCCGACCCGACCTCGGCGCGGCACGGTGTGCTGCGCGGCCAGGTCGACTCCAGCGCGCGGCTGATCCGCTGGTTCGAGCAGCTGGGCTGGGCGACGGACGTCCGCTGGCCGTCGGCGGCCCGCATCGACGCCCGGCGCAGGGAAAACGAGTCGAACGCGGCATGATGGGGGGCGTGGCGATCGACGGCAGCAATTCCAGCAGCGACAAGCCCAGGCGCGGCCGCCGGGTCCGGATGACGGGCGCGGAGCGGCGCCAGCAACTGCTGGACATCGGCCGGACGCTGTTCGCGGAGAAGGGCTTCGAAGGCACCTCGGTGGAGGAGATCGCGGCGAAGGCCGGGGTGTCCAAGCCGGTGGTGTACGAGCACTTCGGCGGCAAGGAGGGCCTGTACGCGGTCGTCGTGGACCGGGAGATGCGCCAGCTGCTGGACGGGGTGACGGGTGCGCTGACGGCCGGGCACCCGCGGGAGCTGCTGGAGCAGGCGGCGTTCGCGCTGCTGGACTACATCGAGTCGTACACGGACGGTTTCCGGATCCTCGTGCGCGATTCCCCGGTCGCCCAGTCGACGGGCACCTTCGCCTCGCTGATCAGCGACATCGCCACGCAGGTCGAGGACATCCTGGGTCTGGAGTTCAAGGCGCGGGGCTTTGATCCCAAGCTGGCCCCGCTGTACGCGCAGGCGCTGGTCGGGATGGTGGCGCTGACCGGGCAGTGGTGGCTGGACGTGCGCCGGCCCAAGAAGGCGGAGGTGGCCGCGCACCTGGTGAATCTGGCCTGGCACGGGCTGGACGGGCTGGAGTCGAAGCCTCAGCTGGTGGGCCGGCGCAAGAACTGAGCCCCGTGCGCGGACCACGACGGCGCCCCGTCACCGGCAGATCCGGTGGCGGGGCGCCGTCGTGCGGACACGCCCTAGGCGCAGGGTTCCAGCGCTGCCGGTTCCGGGCGGTGCCGTTCCAGGAATTCGAGCCGGTTGCCGACGGGGTCCTCCGAGTAGAAGCGGCGGTGGCCCGGCAGGTCGTCGTCCCAGACCACCCTGGCTCCCCGCTCCCGCAGTCTGCTCGCGTACGCCTCGATGTCGGTCACCCGTAGCCCCGGATGGGCCTTGCGGGCGGGCCGGAAGTCCTCCTCGACGCCGAGGTGCAGCTGCACGGGCCCGGCGGCGAACCAGCAGCCTCCGCGGGCGGCGAGGACGGGCGGCTTGGGGATCTCGGTCATGCCGAGGACGTCCGTGTAGTACGCGCGGAGCCGGTCCTCGGAGTCCGGCGGCGCGGCGAGTTGCACGTGGTCGACTGCGGTCAGCACGGTCATGCCTCCTTGCGGGCTACGGCGAAGATGCGGCGGAACGGGAAGACGGTGCCGCGCGGGCCGGTCGGATAGGCCGCGCGCAGCCGGTCGCGGTATTCGGCGAGGAAGGCGTCCACGGCGTCGCGGTCGTCGCCGAGGGCGGTGAGGACGGGGCGCAGGGCGGTGCCCTTGACCCAGTCGAGCACGGGGTCGGGGCCCTGGAGCAGCTGGTGGTAGGTGGTTTCCCAAATGTCGGCGGCGCAGCCGAGCTCGGTGAACCGGGCGAGGTATTCGGCGGGTTCGAGGAGATGGATGTAGCGGGCGCCGTGACCGGCGAGCCGGGCCCGCCAGCGGGGGGTGTCGCACTGTTCGGCGAGCAGGGCGTGGCTGGGGGCCGTGAAGTTGCCGGGGATCTGGAAGGCGAAGGTGCCGCCGGGGCGCAGGCCGTTGATCCAGGCTCCGAAGGAGCCGGGGTGGCCGGGGACCCACTGCAGGGCGGCGTTGGAGACGATCAGGTCGTAGGGCTCCTCGGGGAGCCAGGTGGCGAGGTCCCCGTGGCGGAAGTCGAGGCTGCCGCCGCCGGGGGTGGGCCCGGCGTACTCCTCATCCGCGCGGTGGAGCATCTCCCGGGAGAGGTCGAAGCCGGTGATGCGGGCCTCGGGCCAGCGCTCGGCGAGAAGAGTGGTGACATTGCCGGGGCCGCAGCCGAGGTCGGCGATACGGGCGGGGCGGTGGGGGAGCTCGGGTATGCGGGTGAGCAGGTCGAGGAAGGGCCGTGTGCGGTGGCCCGAGTGCCGGAGGTACTGCTGGGGATCCCAGGTGGGGGCGGATGGCGCGGTGGACGTGGGGGTCCCGGCGCGCGCGGTATCGGAATACATGTTCGAGCCTCCCTGCTGGCGGGGCGATCGGAAGCGGAATCCGTTCCGGCCCCCTCCATGCCCCATGCTCGCTCCATTTATATCTCGATGTCAAGATACTCGTGATCGAGATACTTGTTATGAAGAGACTTCACATCGACAGACCCCGTACACTGATCGGCATGGAGGACGAGGTCGACCGACTGGTGGCGGCATGGCGGCGGGAGCGCCCTGACCTCGACGTGGAACCGCTCGAGGTACTGAGCCGCGTCAGCAGGCTCGCGCGCCATCTCGACCGCGCCCGCAGGCTCGCCTTCTCCGAGCACGGCCTGGAGCCGTGGGAGTTCGACGTCCTGACGTCGCTGCGCCGGGCCGGCGCGCCCTACCAGCTCTCCCCCGGCCAGCTGTTGACCCAGACCCTGGTCACCTCCGGCACCATGACCAACCGCATCGACCGGCTCGCGAAGAAGGGCCTCGTCGAACGGCTCCCGGACCCCAGCGACCGACGGGGGGTCCTGGTGCGGCTCACCCCCGAGGGCCGGGACCGCGCCGACCAGGCCCTCGCCGGGCTGCTGGCCCAGGAACGGGCGATCCTGGCCCAGCTCTCGCAGAGTCAGCGCGGCGATCTCGCCGGGCTGCTACGCCAGTTGACCGCTCCGTTCGACAACATCCCCGGCTAGGTCCGCCGGCCGTACGCCGGCCCTCCGGGCCAGTGCCACCGCGGCCAGCGTGGAGTGCACCCCCAGCTTGCCCAGCACGTTCTGCATGTGGGTGCGGACCGTGTGCGGGGACAGGAACAGCCGCGCCGCCACGTCCTTGCGGCCCAGCCCCGCCACCATGCAGCGCAGCACCTCGTGTTCACGCGGGGTCAGCGACTCCACGAGCCGCTCGCTGTCCGTACGGTGCTTGCGCGCCGCGGTCAGTTCCCGGAGCACCCCGGTGAGCAGTGCGGGCGGCAGGTGGGTCTCCTCGCGCAGGACCCCGCGGATCACGGCCAGCAGCCGGGAGAGCGAGCAGTCCTTCGCCACCCAGCCCGAGGCTCCCGCCTGGAGCGCGAGGGCGGCCCGGCGGGGGTCGTCGCGCTCGGCGAGCACGACGGTGCGGACCCCGGGGTGGGACACCCGCACCCCCGCGACCAGCGCGATCCCGTCCGAGCTGGGCGGCGGCGGCCCGGAGCCGGACTCCCGCTGGGCGGGCACGGCCCCCGGGACCGCGCCGAGATCGGCGTCGACCAGCAGGACGTCGAAGCGACGGCCCTCGGCCGCCGCGCGTTCGAGGCAGCGCAGCGCGGCGGGGCCGCTGCCGGCCGCGGACACGTCCACGTCCGGCTCGGCCGCGAGCGCGGCTGCGAGCGATTCGGCGAAGATGCGGTGATCGTCGACGACGAGAACCCGGATACGAACCACAAAACCCCCAAGGGTAGGGGAACGGACGACGGCGGGTACGGCGCCCGGACCGGGTGATCCGCAGCTGCCCCGGCCGCCGCCGTGACATCTCTGCACTACCCCGGACCGGACGACGTACCCGACTTGTCTCGACCCCTGAATCAACACCGGCCCCCACCGGTGTCACGCATCAGCGTAGGGCCGGGGGCGTCCGGCGGTTGGCCGAATAGCAGAAGTTTTCCCGGGGATTTTCCGGCGCGGGCGTCCCGGACCCGCTTTGCAATGGCTTGAAATCGCCTGCACCGAAGGTCCTGATGGCGGCTTCGGTACCGGCGTGTGCCGCGGGCAGTTGCACGGGGGGCATTTCACCCGGCGTGTGCACGCCGGGCGCCCGCGCACAGCGCCCGTACGCAGCGCACGGCCGACACGCACACGCCCCCCGCACCGATCGGGGTGCGGGGGGCGCGCAGGACAAGGGGAGGTCCGGACGGATTGCCGGAGGTTCAGGAGGTTCAGGAGGTGTGCGTACGCGCGAAGTTCCACGCGTCCGTGATGATCCCGGTGAGGTCCGAGCGGCTCGGGGTCCAGCCGAGGCGCTCGTGGGCCGTGCGCGCGGAGGCGACGAGCATCGCCGGGTCGCCGGCCCGGCGCGGCGCGACCACCTCGGGGATCTCCCGGCCGGTGACCTTGCGGACGGTCTCGACGACCTCGCGGACGGAGAAGCCGTTGCCGTTGCCCAGGTTGCAGATCAGGTGCTCCCCGCCGGTGGCGGCCCGCAGGGCGGCCAGGTGGGCCTCCGCGAGGTCGGCGACGTGGATGTAGTCGCGAACGCAGGTGCCGTCCGGGGTCGGGTAGTCCTCGCCGAACACCGAGATCGACTCCCGCTCGCCCAGCGCGACCTGGAGGACCAGCGGGATCAGGTGCGTCTCGGGGGTGTGGCGCTCGCCGAACTCCCCGTAGGCGCCGGCCACGTTGAAGTAGCGCAGGGACACCGCGGCCAGGCCGTGCGCCACGCACTCCCCCGCGATCATGTGGTCGACGGCCAGCTTCGAGGCACCGTACGGGTTGGTCGGCGCGGTCACCGAGGCCTCCGTCAGCAGGCCCTCCGTCGGCTCCCCGTAGGTGGCGGCGGTGGAGGAGAACACCAGCTTGCGCACGCCCGCCCCGCGCATCGCGGCCAGCAGGGCCAGCGTCCCGCCGACGTTGTTCTCCCAGTACTTGCCCGGGTTCACCACGGACTCGCCGACCTGCGAGGAGGCCGCGAAGTGCAGCACCGCCTCGTAGGAGCCGTCCACGTACCGGGCGGCGTCCTGGATCCGGCCCTCGATGAAGGTGGCGCCCTCCGGGACCCCTGCGCGAAAGCCCGTGCTCAGGTCGTCGAGGACGGTGACCTCGTGGCCGGCCTCCAGAAGGTGGGCCGCGACCACGCTGCCGACGTATCCTGCGCCACCGGTTACCAGGTACTTGCTCACTCGCCTACTGCCTCTCGCGGGGGAGCACGCGCGGGTACGTGCGCGTGCTTGGACACTGGCATACCCGATTCCGCGCCCACGGGGAAATCGGGGCCCGGCCCCCGGCAAGTACGTCAGCCGCGCGCGGCGGCGGACGGCAGCGTGGGCAGCGCCCGGTCCAGCAGGCCGGTGCGGGCGGCCAGCGCGGCCGCCTCCAGCCTCGACCCCACGCCCAGCTTCATCAGCACCCGCTGCACGTGCGTACGGGCGGTGCTCGGGGCGATCTCCATGCCCGCGGCGATCAGCCGGGTGTCCTCGCCCTCGGCGACCCGGACGAGCACCTCCACCTCGCGCGGGGTGAGCAGCCGCAGCAGCCGGCTTCCCTCGTCGTCGGGCTGGGCGGCGGGGTTGAGCAGCTCCGCGAAGGCCCCCTGCAGCAGCTGCGGGGCGATCGCCACCTCCCCCGCCCTGGCCTTGGCCAGCGCCCGCTCGACGCCCTCGATGCGCTCGTCCTGGCGTACGTAGCCCGAGGCGCCGGCGGCGAAGGCGGCCGCGATCCCGCGCGGGCTGGGCACCGGGCCGAGGACGACCACGGCGATCTGCGGGCGCTCCCGCTTGATGCGGACGACGGGCTCGAAGACCCCGGGCTCGGCGGGGGTGGCGGTGCCGAGCAGGCAGACCTCCGGGGCGCGGCTGATGACCAGCTCGGCGGCGCCCGCCGCCGGGGCGGCCGCGGCCAGCACCCGGTGGCCGCGCAGCTTCAGGGCAGAGGCGAGTGCCTCGGCCAGCAGCCGGTGCTCGTCGACCACCACGACCCGTACGCCCATCGAGGAAACACCCCCCACCCTTCTGACCCGGCAAGCTACACGCTTGTTCGACGGTGCGCGGGGGATACCGCGCAGAAGCCCCCGATCGGTGCGGACCGTTCGGGGGCTTTCGGCGGTGCTGTGCGATATCGGCGCGGCCCGGTCAGCTCGCGGTGAAGGAGACGAAGAGGTACTCCGGGTCGTCCGAGTACGGCTTGGAGACCGTGGTGCGCGAGATGAAGAACTTGCCGTTGTGGTAGCGGTACTCGGAGTACTCGGGCGAGTAGCCGGTCTCGGCGCGCCGGCTCGCCTTGTCCGCCGGGTTCTCCATGAGGACGGTCTCCTTCATGGTCTTGCCGTCGATGCTGACGATCTGACCGCCCTTGTCGTACGGGGGGTTCTTGTAGGCGATGATGTTCGACCCGTCCATGCGCAGCGGGAACATCGTGTACGACTCGCCCGCGTCGGCGCGGTCGGTGGTCTGCTTGCCGGTCTCCAGGTCGAAGGAGAGCAGCTCGTTGGTGCGGCCGCTGGAGGCCTGGCCCTGGTGCTCGTACGACGGCAGGTAGAGCTTGCCGTTGCCGACCACCATGTTCGTGCACTTCTCGACCTCGGATCCGCACTTGCCGCCGAAGTCTCCGGAGGCGAGCGGGATACGGGCCTTCAGCTCGCCCTTGGGGTCGACGACGAAGAGGTCGCTGATGCCCGTGGCGTTCTTCGCGGTCTTGCCGACGTCGGCCGCCACGATCAACGGCTTGGTGGCGACGATGTACGCGTCCTCGATGCCCTGGGAGAGCTTGTACGAGGCCGTGGGCGCGCCGGTGGCCGGGTCGAGGAGCTGCCCGTACAGCGTGTAGTTGGGGCTCTGGCCGCACTTGCGGATGGCGGCGAGGGCCTCGCCGCCGCCGTAGCCCACGTCACGGCAGCCTTCGCCGTCGACCTTGGGCAGCCACAGGGACTTGCCGTCGGCGAGGTTCCAGGCGGCGCCGCCCGCGGAGATGCCGGCCGCGGCGACCGTCTTGCCGCTGAGGGTGACGCTGGAGAACGTGACGGGCTTGTCGCCACCGGTGGCGCTCTTGGCGTTGCCGGACCAGACGAGCTTGCCGCTCTCCAGGTCGATGACGCCGACCTCGGTGCACTGGATGTACTTGTTCTCGGGCGTCGGCTGGGCGGCCTTGAAGAGGACCGCCGCCTTGTTCTCGCTGACGTGCTTGGTCGCGCCGCAGAGCTCGCCGGGGAAGGTCAGCTCCCACTTCTTGCCGCCGTCGACGAGGTTGTAGCCGACGACCTTCGACAGATCGGACTTGATGTAGGTGGAGTCGGTCAGCCAGGAGCCGGCGACGACGGCGATGTCGGCCGGGACCGGGCTCGGAAGGTTGAGGAGCGGCTTCGACTTCGGGTTGCCGGGCGCCTTCTCGGTGCCGGGCACGTAGTCCTTGGGCTTGTCGTTGCCCGGGGAGGCGCTCGGGTTGCCGTCGGCCTTGTTCCCGCCTCCGCTGTCGCCGGAGGTGTACCAGAAGCCGCCGCCGACGATGAGGACGATGGCCAGGACGGCCGCCCCGACGATCGTCAGCTGGGTGCGCTTGTCGTCGCCGCCGGCCGGGGCCGGGGGCTGCGGGGCGGGCACGGGCGCGCCGCCGGGGGCGCCGGGGGCTCCGTACGGCGGCGGGGTGCCGGGCTGCTGCGGGTAGCCGTAGCCGGGCCCGGTCTGCGGGTACCCGTACGCGGGCTGCGCGGCCGGCGGCTGCTGCTGCGGGGGCCCGGGCTGCGGCGCGGCCGGTCCGGGCGGCGGCACGGGCGCACCGAACCCGCCCGGCGGCGGGTCCTGGGGCGCGCCGAAGCCACCGGACGGCGGCTGGCTGGGGGGCGGCGGGATACTCATCGGTTGCTATTGCCTCTCGGTGGGCGGGTCGTTGGACGCGTGTTCACTTGCCGAAGGCCATCAGGAGCTTCTCGTCCTTGTTCTCGCCCAGCAGCCGGGTGGCGGAGAGGAAGAACCGCCCGTCCACGTAGGCGGCGCTCTGGGAAGCCAGGAAGGAGGCCTCGATCCGTGCGGAGGTGCCCGAGGGGAGCTTCAGCAGCGTCTTGGGCGCGCCTCCCTCGGCCGGGAACGAGACGATCTCGCCGGACTCGTCGTTGAGGCCGGCGATGCTGGCGCGGTAGGCGATCAGCCGGCCGTTCGCGGCATCGAGCGGGATGAGGGCCTTCTTGGCACCGGCCTTGGTGCGCCACTTGATCTTGCCCGTGCCGAGGTCGAAGGCGACGATCTCGCTGCCGGTGGACTCGTCCCCGGCAGCGAGGTAGACGGTGTCCGCGTCGACCGCGGAGTTCCCGCAGTTCTGGAGGCCCTCGCTGCCGCTGCTGCCACCGCAGTTGACCACGAAGTTGCCTTCACCGGAGAGCGTGTTGCGCTTCTGTCCCTTCTCGTCGAGGACGAGAATGGCCCGCTCCTTGGTGTCGCGGTTGCCGGCGTCGATGACGGTGGGGCTGACCGAGTAGACGGCGTTGACCTGGTAGCCCTTGGGCAGGCGGTAGCTCCAGGTCTTCTTGCCGGTGTTCGGGTCGGCGTCCTGGATCTCGAAGGTCTTGTCGGCGTCCATGCAGAGGGCCACAGCGATCATCTTGTTGTTGCCCGCGGCGTAGCTCATGGGCTTGCAGCCCTCGGGGCCCGCGTCGGAGAAGAGCTTGTCGCCGGTGCTCAGGCGGTAGGCGCTCTGGCCCCCCATCCAGTCGAGGGCGAAGGTGTCGCCGCTGAGGGTGACCGTGGTGGATATGGCGGTCTTGAACGGCCCCTCCATGACGACCTCCTTCGTCCAGCCCTCCTTGCCGGCCTTGAGGTCGATGAGCTTCATCTGGTTGCAGCTGGAGCCGTCGGCGTTCTTGACGACCATGACGGTCCTGCCGTCGGGGGTGGTCTGACCGGTGAGTCCGCAGATCTCCGTGCGGAGGTCGATCTTCCACTTCTCCTTGCCGTCGCTCACCCCGTAGCCGATGACGGACTTGTCGACGGTCTTGACGACGGCGTCGCCGACGACCCACAGGCCCTTGGCCGGGATTCCGGCTCCCGGGCCCTCCATCTTGACGGTCGTCAGCCAGAGGGCCTTGCCCTCACCCGGCTTGCGGCCCTCGTTGAGGTCGGTCGGGATGTCGCTGCCCTTGCCGTTCCCGTTGCCGTCGCCCTTGTCCACGGAAGGAGAGCCTGAGGGCTTGGCGTCGGTGGGCTCCTGCGCGACCGGCTTCGGGTCCTTGTCGTCGCCGGAGAAGGCCACGTAGCCGACACCCCCGAGGACGAGGACGGCAGCCACCGAAGCGGCGATCAGCACCGTCCGCTTCTTCTTCGGCGCACCGCCCGGACCAGGGCCGGGACCGGGGCCGCCGGGGCCCGCTGCCAGCACGGTCAGCGGCTGCGGCGGGTGGCCGGGCTGCTGGGCGTACGGGTTCTCACCCTGCGGCGGAAACCCGTACCCCTGCTGCGGCGGACCGGGCAGATGCCCGTAACCGGAAGGCGTCGACGGCTGGTTCGGCGGCTGGTTCGGCGGCTGGGGCAGCTCGGTCATCAGCGCACGCTTTCGGCATCAGGAGGTCGGGGAGGATGACCTTTCTATCACTGACAGCGCGTATACATCGGGCCGGTCCGCCCCCTGTTCCCAAGGGAGGACCGGCCCGTGACGCCGCCGTTATCCGGCCAGTTGCCCCCGAAGACCGGCGGAATCCAGGCCTCGTCGGCAGACTCGCCCCGGCGCGTCGCCAAATCGGCGCGGTCCGGACGGAGTTCGCGGAGCCCTGCGCCGGCCCGGACGCGTGCTCACTTGCCGAAGACCATCAGGAGCTTCTCGTCCTGGCCCTGGGCCCGCAGGTGGGTGGAGGAGATGAAGAACCGTCCGTCCACGTAGTCCAGCTTCGGGAGGGTGAAGGTCCGCTCGATCGGGGCCGAGGGGCCCGAAGGGTGGCGCAGGAGCGCGGTCGGGGTGCCACCGGCGGCCGGGATCGAGAGGACCTCGCCGCCCTGCTCCTCCTCGGCCTTCCGGTAGGCGATCAGCTGCCCGTTCACGGCCTTGAGCGGGGTGAGCGTGCGCTTGTCCCCGGCGGGGACACGCCACTTGTCCTTGCCGGTGGCCAGGTCGAAGGCGACGATCTCGTTGGCCTTGCCGGTGCCCGCCGCGGTGGGCAGGTAGAGGGTGTTCGCATCGACGACGGCCGAGGGGCAGGTCGCCAGGGACCGGAAGAGGCCGGTGTCGCCGCAGCCGACGGCGAAGCTGCCCTCGCCGGCGAGGGTGGCGGTCTGCTTCCCGTCGGGTCCCAGGACCACGATGGAGCGCTGCTTCGTCGCCTCGTTGCCGATGTCGATGACGGTCGGGTTCACCGAGTAGATGCTGGTGACCTTGAACTTCGCGGGGAGCCGGTAGGCCCAGCCCTTCGCGCCGGTGACGGGGTCGATGCCGTGGACCTCGGCGGTGGAGTCCTCGTCCGAGCAGGTGGCGAGGGCGATCATCTTGCCGTTGCCGGCCTCGTAGGAGTCCGGGTTGCAGCCGTCGCCCACGGGGCTCGCGAAGAGCTTGTCACCGTTGCTGATCTTGAAGGCGCTGGCGTTGCCGCCGCGGCTGACGGTGACGGTGTCCCCGATCATGGACAGGGTGGGGCTGGTGAAGATGTCGAAGAGCCCCTCCTTGGGCACCTCCTTCGACCAGACCTCCTTGCCCGTCTTGAGGTCGACCACGCGCAGCTGGGTGCAGGAGGTGTTCTCCCCCTCGCCGTCGCGGTACATGACGACCGTTCTGCCCTCGGCCGTGGTCTGCGAGGCGACGGAGCAGATCTGCGCGGGGAAGGGGAGTGTCCACTTCTCCTTGCCGTCCGTGACCGAGTAGCCGGTGAGGTTCTTCCAGAGGCTCTTGACCACGGTGTCGCCGATGACCCACTGGGCGGCGGCGTCGACGCCCATGCCGGGGCCGTCGATCTTGGTGGTCTTGAGCCAGAGGGCCTTGTCCTCGCCCTGCTTACGGCCGGAGTTGAGGTCCGTCTGCCGGCCTCCGCCATCGCCGTTGCCGTCGCCCTTGTCCACGGAAGGAGAGCCGGAGGGCTTGGCGTCGGCGGGCTCCTGCGCGACCGGCTTCGGATCCTTGTCGTCGCCGGAGAAGGCCACGTAGCCGACGCCCCCGAGGACGAGGACGGAGGCCACCGAAGCGGCGATCAGCACCGTCCGCTTCCTCTTCGGCGCACCGCCCGGACCAGGGCCGGAGCCACCCGGCCCCGCCTGCCACTGCTGCACGGTCGGCAGCTGCGGCGGGTGGCCGGGCTGCTGGGCGTACGGGTTCTCACCCTGCGGCGGAAACCCGTACCCCTGCTGCGGCGGACCGGGCAGATGCCCGTAACCGGAAGGCGTCGACGGCTGGTTCGGCGGCTGGGGCAGCTCGGTCATCAGCGCACGCTTTCGGCATCAGGAGGTCGGGGAGGATGACCTTTCTATCACTGACCCGGCCCGGTCCCGCTCAGGCCTCCTCGGCCAGCTCCAGCCAGCGCATCTCCAATTCGTCTCGGTCCGAGAGGAGTTCGCGCAGCTCCGCGTCGAGCTTGGCAACCTTGTCGTAGTCGGTGGAGTTTTCGGCGATCTGGGCGTGCAGGTTGCCCTCGCGGTCGGACAGCTTGTTCAGCTGCCGCTCGATCTTCTGGAGCTCCTTCTTCGCGGCGCGCGAGTCCCCCGAGGCGGTGGACTTCGCGGAGCCCGCGGACGGGACGGGCGCCGGGGCGGCCGCCTCGATCATCCGCTGCCGGCGCTCCAGGTACTCGTCCAGACCGCGCGGCAGCATCCGCAGGCTCGCGTCGCCGAGCAGCGCCATCACCGTGTCGGTGGTGCGCTCGATGAAGAAGCGGTCGTGGGAGATCACGATCATCGAGCCGGGCCAGCCGTCGAGGAGGTCCTCCAGCTGGGTCAGGGTCTCGATGTCGAGGTCGTTGGTGGGCTCGTCGAGGAAGAGGACGTTGGGCTCGTCCATCAGCAGGCGCAGGATCTGCAGACGGCGGCGCTCACCGCCGGAGAGGTCGCCGACCGGCGTCCACTGCTTCTCCTTGGTGAAGCCGAACTGCTCGCAGAGCTGGCCCGCCGTCATCTCGCGGCCCTTGCCGAGGTCGACGCGGTCACGCACGCGCTGGACGGCCTCCAGGACGCGCAGGGACGGGTCGAGTTCGCCGACCTCCTGGGAGAGGTAGGCCAGCTTGACGGTCTTGCCGACGATGATCTTTCCGGCGGCGGGCTGGACCTCGCCCTGGGTGCGGGCGGCCTCGGCGAGGGCGCGCAGCAGGGAGGTCTTGCCGGCACCGTTGACGCCGACGAGGCCGACGCGGTCGCCGGGGCCCAGGTGCCAGGTGAGGTGCTTGAGGAGTTCCTTCGGGCCGGCGTGGACGCTGACGTCTTCCAGGTCGAAGACCGTCTTGCCGAGGCGGGCGTTGGCGAACTTCATCAGCTCGGAGGTGTCGCGCGGCGGCGGCACGTCGGCGATGAGCTCGTTGGCGGCCTCGATGCGGTAGCGCGGCTTGGAGGTCCGGGCGGGGGCGCCGCGGCGCAGCCAGGCCAGCTCCTTGCGCATCAGGTTCTGCCGCTTGGACTCCTCGGTCGCGGCGATGCGGTCGCGCTCGGCGCGGGCGAAGACGTAGTCGCTGTAGCCGCCCTCGTACTCGTGCACGTCACCGCGCTGCACGTCCCACATCCGGGTGCAGACCTGGTCGAGGAACCAGCGGTCGTGGGTGACGCAGACGAGCGCGGACCGGCGCTCCTGGAGGTGCTTGGCCAGCCAGGAGATGCCCTCGACGTCGAGGTGGTTGGTGGGCTCGTCGAGGATCAGGAGGTCCTGGTCGGCGATGAGCAGCTTGGCGAGGGCGATCCGGCGGCGCTCGCCGCCGGAGAGCGGGCCGATGACGGTGTCGAGGCCCTGGCCGAAGCCGGGCAGGTCGAGGCCGCCGAAGAGTCCGGTGAGGACGTCACGGATCTTGGCGTTGCCGGCCCACTCGTGGTCGGCCATGTCCCGGATGATCTCGTGGCGGACGGTCGCCCGGGGGTCGAGGGAGTCGTGCTGGGTGAGGACGCCCATCCGCAGGCCGCCGGACTGGGTGACCCGGCCGGTGTCGGGCTCCTCCAGCTTGGCGAGCATCCGGATGAGGGTGGTCTTGCCGTCGCCGTTGCGGCCGACCACGCCGATCCGGTCCCCCTCGGACACGCCGAGGGAGATGCCGTCCAGCAGGGTACGTGTGCCGTACACCTTGCTGACTGCCTCGACATTGACCAGATTGACGGCCATCAGACGCGCTCCAGGGAAAGGGTGTGGATCAGCCCCTCAGCCTAACCCTCCGGGCCGGGGCAGACCGTTCTACGAGATACCAGCCGCCCAGTGCCATCGCGATCGCGGCCGGCGCGGTGACGGGCAGGGCGATCAGCGTGGCGCTGTGCCCGTCGAGCAGGCCGCCGAGGCCGGTCATGGACAGGCCCAGGATGCCGAGCAGGCACAGGGTGATCCCGAGGGCGGCGACGGGGCCGCCGGAGCTCCGCGCGGGGGCGGGCGCGCTGGGCCGGGGCGCCTCGAAGCGGCGGAACAGCGCCACGAGTACGCCCGTCAGGGCGGCCGCGGCCAGGAACCGTACCGGGACCTGCGCCCACCAGGCGGCCGTGGCGGGGGCCGGCAGGCCGAGGCCGAGGGCGAGCTGGGCCGCGTACACGCCGAGCATGGCGGTCAGGTGCCACAGGAAGGCGGTCATGGCGAGGCCGTTGGCCGCGACCACCCCGCGCCAGACGCGCGGGCGGCGCAGCCACGCGGTGGCGGGCCCGGCCGCCAGCTGGACGGCACCGACGAGCCACAGGCCGTGGCAGAGCAGGGCGAGGGTGGGCGGGGCCATGTTGGAGACCTTCTCGCCGGGCATCCCGACCATGGACAGCGGGTACGGCCCGTACGCCACCAGCAGGGCGGCGCAGGCGAGTCCCGCGGCGGCGAGGACGGCGGGCCTGCGGATGCGGCCGTCGGCGCGCAGGAAGCCGAGCTGGTGGACGGCGAGCCAGACGAGGGCGAAGTTCAGGAACTCCACGTACGGGACGCCGAGCGCGAAGCGCAGTACGTCGACCAGTGCGGCCGCCCCTGCCAGGGCGGCGAAGGCGGCCCAGCCGTGGCGCTCGTGCAGCTTCAGCAGCGGCGGGGTGAAGGCGACCATGGCGAGGTAGATCCCGATGAACCACAGCGGCTGGGTGACGAGCCGCAGCGCGGCCCCGGTCAGCGTTCCGCCGCCGTGGCCGGCGAGCTGCACGGCGAGCGCGGCCGCGGCCCACACCAGGACGAAGACGAGGGTGGGGCGCAGCAGCCGCTGGAGCCGGGCCCGCAGGAAGGCGGCGTAGACGGGCCCGTCGGTGCGGCGGGCCAGGGATCGGTAGGACAGGGCGTGCGAGAACCCGCCGACGAAGAAGAAGACGGGCATGATCTGCAGCCCCCAGGTGAGCACCTGGAGGGCGGGCACGAGGGCGAGCAGATTCCCTATGCCGTCGCCGCTGACGGCCGCCATCAGCCAGTGTCCGGCGATGACGGTGCCGAGCGAGGCGACGCGCAGCAGGTCGACGTACCGGTCACGGTCGGCGGGGGTGGCCTCGGCCATGGCGCGTGCGCTAGCTGTCATGGGGCCACGGTGTCCCCTGCCGCGTGTCTCCCGACAGGGTGCGGATACTCAACTCCGGCCTAGGTACCACCACCGGGGCCCCGCCCCAGGTGGTGCGCCTCGATCGCCGGCGAGGCTCAAAGACCGGGGCTCCGCCCCGAACCCCGCGCCTCAAACGCCGGCGGGCTGAACGTGCGCCCGGCGGGGCTGCAACTTCAGCCTCGCCGGCGTTTGAGGCGCGGGGGTACGGGGGCAGCGCCCCCGCAGCGGACCCGCGGGGTCAGGACGGCAGAACCGTCGCGCCCGACGCCGGGCTGGACGCCACGCGGGTGGCCCGGCAGGTGCCCGACGCGGACAGGGCCGCTGCCACCTTCTCCGCCGACTCCGCATCCCGGCACAGGAACGCCGTCGTCGGCCCCGAGCCGGAAACCAGCGCGGCGAGCGCACCACCGTCCACGCCCGCGGCCAGCGTCCGCGCGAGCTGGGGTCGCAGGGAGAGCGCGGCCGGCTGGAGGTCATTGGCCAGCGCCGCGCCCAGCGCCTCCGCGTCACCCGAGGCGAGCGCCGCCAGCAGCGCCGGGGAGGCCTGCGGCTCGGGGATCTCCGTACCGGCGGCCTCGGCGAGGCGGTCGAACTCGCGGAAGACCGCCGGGGTGGACAGCCCGCCGTCGGCCACCGCGAAGACCCAGTGGAACGTCCCCGCCCCGACCGGCGTGAGCAGCTCACCGCGGCCGGTGCCGAGCGCGGCCGCGCCGACGAGGCTGAAGGGGACGTCGCTGCCGAGCTCCGCGCAGATGTCGAGGAGCTCGGCGCGCGGGGTGTCCAGGCCCCACAGGGTGTCGCAGGCCAGCAGGGCCGCCGCGCCGTCCGCGCTGCCGCCCGCCATGCCGCCCGCGACCGGGATGTTCTTCGCGATGTGCAGGTGGACGGCGGGTTCGATCCCGGCCCGGGCCGCGAGGATCTCGGCGGCGCGCGCCGCGAGGTTGGTGCGGTCCAGGGGGACCTGGTCGGCGTCGGGGCCGGTGCAGGTGATGGTCAGGGCGTCGGCCGGGGTGGCGGTGACCTCGTCGTACAGGGAGACGGCGAGGAAGACGTTGGCCAGGTCGTGGAAGCCGTCGGGGCGGGCCGCGCCCACCGCCAGCTGGACGTTGACCTTCGCGGGGACCCGTACGGTCACGGGCGCCTGGTGCGCGCTCACAGTGCGGGCCTCTCCGCCGCCGGCTTGTGCTCGGCGATCGCCGCGAACTCCTCGACCGTCAGGGACTCCCCGCGGGCCTGCGGCGAGACACCGGCGGCGACCAGCGCGGCCTCCGCGCCCGCCGCCGAGCCGGCCCAGCCGGCCAGCGCGGCGCGCAGCGTCTTGCGGCGCTGGGCGAAGGCGGCGTCGACGACCGCGAAGACCTCGGCCTTGGTGGCGGTGGTCTTGATCGGCTCGGTGCGGCGCACCAGCGAGACGAGACCGGAGTCGACGTTCGGGGCGGGCCAGAAGACCTTGCGGCCGATGGCGCCGGCCCGCTTGACGTGCGCGTACCAGTTGGCCTTGACGGAGGGCACCCCGTAGACCTTGTTGCCCGGTTCCGCGGCCAGCCGGTCGGCGACCTCGGCCTGCACCATCACGAGCGTGCGCTCGATGGTCGGGAAGCGGTCGAGCATGGTGAGCAGGACGGGCACGGCCACGTTGTACGGCAGGTTCGCGACGAGCGCGGTCGGCGCCGGGCCGGGCAGTTCGGTCACCAGCATCGCGTCGGAGTGGACCAGCGCGAAGCGGTCCTTCTTCGCGGGCATCCGGGCCTCGATGGTGGCGGGCAGAGCGGCGGCGAGGATGTCGTCGATCTCGACGGCGACGACCCGGTCCGCGGCCTCCAGCAGCGCGAGCGTCAGCGAGCCGAGCCCCGGGCCGACCTCGACGACCACGTCGTCCGGGCGGACCCCGGCGGTGCGCACGATCCGGCGGACCGTGTTGGCGTCGATGACGAAGTTCTGCCCCTTCTGCTTCGTCGGGCGTACGCCGAGGGCGGCGGCCAGCTCCCTGATGTCGGCCGGGCCGAGGAGGGCGTCGGGCGCGGCGGGGGAGGTGTTCTCGGTGTTCTCGGGCTGCTGCTCTGCGGTGCTCACCGGTAAAGCGTACGGCCGCAGTGCGGCCACGGACTCGCCCCCCGCTGCACGTAGAGCTTCTTCGCCCGGTACGTCTGCTCCGCGCCCGGGGCGTCCTGCGGGCGTCCGCTGCCGCCGAGGCCCTGCCAGGTGCGGACGTCGAACTGGTACAGCCCGCCGTAGGTCCCCGAGGTGTCGGTGGCGGCGGGGCGGCCGCCGGACTCGCACTGGGCGAGGGCCGCCCAGTTGAGGCCGTCCGCGCCGGCGACGGAGCTCGGCAGCGCCTTGGTGCCGACCTTGACGAGCTGGGTGACGGGTTCGCGGACGACCTCGTCGGCGATGGGCCGCGGCTTCTGCCGGACCCCGTTGACGGTGCGCAGGCTGTACGTGACCCTGCGCGCCCCGGGGCGGCCGACGCGCTCGACGACCTCGGTGCCGGCGAACAGCTCGGGGTCCTTGACCTTCTCGGTCTCGTACGGGATCCGCTCCTCGCGGACCTCGCGGGTGCCTGCGATGCGGAGCACGGTGACGGTCTGGCCGTCGCGCGGGAAGTCGGTGGGCGGTACGGAGGTGGTGTCCTGGCCCTGGAGGGTGATGCCGGCCTGGTCGAGGGCCTCCTGGACGGTGGCGGCGTTGGTGCGGATGGTGCGTTCGCGGCCGTCGGCCATGAAGGTGACGCTGCGTTCGGTGCGGACGCTGAGGGCCAGCCCGGCGCGCGGGACGGGGGCGGTGCGGGGGGCGGAGAGGTGGGCGCCCTCGGCGCGGATGCCGAACTGGCGCAGGGCGCCCTCGACGGTGCGGGCGGTGGTCCACACCTGGCGCTGCTGTCCGTCGAGGGTCATGTGCAGAGGGCGGCCGTAGTGGACGACGATCTCCTCGCCGTCGACGAGGGGTTCGCCTGGGGCTGGGGCGACGAGGTCGTGGGGGCCGACGCCGAGGCCTTCGGCGGCGAGCAGTTCGCCGATGTCGTCGGCGAAGGTGTGGAGGTTGCGCGGGACTCCGTCCACGGTGAGCCGTACGGCCTTGTCGGCGGCGACGAACGCCGTGGTGCCGCCCGCGAGGAAGGCGACGACGAGGGCCTGCGGCACGATCCGCCGCCAGTTCCCGCCGAGGGGCTCGGCGGGGGCGCCGCGGCCCCGGGCGCGGCGGCGGCCCGGCACCGTGGGGGCGGGGGCGGCCGGTGCGACGGGTGCGGCCGGGGCCGGGGCCAGGGCCACGGCCCCGGCCCCGGGGGCCGCGGCCCGGCGGCGGCCCGAACCGGGCGCGACGGGCGCCGCGGCCAGGGTGTCGGCCTCCGACAGCTCGGCCGGTGACAGGCCGGCTCGGCGGCGGCGCCCGCCGCGCGGCGCCGGCACCGCGGCCGGGGCCGGGACCAGGGCCGGGACCAGGGCCGCCGGCTGGGGCTGGGTCGGGGGCTCCGGATCCCACGCGGCGGGCCCGGGATCCCCCGTACCGGACGGCCAGGCCACGGGCTGGGCCAAGGGCTGGGCCTCGTACGCCTCGGGGACGGGACCGCCACGGCGGTGACTGCCCTGCGTATCGCTCACGACGCTCGCTCCACTGGTGATCCGGCACCCTCTGGTGCGGGCACGGCACCCTAGCGGAGGAGTCGTCACGCTCCAAAGCGGGACGGCTACTCAGCGTGTCGGAGCGGGCGGGGAATCAGTAGCCGAAGGCGCGGGCCGTGTTGGCCGCCAGCGCGGTGGCCATCGCGTCCTCGTCGATGCCGCGGACCGCGGCCATCGCCCGGACCGTCAGCGGAATGAGGTACGGCGCATTGGGCCGTCCGCGGTACGGCGCCGGGGTGAGGTAGGGCGCGTCCGTCTCGACGAGCACCAGCTCCAGCGGGGCCACGGCCAGGGCCTCGCGCAGCGGCGCGGCGTTCTTGAAGGTGACGGTCCCGGCGAAGGACATGTAGTACCCGGCGGCGGCGCACTCGCGGGCCATGTCGGCGTCCCCGGAGTAGCAGTGGAAGACGGTGCGCTCGGGGGCGCCCTCCTCGCGCAGGACGCGCAGCACGTCCGCGTGGGCGTCCCGGTCGTGGATGACGAGCGCCTTGCCCTGCCGCTTGGCGATCTCGATGTGCGCGCGGAAGGAACGCTCCTGCGCGGCCATGCCCTCGGGCCCGGTGCGGAAGTGGTCCAGGCCGGTCTCGCCGACCGCCTTGACGTGGTCGAGCGCGGCCAGCGCCTCGATCTCGGCGAGCGCCTCGTTCAGCGCGGCCTCGCCGCCGCCGACCCGGGCGCCCTGGCGCGACCACCCGTCGGGGTCCCCCAGCACGATCCTCGGCGCTTCGTTCGGGTGCAGGGCGACGGCCGCGTGGACGTTCTCGTACGCGGCCGCGGTCTCGGCGGCCCACCGGGAGCCCTTCACGTCGCAGCCCACCTGGACGACGGTGGTCACGCCCACCGAGGCGGCCTTCGCGAGGCCCTCCTCGACGGTCCCCGACTGCATGTCGAGGTGGGTGTGCGAGTCCGCCACCGCCACCCGGAGGGGTTCGGGCAGCGGCGGCGGTGCGTCCTTGGGCTGCGTCTTCTCCACGCGTGTGCTCATACGGCCGATCTTATGACCGGCGGAAGAGCCCCTTCAGACGGGAGAGCAGACCCCGGCGCTCCCCGGCCGGGCCGGCGGCCACCGGCCCCGGGGAGGCGTGCGACCGGGCGGGCCTGCGCTGCTTCGGCGGCTTCGGCGTCCGGGGGACGTTCGCACCGGCCGGCACCGGTCCGGCGATCCCGGGGGCGATCTGGTGGTGGTAGATGTGGTCGATCATGCCCAGCACCGAGGAGACCTGCCCGGCCCGCATGATCCGTACGACGTGTCCGCCGCAGTTCAGGCAGGTCGGGTTGGACAGGGGGGAGGGCACCCGCTCGCCGTCGACCTTGTACATGATGAACGGCTCGCCCTTGCCGTCGACGTGGTGCTCGATCGCGTACGCCTGCTCCCAGCCGTACCCGCACCTCATGCACGCGAAGGAGTAGGCCTCGTGCACGGTGTGCACGTCGGAAGCGGTCACAGCGACGGGGACTGCGGCGGGGACGGGTACCGGGGTGTCTGCGATCTCACTCATGCCAGCTCCTCTTGTTCCACTGGTGCCATTGCCAGTGGACGCCTCAACGGGCGGGAGCGCATCAGGCCCTGTCTACTGTTGGACGGTCTTTGGGCGACTCATGTCAAAAGCGCCCGGTGCGCGGTCTGAGCTTTGCTTTTCAGGCTAGCTCTTTACCGACCGAGGGCATCTTTTGTGCCGCGTTCTTTGCCGCGACCACAGCGTCGAACACCTCGCGCTTGGGTACGCCGGCCTCGGCCGCGACCGCCGCGATGGCCTCCTTGCGCCGCTCGCCGGCCTCCTCGCGCACCCGCACCCGGCGCACCAGCTCCTCGTCGTCCACGTCTCCGGGCACGGCGGCCGGGGCGCCCTCGACCACGACCGTGATCTCACCGCGCACCCCTTCGGCGGCCCAGGCCGCGAGCTCGCCGAGCCCGCCGCGCTTGACCTCCTCGTAGGTCTTCGTCAGCTCGCGGCAGACCGCGGCCCGCCGGTCGGCGCCGAAGACCTCGGCCATCGCGGCCAGGGTGTCGTCGAGCCGGTGCGGGGCCTCGAAGTAGACGAGCGTGCGCCGCTCGCCCTCGACCTCGCGCAGCCGGCCCAGGCGCTCCCCCGCCTTGCGCGGCAGGAACCCCTCGAAGCAGAACCGGTCCACCGGCAGCCCGGACATGGCGAGCGCGGTCAGCACTGCGGACGGCCCGGGAACGGCGGTGACCTTGATGTCCTTCTCCACGGCGGCGGCGACCAGCCGGTAGCCGGGGTCGGAGACCGACGGCATGCCCGCGTCCGTCACCAGCAGCACGCGCGCCCCGCCGGCCAGGGCCTCGACCAGCTCCGGGGTGCGCGCCGACTCGTTGCCCTCGAAGTACGACAGGACGCGCCCGGTGGTGCGCACACCGAGCCCCTGGGTCAGCCGGCGCAGCCGGCGGGTGTCCTCGGCGGCGATCACATCGGCCCGCTCCAGCTCGGCCGCCAGACGCGGCGGGGCGTCCGCGAGGTCGCCGATGGGGGTGCCGGCGAGCACAAGCGTGCCCATCAGGCCTCCGGCCGTGGCTGCAGTGGTGGTGGGCTCGGTACCGCGGGGCTGGTCAGTTGTCACCCGCCCATCCTCTCAGCCCGGTGCCCCGCCGCCCCCGCCACTGGTGGCGCACACGGATCTCTTCCCTACGATGTGCCGGTGACCAGTACCGCGACGCCGCCGCCCAGCCCCGCGGGGGCCCCGCCCGCCTCACCGGCGGGACGCGAAGACGAGCCGCCCACCTGGCTGCGCCGGCTGCGCGGCTTCGGCTACGTGCCGCCCGCCGCCGCTTCCGCGCGCGCGGACGTCCGCACCCGCCTGGTGCCCCCGTACACCAGGCCGTCCAAGCAGCTGTGGATGACCTTCGGGCTGCCGCCCCAGGTATGGGGGACCTGGCGGCTGATCGCCTCGTGGGTGGGGCCGCTGCTGGTGGCGCTGGTCGCCGGGGTGCTGCGGTTCGTGCACCTGGGCAGCCCGAAGGCGGTGATATTCGACGAGACGTACTACGCCAAGGACGCCTGGGCCACGATCCGGCAGGGCTACGAGGCGAGCTGGCCCAAGGACATCGACGCTTCGATCCTCGCCAACCCGGACGCGGTCGCCCTCCCGGCCGACCCGGGCTACGTCGTGCACCCGCCCGTCGGCAAATGGGTGATCGGGCTGGGCGAGTGGATGTTCGGCTTCACGCCCTTCGGCTGGCGGTTCATGACCGCCGTGCTCGGCACCCTGTCGGTGCTGATGCTGTGCCGGATCGGGCGCCGCCTCTTCCGCTCGACCTTCCTGGGCTGCCTGGCGGGCGCACTGCTCGCGGTGGACGGCCTGCACCTGGTGATGAGCCGCACCGCGCTGCTGGACCTGGTGCTGATGTTCTTCGTGCTCGCCGCCTTCGGGGCCCTGCTCATCGACCGTGACCGGGCCAGAGCCCGGCTCGCGGACGCGCTGCCGGTGGACGAGGAGGGCCGGACCCGGCCGGACGTGAAGATCGCCGAGACGCTGCGGCTGGGCTGGCGGCCGTACCGGATCCTGGCCGGTGTCTGCCTGGGTCTGGCCGGGGGCACGAAGTGGAACGGCTTCGTCATCCTCGCCTTCTTCGGCGTCCTGACCGTGCTGTGGGACGCCGCCGCGCGCCGCACCGCGGGCGCGGGGGCCCCGTACGCCTCGATGCTGCGCCGCGACGCGCTGCCCGCCTTCGTCTCCACCGTGCCGGTGGCGATCGCCACGTACCTGGCCTCGTGGTCGGGCTGGATCCTCAGTCCGGACAACGGCAAGGGCGGCTATCTGCGGGACTGGGCGGCCAAGTACGACCAGGGCAGTTCGCTGGGGTTCCTGCCGGAGTGGCTGCGCAGCCTGTGGCACTACGAGACCGAGGTCTACAAGTTCCACGTCGGCCTGACCTCAGGGCACACCTACGAGTCCAACCCGTGGAGCTGGCTGGTCCTGGGCCGGCCCGTCTCCTACTTCTACGAGTCCCCCGAGGCCGGCACCGACGGCTGCCCGGCGACCGCGGCGGGCAAGTGCGCCCGCGAGGTCCTGGCCCTGGGCACCCCGCTGCTGTGGTGGGCGGGCTGCTTCGCGCTGCTGTACGTGCTGTGGCGGTGGTTCTTCCGCCGCGACTGGCGGGCGGGCGCGATCGCGTGCGCGCTGGGTGCGGGTCTGCTGCCCTGGTTCAACTACCAGGAGCGGACGATCTTCTACTTCTACGCGGTGGTCTTCGTCCCGTACCTGTGCCTGGCGGTGGCGATGATGATCGGCGCCCTGCTGGGCCCGGCCGGGTCGAGCGAGCGCCGCCGGGCGCTGGGCGCGATCGGTGCGGGCGTGCTGGTCCTGCTGATCGCGTGGAACTTCATCTACTTCTGGCCCATCTACACGGGCCAGACCCTGCCGATGGACTCCTGGCGCGGCCGCATGTGGCTGGACACCTGGGTCTAGCAGGACGGACGCGGGCCCCGATGCTCACCGGCGTCGGGGCCCTTCCGGTTGTCACTGGTCGCCAGTGGGCATCGACGGCCACCCTGGACGGCCCGCAGACGGCCCTGTATCCATGCAAGCGACTCGCCCTGCGGGCGTATCGAGTCCGAGCCGGCAGACGGACCGTCGGCGGTTCGTTGCATCCCCTCCCCATCCCGCCCTGCCGAGGTCCGCGCCGCGATGCCCCGTCAAGACTCATGCGGGCAGGGGCCACAGCCATGGCTCCACGGACCTCTGCCCGCCAACCAGTCGACCTCCGGAGCAGGTTGAGGAGCCGGCCTCCGGGGCGATGGGCGGGCTCGGGGCAGCGCGGCGGGGGGCACCCCCACGCCATGGGAGGTTCGCGAGCGGGAGCCTGATGTGCGTAGCGCGGTGGAGCCGGGACGGGGGCAACCCGTCCCGGCTCCGCTGCGTAGCGCGGTGTCGGGGCCTTCGTCGTCGCGCTACCGGGACGCCTCGCAGGCCGCGGACGCGACGTCCTTGCTCGCGCCGACCGCGACGAGGCTGGCGTCGCAGCTGGTCTGGTTGCCGATCGACCCCTGGTAGCAGGCCTCCGCGGCGCCGTCCGTGGCCTTCGGGGCGTGCTGGGCGACGTACTGCTCGCAGGCCTTCACGTCCGCGTGGGCGGACGGGGCGGCGATGACGGTGCCGCCGACGGCGAGGGCCAGGCCTGCCAGGATGCTGGGGATACGAGCCGACGGACGCATGCGGATGCACCTGCTCTCTCGGTGGGTCGCGCGATCCGCCGACGCGCCGGACCGCGGGCGGGGGCGGCGGCGCGGAGCGGGCACTCCGGGGGGCGACCGGCTCGGCGCATCGGTCACCCTCGCTCTTCCGACGCTAGAACACGGCGAGGGTGCACGCATTTTCGGGCCGCGCCGGTGTCAGCCCTCCGGCGCGTGCTCGTCGTCCCAGGCGGGGGCCGTGGTCGTACCGGCGGCCCAGTCCCGCCGCAGGATCGCGTAGCCGACCGCGTCGCGGACCGTACCGTCGGCCGAAGGCCATCCCTCTCGGTAGTGCGCCTCCTTGACGTACCCGCACCGCCGGAAGGTGCGGCGCATCGCCGCGTTGTCCTGGCGCGTGGTGCCCTCGATCCGCCGGATCCGGGGGAATTCCGTGAACAGGTATCCCGTCAGCCAGGTCAGGGCTTGGCCGCCGATCCCCCGGCCCCGGTACCGGGAGCGGATCCGCAGGTCGAAGACGGGCGTGCCGTCGCCCAGGTCCATCAGGCGGACCAGGCCGAGGGTGTCGCCGCCGCCGGCGATCCAGAACGACCTGGTCTCGGTGTTGTCGAAGCGGCCCTCCGCGGCCCATTGCCGGGCCTGCTCCGGGTCGACCACGGCCGAGCCGTGGAACGGCCAGGTGTCCCCGGTGAGGAAGGCGACCAGGTCATCGGCATCGGCATCGGCGTAACGCCGGTAGGTGAGGTCCACGGCGGCACTCTAGGGAGGGGGGCCGCCGGTGACGAGCCGATTACGTTCGGATGTTCCGGTCCGGTAACAATGGCGTACCGGAGCGCTGCACAGAGTAAAGTCCGCACCAAGGGTTCTTTGAACATGTTCAGGAACCGTGACCATGGGGGAAGGACTCAAGTGAACGGGGCAGCGAAGGGTGCCGTCATCGGCGGGGTGTTCCTCGCCATGCTCGGCGGTGCCGGGTACGGGGTGTACGCGCTGGTGGGAGACGCCGGCGGGGATACGAAGGAAGGCAAGGACGGCGAGACCTCCGTCCAGGCCGAGAAGGGCAGCGGGCCGGTCAGCGAGAAGGACGCCGCGAAGACCGCCAAGGCCTTCCTGGCCGCCTGGGCGGCCGGGGACGAGCGGGTGGCCGCCGACCTGACGAACAACGCCGCGGCCGCACAGGCCGCGGTCGGGGATTTCAAGACCAAGGCGTACGTGTCCAAGGCCGTGATCACCCCCGGCACGCCGAACGGCACCACCGTGCCGTTCAAGGTCGAGGCGGAGATCACGTACGAGGGCACCACCAAGCCGCTGGCCTACGACTCCCAGCTGACCGTGGTGCGCGGGCTGAACAGCGGAAAGCCGCTGGTCGACTGGCAGCCCTCGGTGATCCACCCCCAGCTCCAGAAGGACGAGAAACTCCGCGCCGGCGCCCCCGCGAGCCCGCCCGTCAAGGCCGTGGACCGCAACGGCGAGGAGCTGACCGCGGAGAAGTACCCCTCGCTGCGCCAGATCCTCGACGAGCTGCGCCAGACCTACGGCAACAAGGCGGGCGGCAAGCCCGGGGCCGAGGTGTGGATCGAGCCGGTCGCCAAGGAGGCGCCCAAGCGGACCCTGCTGACCCTGGTCGAGGGCGAGCCGAGCACCCTCAAGACGTACCTGGACGCGAAGGTGCAGGCGGCGGCCGAGCAGGCGGTCACCAAGTTCCCGGAGGCCTCGGTGGTCGCCGTCCAGCCGAGCAACGGCCACATCCTGGCCGTCGCGAACAACCGCAAGGACGGCTTCAACGCGGCGATGAAGGGCAAGCGGGCGCCCGGCTCCACGATGAAGATCGTGACGGCGGCGATGCTGATCGACCGCGGGCTGGTCGCCGCCGACAAGCCCGCGCAATGCACCAAGGACGTGATCTGGGGCGGCCGCACCTTCCACAACCTGAACAACTTCGAGGCCCCGGGCGCCACCTTCGGGACCAGTTTCGCCAAGTCCTGCAACACCGCCTTCATCAAGCCGATCCGAGACGTGCACGACGACGCCGCGATGTCGAAGGAGGCCACGGAGGTCTTCGGCATCGACCTGGACTGGAAGACGGGGATCGTGTCCTCCGACGGCAAGGTCCCGGTGGCGACCGGCGCGGAGGAGGCCGCCGGGTACATCGGCCAGGGAAAGATCACCATGAACCCGCTGAACATCGCGTCCATCACCGCGACCGCACGCACCGGTGTCTTCCGCCAGCCGCTGCTGGTCTCGCCGGAGCTGGACGGCCGGACGATCGCGACGGCCCAGCGCCGGATGAAGTCCTCGGTGCAGCAGCAGCTGGTCGGCATGATGAAGCTGACGGCCTCCAGCGGCACCGCACGGGAAGCGATGTCCTCGGTCGGCGGCTCGGACAAGGGCGCGAAGACCGGCTCGGCGGAGGTCGGCGGCGCCGGGGACAGCCCGGACAGCTGGTTCACCGGCTTCAGCGGTGACGTGGCCGCGGCGGCCATGGTCGAGGGCGGCGGCCACGGCGGCGAGGCGGCGGGCCCGATCGTCGCCCAGGTACTGAACGCGGGCTGACCGGGTGGCGGCGACGCGACCGGCTCGGGCCGAAAACGGTCGTGTCGCCGCGCCGGGAAGGTGACGCGGGCCGACGCCACCCTGGTCCGGGAGACCACCGGCTGCGCGATCGGCGGGGTCCCTCCCTTCGGGCACCGCACGCGTACCCGGGTGCTGGCCGACCGGTCGCTGCTGGCCTACGAGGAGATCTGGGCGGCGGCCGGTACCCCGGCCACGGTGTTCCCGATGGCCCCGGAGGAGCTCGTCGCGTACGCGGGGGCCACACCGGCCGATGTGCGCGAGCAGGCTCACGGGCAGGCCGACGCGCAGGGTTCAGAAGGCTGACAAGGCCGACTTCAGGGCCCGGACCAGGGCCTGCGCCCGGGGGTCCGCGGTGACCGACCTGGCCAGGGCGTTGGTGACGTAGCCGAAGCCGACGCCCGCCTCCGGGTCCGCGAAACCCAGGGAGCCCCCGCGGCCGGGATGGCCGAAGGAGGCCGGCGAGAGCAGCGGGGAGGCCGGGCCGTGCAGCATGTAGCCGGCCCCGAAGCGGGTGTTGACGACCAGCACCCGGTCCGGTCCGGCGGAGTGCTCCCGGGCGGCCAGCTCGGTGGCGGCCGGGGTGAAGATCCGTGCGCCGTCCTCGACCACGCCGATGGTGGCCCCGTAGAAACGGGCCAGGGCGCGGGCCGTCCCGATCCCGTTCGAGGCGGGGAGCTCGGCCGCCCGGTAGGCGGGGTCGTTCTCGTCCGGCACCGGTTCGATGGCGGCGAAGGCACGGCGGGTGAGGGAGTCCGGGTCGGCGTAGGCCTCGGAGACGTTGCGCCGCGGCCTGGTCCGCAGCATGCCCGCGCTCTCGGGCGGCTCGACCGGCGCCACCCGGCCCACCCGATGGGTCTCGGTCTCCGGCAGGCCGATCCAGAACTCCAGCCCCAGCGGTTCGGCGATCTCCTCCGCGAGGACCGAGCCCACCGTGCGGCCGGTCGCCCGCAGCACCAGCTCGGACACCAGCCAGCTGTAGGTCTGCGCGTGGTAGCCGTGCTCGGCGCCCGGCTCCCAGAAGGGCTGCTGCGCGGCGACCGCGCGCGCCCCGGACACCCCGTCGGCGGCCTCGGCGGCGCTCAGCCCCCGGTCCAGCGCCGGTATGCCCGCGCGGTGCGCGAGCACGTCGCGGACCAGGATCCGCTCCTTGCCGCCCGTCTTGAACTCCGGCCAGTACGAGCCCACGGGTGCGTCCAGGTCCAGCAGTCCGCGCTGGTGCAGCAGCAGCGGCACGGCGGCCGCCACGCCCTTGGTGGCGGAGCGGACGATCTGCGCGGTGCCCTCGGTCCAGGGCTCGGTGCCCTCCGCGTCGCGGGTGCCGCCCCACAGGTCGACGACCTTGCGGCCGTCCCGGTAGACGGCGACGGCCGCGCCCCGGTCCCCGAGCACCTCGAAGTTGCGTACGAACGCATCTCTGACGGGCTCGAAGCCCTCCGCCACCGTCCCGTGGACATCCACGTCTACTCCCAGCACCTGCTGCGGCGCCCCGACGACGCCTACGCAACAATGCAACGCCTGCCGGACGGCCCTGCTTCCCGGGTCCCCCCCGGAGCGGCTCACCGGGCCCGGGCCCCCGACCGGCGGACGGAGTCCGACGCAGCGGTTCGAAGCCTGGGAGGCGCCCCGGCGCCGATCAGCGCGAGGGGCGCGCCAGAAGGGGCGTGCGCGGGTCGAAGCCGAACGGGAGCTCCAGCCGGTGGGCCCGCATCAGCTTGTCGTCGCACAGGAGCTCCTGCGTGCGGCCGTCCGCCGCGATGACCCCTTCGCTGAGGATCACCGAGCGCGGGCACAGTTCCAGCGCGTACGGCAGGTCGTGCGTCACCATCAGCACGGTGACGTCCAGCGAGCGCAGGATGTCCGCGAGCTCGCGTCGCGAGGCGGGGTCCAGGTTGGACGAGGGCTCGTCCAGGACCAGGATCTCGGGCCGCATGGCCAGGACGGTCGCCACCGCGACGCGGCGGCGCTGGCCGAAGGACAGGTGGTGCGGCGGCCGGTCGGCGAAGTCCGCCATCCCGACCTGGTCCAGGGCCGCGCGGACCCGCTCCTCCAGCTCCGCGCCCCGCATTCCGGCCGCTGCCGGACCGAAGGCCACGTCCTCGCGGACGGTCGGCATGAACAGCTGGTCGTCGGGGTCCTGGAAGACGATCCCGACCCGGCGGCGGATCTCGGCGAGGTTCCGCTTCTCCACCGGCAGCCCGGCGACGGCCACGGTGCCGACCCCGCCGCCGAGGATGCCGTTGAGGTGCAGCACCAGGGTGGTCTTGCCGGCGCCGTTGGGTCCGAGCAGGGCCACCCGCTCGCCCTGCCCGACGGTCAGGTCCACCCCGAAGAGGGCCTGGTGACCGTCCGGGTAGGCGTAGGCGAGGCCGGCGACTTCGAGGGAGGGGGTAGTGGTCACAGGGTCCATCCCATCAGACAGACGGCGAGGGCCGTCACCGGGAGTGCGGCCGCGTACGCCCACTGGGCGCGCGAGGCCGAGACCTCGTCGATCACCGGCATCGAACCGGCGTAGCCGCGGCTGACCATCGCGAGGTAGACCCGCTCGCCGCGCTCGTAGGAGCGGATGAACAGCGCGCCGGCGGTCTTGGCCAGCACCCCCCAGTGCCGGATGCCGCTCGCCTCGAAGCCGCGGGAGCGGCGGGCGATGGACATCCGGCGCAGCTCGTCGCTGATCACATCGCCGTAGCGGATCATGAAGGAGGCGATCTGGACGAGCAGCGGCGGCAGCTTCAGCCGCTGCAGGCCCAGCAGCAGGGCCCGCAGCTCGGTCGTCGAGGCGAGCAGGACGGACGCGGCCACGCCGAGGGTTCCCTTGGCGAGGACGTTCCAGGCGCCCCACAGGCCCGAGACGCTGAGCGACATGCCGAGCACCTGTACCCGCTCGCCCCCGGCCACGAAGGGCATGAGCACGGCGAAGGCGACGAAGGGCACCTCGATCAGCAGCCGCCGGAGCAGGAAGCCTGCCGGGATCCGGGCGACGGCCGCCACTCCCACGAGGAGGGCGGCGTACAGGCCGAAGGCCCACACCGCCTCGCGCGGTGTGGACACGACGACCACGACGAAGGCCAGGGCCGCGGCGAGCTTGCAGTGCGCGGGCAGGTCGTGGACCGGCGAGTGGCCGTGGCGGTAGAGCTTGTGGGCGTGGCCGACCCCCATGTCAGCCTGCCGAGACGGAGGTGGAGACGGAAGCGGCGGTGAGGTCTTCCGTCCGGCGGCGGCGCACGGCCCAGAAGATCCCGGTGCCGGCGACGACGGTCACGCCGACGCCGATGACCCCGGCGAGACCGCCGGACAGGCGGGCGTCGTCGACGTCCTTGACGCTGTAGTCGGCGAGCGGGGAGTTCGCGGCGGCGTGCTCCTCGACCTTCTCGTCGATCCCCTTGTCCGCGGCGACCTTCTCCAGGCCGTCGGGGTCGGCGGAGGCGTAGAAGGAGACGAACCCGGCGAGCACGAGGGCGGTGACCAGGCCGGTCACCCACACCTTCTTCGTCGATCCGGCGCCGGCGGCGACGGGCGCGGCGGCCGCGGCCGGGGCGTCGACGAGCGCGCCGCCGACGCGCAGCTTCAGGGGCGAGGCCAGCCCGCGGGCCCCGTGGACCAGGTCGGGACGTACGGCGATCACGGCGCCCACGGTGGCCGCGGTGATGGCGGCCTCACCGATGCCGATGAGCACGTGCACGCCGACCATGGCGGTGATCACCTTGCCGATGGGCACGTCGGTGGTGCCACCGACGGCGTAGACGGCGGTGAAGGCCGCGGCCGCGGCGGGCACCGAGAGCAGGGCGCCGGTGAAGGCGGCCACGGTGACCGAGCGGCGGGTGGGCGGCAGGATCCCGAGCAGGCCGCGGAAGATCGCGTAGGCGACGACGACGGTGACGACGCCCATGACGGTGACGTTGACACCGAGGGCGGTCAGGCCGCCGTCGGCGAAGAGGATGCCCTGCATGAGCAGGACGACGGACACGCACAGCACGCCGGTGCAGGGGCCGACGAGTATCGCGGCGAGCGCCCCGCCCAGCAGATGGCCGCTGGTGCCGGCCGCGACCGGGAAGTTCAGCATCTGGACGGCGAAGATGAAGGCGGCGACGAGACCGGCGAGCGGCGCGGTGCGCTCGTCGAGTTCGCGCCGGGCGCCGCGGAGGCTGACGGCCACCGCGGCGGCGGCCACCACTCCGGCGGCCACCGAGACGGGTGCGTTGATGAATCCGTCGGGCACGTGCATGCAGTGGCTCCGCTTCTTACTCAGTCTTTAGCTGTTCAACCATAGTGCCCAGTTGCAAATCGTTGGCAAGAGCGGACGCATCACAAATAGAACCGCGCGCTTTCGTGGGAATGTGCGAGGCTGGACGGGACAAAAGGACGCAAATGTTCTGATTTCGAGGAGTCTTGTCGATGTCAGCAACCGCCGAGAATCCCCCTGCGACCGCCACCGGCACCGCGACGGCCACCGCCACCGCCGTCGAGGAACGGGTCCGTGCCCGCGTCATCACGGACGATCCCCTCTACCGGACCATCCCGGTCGCCCTGCGATTCGCCGGCGACGAGCCGCTGGCTGTGCGGATCGTGTTCCCGGCGGGCCTGTCCCCCGAGGGCACCGACAACGAGTGGGTCTTCCCCCGGGCTCTCCTGGAGGCGGGCCTCCAGGCCCCGACCGGGACCGGGGACGTACGCATCTGGCCCTGCGGCCGCGTCCAGGCGGTCGTCGAGTTCCACTCCCCGGAGGGCGTCGCCGTCGTCCAGTTCGACATCGCCGCGCTGCGCCGCTTCCTGCGGCGTACGTACGCCCCCGCGGCCGCCGTCACCCGTCGGGCGTAACCGGGCCCGGCCCCGTACCGCCTGGTGATCAGGCGGTACGGGGCCGGGCTGTGTCCTGTCGGCAGGTGCGGGGCCGACGGGGTCGGGCGGGGTCAGGCGTTGACCAGCTCGCGGTCCTTGTCCGGTCCCTCCGGGGACTGCGCGGCCTCCAGATGCTTGCGCAGGCTCTCGCCCTCCACGTCCACGTTCGGCAGCAGCCGGTCGAGCCACTTCGGCAGCCACCAGGCCTTGTGCCCGAGCAGGGCGAGCACCGCGGGGACGATGGCCATGCGGACCACGAAGGCGTCGAAGAAGACGGCGACGGCCAGACCGAAGCCGATCATCTTGACCATCTGCTCGCTGGCCCCGATGAAGCCCGCGAACACCGCGATCATGATGACGGCGGCGGCCACGACGACCCGCGCGCTGTACTGGAAGCCGGTCACCACGGCCTGGCCCGGGCGCTCGCCGTGGACGTACGCCTCACGCATCCGGGTGACGAGGAAGACCTCGTAGTCCATGGCCAGACCGAAGACGACACCCACCATGAAGATCGGCATCATCGACATGATCGGGCCGGTCTGCTCCACTCCGAAGACCGAGCCGAGCCAGCCCCACTGGAAGACCGCGACGACCGCGCCGAGGGCGGCGACGACGGAGAGCAGGAAGCCGAGGGCCGCCTTGAGCGGGACCAGGACCGAGCGGAACACCAGCATCAGCAGCAGGAAGGCGAGGCCGACGACGAGTGCCAGGTAGGGCAGCAGCGCGTCGTTCATCTTCTGCGAGAAGTCGATGTTCATCGCGGTGGCGCCGGTGACGAGGACGTCGTCGCCGCTGCCGTCGCGGATCTCGTGGACCAGGTTCTCGGTCTGCGTGGAGGACGGACGGTCCTTCGGGATCACGGTGATCACCGCGGCGTCGCCGGCCGCGTTGGGGGTCGGCGGGGTGACCGCGACGACGCCCTCCAGGCCCTTGATCCGGTCGACGGTCTCGTTGGCGAGCTGCTTGTCCCCGTCCACGACGACCATCAGCGGGCCGTTGAAGCCCGGGCCGAAGCCGTCGGACAGCAGGTCGTACGCCTGGCGCTGGGTGGTGGAGACCGGCTGGGCGCCGTCGTCCGGCAGGCCCATCTCCAGCTTGCTCGCCGGGATGGCGATGACGCCGAGGCCGATCACGCCGGCCAGCAGCACCATGACGGGGCGGCGCAGGACGAAGCGGGCCCAGCGGGTGCCGCCGTTGGCCTTCTTCTCGGCGCCCGCCGGCTTGCCCTTGCCGAACAGCCGGCTCTTCTCGCCCGCGGGCAGCACCTTCTTGCCCGCGAAGCCGAGGATGGCCGGGACCAGGGTCAGCGCGACGAGCACGGCGATGACCACGGTGCCCGCGGCCGCGAAGCCCATCTTGGTCAGCATGGGGAGGTTGACGACGGCCAGGCCCACCAGGGCGATGACCACGGTCAGACCGGCGAAGACGACGGCGGAGCCGGCGGTTCCGACGGCGCGGCCGGCGGCCTCGTCCCGCTCGCGGCCCTCGGCGAGCTCCACGCGGTAGCGGGAGACGATGAAGAGGGCGTAGTCGATGCCGACCGCGAGGCCGATCATCGTCGCGAGGGTGGCGGTGGTGTTGCCGAGGTCCAGCACGTTGGCGAGCGCGGTGATGGAGGAGACGCCGATGCCCACGCCGATGATCGCGGTCAGCAGCGGCAGACCGGCGGCGATGAGCGAGCCGAAGGTGATGACGAGGACGATCGCGGCGACCGCGATGCCGATGATCTCGCCGGAGCCCGTCTCGGGGGCCGCCATCAGCGCGTCGCCACCGATCTGGACGTTCAGCCCGGCGGCCTTGGCGGCCTCGCCCGAACCCTTGAGCGCCTCGCGGGTGTCGTCCTTCAGCTCCATGCCGCTGACGGTGTACTTGGCGCTGATGTAGGCGGTCGAGCCGTCCTGGCTCACGGCCTGGACCTCGTACGGGTCGGCGACGGAGGAGATCTCGGCCGCGCCCGGTCCGGTCTTCAGACCCGAGACGATCTTCTGGACCTCGGCCTTGGGGCCGGGGTCGGTGACCTTGGCGCCCTCGGGGGCCTTGATGACGATGCGGGCGGTGGCGCCGTCGGCGGCCATGCCCGGGAAGCGCTCGTCCAGCAGGTCGAAGGCCTTCTGGGCCTCCGAACCGGGTATCGAGAACGAGCCGGAGGTGGGCGCCGCCGCCGAGGCGGCGCCGAAGCCGGCGGCGAACAGCAGTGCCACCCAGAGGAGGGCGACGAGACCGCGGCGCCGGAAGGCGCCTCTGCCGAGTCGGTAGAGGAAGGTAGCCACGTCGGTGGTTCTCCCGTTCTGGTCGTGGGATGGATCCGGATCGGATCAGGGCGTGAAGAGCCGGCCCGACGACGAGAGCGGCGTGTCAGGAGCAGCAGAGGGGCGTGCCGGGGACGGGGAGGAGTGAGGATCAGACGCCGAGGGCGGGGAAGACCACGGCGTCGATGAAGTCACCGAGGAAGGCCCGGTCCACCGGGCGGTCCTCGATCAGCGGGAGCGCGATGAACGCCCCGATGAGCATGTGCGGTACGAAGTCGAGCGCCGGACAGTCCGGGCGGATCTCGCCCCGGTCCACCGCGCGCCGCAGCATCGCCTGGAGACCGTTGATCTCCGGGTCGACGAGCAGGTCGCGCAGGGCCTTGTGCAGCTCCGGGCTCTCGTGGACGGCATGGGCCAGACCCCGCATCAGCGCGGTGTCCTTGGCCATCTGCGCGTCGTCGGAGTGCTCGACCATGAGCGCGAAGTCCCCGCGCAGGCTGCCCGTGTCGATCTCGCGCAGCGAGACCGGCTGCGTGCAGCGCAGGGCCTTGGCGACCAGCTCCGGCTTGCTCCCCCACTGGCGGTAGAGGGTGGCCTTGCTGGACTTCGTACGGGCGGCGACCGCGTCCATGGTCAGCGCCTCGTAGCCGACGTCACGCAGGAGGTCGAGGACCGCCTCGTGCAGTTCGGCCTGCCGCTCGGGGGTGATCCGGCTACGCCGGGCCGCCATCGCCTCGGTCATGTCCGTGCCTCCCGTCGAAGCGAAACTGTTCCGTACGCTTAAGACGATACCCCTCCCCCAAGCGAAACGAAACCGTTCCGTTTCGCTTGGGGGAGTGGCATGGATCACCTGTACGAGTTGCCAGGGCCCCTCTACGCGGAAAGCATTGGGGGGTGAGTCACGACGTCGCGTACCTCCGGTTCCCGCACCTGCACGACGACCTTCTCTGCTTCGCCACCGAGGATGACCTCTGGGTCGCCCCGCTGGTCCCCGACGGCCAGACACCCGGACGGGCCTGGCGCATCACCGTCGACCGGACCCGCGTCGGCCACCCGCGCTTCTCCCCCGACGGCAAGCACATCGCCTACACCACCTGGCGCAGCCTCGACCCCGAGATCCACCTCGTCCCCGTCGACGGCGGCCCCGCCCGCCAGCTGAGCCACTGGGGCGCCCTCGACACCCGCGTCTGCGGCTGGACCCCGCCCGACGAGGACGGCCGCAGCGACATCCTGGCCGTGTCCTCGCACAGCCAGCCCTTCTCCTACTTCGCCTGGTCCTACACCCTGCCGACCGACGGCAGCCCCGGCGGGCGCCTGCCCTGGGGACCCGTCTCCGACATCCAGGTGCACGCCACGGAGGAGGGTGAGCGGCACTCCCTGCTGCTCACCGGCAAGCCCCCGCACGAGCCCGCCGCCTGGAAGCGCTACCGCGGCGGGGCCACCGGCCGGCTGTGGCTGCACGGACAGCGGCTGCTGGAGGACGTCGAGGGCCACCTCGACTCCCCGATGTTCGTGGGCGGCAGGATCGCCTTCCTCTCCGACCACGAGGGCATCGGCAATCTGTACTCCTGCCTGCCCGACGGCACGGATCTGCGCCGCCACACCGACCACGAGGAGTTCTACGCCCGGCACGCCTCCAGCGACGGCTCCCGCGTCGTCTACCAGTGCGCCGGCGACCTCTGGCTCGTCGAGTCCCTGGACCGGGACGCCGTCCCGCGCAAGCTCGACGTCCGCCTCGGCGGCCCGCGCGCGGGCCGCCGTACGTACCAGGTACCGGCCGCCAGCCACGTCGACTCACTCTCCGTGGACGCCACCGGGCGCGCCAGCGCGGTCGTGGTGCGCGGCAGCCTCTACTGGCTGACCCACCGCGACGGCCCGGCCCGCACCATCGCCGACACCCCGGGCGTGCGCGTACGGCTGCCGGAGATGCTCGGCAGCGGCGGGCAGGTCGCCTACGTCACCGACGCCGAGGGCGAGGACGCCATCGAGATCGCATACCTGCCGCGGGCCTCCGGGGAACGGGAGCCGCGCCGGCTGGCCTCGGGCGAGCTGGGGCGGGTCACCGAGCTGCTCTCGGACCCGGACGGCGAGCGGCTCGCCATCGCCTCCAACGACGGCCGCCTGCTGCTCATCGACGCCACCGAGGGGTCCAACGGCGAGGTCACCGAGCTGATCCGGTCCATCAACGGCCCCGTCACCGACCTCGCCTTCTCGCCCGACGGGGCCTGGCTGACCTGGTCGCACCCGGGCATCGGGCGTTCGCTGCGGCAGATCAAGATGGCCCGGATCTCCGGCCCCGGCGCCCGCACCGTCGTCGACGTCACCAACGGCCGCTTCGAGGACGAGAACCCGGTCTTCACCCGGGACGGGCGCTACCTGGCCTTCCTGTCCTGGCGCGGTTTCGACCCGGTCTACGACGTGCACACGGGCGACCTGTCCTTCCCGCTGGGCTGTCGCCCCTATCTGGTGCCGCTGAACTCCGCGACCCCCTCCCCCTTCGCGCTCTCCGCCGAAGGCCGGCCCGCGGCCGGCGGACTCGACGTGGCGGACGGCGACTCGGGCGAGGCCGACGGCGCCGTGACCGTGGAGGTGGAGGGGCTGGAGAGCCGCGTCACCCCGTTCCCGGTGACCGCGTCCAAGTACTCGGCCCTGTACCCGGTGCACGGCGGCGGGCTGGTGTGGCTGCGCTGGCCCATCTCGGGCGCGCTCGGCGAGACCTTCGCCAACCCGGCCGACATCAGCGGCAAGCCGACGCTGGAGCACTTCGACCTCACCAAGGCCCGCAAGACCGAACTGGCCTCGGGGCTGGACTGGTTCGCGGTCAGCGGCGACGGCACCCGGCTCGTGATCAACGACGACGGCGACCTGCGCGCGGTCCCGGCGACCGAGTCGGGCGACAGCGACTCGACCGTCTACCTGGACCTGCGGCGCATCCTGCACGAGGTGGACCCGGCGGCCGAGTGGCGCCAGGCCTACGAGGAGGCCGGGCGGATCATCCGCGCGTACTTCTGGGAACCGAAGATGTGCGGCATCGACTGGGACGGGATCCTCGCCCAGTACCGCTCCCTGGTCGAACGGGTCGCCTCGCCCGACGAGTTCGCCGACCTGCTGCGCGAGGTCCTCGGCGAACTCGGCACCTCGCACGCCTACGTCTCCCCCGCGCGCCGCAACGAAGGCCCCCCGCACTACCAGCGGGCGATCGGCCTGCTCGGCGCCAACCTCTTCCCCCGGGACGGGGAATGGGTGGTCAGCCGGATCCTGCCCGGCGAGTCCTCGGACTCCAAGGCCCGTTCCCCGCTGGCCGGCACCGGCATCCGCGAGGGCGCGGTGCTCACCCACGTGGACGGCCGTCCGGTGGACCCGGTCGCCGGGCCCTATCCGCTGCTGGCGGCGGCGGGCGGCACCACGGTGGAGCTGACCTTCCAGCCCGCGGCGGGCGAGGGCCGGGCCCGCCGGGTCGCCATCGTGCCGCTGATCGACGAACGGCCGCTGCGCTACCAGGACTGGGTGTCCAAGCGGCGCGAGGCGGTCCGGGAGATCAGCGGCGGCCGGTGCGGCTACCTGCACATCCCCGACATGGGCGGCTCGGGCTGGGCGCAGTTCAACCGCGACCTGCGGATGGAGATGTCCCGGCCCGCGCTGATCGTGGACGTACGGGGCAACGCGGGCGGGCACATCAGCGAGCTGGTGGTGGAGAAGCTGACCCGCTCCATCCTCGGCTGGGACCTGACGCGCAACGCGCAGCCGGTCAGTTACGCCTCCAACGCGCCCCGCGGTCCGATCGTGGCGCTGGCCGACGAGGCGACCTCCTCCGACGGGGACATGATCACCGCGGCCTTCAAACTGCTGGGCCTGGGCCCGGTGGTGGGCCTGCGCACCTGGGGCGGGGTGGTCGGCATGACCGGCCGCCACACCCTCGGGGACGGCACGGTGATCACGGTGCCGATGAATGCCGCCTGGTTCCCGGAGTACGGCTGGTCGGTGGAGAACCACGGCGTGGAGCCGGACCTGGAGATCCAGCGCACTCCCCTCGACTGGGCGGAGGGGCGCCACGCCCAGCTGGACGACGCCGTGCACCTGGCGCTGGAACTGCTCGAACAGGACCCGGCCGCGGTGCCGCCCGGCTACACGGACGTACCGGACCGGCGCCGTCCCAAGCTGCCGCCGAGGGAGTGAGCAGGCGGGGCATGCGGGAGGGGCGCGATCCCCGGATCAGCGGGGAACGCGCCCCTCGGCGCTGCGTGCGGGCCCGTAACGGTCGGGCCAGAAGCCTAGGTCCGGTCGTCGAGCTCGTCCCGGATGTCGTCGAACGACCGCTGCGGCGAGTCCTTCGGCTGCGGGGTCCGCTGGGACTTCGGGTCCTGCGGGACCTTGCCGGGCTGCTTCTGCCCCTTCTGGGCCTTCTCCTTGAGCTCCTGCGCCTTGTCCTGGAACTGGTCCTTGATACCCATGCTGTTCACTCCATGAGGGGTGTTGGTGGTTGGGCCTCGACCAGACTTGCACGGGCGGACAAAGGTCGCATTTCGATCAGTGACTCTGTGTGCGCTCCTTCTCGTCCGCTGCCCCGCCGGCCCCGACGAGCCCCTTGGACACACCGCCCAGACGCGGCTCGAAGCGCTTCATCTCGCGCTGCCCGACCGTCGCGATCATCCCCGGCAGGTAGCCGCGCATCCCCTGCATGCCGCGCAGCCACCACTGCGCGTACACGTGCGGCGAGCGCCGCTCGATGCCCGCGACGATCCGGTCGACGGCCGGCCCCAGCGGGTACGTACGGTTCGACGGCCACGGCAGCCGCTGCCTCAACTCCCGCATGACCTCGTCCTGGTCGGCGCCGCGCACCATGTCCGTGTCGGTCCAGGAGAGGTAACCGACGCCGACCCTGACCCCCTTGTGGCCGACCTCCGCGCGCAGGCAGTGCGCGAAGGCCTCGACCCCGGACTTGGAGGCGCAGTAGGCGGTCATCATCGGCGCCGGGGTCATCGCGGCGAGCGAGGCGATCTGGAGGAAGTAGCCGCGGCTCTCCATCAGTACGGGCAGGAAGGCGCGGGCGGTGACGGCCCCGCCGATCAGGTTGACCTCGATCACCCGGCGCCAGGCGTCCGGGTCCGAGTCGGCGAACGGCCCTCCGGCGGCCACGCCCGCGTTGGCGACGACGATGTCCACCTTGCCGAAGCGCTGCTTGACCTCCTCGGCCACCCGGGCCATGGCCTCGTGGTCGGTGACGTCGGCGTACCAGTGGTCGCTGTCGGTGTGCAGCCGCTCGGAGACCTCCTTGAGGGCCTCCGGCTCCAGGCCGACGAGCGCGATCTTCGCGCCGCGGGCCGACAGCTTGCGCGCGAGCAGCTCGCCGACCCCCCGGGCGGCGCCGGTGACGACGGCGACCTGGCCTTCCAGACTCCTGCGAGCGCTCACGGCGTCTTCTCCTTCACGGTGGTGTCGAGATCGGTGGTGCCCAGGTAGAGCTCGGCGAGCTCGCGCAGGGCGCCGGTGACGGCCTCGGGGGCCTCGACCGGGGTCATGTGCCCCATGCCGGTGAGCTCGGTCAGGCCCACGCAGTTCGGCAGCGCGGCGGCGAGCCCGCGGGCGTGCACGATCGGGGTGAGCCGGTCGGCGGTGCCGCCGATGACGGCGGTGGGCACCGTGAGGCGTGCCACGTCGGCGTCGAGGTCCAGGCCGGCCAGCACCTGGGACCACGCGTGGCGCACCCCGGTGGGGCAGGCGTGGACGATACGGGCGCACGCCTCGACCTTGTCGGGCGCGGACCCGGGGCCCATGGTGGCGTACTTGAGGACCTTCCGGGCGACCGGCGTGACCGGCCCGAGGGGGGCGCGGGAGCCGAGGACCGCGGCGGTGACACGACTCCGGACGCGCCCGGCGCGCACCGGCAGGACCAGCGCCTCGGAGACCAGCCGGGAGCTGCCGGTGCTGCACAGCAGCACCGCCGCGGCCCGCTCGGCGAACTCCGGCCGGCCCGCGGCCGCCATGATCGTCATTCCGCCCATGGAATGCCCGGCGACGACCGCCCGCTCCCCGGGGGCGAGGGTGGCTTCCAGGACGGCCACCAGGTCGTCGGCGAGCGCGGTGGTGCTGTGCCCCGCCGCCCCGGCGGTGGTGCTGTGCCCCGCCGCCCCGGCGGCGGGGCTGCGCCCGTGCCCGCGCTGGTCGTAGGCGACGACCCGGTGGGTGGCGGCCAGGGCCCTGATCTGCGCGGCCCAGAAGGCGGTGGAACAGGTCCAGCCGTGGGCCAGCACCACGGCCGGCGCGTCCTCGTCCCCGTGGACCTCGACGTGCAGACGGGCCCCGTCGGCGGAGACGGCGACGAACTCCCGCCGCGCGACGGGCGGGGCGTAGGGCCCGGAGACGACGTGCATCGACCGGCTCACGCGAGTTCCTCCGACTCAAACCCAGCCCCGCCAGGGGGCACCTCCCAGCGGTAGCTGGGGGAGTTTGAGGCGCGGGGGTCCGGGGGCAGAGCCCCCGGCAGCGGCGCCGCAGCGGACCCCACGGCGGCGGCCGAAACCGCCACCGGCTCCCGCTCGTGCTCCCCCACCCGCAGGACCTCGTACTCCGCCAGATCGACGCTCCGCGTCTCCCGGCGGAACTCCCCCGTCGTGCCCGGCCAGACCGTCGTGTTGCGCCCCTGCGCGTCCAGGTACCAGCTGGTGCAGCCGCCGGTGTTCCACACCGTCCGCTCCATCCGGGCCTGCACCTGCCGGTTCCACCGGTTCACGGCGGACGGCCGGGCGCCGAGCGCGACCTTCCCGCCCAGGCTGCTTCCATCGAGGAGGGCGAGCTGCCGCAGGTAGTCGGCCATGTAGTTCAGCTGCGACTCGATCATCAGGATCATCGAGCTGTTCCCGAGTCCGGTGTTCGGCCCGATGATCGTCATCCAGTTGGGGAAGCCTGCGGCGGTGGCCCCGCGCAGCGCCTGCATCCCGTCCTTCCAGGCGTCCGCAAGGGTCTGGCCCTCCGCGCCCACCACCCGGTCCGCGATCGGCATGTCCGTGACGTGGAAGCCGGTGCCGAAGATGATCGCGTCGGCCTCGGTCTCGGTTCCGTCGGCGGCGACCAGCACCGAGCCGCGGATCTCCTTGAGCCCGGAGGCGATCAGGTCCACATCGGGCCGGGCCAGGGCCGGGTAGTACTCGCTGGAGAGCAGGATCCGCTTGCAGCCGATCCGGTAGGAGGGCGTCAGCTTCGCGCGCAGGGCCGGGTCCTTGATCGAGCGCGCCATGTTGGCCTTGGCCAGGGACTCGATGAGGCCGAGCTGGTTCGGGCGCTTGGTGAAGGCGCTGACCTGGAGCTCCCGGATCCCCCACAGCAGCCCGCGCCGCGCCGCCCGGGTGAAGGGCAGCTGGCGGTGGAGCCAGCGCTCCACCGCGGTGATGGACCGGTCGGTGCGGGGCATGACCCACGGCGGGGTCCGCTGGAAGAGGGTGAGGCGCTCCGCCTCGGGGGCGATGGCCGGCACGATCTGGATGGCGGAGGCGCCGGTCCCGATCATGGCGACGCGCTTGCCGCGCAGGTCGTAGTCGTGGTCCCAGCGGGCGGAGTGGAAGACCTTGCCGGGGAACTCGGCGAGCCCGGGGATCTCCGGCATCTTCGGGTCGGACAGCGGCCCGGTCGCGGAGACGACGACGTCGGCGGCAAGCGATCCGGCCGAGGTCTCGATCTCCCAGCGCAGCTCGTCCGCGTCCCAGCGCATCATCCGCACCTCGGAGTCGAGCCGGATGTGCGGGCGCAGTCCGAAGGTGTCGGCGACGTGCTCCAGGTAGGCGCGGATGGCCGGCTGCCCGGAGAAGGTCCGCGGCCAGTCGGGGTTGGGGGCGAACGAGAACGAATAGAGGTGGGAGGGCACGTCGCACGCACACCCGGGATAGCTGTTGTCGCGCCAGGTGCCGCCGACCGAGTCGGCCCGTTCCAGTACGACGAAGTCCGTGATCCCTTCGCGCCGCAGCCGTACGGCCGCGCCGAGCCCGCCGAATCCGGACCCGATCACCGCCACCCGTACGTGCTCGCGTCCGCCCATGCCACTCGTGCCACCCATGCCCGCCGCCTTCCGCTCATCCGCAGTCCCAGCCACGCACCGCAACGCCGCACCGCACCATCGAAACACTGCCAGCAATCACTGGCACAATCGGGAGGGTAGAGCAGCCCCGTACCCATGGGTAGGGGTCCGACCCGGAAAGTTACTGCCGGTACGCCATAAGGTGCGTCTGTGGCGAAGGAAGAGACGCGAGCGAAGACGGTGCGCGAGTACCGCACGGAGGAACTGGCCGAAGCGGCCGGCATCCCGGTCCGCACCCTGCGCTTCTACCGCGAGCGCAAACTGCTCCCACCACCCCGCCGCGAGGGGCGGATCGCCTGGTACGACGACCATCACCTGGCCCGGCTGCGCACCATCGCCGCCCTGCTGGAACGCGGCCACACACTCGGCGGCATCGCCGAGCTGACCGCCGCCTTCGAGAGCGGCCGCGACGTGAGCCAGCTCGGCGAGCTCCTCGGCATCGGCTGGTCCGAGGAGACCCCGGTCCGGCTCACCCCGGAGGCGCTGGCCGACTACTTCGAGGGCGAGGTCACTCCGGAGAACCTGGCGGCCTCCCTGGACCTCGGCTACGTCGCCGTCGACGGCGACGCGATCGTGCACGTCAGCCGCCGCCTGCTGGACGTCTCCTCGGCCCTGGTCCGCGAGGGCGTCCCGCTGGCGGCGGTCCTGGAGACCGGCCGCCGCGTCCGCGAGCACGCGGACGCGATGGCCCTGCTCTTCACCGAGCTGATATCGGCCCACATGTCACCGGACGCGCTCACCCGGTTGCGCCCGCTCGCGAAGAGCGTGGTCGAGGCCGAGCTGACGATGGCGATGGACCGGCTGCTGGCCACGGGCGGCTCCGCCGCCGGCACCGAATCCGGTCAGACACCCAGCTCGTAGACCACGGTCACGGGCGCGTGGTCGGACCAGCGCTCGGGGTGCGTCTCGGCCCGCTCCACGAAGGCCTTCACGGCCTTCGCCGCCAGCCCGGGGGTGGCCACCTGGAGGTCGATCCGCCAGCCGGCGTCGTTGTCGAAGGCCCGCCCGCGGTAGGACCACCAGGAGTACGGCCCCTCGGTGTCCGGGTGCAGTTCCCGCACCACGTCGACGTAGCCCGCGTCCGAGTACACCTTGCCGAGCCACTCCCGCTCCTCGGGGAGGAAGCCCGCGTTCTTGCGGTTCGTCTTCCAGTTCTTGAGGTCGGCCTCCTGGTGGCAGATGTTCCAGTCACCGCACACCACGACCTCGCGGCCGTCGGCGGCGGCCCGCTCCTTCAGCGCCGCCAGGTACGTCAGGAACTCCCCCATGAACCGGTACTTCTCGTCCTGCTTCTCCGTCCCGGCCTCGCCCGAGGGCAGGTAGAGGCTGGCCACGGTCACACCCGGAAGGTCGATCTCCAGGTACCGCCCGGCAGTGTCGAATTCCTCACTGCCGAACCCGGCCTGCACGCGCTCGGGCGCCCGCCTCGTGTAGAGCGCGACCCCGGCCCGCCCCTTGGCGGCGGCCGGCGCGAAGACGGTGTGCCAGCCCGTGGGGGTCCGGACATCGGCCGGGATCTGCCCCTCCTCGGCCCGTACCTCCTGCAGGCAGACCACATCGGCGTCGGATCCCTCAAGCCACGCCCCGAAGCCCTTCTTGGCGGCGGCGCGGATCCCATTCACATTCACGGAGGTCACTGTGAGCATCCCAGCACCATAGCGGGAGGGTTCCGTACGATATTCGAATGTCTCACCGGATAGACCTCCGCACCGTGCCGTACGACCACCCGGACGCGGTCAAACTCAACGACCAGGTCCAGCTGGAGTACCAGGAGCGGTACGACGGTGAGGGCGACGTCACCTTCCTGGACCCGGCGATGTTCGCCCCGCCGCAGGGCCTGTACCTGCTCGCGTACGACGCCACGGGCACCCCGGTGGCGAGCGGCGGCTGGCGCACCCAGGACGAGAACGACCAGGGCTACGCGGACGGCGACGCGGAGCTCAAGCGCATGTACGTCGTCCCGGAGGCCCGCGGCCTGGGCCTCGCCCGCCGCATCCTGGCGGTCCTGGAGGCGGACGCCCGCGCGGCGGGCCGCCACCGCATGGTCCTCGAAACGGGCGACCAGCAGCCGGAGGCGATAGCCCTGTACCTCTCCTCGGGCTACACCCTGTCCGCAAAGTTCGGCCACTACCGCTTCTACGACTCCAGCCGCTGCATGACGAAGCCCCTCGCCCCGACCCCACCCAGCCCCGCCGGCGCTTGAGGCGATCCTTCAGCCCCGCAGGGGGGCAGCTCCCAGCGGTAGCTGGGGGAGTTTGAGGCGCGGGGTCCGGGGGCAGCGCCCCCGGCAACGGCGCCGCACCCGCCCCGCCCCGCCCCGCCCACCCCTACCGCGGGAGCCAGACGGCCCGGTCCGTCCCCCACCGGGACGGCCCCACCCCCCACTCCCCGAAGGGACTGGCGGCGTGCCGCAGCACCCCGTACCCCGACGGAGTCACCCGCAGCCACGGCTCCGCCGCATACCCCGAAGCCCGCGTCCCCGCACCCGCCCCCGCTCGGGGGAGCCCCCGCACCAGCCACGACCCCGTCCCGGCGAGGGAGAACCGCAGCCCCCGCCCGCCCCCCTCCGCCAACGCCCGCAGCACCCCGGCGGCCACCAGGTACCCCGTCCCGTGGTCCAGCGCCTGCGCCGGCAGCACCCCCGGCCTCCCGTCCGGCCCGGCACACGCGGCGGCGATCCCGTACCCCGCCTGCACCAGCGAGTCGAACCCCCGCCGCCCCGCCCACGGCTCCGCCGCCCGCCACCCCCACGCGCACAGCTCGGCCACCACCAGCCCCGGCCACCGTTCCAGCAGCTGCCGCGCCCCGAGCCCGTACGGCTCCAGCGCGCCCGGCCGGTAGCCCGTCACCACCACGTCGGCCTCGGCGAGCAGCCCCTCGAAGACGGCCCGGTGCCCCGCCTCCGCCAGGTCCAGCAGCGCCGAGCGCTTCCCGAAGCCGGTGTCCGCGTACGCGTCGTGCGCCTCCGGCAGCCGCGGCGGGTCGATCCGCAGCACGTCCGCCCCCAGCAGCCCGAGCGTGCGCGTGGCGACGGGCCCGGCGATGACCCGGGTCAGGTCGAGTACCCGTACTCCCGCGGCGGGCCGGCCGGCCGGGGCATCGCCGAGGGTCCGTCCCCGCGCCCCTGTCACGCGTACGGGCTCCACCAGCGGCTGCGGCTCCCCGTAGTCCCGTGCCACGGCGACGGCGAGTCCACCCTCCCCGTACACGAGCTCCTGCACCTCGACGGCGGTGCGCCCCGCGACCGCGCCGCGTACCGCCTCCGGTGTCGCCGAGGGCAGCCGCAACGCCCGTACCAGCGCGGCTTCGTGGTGCGGATAGTTGGCGTGCGTGCGCACCCAGCCGTCCGACGTCCGCCAGAAGCCGGACAACGGCGCGAAGGTCACCGGTGTGCGCCCCTCGGCCCGCAGGTGCCGCTCGCTGACGAACGCCGTCGCCACCGCGCCCTCGTCCACCACCGGCGGAGCCACGTCCGCCGCCCCGCCCCCGGCCCGCACCGCGGCCAGCTCGGCCGCGGCCAGCCCGCACACCCCGACGGTCCCGCGCGCCAACTCGGCCACCGGAAGCGGCCCTTCCCCCAGGTCGCCGACTCCGCGGTATCGCACCCGCCCGACGAGCTCGGGCGCCCCGCCGAGCGCCTCCCAGGCCTGGGCCGTTCCGCTGTCCCGTTCCTCGCCGAGTGTCATGAACCCATGATCGCCCACTCTGCCTGCTCGGCTCTCAAGCGCGTCACAGCCCGCTTATCTCGTTGCCCGGAGCGGATTCTTCGACGATCATCCGCCCACAGAACCCGGACAACCGAAAGGCGCCATCACCGTGAAATACCGTGTCATCGGAACCGCCGCCGAGACCCGCCGCGAAGTGAGCGTGCTGAGCCTGGGCACGATGACCTTCGGCACCACCGTCGACGAGGCCACCGCGTACGCGATCCTCGACCGTTTCGCGGAAGCGGGCGGCACCTTCATCGACACCTCCAACAACTATGCCTTCTGGGTCAACGGCACCCGGGGCGGCGAGAGCGAGGAACTGGTCGGCCGCTGGCTGCGCAGCCGTGGCGTCGGCGACGGGATCACCGTCGCCACCAAGCTGGGGGCCCGCCCCAACCAGCCGACCAGCGGCTTCAGTCTGGACGTGGAGGGCCTGTCAGCGAAGGTCATCCGGGAGTCCGCGGAGCGCAGCCGGGAACGGCTCGGCATCGAGCGCATCCACTTGCTCTACGCGCACATCATGGACGAGAACACCCCGCTGGAGGAGACGGTCCAGGGGTTCGCCGAGGTCGTCGCGAACGGCACGGCGGGCCTGCTCGGCGCCAGCAACCACTGGGCCTGGCGGGTGGAACGCGCCCGCGCGCTGGCCGCGGCGGCCGGCGTACCCGGCTACGAGGTGCTCCAGCACCACCACAGCTACCTGCGCCAGCGCACCGACCTCCCCAGCCTGCGCTCGCCCGACGGCAACCAGGGCCTGGTCAGCGGCGATCTTCTCAGCTATCTGCGGGACAACCCGTCGCTGACGCAGGTCTCGTACTCCCCGCTGATCGCCGGCGCCTACGTCCGCGACGACAAGCCGCTGGGCCCGGGCTTCGACCACGCGGGCACCGAGCCGCGCCTGCGCGCGGTCCGCGAGGTGGCCGCCGAGACCGGAGCCACCGTCAACCAGGTGGTGCTTTCCTGGCTGATGGGCGGGGACATCCCGATCCTCCCCCTGGTCGGGGCCTCGTCGGTGGCTCAGCTGGAGGAGAGCCTGGCCGCGGTGGACCTCGACCTGACCGCAGACCAGCGCACGAGGCTCGACGCGGCTTACTGACCCCTTGTCAGTGGGCGCCTCTACGGTTCTACCGTGCCGAATTCCTATACGACCTTGTGGACCAACGACCTGTGCCGAGAGCTCGAACGCACGGATCGTGCCGGGCAGCGCCTCACGATGCTGTTCGGGGGCCCGCACCAGTCGCTGCCGAGCTTCGTACGGGCGGGGGTCCGGCCCGGCGACACCGTCTTCCCCGTCCGGGCCTTCCGCAAGCGGCTCCACGTGCTGGGAGCCATGGAGGTGTCCCGGATCATCCCCTACGAGGACGCCGGGGCCGAGCTCCACGACGACGACTACGCGAAGCTGCTGGACTGGCGGACGCTGAAGGCGGGCTGCGTGACCGAGGTGCTGCTCGGACCGCCCGGTTCCGCGCTCGGATTCGACGGGGCCGTCCCGGCCGATCTGCTGGGACGGCTCACGTACACCTCCCGCCGCGGTGAACGCACCCTCAAGCACGTCGTGGACGGCGAACTGGTCCGCTCCGCCAGCGTCCAGGGCATCTACCGGCTCGCCACCGACTCGGCCGCGGAGCTCCGCCGGCTCGTCCTGGAGCACAGCCGGTGACCGGCGGCCGGTGCACGGGGCCGCTCGCTCGGTGCGACGGCGGCTCCGAGGCCGTCCAGGACCTCCCGGAAACGCCGAGATCCCGCCCGGTCTTCCGACCGGACGGGATCTCGTGACGTTCACGAGAGCTACTCGCGAACTGTCGTCTGTGGACCTGTGGGGATTTGAACCCCAGACCCCCTCGATGCGAACGAGGTGCGCTACCAGACTGCGCCACAGGCCCTTGCGACGTGTGAAACATTAGCATCCCCGCGCGGGTGCTCCAAAACCGATATCCCGGAGCGTCCGCGCAGGTCACCGATCACTCGTTCGCGGCGCGCGGGCGGTCTTCGCCCTCGTACTGGTCGAACAGCGGGGTACGGCCCTTGCCCTGGCCGCGCGGGCGCGGGGCGGTCTGGGGCTTCAGGTCCGGCTTGGGGGGTCCGGGCTGGGCGCGCAGGCGGGGTTCCGTCGGCTCGGCCGTGCTGGAGCGGGTCGCGCTCCAGGCGTCCGGGGCCGCCGGGCCCGTGGCGCGGGGGGCCACCGGGGCGGTCACGTACGTCGGCAGCGGGACCGGGACCGGCTCCCAGCTGTCACCGCGGGCGGGGCCGCGTTCGCGCTCGCGCTGCTGGTCCACCCACTCGGCGTGGTCGGTCTGTTCGACCAGTGCGCGCCGTCCGGCCTCCTGCGGGGAAACCGGTGGCGCAGGGTCCGGTTCGGTGCTCGCCGCGGCCTCGGGCTCACGGCGGCTCGGGCGGTTCTCCCGCAGCTGCCGCGCGGCCGCCTCGGCGCGCCGCCGGTCCATGGTGAACTCGTAGCGCCGTCGCTCCTGGACCCGCAGGTGCACGATGTACGTGCTCAGCAGCAGGGCGGGAACGGCGGGAGCCCACAGGTAGTGCAGGCCGCCCACCGCGGCGACGACGGCGCCGAGGGTGAAGACCAGGAAGAGGAGTGCGGTGGTGCGCCGGCGGCGCGCGAGGACCTGGAGGCGCTGTTCGCGCCGGGCCCGCTCCGCCCGCTGCTCCCGTTCGACGGCGGCCGGCCTCGGCTCCGCCCTGGTCGGGGGCACGACGAAGGCCCGGGCGTCGGCGTCGACGGAATCAACTGTTTCCGTCGCGGCGTCCGGGTCCGCGTGGGGCTCCGCCTGCTCGTCACCACGCTCACGCAGCCCCTTGGCGTAACGGCGCTCCATTCCCGCCCGGCCGGAAAGCAGCCGAATGGCAGTGGAGAAGCGTTCCGTCGGACGGGCTTCGTTCAGCTCGTCCTGCCTCCGGAGCCACATGGGCACCAAGTAGGCGGCCCAGGCCCCGACAATGACTGCGTAGATGAGGCCGCTGCTGCTCACACCTCACACCGTAGAGGGGCGCGGCCGAGGGGATCGGCCAATTGAGCCGGTGTGTCGCGCGATCTCGCTGATATCACGGACTTTTTTTGTGATTCTTCGGATCAGGTTATGGGCGAATCGGTTACCCGGGGCCATTAATTCGAACAGATATTCGTTTATCGGTGGTTCGGGCGGTCCCCGCTATTTCGGCGGGGACTGCGAGTGGCGCGCACGGTGCCAGCGGCGCAGCAGCCCCTCCGGGACCTCCTCCGCCGTCACCGCGTAGACGAGGTGGTCGCGCCAGGCCCCGTCGATGTGCAGATAGCGCGGCCGCAGCCCCTCCTCGCGCAGGCCCAGCTTCTCCACGACCCGCCGGCTCGGAATGTTCTCGGGGCGGATGCACACCTCGATCCGGTGCAGGCCGACCTTCCCGAAGCAGTGGTCCACGGCCAGTGCGACCGCCGTCGGCATCACACCGCGGCCCGCGACCTCGCGGTCCACCCAGTAGCCGATGTGGCCCGCGCACATCGAGCCCCAGGTGATCCCGGCGACCGTCAGCTGGCCCACCAGCCGGCCCTGGTACTCGATGACGAAGGGCAGCATCCGGCCCGCGTTCGCCTCCGCCCGCAGATGGCGGACCATCTGGCGGTACGTGGGCCGCTGGACCACCGGCCCCCACGGCGCGGGCGGCGGAATCGTGGCCTCCCACGGCCGGAGCCAGTCGCGGTTGCGCCGGTTGACCTCGCGCCAGGCCTTCTGGTCCCGCAGCTTTATCGGCCGGAGCGTGACATCGCCGTCCGACAGGACCACCGGCCAGGTCGGGCCGTTCAGCTCGTGCTCCCGGAGGTTGCCGCCGGTCTGGGGTGGTCGCCGCCCCGCATCTGGTCCACCGCGTGCGGCAGGACGCGGGCCAGGACGGCGAGGCCGTCGCGCACCCCGCCCGTCGAGCCGGGGAGGTTGACGATGAGGGTGCGCCCGGCCACGCCCGCCAGGCCCCGGGACAGGGCCGCGGTCGGCACCTTCGCCAGGCCTTCGGCGCGGATGGCCTGCGGGATGCCGGGGATCTCGTAGTCCAGCACCCGCGCGGTGGCGTCCGGGGTGCGGTCGGTCGGCGAGATCCCGGTCCCGCCGGTGGTCAGGATGACGTCGTACCCGGCGGCCACGCCCTCGCGCAGCGCCTGCTCCACGGGATCGCCGTCCGGGACGACCCGCGGGCCGTCCACCGTGAAGCCGAGCTCCTCCAGCGCCCCGGCCAGCAGCGGGCCGCCCTTGTCCGCGTACACGCCCTGCGAGGCCCGGTTCGAGGCCGTGACGACCAGGGCCCGGCCCAGCGCCTGCGCGGAGCCCACCGCCTCGGCGGCGGCACCGTGGGTGTGGCCGGGGCCGTGGGTGTGGCTGTGGACCTCGCCGCCGCGCGGGGCGTTCACGAGCGCGCCCAGTCGCCGGACTTGCCGCCGGTCTTCTCCTCCACCCGGACGTCCGTGATGACCGCGCCCTTGTCGACCGCCTTCACCATGTCGATCACGGTGAGGCCGGCGACCGCGACCGCGGTCAGCGCCTCCATCTCGACGCCCGTGCGGTCGGTCGTCTTCACGGTGGCGAGGATCTCGACGGCGTCGTCGGCGACCCGCAGGTCCACCTTCACGCCCGAGACGGCCAGCGGGTGGCACAGCGGGATCAGGTCGGGGGTCTTCTTCGCCCCCATGATCCCGGCGATGCGCGCGGTCGCGAGGGCGTCGCCCTTGGGGACGCCCTCGCCGCGCAGCAGCTCGATCACCCGCGGGGCGACGAGTACGCGTCCGCTGGCCCGTGCCGTCCGGGTGGTGACGTCCTTCCCGGACACGTCGACCATCCGGGCCGCGCCGGCCTCGTCGATGTGGGTGAGCCTGCTTTCGGTACTCATTGCTGCGCCGCTCCGCTCTGGGCTCCCGGGGAGCCTGTGTGGTGCGACACACGCTACCCGCACCGGCCCGACTTCAGCCGAGCAGGATCACTTCCAGCTCGGTCCCCGGCTCCACCGAGGTGACGTCCTCCGGTACGACCATGAGGGAGTCGGCGTGCGCCAGCGCGGCGATCAGGTGGGAGCCCGATCCGCCGACCGGGCCGACCGTGCCGCTCTCGGCGTCGTACTTGCCGCGCAGGAACTGGCGGCGGCCGGCCGGGGAGCCGAGTGCCTTGTCGGCGCTCAGCACCGCGCGCACGCTCGGCCGCCGGACCTCGGACTCCGGCAGCCCCATGAGGGTGCGGATCGCGGGGCGCACGAACAGCTCGAAGGAGACGTACGAGGACACCGGGTTGCCGGGCAGCGCCAGCAGCGGGGTGTGGTCCGGGCCGATCGTGCCGAAGCCCTGCGGTTTGCCGGGCTGCATGGCGAGCTTGCGGAAGTCCATCCGGCCGCCGTCGACGTCCTGGCCCGAGCCCTCGTCGGACTGCCCGACCGAGGACAGCGCCTCCTTGACGACGTCGTACGCGCCGACGCTGACCCCGCCCGTGGTGACCAGCAGGTCGGCCCGGATCAGCTGGTCCTCGATGGTGGCGCGCAGGGTGTCCGCGTCGTCCGCGACGGCGCCGACCCGGTAGGCGATGGCTCCGGCGTCCCGCGCGGCCGCGGCCAGCGCGAAGCTGTTGGAGTCGTAGATGGTGCCCGCCGTGAGCGCCTCGCCGGGCTGGACCAGCTCGCTGCCGGTGGACAGGACCACCACGCGGGGGCGCGGCCGCACCCGTACGGTGCCGCGCCCGATGGCGGCCAGCAGGGCGATCTGCGGCGGCCCGAGGACGGTGCCGGCCGCGAGGGCCAGGTCGCCGGCCTGTACGTCGCTGCCGCGCGCGCGGACGTGCGCCCGTGCCTCGGCGGCGCGGTGCACCCGTACCTCGCCGCCCGCGTGTTCGGGGGCGGCGCTGGCCGGGGTCATCCCGGCGGCCGCGCCGCCGCCCGTGCCGCCGTCGGTCCACTCGACCGGCACGACGGCTTCCGCGCCGGGCGGCAGCGGGGCGCCGGTCATGATCCGGGCAGCCTCGCCGGGGCCCACGGTGGGCAGCTCACCGCTGCCCGCCGCGACGTCCCCGACGACCGTCAGCACCGCGGGGAACTCCTCGCTCGCACCCTGGACGTCGGCCGTTCGGACGGCGTAGCCGTCCATGGAGCTGTTGTCGAAGGGCGGGAGGGCGACGGGCACGGTCACGTCCTCGACCAGGACACAGCCCTGGGCGTCCAGCAGTTGGAGCTCGATGGGCTCCAGCGGCCGGACGGCCGAGAGGACGTCCGCGAGGTGCTCGTCCACGGACCACAGACGGTGGCCGGTGTCCTGCGGTGCGGAACTGCTCAAGGTGCTACATCTCCTCCGTGACGTAACGGTGAAGCCAGGTGCGGAACTCGGGGCCAAGGTCCTCGCGCTCGCACGCGAGGCGGACGATGGCCCGCAGGTAGTCGCCGCGGTCCCCGGTGTCGTAGCGACGGCCCCGGAAGATCACGCCGTGCACCGGACCGCCGACGGTCTCGTCGGCGGCCAGCTTCTGCAGGGCGTCGGTGAGCTGGATCTCCCCACCGCGGCCCGGCTCGGTCTCCCGCAGTATGTCGAAGATCGCGGGGTTGAGGACGTAGCGGCCGATGACCGCGTAATTGCTGGGGGCGTCCTGGGGGTCCGGCTTCTCGACGAGGCCGGTGATGCGGACCACGTCCGCCTCGTCCGTGGCCTCGACGGCGGCGCAGCCGTAGAGGTGGACGTTGGCCGGGTCGACCTCCATGAGCGCGATGACGGTGCCGCCGGTGCGGGCGTAGATGTCCGCCATCTGGCGCAGCAGCGGGTCACGCGGGTCGATGAGGTCGTCGCCGAGCAGGACGGCGAAGGGCTCGCGGCCGACGTGCGGCTCGGCGCACAGCACCGCGTGGCCGAGGCCCCGCGGGTCACCCTGGCGGACGTAGTGCATGGTGGCCAGGTCGCTGGACTCCTGGACCTTCTTCAGGCGGTCGTCGTCGCCCTTGGCGATGAGGGCCGACTCCAGCTCGTAGTTCCGGTCGAAGTGGTCTTCCAGGGCACGCTTGTTACGCCCAGTGATCATGAGAACGTCATCGAGCCCGGCCCCAACGGCCTCCTCGACCACGTACTGGATGGCCGGCTTGTCCACAACCGGGAGCATTTCCTTCGGGGTCGCCTTGGTCGCCGGAAGGAAGCGGGTGCCGAGGCCAGCGGCCGGAATCACGGCCTTCTTGATCACGGGGTGCAACATAGTCATGCCCCGAACGATAGTGGGCTTCCGTCGAACACCGGACGAGATCGCATCAGGTAGATATAGATATGCCCCGATTCGGAAGGATATTTGATTTCCTCGTGGCAGAGAACCGGCCCACCGCCTCCGCCAAGGCCGAACTGCGTCGGGAACTGCTCGCCGCACGCCGCGCCTTGTCCCCCGAGAACCGCCGTACGGCGGCCACCGCACTCGCCGTCAGGTCCTTCGAACTGCCCGAACTGGCCGGTGCCCGCACGGTGGCGGCCTACGTCTCCGTCGGCACCGAACCCGGCACCCGGGAGCTCCTCGACGCCCTGCGCGCGGCCGGCAAGCGGGTGCTGCTCCCCCTCCTGCTGCCCGACGACGACCTCGACTGGGCGGCGTACGAAGGCCCGGCCACACTCGCCGAGGCCGCCCACCCGGGCAAGATGCGGCTGCTGGAGCCGACCGGCCCCGCGCTCGGGCCGGACGCGGTCACCGGGGCCGACGCCGTGCTGCTGCCCGGCCTCGCGGTGGACGGCCGCGGCATGCGCCTCGGCCGCGGCGGGGGCTCGTACGACCGGGTGCTGGAGCGGCTGGAGCGCGCCGGGGCGCATCCCGCACTCGTCGTGCTCCTCTACGACGACGAGGTGGTCGCGCGGGTCCCGGAGGAACCGCACGACCACCCCGTCCAGGCGGTGGCCACCCCGTCAGGGGTGCGCCGCTTCAGTGCATGACGACCTGGTCCGCGCCCTGACCCTTACGAGCCCTCGGGCTTGAGGGTCAGGGTGTCGACCGTGGCCTTCTCGACGGCGTCCTTGCCGAAGGGCCACTCCAGCAGCTCGCCCTTGGCCCACATCGTCGTCTGGTCCGTGTAGTGCGCGTTGTACGCGTGCCCCGAGGCACCCGTCAGGTTGATCCAGCGCGACTTGTCGAGGTCGTTGAGGTTCACGACCATGCGCATCGAGGGCACCCATGTGACCCCGTACCCGCTGGAGGCGTTCCAGCCGGTCGCATTGACCGTGGCCTCGCCGCCGCCCACGTTCCACGGGCCGCGGTTGAGGAGCCACTGCATGAAACCGGGGCCCTCGGTGCCGATCGTCTGGTTCTTCAGCGTCAGCTGGTGCAGCCGGCCCCAGCTCCAGGTGGACTGGTCCTTGCCGAGCTTGGCGGTCAGCTCCCAGCGGGCGTCCCTCATGGCCCGGGCGAAGAGCTCGTCGCGGGTGGTGGCCGCCGGCTGGGTCACGGTCTGCGGCGAGGTCCACCACGGCGACTTCTCGTCCTTGACCAGGCGGCGGACCACCTCGAACCAGCGGTCACCGCCGTCGGGCTGCGCCGAGTCGGAGTCGCGGGTGCCGCATTCGCGGACCGTCTTGGCGAGGTCGTCGGCCGGGCCGGTGCCGTTGCCGAGGACGTTCATGCAGCTGCCCTCGATCCGCAGCTCCTTGGGCATCTTGTCGCCGAAGGAGAGCTTGAGGATGTTGCGCCAGACCGCGTTGAAGTAGGCCGCGGCCGCCGAGTCGGGCTCCTGCGTGTAGTTCCAGCCGTCCAGCAGCTTCTGCGCGGCGCGCACGCCCGGGTCCGAGACCTCTATCTTGGCCAGCATCGGGGTCAGCAGCGCGGCGATCTCGCTGCTGTTGTCCATCTGCATGGTGCGCATGTCGTCGGTCGAGATCCGGCCGCCGTCCTTGATCTTCGCCTCGATGAGGTCGTTGATCCGCTGGCTGCGGGCGCCGTAGCCCCAGTCGGTGGTCAGCAGGTACGGGTACTTGCCCGCGCCGGTCCCGCTCTCCACGACGGCCTGGTTGGCGGTGACGATGTAGCCGCGGGACGGGTTGAGGTCCCAGGGCATCTCGTTCTGCTGGATGTAGCCGGCGTTGCCGTCCTTGCCGCCCTTCCAGGCGTACTTGGAGTCCCAGCCCGGGGCGGGCATCCGGCCGTCGCCCTGGCCGCGCACCGGGATGCGGCCCGGGGCCTGGTAGCCGATGTTGCCGTTGGCGCCCTTGTTGTCGGCGTAGATCAGGTTCTGGGACGGGACCTCGAAGTCGGCGGCCGCCTTGCGGAAGTCGTCGAAGGTCTTGGCCTTGTCGAGCCTGAAGACCGCGTCCATGGACTTGCCCGGGTCCAGCGCCGTCCAGCGCAGGGCGACGGCGTAACCGTCACCGCGGTCGGGGGCGGAGCTGGCGACGGGGGCGCGGGTGCCGACCGTGCCGAGCTGCTCGCTGCGGTCGGAGACGAGCGGACCGTTGTTCGTGGTGCGGACGGTGATCTTCTTGCTGTCGCCGCCCGCGACCTTGATGACCTCTTCGCGGGTGGTGAAGGGGAGCACCCTGCCGTCGTAGACGTAGCCCTCGGGCTTGACCTGCTCCAGGTAGAGGTCGGTGACGTCGGCGCCGAGGTTGGTCATGCCCCAGGCGATGTCGGCGTTGTGGCCGATGACCACGCCAGGCATGCCCGAGAAGGTGTAGCCGGCCACGTCGTACTGGCACTGGGCCGAGACCGCGCGGCAGTGCAGGCCCATCTGGTACCAGACCGAGGGCAGCTGCGGGGACAGGTGCGGGTCGTTCGCGAGCAGCGGCTTGCCGGTGGTCGTGTACTTGCCGGAGACGACCCAGGAGTTCGAGCCGATGCCGCTGCCGTTGGGGCCGAGGATCGCGGGGATCTTGTCCAGGGTGTCGGCGAGGGAGGTCAGCTGGGTGCGCAGGCCCACGGTCGCGCCCTGGGCGGCGGTGTTGTCGGCCAGCCCGTTGGCCGGGCCGTCGACCGGGCCCGTGACGGCCGAGGTCTGGGTCCCGGCGGCGTTGCCGCTGCCCGAGCCGGTCCCGGTGCCGGTGCCCGAGCCGCTGCCCGCGGCGGCGCCCTGCGGGGTGTACTTCCCGCCGTCGACCTTGCCGCCCTCGACGATCGGCTTGTTCCGGTCGAAGGGGTACGGCGGGTAGAGCTCGTCGATCTGCGCCTGCGAGAGCTTGGTCGCCATCAGCGCGCGGTCGATCTCGTCCTGCATGTTGCCGCGCAGGTCCCACGCCATCGCCTTGAGCCAGGCCACCGAGTCCACCGGCGTCCACTGCTCGGGCTTGTAGTCGTCGCTGAGCTTGAGCGCGGCGTGCTCGACGGAGAGGTCCTTGCCGGACTTCCCCTTCAGGTACGCGTTGACCCCGTCGGCGTAGGCCTGGAGATACTTCTTGGTCTCGGCCGACAGCTTGGTGTCGTACTCGGCCTGCGCCACCTGGCGCCAGCCCAGCGTGCGCAGGAAGGCGTCGGTCTCGACCTGGCCGGAGCCGAACATCTCAGAGAGCCGGCCGGACGTCATGTGACGTCGTACGTCCATCTCCCAGAACCGGTCCTGCGCGTGCACGAAGCCCTGCGCGCGGAAGAGGTCGTCGTCGTTGTCCGCGTAGAGCTGGGGAATGCCGTGGGCGTCGCGCTTGACGTCGACGGTCCCGGTCAGGCCCGGCACCTTGAGGGAGCCGGTCGTCTGGGGGAAGGAGGCGCGCACGCTGTCCACGCTCCAGTACGCCCCGTAGCCGAGGCCCGCGAAGAGCGCCAGGACCAGGACGAGCACGATCAGACGGGCGCGTCGTCCCTTCTTCTTGACGGGAGGAGCGGTTTCGTTGGCGGGCATCGCTGTCCTTAGAGGGGCAGGGTGGTCCTGGGAGTACTGGGAGCAACCATAGGCGCACGACCGCCTTCGTTGATCCGCCAGGGGTCGAGGTGCTGAGGACAGGGGGGAACAGGCGTTTCACAATGTGGTTATCGCGTAAAGGGCGCGTCAAAGATTAGGTAAGGTAACGAACTACTTGCCGAACTTGTCGCCGGGAGGATCGATCCGCCGGGCGCATTGAGGAGGGCCGCCCGCTGACTGTCCACACGCTCAATGAGCTTCTGCTGGTCTGCTCGCTCGTGCTGCTCGTCGCCGTGGCGGCGGTACGCATCTCTTCACGCAGCGGCCTCCCCAGCCTGCTCATCTACCTCGGCATAGGCATCGCGATAGGACAGGACGGCATCGGCAACGTCGTATTCGACAATGCCGAGCTGACCCAGGTCATCGGTTATGCCGCGCTCGTCGTGATCCTCGCCGAGGGTGGTCTGGGCACCAAGTGGAAAGAGATCAAGCCGGCCCTGCCGGCCGCGGTCATGCTGTCACTGGTGGGCGTTGCGGTCAGCGTGGGCGTGACGGCGGCGGGAGCGCATTATCTGGTCGGACTGGAATGGCGCCAGGCCCTGCTGATCGGCGCGGTCGTCTCCTCGACCGACGCGGCGGCCGTCTTCTCGGTGCTGCGCAAGGTGCCGCTGCCCGCCCGGATCACCGGTGTGCTGGAGGCCGAGTCCGGCTTCAACGACGCACCCGTCGTCATCCTGGTGGTGGCCTTCTCGACCGTCGGCCCGGTGGACGAGTGGTACGTCCTGATCGGCAAGATCGCCCTGGAGCTGGCGATCGGCGCCGCGATCGGCCTGACGGTGGGCTTCCTGGGCGCGTACGGGCTGCGGCACGTGGCGCTGCCCGCCTCCGGCCTCTACCCGATCGCCGTGATGGCCATCGCCATCGTGGCGTACGCGGCCGGCGCCATCGCGCACGGCTCCGGCTTCCTCGCGGTGTACCTGGCGGCGATGGTGCTCGGGAACGCGAAGCTTCCGCACTGGCCGGCCACCCGGGGCTTCGCCGACGGGCTCGGCTGGATCGCCCAGATCGGCATGTTCGTGCTGCTGGGCCTGCTGGTCACCCCGCACGAGCTGGTCCACGACTTCTGGCCCGCCGTGGTCATCGGGCTGGTGCTGACGATGGTGGCGCGGCCCCTGGAGGTCTTCCTCAGCCTGCTGCCCTTCCGGATCTCCTGGCAGGAGCAGGTGCTGATGTCGTGGGCGGGCCTGCGCGGGGCCGTGCCCATCATCCTGGCGACCATCCCGATGGTGTCCGGGATCGAGGGCAGCGACCGGGTCTTCAACATCGTCTTCGTGCTGGTCGTCGTCTACACCCTGGTGCAGGGCCCGACCCTGCCCTGGCTCGCGCGCAAGCTGAACCTCGGGAACGGGGACGAGGGCGCCTTCGACCTCGGGATCGAGTCGGCGCCGCTGGAGAAGCTGCGCGGACACCTGCTCTCCTTCTCCATCCCGCCGGCCTCGCGGATGCACGGCGTGGAGGTGAGCGAGCTGCGGCTGCCGCCCGGTGCCTCGGTCACGCTGGTGGTCCGGGACGCGAAGAGTTTCGTACCGGCGCCGTCGACCGTGCTGCGGCACGGGGACGAGCTGCTGGTGGTGGCCACGGACCCGGTGCGGGACGCGGCGGAGGCACGGCTGCGGGCGGTGGCCCGGGGCGGCAAGCTCGCGGGGTGGCTGGGCGCGGGCGGCGGACCCGTTTCGCGCTAGCGCGCCGCCGGAGCGCCGTTAGAGCGTCGTTCTAATTCGACAATTTCGCTGAGATATGCCCGATTTTGCCTGCTTTTCCGGGCTCTTTACATGCGAAGCAGCCGTTAATCCCAGGTGAAGACACCTCTTGTCGCCGAATTCACAGGGCGTGGTAGTGGCTTTCCCTGTACGATGAAGGCACACCAGATCGAACCAACTCTGCCTGACGCAGAGCTGGCGCGACCGCAAAGCGGCCGTGGCACCACCCCGACGTGGGCGCCCAGGTATCACTCGGTTCTGCGCAAGAGGACAGCTCTCGGGGCTCCCACATGTACGGGTGCGGTCGCTCACAAGGCGAAGCACCGTCCGCAGACGGGGACGCTCTACCAGGCAGCGGAAAGGCAAGGCCGTGACATCCGCGGTCACGACCGACACGTCCGCCCGCCCCGGCTACGGGCAGCTCCTGCGCACTCCCGGCGCCCTCGGCTTCGTACTCCCCGGCTTCGCAGCACGACTCCCCTTCGGCATGCTGACGATCAGCATCCTGCTGCTGGTCCAGCACACCACCGGTTCCTACGGCAGCGCCGGCATCGTCGCCGCCGTCACCGGTATCTCCATGGCACTGTCCGCCCCGCTGATGGGCATCTTCACCGACCGCTTCGGCCAGACGGCCGTCCTGCTGCCCGTGGTCCTCGCGCACTCCGCCGCCGTCACCGGCCTGGCCGCGCTCGCGCTGCTGGACGCGCCGGTCTGGGCACTGGCGCTGGCCGCCGTACCCACCGGTGCCTCGGTGCCGCAGGTCGGACCGATGGTCCGGGCGCGCTGGGCCGCCAAGCTGGAGGGCTCGCCGCTGCTGCCGACGGCCGCCGCCTTCGAGTCCGTCACCGACGAGTTCACCTTCGTCATCGGCCCGGTCCTGGCGACAGCGCTGTGCACCGGCGTCCACCCCGCGGCCGGCCTGGTCACCGAGGCCACGCTGACCCTGCTCGGCGGCCTGCTCTTCGCGGCCCAGCGGGCCAGCCAGCCCACGACGCACGCCCCGTCGCTCACCGGTGAGAAGCGCGCCTTCGCACTGTCCTTCCCGGGCCTGCGCGTCCTGATCTTCGCCTTCCTCGGGATCGGCGCCGTCTTCGGCGGCATGCAGGTCTCGCTCGCCGCCTTCTCCAACGAGATCGGCAACCCCGGCGCCAACGGCCTGCTCTACGGAGTCTTCGCCGCGGGCAACATGATCGCCGGTATCGCCATGGGCGCCATCGCCTGGAAGATCGGCCCGCGCCGCCGGCTGATCCTGGGCTACATCGGCCTCACCGCCGCCGCGTCCGTCCTGTGGGCGGCGAACTCGATGATCCTGCTGGGCGCGCTCGGCCTGGTCGTCGGCCTGTGCATCGCCCCGGCGCTGATCACCGGCTACACGATGGTCGAGCAGCTGGTCCCCGCGAACGCGCGGACCGAGGCCTTCACCTGGCTGACCGGCTCGATCGCCTTCGGTCAGGCCATCGCCGTCATCCTGGCCGGCCGCCTGACGGACGCGCACGGATCCTCGTTCGGCTTCCTGGTGCCCATGGGTGCCACCGCGCTCGCGCTGACCACCCTGCTGGCGCTGCGCGCGAAGCTCGCCCCGAAGGCCCCGAGCCGGATCGTGAACGCGTCCGCGCAGGAGGCCGCGCCTGCGGCCGCAGCCCCGGCGCCGGCCCCGGCCGCGGCCCCGGCGAAGACGCAGGCGAAGGCCCAGGTGGCCACCCGCACCGCCCCCTCGCCGGCCTCCCGTAACCGGGTGAACGAGCGTGGGATGGGTCACCGCGTGCCGGTGACGGTGGACTGATCCGCCGGAATACGTCACCATGGAGCGTCGTTAGCACTCATTGAGTCAGAGTGCCAGGAGGAAATTCGTGCCGACCTACCAGTACCAGTGCACCGAGTGCGGTGAGGGCCTTGAGGCCGTGCAGAAGTTCACCGATGACGCACTGACCGTGTGCCCGAGCTGCGACGGACGCCTGAAGAAGGTGTTCTCCGCGGTCGGCATCGTCTTCAAGGGCTCCGGTTTCTACCGGAACGACAGCCGTGGCGCGTCGTCGAGCAGCACCCCTGCCTCGAAGCCGTCGTCCAGCTCCTCGTCGTCCTCGACGTCGACCGCTGCCGCCGCTCCTGCCGCCTCGTCGAGCTCGTCGAGCAGCAGCTCCACGTCGGCCGCCTGATCGCTTCTCCCCGAGGCCCCGCCGCCCCTGTCGGCAGCGGGGCCTTCGGCATGCCCACGGCAGGGCCTTAGGGTGGACCGCATGGTGAACGCAGAGATCGGTGTCATCGGCGGCTCGGGCTTCTACTCCTTCCTGGAGGACGTCTCCGAGATCCAGGTGGAGACCCCGTACGGACCCCCGAGCGACTCCCTGTACGTGGGTGAGCTGGCCGGGCGCCAGGTGGCCTTCCTGCCCCGGCACGGACGCAGCCACACCGTCCCCCCGCACAAGATCAACTACCGGGCCAACCTGTGGGCCCTGCGCTCGGTCGGTGTTCGCCAGGTGCTGGGCCCGTGCGCGGTCGGCGGTCTGCGGGCCGAATACGGGCCGGGCACGCTGCTCGTTCCCGACCAGCTGGTCGACCGTACGAAGGCCCGCGCCCAGACCTTCTTCGACGGTGAGCCCCTGCCGGACGGTTCTGTTCCGAACGTTGTGCACACCACCTTCGCCGACCCGTACTGCCCGGTGGGCCGGTCCGTGGCGCTGGCGGCGGCCCGCGGGCGGGACTGGGAGCCGGTGGACGGCGGCACCATGGTCGTCATCGAGGGACCGCGCTTCTCGACGCGCGCCGAGTCGCGGTGGCACGCGGCGGCGGGCTGGTCGGTGGTCGGCATGACCGGCCACCCGGAGGCGGTCCTCGCCCGGGAGCTGGGGCTCTGCTACACCTCGATGGCCCTGGTCACGGACCTGGACGCGGGAGCGGAGACCGGTGAGGGCGTCTCCCACACCGAGGTCCTGAAGGTGTTCGGCGAGAACGTCGGGCGGCTGCGCGAGGTCCTCTTCGACGCGGTGGCGGCCCTGCCGGCCACGGAGACCCGGGCCTGCCTGTGCACGCACGCGCACGACGGGTGGGACCTGGGCATCGAGCTCCCTTAGCCCCCTCCGGGGCGTCCCTGGGGACGCCCCGGCCGGGTTGTCGGTGGCGGCCCCTAGGGGGTGTCTTGTCGATCAGGGCGGGTCAGGGAGCGGGGTCCGGTGCCATGGGGTCTCCCCAGGCCCGCCAGGGCCGAGGGGAAGGATCGCAAGGCGGACGAGGGAGGCGACGCGGAGCGTCGCCGACCGAGGACAACGCGGCGAGGCGCGGCACCAGACCCCGCGAGCCCGCCCTGATCGACAAGACACCCCCTAGCCTGCCCGCATGGGAAATTGGGGCGGGATGGCCGTGGCGCATGCCACGGTGGCAGAGCTGCGGGAGTTCGCGGCCGGGGCCGGGTGCGCGGACGTCGACGGCGACGCGGACCTGGGTGGTGGCTGGTCGGCCGTGTACTACCCCGACCAGCCGGACGGCGCCGCGGCGGCGCTGGCGCGGCGGACCGGGGCGCCGGTGCTCACGGTGGCCTATCTCGACAGCGATGTCGGCTTCGTCGAGGGCGCCACCTTCGCCGGGGGCCGCTGGAGGGCGCTGCTCAACCGGGACACGGCCGAGGACTACGAGATACCCGTCGACCGGTTCCCCGTCGAGGCGGCCCTGGCGGGCGCCCTCGACTGGGCGGCCGCGGGCGGGCTGGCCCCCGACCCGGAGGGTGTGCGGGCCGTCCTCACCGGCTCCGAGGCCTTCGCGGAGGACCTCGCGGAACGGCTCCTCGGCGCGCTCGGGATCGCGCCCGCGGCGCCCGGCGAAGAAGGCGCTTAGAAAAGGGGCCGGCGGCTGTCACATCCGGCGCGGCTGTCCGGTCCTCCCTGGTGAAGGCGGAAACGAAGACCGCCCCGGCCAGGGAGACGACTGTCATGCCGCGTATCTCGCTCACCCCGCCCCGCACCCTGCTCATGCGGATCGGTGCCTGGTACTCGCGCCGTACCTACGGCAAGGTGCTCGACCCCGGGCAGGCCTACGGGCACAACTCGCGCGTGCTCTTCTCCTACGTCCGGCTGGAGCGGAGCGTGGCGAAGTGGAATGCGCTCGACGCCGGGCTGAAGCATCTCGCCGTGATGGCGGCGGCGGCCCGTATCAACTGCTCGTGGTGCATGGACTTCGGCTACTGGGAGGGCCACGAGCTGGGCCTGCCGGCCGAGAAGATCGAGCGGGTGCCGCAGTGGCGGGAGGCCCGTGAGGTGTTCACCGAGCTGGAACTGCTGGTCATGGAGTACGCCGAGGCCATGACGGAGACCGAGCCGACGGTCACGGACGAGCTCGCGCGGGAACTGATCGCGCGGCTCGGCGAGGAGGCCTTCGTCGAACTCACCGCGATGGTCGCGCTGGAGAACTGGCGCTCGCGCGTCAACAGCGCCTTCGGCCTGACCAGTCAGGGCTTCGCGGAGGCCTGCCAGGTTCCGGTCCGGCGGTGACCTCGACAATGGCGGCGTGAACACCGACCTCCCGCTCTCCGACCTCCCTCGCGCCGACCGCAGGGTCATTGTCGCCCTCGACTTCGACGACCGCCGGGCCGCCGAGGCGCTCGTCGAGCGCCTCGGCGACGCGTGCGGCTTCTACAAGATCGGCCTGGAGCTGCTGACCGCCGCGGGCCCCGGACTCGCGCGGGACCTCGTCGGGCGGGGGCACGAGGTCTTCCTCGACCTGAAGCTCTTCGAGATCCCGAACTCCGTCGCCGGGGCGGTCCGGGCCGCGGGCGCGCTCGGCGCGTCCATGGTGACCGTGCACGCCATGGGCGGTACGGGGATCATGTCCGCGGCGGTGGAGGCGGCTCGCGAGTTCCCGCGGCTGCGGGTACTGGCGCTGACGGTGGTCACCAGCATGACCGGGAGCGACCTCGCGGACATCGGCGTGGCCGCGGACACCGAGGAGCAGGTGCTGCGGCTGGCCCGGCTGGCCGTGGGCGCGGGCTGCGACGGGGTCATCGCCTCGCCGCGGGAGGCCGGGGTGCTGCGTGAACTCCTGGGGCCGGACCGGCTGATCGTCACGCCGGGGGTGGTCCTGGAGCCGGCGGGCGCGGCGGGCGGGCACGCCCGGCCGGGGACGCCGCAGGCGGCCTTCGCGGCCGGCGCCTCGCACGTCGTGGTGGGCCGGTCGGTCGCCCGGGCGGCGGACCCGGTGGCCGTGCTGCGGCGGGTGCGGGCCTGCGCAGGCTGACTCGTGCGGGTGACGGGGTTGTCCACAAGCTGGGGATCGTCCACAGGCTCCGGCGGGGTTTCCGGGGAGGCGGGATCGTGAGATGTGTCCGGGCGCCGGGTCCGGACACAGCGACTCACTCGTCTGGTGGTGTTCGTCATGTCCCGTACGTCCGCGGCCTCTTCGGCCCGCTCCGCCTCGCCCGCTCCCTCCACCTCCTCCATCGCCTCCGCTCCCTCCGTCTCCTGCGCCACCTCCGCTTCCCGTGCCGCCCTCGCTCCCGCCGCGTGCGCGACGTCCTCCGCATGTCCCCCCGCGCGCCCGGTCCCGCCGTTCCCGCCGCTTCGCGTGGGGCGGGGCGGCGACCGGCTGCGCCGGGCCGTGCGACGGCGGCGCCGGGCCGCCTCGGCCGCGCTGGCCGTTGTGGCGGCGGCCGTGGCGGTGGGCGGGACGGAGGCGCAGGCCTCGCGGGGTGCCGCGCGGCCGGAGGTGCGGGCCTCTCAGCGTGCGGCGCCACCCGCCGCGGTGCGGATGGTGTCGGCGCCCGTGCGCATCGCGGACGCGGCGACGGTGCGGCTGCTGCGGCCCGGGGACCGGGTGGACGTGGTCGCGGCGGAGCGCACCGGGCCGCCCAGGGTGGTGGCCGCGGGGGTGCTGGTCGCCGGAGTTCCCGATCCGGACAAGGGTGTTGCGGACGGTGGGGCGCTGGTGGTGCTGTCCGTTCCGCGGGACACCGCGCCGGATCTCGTGGGCGCCGGCGCCACGACGCGGCTGGCGGTGACGTTGTGCTGATTCGCACACACGGGCAGTCAATTCACCTCAAGGTGGGGGCCGATTGGACACTCCGCGCCTGGACTGCCGTAGCTTTCGGAACCGTTGGCTCCGTGTTCGGCAGATGTGAAGAGAGGCTCAGTGGTGAGCGAGAAGAAGAAGGAGAGCGTGCTGGCAGGCTTCAAGGCCTTCCTGATGCGCGGCAATGTGGTCGACCTGGCGGTGGCCGTGGTCATCGGCGCCGCGTTCACGAACATCGTGAACTCGGTGGTCAAGGGGATCATCAGCCCGGTGGTGGGCGCGGTCGGCACACAGAGCCTGGACGGCTACAAGTCCTGCCTCAAGGCTCCTTGCGCCATCGGCCCGAACGGCCAGCCGACGGGTGTGGAGATCCTCTGGGGCTCGGTGCTGAACGCAACGCTGACCTTCGTCATCACCGCCGCGGTCGTGTACTTCCTGATGGTGCTGCCGATGTCGAAGTACCTCGCCAAGCAGGAGGCCCGGCGCAAGGCCCGGCAGGGCGTCCAGGAGACCATGGAGATCACCGAGCTGGAGGTCCTGAAGGAGATCCGGGACGCGCTGGTCGCACAGCGCGGTGGTGGCACGGCCCCCACCGGTTCACGCAACGGTTTCTGACCTCTCCGGCCGCCCGGGCCGCCCCGGCCGGTCAGACGTGGTGCGGGGGCTTCTCGTCGAGGAAGCGGGCCAGGTCGGCCGCGCTTCCGCCGGCGGGCGGCCGCTCGCCCCAGCCGTGGTCGGTGTCGTCCGAGGACTGCTGGTCCAGCGGGTCGTCGAAGACCAGCCTGGGCTTGGGCCGCGGCTTGTCGGCCTCGGGGGCGGTACGCGAGGGCTGCCGGTCGGGGGCGGGGGTGCTGCTCATGCCTCCAGGGTACGGCCGCCCTCTTCCCCGCCCCGGCCCCCTGCCCGTCCCCCTGCCCCATCCGGCCGGGCGCCCCGGCTCCGGGGCGGGCGCAGGACCGCCGGCACACCGCCGGACACCTGGCACGCAGGCCGGTGAGGGGTCGGTGACGGAGCCCGCCTCCGTCCGCGACCGCTTAGGCGGTGTCGTGTCGATCAGGCCGGGCTCGCGGGGCCTGGCACCGCGCCCTGATCCGGCCCGATCGACACAGCACCCCCTGGGCAAGGCCGCAGGCCGCGCCTGGCATCCGCCCGGGGCACACGGGCCCTGGGGGCCGCGCGTCCGCCCTGCCGGTGGTCCCTGCCTCTGGTCTCCTGGCCGGTATGGCCTACTCCCCCATGACCGCTCGCAGCCCCGACGAGCTCCACCGCGCCGCCACCCCGCTGGAGCTGTTCTTCGACCTCTGCTTCGTCGTCGCCATCGCCCAGGCCGGCGCCCGGCTGGTGCACTCGCTCGCGGAGGGCCATCCCGGCGCCGGGGTGGTCGGCTACTTCTTCGTCTTCTTCGGCGTGTGGTGGGCCTGGATGAACTTCACCTGGTTCGCCTCGGCGTACGACGTGGACGACGTCCCGTACCGGATCGCGACGCTCGTGCAGATCGCCGGTGTGCTCGTGTACGCGGCCGGGGTGAGCCGGGCCTTCGACGACAACGACTGGGCGGTCGCGGTCACCGGCTACATCATCATGCGCGTCGCGCTGACGGCGCAGTGGTTGCGGGCCGCCTCCTGCGAGCAGGGCCCGGCCCGGACGGCGGCGCTGAAGTACGCGGCCGGACTGGTGATCTGCCAGCTGGGCTGGATCGGCCTGCTGTTCGTCCCGGACGACCTGAAGCGCTGGCTGTTCCTCGTGCTGCTCATCGCCGAGCTGGGGGTTCCGGTGATCGCCGAGCGCGGGCACCAGACGCCCTGGCACGCGCACCACATCGTGGAACGGTACGGCCTGTTCACCATCATCGTGCTCGGCGAGACGATCGCCGCGGCCACGGTGGCGGTCAAGTCCGCGATCGACGAGCACGAGGCGCTGGACCAGCTGCTGCCCATCGCGGCGGGCGGGCTGCTGATCGTCTTCGCCGCGTGGTGGATCTACTTCGCCGTGCCGATGCACGAGCACCTGACCTCCAACCGCGAGGCCATCCCGTGGGGTTACGGGCACCTGCTGATCTTCGCGTCGGGCGCGGCGATCGGCGCCGGCATCGAGGTCGCGGTCGAGCACGCGGTGGGCAAGGCACACATCTCCCAGGTCGCCGCGAACGCCGCCGTCATGGTCCCGACCGCACTGTTCCTGATGATGGTGTGGCTGCTGCACTCCCGGCACTTCAAGCACGGCCTCGCCCAGCAGCTGGTCCTGCCGGTGTCCGCCCTCGTGACGGTCGCCTGCACCTGGTCGGGGACGTACGCGGTCCTCTGGGCGGGCCTCGTCGGGGTGCTGACGGTGGCGGCCGGCCTGACCCTGTCCACGCGGGCCGGTGCGACCGCCGGCGCCGCCGTCTGACTCCCGGGGCCGCGCCCGCGACCGCGGCCCGCACCCGCACCCCGCCGAACCGTCACTCCCACGCCCCCGCCGCCGTTCTCCAGCACAGAACGACGCGCACCGACTGGAGGCCCTGCCATGACACTCCCGGCACAACGCCACGGCACCGACCCCGGCAGGGAGCTGGCCGAGCCAGGCTTCTGGCAGCAGCCCCCCGCCCACCGCCTCGCGGCCTTCGCCCGGCTGCGCGCGGCCGAGGGCCCGGTGTTCGTCCCCGAAGGGTCCGGGCGCGGCCACTGGGCCCTCGTCCGCCACGCCCAGGTGCAGGAGGCCAGCCGCCTCCCCAAGGTCTTCGCCAGTGCCCCCGGCGTGACCACCCCCGAGCCGGCCCGCTGGGTGCGGGCCCTGTTCGGGGACTCGATGGTCAATCTGGACGGCCCCGACCACGCCCAGCTGCGCAAGATCGTGCAGCGTGCCTTCACGCCCCGCCTGCTGGCGGCCGCCGAGGAGGACATCCACGCCGTGGCCGCCCGCATCGTGGACGACGTACTGGCCGGGCGGCCCGACGAGTTCGTCTCGGCCGTGGCCTCGCGGCTGCCCCTGGAGGTCATCTGCAACATGATGGGCATCCCCGAGCACTACCGGGCCGAGATCGCCGACCGCGTCAACCACGCCTCGGAGAACATCGGTGTGGAGCGGGGCCTGGCCTCCCGGCTGCGGATGCCCGGGCGCGGGCTGCGTGCGCTCGCCCGGATGCAGCGGATGGTGGCGGGCATCGGGCGGGAGCGGCGCAAGCACCCCACCGACGACCTGATCTCGGCGCTGGTCTGCGCGAACGTCGACGGGCAGGCCCTCGGGGCCCGCCAGCTCGGCGCCTTCTTCTCCCTGCTGATGGTCGCCGGGGTGGAGACCACCCGGAACGCGATCACCCATGGGCTGTCCCTGCTGACCGACCATCCGGACCAGCGGGACCTGCTGCTCTCGGACTTCGAGAAGTACGCGGACGGGGCGGTGGACGAGATGATCCGGCACTCGACGCCCATCATCCAGTTCCGCCGGACCGTGGCCGCCGAGCACACCATGGACGGGCACGTGTTCCGGCCGGGCGACAAGGTGGTCCTCTACTACGCCTCCGCCAACCGCGACGAGGCGGTCTTCCCCGACCCGGACGCCTTCGTCATCACCCGCTCGCCCAATCCCCACCTGGGCTTCGGCGGCGGCGGACCGCACTTCTGCCTGGGTGCGCACCTGGCCCGGGTGGAGATGAAGGCCCTCTTCCGTGAGCTGCTGACCCGGCCGGTCGGGCTGCGGGCGGTGGGCCTGCCGGACCTGGCGGGGTCGAACTTCGACAACCGGGTCCGCTCGCTGCGGTTCGCCTTCGAACGGCCCTGACCCTGCCCCCGGCCCCGGCCCCGGCCCCGGGTGGAGCGGAACCGGCCACCGGGCAGGCTGGGAGCCCGGCGGCCGGAGCGGGTGGTGGCGGCACCCGGCCTGTGGTTACCGCTGTTACCGCTGTACGCGCCGCACGGCGAGGACGCAGTGGGCGCTGCTGGTGAGCACGGACTCGTCGCCCGCGAAGGCCTGCAGGGTCTCCGGTGCGACCGGCCGGCCCGGGACCGCCTCGGGCCAGGCACGGGTGGCGAACAGGAAGTACGCCTGCCCGCTCTCGTCCGCCGCGGCGACCCACTCGTCGGGGGCGGTGCAGCGCGCGTTCATCCCGGGCAGGGTGAGCGCGATCTGGTTGCCCTCCAGCAGGATCTGCACCGGGAAGGTGGCCGCCTTGAGGGTGCCGTCCATGACCACGTCGCCGATGGGCAGGCCGATCTCCTCCAGCAGCCCGCGGGCGGCCGCCTCGCCGGCCTCCCGGCCCTGCGGTCCGTCACCGAGGGTGTAGGCGAGGAGGTACGGGATGTCGTGCGCCTCTTCGGGGTCTCCGATCCAGGCGAGCACCGAAAGGGTGCCGAGCTGGGACCGGTCGATTTCGGCTTGAGTAGAAGTCATGCGCGCACCCTAGTGGTCTCTCCGCCGCGCCTTTCACGGCCCTTCACCCGGGCGGGCTAGACGGCCCAGAATCCCTCTCCGGAATTCGCCTGCATGTTCGCGTCCTGGTACTGGAGCCGCACAATGCGCGCGCTTTCCGGGATTTCGAACACCACCCACCCATCGGCCCGCTCACCGACCTCCAGGGAATCGAAGACGATCGGTTTGCCGGTCGTCAGCTCGCCGGTCTTCACCACCGGGTGACGCTGCCCCGCGCTGTCGTGCGCCCACATGTGCCCGAGGGCCCCGTACGAGGCCCCTCCCACGTTGACGAAGGACATCGAGGCGGCCACCCAGCGCTTCCCGGCGGGCGGGGCGAAGTTCTTGTCCACGCTGATCGCCGGGTCCACGAACGCCCCGAGTTCGACCTGGAGGTGCCGGCCGACCTGCATGCCGTGCACCCGTGCGGTGCCACCCACATGGGCGTCCCGCACACCGGGCCGTGCGGGGGCCTGCGCAGCGCCCGGCGCCCCGTCGTCCACCACGACCGCCGGAGCGGCGGCGGGCGCGAGCGCGTCCGGCTCCGGGGCGCTCTGGCAGGCGGTGGCACCGAACAGGAGGAGCGGGAGCAGGACGAGGACGGGCAGGGGGAGAGCGGGCTGGCGCATGCAAGATCCCTTCGGGGACGTATTTCGGCCAGTTTCACGCGCCCGGGCAGGTAATTGCGAACAACGACACGAGCGCGCGGAGCAAGTGCGTACGCCCACCTGCCAGCACAATGCGTTCCGATGGAATCCCACCATCCGCAGCACCTGGAGGAAAAATGCTCGTCCCCGCCCACAGAATGGCCCTGACGGCCTTCTCCGCACTGGCCGCCACCACGCTATTCACCGCTCCGGCCGGCGCCACGGTTTTCAATCAAGGGATTTCCGTACATCGTGACGCCTACGTCGCCAAGGACGGCGCCGTCACCCTTTCCGGGATGTATCACTGCGAGCAGGCGTCACCCATGGGGGCGATGCAGATCAAGGCGACCGTCGAGCAGGAGGGCGGCGGCCGGCTGAGCATCGGCGCCGAGCAGATCGTCTGCGACGGCCAGGATCACCGCTGGGTGGCCAACGCCCCGGGCGCCTTCGTGAACGTGCACCCGGGCCACGCGGTGGTCACCGCCGAGCTCCAGGAGGTCCGGCTCTCGGGCCTGATGCCGAGGTCGGTCACCACGGTCGCCCAGGACTCGCACGACGTCGAGGTCCGCGAGCACTGAGTGGTGGGGGCCCGCGGCTCGCGCCCGGGGCCGGTAGCCGCCGCTACCGGCAGTCGGGGGCGACGTCCGTCATCGACATGAAGGCCACCGACCGGCACGCGGGGTCCGCGTGCGGCCGCCCCGTCGCCCGGTCCACGACGGCCGACACCCCGGCCACCAGCAGGAGCACGGCCAGGGCGCCCGTCACGGCGGCCTTGGTCAGCCCGCGCACAATACGATCCGTTCCATGGCTCGCATCATCACCCCGCCCCCGGCGCCCCACAACCCGGGGTGATCGTCCGGTCACCCCGCGCTCCGGGGGCTGCCGCCCGCGTCGAACTCGCACCACACCGCCTTGCCGTCGCCCCGGGACTCCACGCCCCAGTGCGTGGCCAGCGCGTCCACCAGCAGCAGCCCGCGCCCCGTGGTGGCCGCCTCGCCCGGGGTGCGCCGGCGCGGCCACACGCTGGAGCGGTCCTTGACCCACAGCCGGATCCGCCGGACCGGCTCCGGCAGCACCTCCATCGTCAGCACCGCCCCGCCGTCGGTGTGCAGCAGGGCGTTGACCAGCAGCTCCCCGGCCGCCAGCTCCACGTCGTCGGCGAGCTCCGGCATGCCCCAGTCGCGCAGGGCCTGGCGCAGGGCGTAGCGGGCCTCCGAGAGGCCTTCCGGGTCGGCCTGGTGGACGTACTGGTGGATGCGCGGCGCCCGGTGGGTGCCCGGGTCGGGGGCCCGGCGCAGCACCAGCAGGGCCACGTCGTCCCCGGAGCCCCAGCGCTCCCAGAGCCGGTCGGAGAGGTGGTCGGCGAGCGCCCCGGCCCCCTGGGGGCCGCTGCGCACCGCCTGGGCGAGGGCGTCCATCCCGGCGGTGATGGTGGTGCCCGGCTCCTCCACCAGGCCGTCCGTGCACAGCACCATGGTCTCCCCGGGCACCAGGTCGAGCCGGGTCTCGGGGAACTCCTCGTACCCGAAGAGCGAGGCCAGCCCGAGCGGCAGGCCGCCGCGCACCTTGGGCCAGCCCGTACGCCCGTCCGTGTGCCGGATCAGCGGTCCGAGGTGCCCCGCGCGGACCGCCCGTACGCCGCCCGTCTCCAGGTCCACCTGCGCGTACATGCAGGTGGCGAAGCGCTCGGTGTCCAGCTCGGCGAGGAAGCGCGAGGCCCGGGCCAGCACGGTGGACGGCGGATGGCCCTCCCCCGCGTACGCCCGCAGCGCGATCCGCAGCTGGCCCATGATCGCCGCCGCGTGCGTGTCGTGGCCCTGGACGTCGCCCACCACGACGCCCACGCGGTCGCGGGGCAGCGAGATCACGTCGTACCAGTCCCCGCCGACCTCCCGCCCGCTCCAGGCGGCGTGGTAGCGGACCGCGATCTCCCCGCCGGTGATCTCCGGGATCCGGCGCGGCAGCATGGCGGCCTGCAGGCCGGTCGCGAACTCCCGTTCCTGGTCGAAGAGGAGCGCCCGCTGGAGGGACTGGGCCACGATGCCCGCCAGGCCCAGGCAGAGGTTGCGTTCCTCCGGGCTGAACTCGGTGCGCCGCCGGTAGAAGAGGACCAGCCCGCCGATGGCCTTGGCCTGCGCGATCAGCGGCAGGTAGGCGGCGGCGTCGTACCGGATCCGGTTCAGGTAGTCCGCGAGGAGCGGGAACTCCCCGCCGAGTTCGGTGAGCGAGGTGACGAAACGTGCCTGCCGGGTGAGCACCGCGCGCGACAGCGGCAGGGAACCGTCCAGCCGGGTGAACTGGCGCTCGCTGAGGATCTCCAGGGACTCCCCGCTCAGCGCGATGATCTTGATGGTGCCGCCCTCGACCAGCCCCAGGGCCAGCCCGTCCGCACCGAGCCGTTCCAGCGCGCCCGCCCCGGTCAGCGCGGCCGTGACGTCGTCGACCGTCACCGCCCGCGACAGGGCCTCCGTGGTCCGCTGCACGATCGTCGTCTGCTGGGCGCGCGCCGCCTCCAGCTTGCGCAGCAGCGTCGCGTGGGCCAGCTCGGCGGTCGCGTCCCGGACGATCCCCACGATCCGCTCGGGCTGCCCGGCGCCGTCCCGGAGCACCCGGCCCGAGGTGTGCGTCCACTGGTCGCGGCCGTCGCGCCGCTGCACCATGAAGTACGCGCCGTACGTGTCCCCGCCGTCCGCCAGGACACCTTCGATGATCTCGGTCAGCCTGACCCCGTCCTCGTGCGGGATGCGCCGTCCGACACCGGGAACGGTGCCGTCGAACTCCTCCGGCCCGAGGTCGAATACCTCCATCGCGGCCTCGTCCAGCACCACCGTCCCGGCACCCAGGTCCCATTCGAGACTGCCCATGCCGTTGAGCGCGAACCGCTCCCCGGGCACGGTCACGGGGGAGTGCCGGACCGGCTCGGGTCCGTCCCGTTCCGCCGCTGCCACGTTCCACACCACCTAACGGCCGGGCCAGCACGGCTGGGAGATCAGCCGCTCCCACTCCTCGTCAGGATGCCCCGGAAGGGTGCGCCCGGCCTCCTTCCAGCGCTTGACCACGGAGAGGTAGATCGTGGGCTGGTCGGCGTGGGAGGCCGTCGCGTACGGACCCGCGTACGGGCCCGCGTACGGCCCCGGATACGCGGTGCGGTCGTACCCGGCGGCCCTGGCCCGACCCGCGGGCTGTTCCCCGCGGCTGGCGGGAATGCGTACCCAGCCGCGGCCCTGCGCTCGCTCCGAGCTCATCACGGACCCCTTCTCTCCGCGGATCTCACCGCAGATACGTCTTCGGATGCCCTGGGGATACCCCCGGAACGTGCCCGGGGGAAGCAGCCAGGCCCGGCCGGGCGACACCGGGAGAACCCGGCCGCGGACCCCGGGCACCGAGGCGCTTGCGGACTCCTCTCACCAGTCTCCCCGCCGTGAAGCCCGCGCCGTGCACGAATCGCATGGAAGGGCCGAATGAGGGAGCCGTCAGCAGCCCCGCGAAGAACAGCCCGGGCCACGAGGACTCGAATGCGGGGCTCAGCTCCGGCGCCCCGCTCTCCCCCACGGTCTCCAGCGCCGCCCGCAGCCCCGCGTCGAGCAGCTCCAGCCGGGCCAGCTCCGGGACGAAGCCGGTGGCCGCGATGACGTGCGCGGTGTCCAGCACCACGGACTCCCCCGCCCGGTTGGTCAGCCCGAGCCGGGTCCGTTCGCCCACCGCCACCGCGCGGTGCAGCCGGTGTCCGAGGAGGACGGGGACGCGCCGCTCGAAGCGGTCCCGCAGCCACCAGGCACCGGCCGGGCCCAGCGCCGTCGCCGCGATCCGCTCCCGGGTGGGCGCGGGCAGCCGGCGCACCGCCCAGGGCAGCTCCGACCACACCCAGCTGCGCCAGCCGGTGCCGAGACCGCTGTGCGGATCGCGCAGGGCCCGCAGCGGGGGCCGGTCCAGGGGCTGCGGGACGGTGTTCCAGTTCAGCCGGGAGCGCCGGGCGACCAGGCAGGGCCGGGCACCCTGCTCGGCCAGCAGCGCAGCGGTCTCCAGAGCCGCCTGCCCGGCTCCGAGCACGGCGACCTCGCGGCCCGCGAACCGGCTCAGGTCCCGGTGGCCGCTGCTGTGCGAGTAATGCGCGGGCGGGAGGTCTCCCAGTGCCTCGGGGTGACGGACGAAGGGCATCACCCCGACCGCGAGGACCACCGTACGGGCGAGCAGGGGCGGTCCCTCGGCGGTGCGGACGCGGAAGCCGTCGCCCTGCGGGGTCACCTCCAGGACGGTCACCTCCTCCACCTCGGGTGCGGCCTGCCGGGCGAACCACATCCCGTACGCGCTGAACGTGCCGATCGGCAGCGGAGTGCCGTGTTCCGCGGCCATGCCGAGGGTCGCGCAGTAATCGGCCAGGGTGTGCCGCCCGTCCGGCGCGGACAGGTTGGACGACCAGGGCTCCGACTTCAGGTACATGCCGTCGGGCATGTGGTCGCGCCACGAGGCCATGGGCCGCCCCAGCAGCCGTACGCCGAGCCCCGCGGCCGCCGCGTGGGCGGCGATCGACAGCCCGTACGGGCCCGCACCGATCACCACGAGATCGTCGATCCGCGTCAACGCCGCTCCTCCAGCTCGATGGTCACCGGCCCGGCCCGGTCAGCCGCGCCGGTCCGGGTCAACGGGTCACCAGCTCGTCCGGCTCGGCCGAGGCCTCCGGCGGAACGGGACGGGAGGCCTGCGCGCCGGATCCGGTGGAGCCGCCGGCACCACCGGCACCGCCGGATCCGGCGGGCGCCTGGTTCCGGCCGCGCTGCCGGGGCGCGCGGACGACGGCGAGCGCCGTGCGGCGGCCCTGCTCCGGGACCCCGCGCAGCGCCCGTACGCCTTTCCCCGCGCCCCGCCCCAGCAGGGCGCCGAGCATCGCCAGGAACGGCAGCAGGTCGTCGGCGGCGAACCAGGCCGTCTCGACGCGCCCCCGCTCGGCGGACCGCTTGGGGGCCCGCTTCGGAGCCGGCCCCTGCTCCCCGCCCGGACCCGAGGACGCGGACGCTCCCGCCGGCCCGGCCGGGTCCGCGGGGACCGCCGCCGGGCGGCGCGGCATCGACCCGCCCCGGATCCTCGCCAGCAGCGCGTAGTTCTCCGCGACGAACACCCGGCCCGGCCCGCCCGAGGACTGCGGGACCTGCTGGCCCGTCAGGTCCAGGTACATCGCCTGTACGACGTCCAGCCCGGCCGAGTCCGCGAACAGCCGGAACTGCGCGCCCGGCCGGGGATTGAAGTCCACCAGCCGGAAGCAGCCCACCTCGTCGCGGCGGAAGTCCAGGTCCAGGATCCCCTGGTAGCCCAGCCGTTCGGCGAGCCGCAGCCCCGCCTCCTCCACCGCCGGATCCGGCAGCCAGCGCCCCACGGCCGTCAGCCCCGTCCGCACCGGCCAGGACAGCTCCTTGCGGCCCGAGCCCGCGAGCAGGGGACGCCCGCCCCGCGCGAAGGCACCGTGGAAGAACCAGTCCGTGTCCGGACCGGCCGGCAGGAACCGCTGGAGCAGCAGCCTGCTCCCGGCCTCGGCGGAGCGCTCGTAGAGCCGGCGCGCCTCGGCGGTGGTGTGCACGAGCATGGTGCTGCGCAGCCCGTCGGCCCCGGCGGGCAGCAGCCAGGGCCGGCTCCACTTGGCGACCACCGGCAGGCCGAGCCGCCAGGCCGCCTCGGCCGCCTCGGCCCCGCTCGCCGGGATCACGGTCTCCGGGTGCGGGACGTCCCACCGCGCGCAGAGCCGCGACAGCTCGGCCTTGTCAGCCACCCGGGCGGGCAGGTTGTCGGGCTGATGGGGAATCCGGAAACGCTCCCGGAGCATCGGCGCGACCCGGGACACGGCGATCGCGCTCAGGTCGTCCATGGCGATGAGCACGGCCGGGCGGCCGATCCGCTCCGACACCCCGGTCAGGCACTCCAGCAGCGCCTCGGGCGCCTCGGGGTCCAACCCGCCCGCCGGCCCGGGATGCACGGCGCGCAGATAACGCGAACGCCCCATGGGACCTCCCCCGGCCTCGACGACGGCATGGACCTCCACGCCCTTGCGGCCAAGGGATCTGACGGCGCCGAGGGTTCCGTGGTGGAACGGATTGCGGTCGAGTCTGAGCACAACGGCGGGCACATGGTTGAGATACGCGGACATGGCAACGGTGTCTTTCACCTAGTCGGACCAAGCGGGGGTGGTGCGCACCTGCTAATGGCCTACGCGGCAGTCACCGGACAGGCCATTCGTCAGATCTGATGCCTAACGTCTTTGGTAAGCACACCGATTCAGGAAAGCTCGGGAGACGCCATGCCCAGACCACGCCGCCGACTGGCGAGCACCTGCATCGGTACGGTCACGGCCGGACTGCTGGCCACCGGGGCCGCGATCGCGGCACCCGAGAAGGACCGGCCCGAGGGCTCGGACATCGCCATGGGCGCCTATCTCGACTACGGGCCGCCCGGGGTGGCCCGGATCCCGTACCTGTCGAGCTGGCTGGGCGGCAAGGAGATCCGGGTCGGGCACACCTATCTCCCCGGCGACAAGTGGGCCGGTATCGAGGGCAGGGTCTCGTTCCTGGAGGACTGGGCCGACTGGCGCCTCGCCGAGGACGACCGGCTGTTCGTCCTCAACGTGCCCATGCAGGAGCGGAACGAGGGCCGGGTGCCCGACTACATGGTGGCCCAGCTGATCAGGGCGGGCGCGGAGGGCCGGTTCGACCGGCACTTCCAGCGGCTCGCCGAGCGGCTGGTGGAGCTGGGCGTCCCGGACACGGTGATCGTGCTCGGCTGGGAGATGAACGGCGTCACGTACACCCACCGGTGCGCACCGGACCCCGAGAACTGGAAGCTGTACTGGAAGCGCATCGTCAGCACGATGCGCGCCGTACCCGGGCAGGAGTTCAAGTTCGACTTCGCCCCGAACAGGGGTGCGGACGCGATCGCCTGGACGAAGTGCTACCCCGGCGACGACGTGGTCGACGTCATCGGAATGGATTCGTACGACCAGGGCCCCGGCCGGACCTTCGACGACCAGATCACCCAGCCGTACGGGCTCCAGCAGCAGGTCGACTTCGCGAAAGCACACGGCAAGCCGATCTCCTACCCGGAGTGGGGGCTGTACCGGCGCGGGGACAATCCGGAATACGTGCGGCGCATGCTGAAGTGGATCACGCAGCACAAGCCGCTCTACCACACCATCACCGACTACTGCCCGCACGGCGTGTGGCAGTGCAAGCAGAACCCGGAGTCCGCGAAGGCCTTCCGCGACGCGCTGACGCCCGAGCGGCCCGGACCGGTGGTCCCGACCCCGGTGGTGCCCACGCCCGTGGTGCCGACCCCGGTGGTCCCGACCCCCGTGGTGCCCACGCCGGTCGTGCCGACCCCGCAGGTCCCGACGCCCCAGGTGCCGACGCCTCAGGTGCCGGCCCCGCAGGTGCCCGCGCCCCAGGTGCCCGCGCCCCAGGTGCCCACACCTCAGGTCCCGACGCCGGAGATCCCCACGCCCACGCCGGTGGTCCCGACGCCCCTGGTCCCCACACCCGTGGTCCCGAAGCCCACTCCGGTGGTCCCTAGCCCGCAGACCCCGCTGCCGGTCAGCCCGAGCCCGGTCAGCCCGAGCCCGGTCGTCCCGGCGCCGGTCACCCCGAGCCCGGTCACCCCGAGCCCGGTCGCCCCGAGCCCGGTCGCCCCGAGCCCGCAGGTCCCGCTGCCGGTCACGCCCAGCCCGCTCGTCCCGACACCCGAGGTCCCCGACCCCGACCCCGACACCGATCCCGAGCCCTCCCCCCGGCCCTCGCCGGCGGTCCCGACGCCCCAGGTCCCGGCGCCCTCGCCGGTCGCCCCGAGCCCGCTCACTCCGAGCCCGGTCACGCCGAGGCCCGAGCCCACGCCGCCGAAGCCCCTGCCGCAGCCGGTCAACAGCAAGCACTGGTGTGTGCCGCTCAACTTCGGCGAGTGGCTCTCCAAGCTGGTCGGCATGCAGTCGGTCTGCATCAAGCTGGACTTCGGCAAGGAATCCGGCTTCTGGCCCTTCTAGACGGGTCATCGCACCCGCAGTTCGTTGAGCCGCGCCCGCCAGTCCCTGGCGGCCGGCAGCGCCTCCCGCAGTACGTCCACCGCCCGCTCGCGCCCCGTCACCTGCGACTCGTGTACGCGCAGCAGGGGCGCGAGCGCCGCCGTGGCCAGCAGGAAACGCCGGTTGACGACCGTTTCGGGCCGCCAGTGGTTCTTGTACGGCTCGTTGCCGCGCAGGAAGCTCACCACCGGCCGGCCCTCGGCGAGCGCCCGCCCCGCCTCGTAGCGCAGCAGCAGCGTCGCGACGTCCACCTTCCGCGTCCGCAGGTCGGGGTCGGCCCCGTACAGGTAGCCGCCGCTGAGCCCGGCCGACAGCAGCGTGACGTTGGCCGCCACCACCTTGCCGTCCAGCCGGAACTCCGTCAGCCGGCTCTCCCCCGCCCGCACCATCCGCCGCGTCGCCCGGGTCAGGTGCTCGGCGAAGCGGGGCCGCAGGTGCTCGGGCGTCACCCCGCGGCCGCGCCACTGCTTCTCGTGCAGCCGCAGCAGGGTCCGGACGGCGCGCGGCACTTCCTGCTCGGTGACCTCGTGCTCCTCGATCCCGGCCGCGTCGGTCTTGCGCAGTTTGGCCCGGACGCGCTGGGCGCCGGAGGCCGGCATCCGCTTGACCAGTTCGTCGAAGGGCAGCGTCGGCAGCTCCATGCACGTGGAGTCGGCGAGCATGCTGGAGACCCCGGGCCACTGCCGGTACAGCTCCTCGGCGGCGGCTCCGGGACGTACCTCCCGCAGGTCCACGACGGCGCCGCGGGCGGCCCGGTGCAGCCCGCGGGCCAGCGCCGGGACGACCTGGTCGGCGTACTCCGCCGCCACGAGCACGTCGAAGTAGTCGGTGATGGGACCGCCGAGCGGCACCAGCAGGGGCATCGGCCGGTGTACGAGCATCAGCGCGGCCGCGCCGACCAGCTCCTCGCCCCGCCGGACGAGGACGATCCGGAGCCGGCCGTCCTTGCCGTACGACAGCCACCAGGAGTGGAGCCAGGCGTGGCTCTGGAAGGGGGTGGCGGTGGGGCAGCCGCGGAAGAGCCTGTTCCAGGACTCCTCCAGCGCGGCGAACTGCCGGGGGTCGCGGCACAGCGTCACCGACAGGGCCCCGGCGGAGCCCGGACTCATCGAACGGACTCCTTCTCCTTGGCCGAGGCCGGCTCACCCTGTGCGGGCAGCGAGGCGTACTCCTCGACCGGGGACGGGGCGGCGGCCTCCACCGAGGCCTCGACCGGGGAGCCGCCCGCGGACCCGGCCACGGACCCGGTCTCGCTGTCCTCGGAGCGCCGCGCGCGGCCCGGCCGGGCGAGCAGCCACAGTCCGCCCAGCAGCCCGCCGGCGCACATCCCGACGGCGCCGCTGATGGCGGCGGACGGGGAGGCGGGCTCGGACGGGGCGACCGCCTGGTTGAAGAGGAGCAGCTGGACACCGGTGTTCTTGGCGGCCTGATTGCTGCTCAGGGACAGCGCGTCGGCGACCGCGTTCGCGATGTCGGCGGCCTCGGCGGGGCTCTTCGACATACCCGTGACGGCGATCATCGGGGACTCGGGTGAGGTCTCGGCCCGTACCTGGGTACGCAGCTTCGCGGCGCTGATGCCCGCCCGCGGCTGGGCGTAGGCGAGGGTGGAACTGCTGGTCGCGATCCGGGCGTAGGCCTGCGCGAAGCCGAGGGCGGTGGCCGGCTCGGTGGTGTCGTCGGGAACGGCGACGACATAGCTGGTGGCGGCGTACTCGGGGGTCTTGAGCACCCCGTACGCCCCGCCCGCGGCCAGCCCCAGCAGGGCGCAGGCGGGCAGCGGCCACCACAGGGGCGCCGACAGCTTCCGGCGGCGCGGCCTCCGCTCGGAGCGGTGGTCCGCCTTCCGCTCGGAGCGGTGGTCCGCCCTCCGCTCGGACCTGCTCTCGGCCTTCTTCTCGGCCTTCTTCTCGGGGTTCTTCTCGGGGTTCTTCTCGGGGTTCTTCTCGGACGTGTCGGCCATGGACGTGCTCGCTTCCTGGGTGGAGGGGCGTTCTTCGGGTCCCGTCGGGACCCCTTCGGACAGGGGGAGGGATCAGCCGGTGCCGGTCGGCTCCGCCGGTCCGGGCCCGACCGGCTCGCGCCGGGCGCCGACGACGGCTGCGCCGCCGGCGCCCGGCACCGGGCCGGCGGCGGCGCGGCCCCCGGCCGTCCCGGCGGCGCCCGGCGCGGCCGAGAGGGCGAGGTCGTACACGTCCAGCAGCTGCCGCGCGCTGCGGGCGATGTCGTAGCGGCGGACCACCGGCGGCGGGGGCAGCCGGCGCGCGCCCGCCTCCATGTGGCCCCGCAGCGCCGCGACCAGTTCCTCCGTGCCCGTGCCGATGCGCCGGGCCCCGGGGGCCTGCGCGGCGGGCAGGTCGTCGATGGCCGGGCAGGTCACGTGCAGGACGGGGAGACCGGCGGCCAGGGCCTCCACGACGGCGAGCCCGAAGGCTTCCTCCCGCGACGGCGAGACGAACACGTCCATGGCGGCCAGCAGCGCCGGGATGCCCGGGGTGCGGCCGTCCGCGCTGTCGCCCAGCGGATCCCGCTCCCCCAGCAGGTGGATCCGGCTCTGCGCGCCGAGCTCGGCGGCCAGTCGGCGCAGCCCCGCCCGCTCCGGCCCGTCCCCGGCCAGCAGCAGATGCGCCCCCGGCAGCGCGGCCACGGCCCGCACCAGGACGTCGAACCGCTTGCCGGGGACCAGCCTGCCGACCCCGCCGACCACGAAGGCCCGCTCGGGCAGCCCGGTGCGGGCCCGGGTGGCCCGCCGGACGCCCTCGTCGAAGCGGAAGCGGACGGCCTCGATCCCGTTCGGTACGACGTGCACCCGCGCGGCCGGCACCCCCCACCCCTCCAGCCGGGCGGCCACGGTGTCGGAGACGGCCACGGTGGCCGAACCCAGGCGTTCGCTGGCCAGATACAGCGTGCGCACCCCGCCCGAGAGCGGCCTGCCCTCGATCTCGCCCTCGCCGAGGGAGTGTTCGGTGGCCACGGTCGCTCCGGTGCCCGCGAGCCGGGCCGCGAGGCGCCCGTAGACACAGGCCCGGTACAGGTGCGTGTGCACGAGGTCGTACCGGCCGCGCCGGATGAACCGAACCAGCCGGGGCAGCGCCCCCAGGTCCCGGTTGCCCCGCATGCCCAGGTGAACGACCCGGACCCCGTCGGCGCGCAGCCCCTCGGCCACCGGCCCGGGGTTGGTCAGCGTCAGCACGTCGCACTGCATCGGCATGTGGCGCAGCAGCAGCCGCAGTTGCTGTTCGGCGCCGCCGACGCCGAGTCCGGTGATGATGTGCAGGGCCTTGACCGACTGGAGCGTCTTCACCGCTGCACCCCGCGCCGCAGCTCGCGCACCTGGTGGCGGAGCTGCTTGATCCGCAGCCGGGCGCCGCCGTCGGCCTGGCTGACGTGCGTACGCGGCAGTGCGTGCGGGCCGGCGAGCCGTCCGGGGTCGATGGCGCAGGCGTAGCCGTAACCGGCGGCCCGGGTGGCGTCGACGACCCGGGCGTCGAGGTGCCCGTACGGGTAGCAGAACCCCTCGGGCAGGGTGCCGGTCAGCTCGCGCAGCAGGTCGCGGCTGCCCCGCAGTTCCTGCTGGAGCACGTCGTCGGCGGTCGCGGTGAGGTCCTGGTGGAGGAGTCCGTGCGAGCCGATCTCCTGTCCGGCGTCGGCGACTTCGCGGATGCCCTCGGCGGTGAGCAGGGACTTGCGCGGGCCCAGCGGGTCCCACACGTTGTCCACGCCGAGCCGCCCGGGCAGCACGAACAGGGTGGAGGTGCAGTCGTAGCGGCTGAGCAGCGGGAGCGCATGGGTCAGAAAGTCGGTGTATCCGTCGTCGAAGGTCAGCCCGACCAGCCCGGCTCCGCGCCCGGCGGCGCGGGCCCGCAGCAGTTCCCCGACGGAGACCCCGCGCAGGCCCCGGGAGCGCAGCCACAGCAGCTGCGCCTCCAGGGCGAGCGGGGTGACGGTGATCCCGTACGGGTCCTCCGCGGGGTCGGTGAACTCGGCGACCGAGTGGTACATCAGGACCCACGGCGAAGCGGTCCGGCGGGTGGGGACCACCACGGCGGCGGGGGCCGTGTCGGTGTCAGCGGACATTGCGGAACCTCTGCGTGAGCTGGGAGATCTGACCGGGCAGGGCGGTGACTTCGAGGGCGCGTATGGCCATGCCGGTGGCTCCGAACATGGCCGGGACCAGGAGGCAGCCGAGGGCGGCGCTGACCATCGGGTCGGGGATCATCGGGCCGGCGATCCAGCCGGTGGCGCCCGCGGCGACGGCGGCGACGGCGAGCCGGCCGATGCTGACGGCGACCCGGCGGACCTGGATGGCGATGATCCGGGAGCCGAGGCCGGTGAGCAGCAGGACGGCGGTGGTGGAGATGCCGGCGGCGTTGGCGGCGGCGATGCCGTAGGTGCCCCACCAGCCGACGGCGAAGGCTCCGGCCACGACGTTGACGAGCAGTCCGGCACCCATCGCGAACGCCGGGAACCAGGTGGGCCGGGCGGTCGAGAAGAAGGGCCGGGACAGTGCCCCGACGAGGCAGTGGCCGAGGAGTCCGAGTCCGTAGACCCGCATGACGGAGGCGGTGGCGAGGGTGTCCGCATGGGTGAAGGCGCCGCGTTCGAAGAGGACCTGGATGATCTGGGGCGCGTAGCCGATGACGAGTGCGGTGCCCATCAGGACGGCCAGCGAGGCCAGCGCCAGGTCCTGCTCCACCCGCCGCCGGGCCTTCTCCCGCTCTCCCCCGGCCATGGCCTGGGCGACGACGGGGAAGGTGACGGTGCAGATCATCAGCGAGAGCACCATCGGCATCTGCGCGACCTTCTGCGCGTAGTTGAGATGGGAGATCGCCCCGGGCGGGAGCGAGGCGGCCAGGAACCTCTCGACGAGCACCTGCGACTGCCGGAACACCGCGAAGAAGATCACGGGGGCGATGACCCCGAAGGCGATGAGGGTGGGGCGGTCCCGGTCGCGCTGGTTCCGCGGGGCGGCCTTCTTCGCGCGGGGCGGGCCGAAGCCCACGTTCCGGACGAAGGCGGGCAGTTGGACGAGCGCCATCAGGAACCCGCCGACCGCGACGCCCGCGGCGGCGGCCCGGACGCCCCACAGGGCGTGCAGGGCCACCATCGTGCCGATGATGCCGACGTTGTACGAGACGTAGATCGCGGCGGGCGGCAGGAAGGACCTGTGCGCACGCAGCGCGGCGCTGAAGTATCCGGCGATGCCGAAGGAGAGCACGGTCAGCGCGGTGAGCCGGGTGCACTCGACGGCCAGTGCGGGGTCGGGCAGGCCGGGGGCGAGTACGGCGACGACGGCCGGCGCGGCCACGACGAGCAGGGAGGCGACGGCGGCCAGGAACACGACGAGGCGCGGCAGGGTCGCCCCCACCAGGAGCCGTACGGGATCCTGCGCGCGGGCTTCCCTGCGGGTGAGCCCGGCCCGGCTGGCGGCCCGCCGGGCCAGGGCGTGGCTGAAGGCGGGCACCATCAGCAGCGCCATGGCGTCCTCGATCAGCAGCGTCGAGGCCATCTCGGGCACGGTCCAGGCGATCAGGAAGGCGTCGCTGTCGTGCCCGGCCCCGAAGAGGTGCGCGATGGTCTGGTCGCGCACCAGCCCGAACACCGCCCCGGCGGCGGTCAGTCCGGCGGTGACGGCGGCGGCCTTGGCCAGGAACCGCCCGAGCGGCTGGCTCCCGCCGGGACCGCTGCCGCCGGGGGTGGCGGAGAGTTCGCCCGCCCTGCGGGCATGGCGCAGCTGGCCCCTTCCTCCGAGGGCGCTCCCGCCGGGACCGCTCCCGCCGGGGGTGGCGGAGAGTTCGCCCGCCCGGCGGGCATGGCGCAGCCGACCCCTTCCTCCGAGGACGGCAGGCTCGGACAGCTCGCCCGCTGCCCGGCTCCCGCCGGGGGTGGCGGCAAGACCGCCCGCCCGGGCCTCGGGGGCGTCGGCCGGGGCTCCGCCCGGATATCCGGCGGAGCCGAACACGCGCCTGCGCGTGCCCGGCTTACCGCCCGGGAGCCCCCCGGCGACGAACCCGGGATCCGCCGGGAGCGGCGCGGCCGCGGCGACGAATCCCGGATCCCCGGCGGCCTGTGCACCGGTCCCTCCGGGCAGGGCCGCGTTCCGTGAGCGGCCGGCGAAGCCGGGGTCCGCCGGGCCGGCGGCCCGCCCCGTCACGGGCACACTCCGCGGGTACCCGGCCACGCCGGGACGTCCGGCCGGATCGGCCCCGCCGGCCGGCCGCCCGGGCAGGGCTGCGTTCCGCGAGCGGCCGGCGAAGCCGGGGTCCGCCGGGACGCGTGAGGGGCCGGAGTCCGGGGCGCCCGGGACACGGGCGTGGCCCGCCCCGGCCGGGGAGCCGGAGGCGGGCCGCCAAGGCGTGGTGCCCGTCACGGGCGAGCCGCAACCCCGGGGGCCCTACCCCGTGAACCCGCACCGGAGGCGCCCCCGAAAGCCGCGGCCGCCCCACGCAGTGGACCCGCACCGGAGGCGACCGCGGAAACCACGGCCGCCCCACGCAGTGGACCGGCGACCCCCCGGGAGGGAAGCGCCCACCAGGCCGCCAGGCCGATGATCACTCCGGTCAGCACCGTGGACGGCCCGCCGATGTCCGCGTAGAGGAAGTCGGTCAGCTGCCACACGAACAGCCCGATCGCGATCAGCCCGCAGTCCCGCGCGCCGGCGCCCACGCCCCCGCCGGAGCCGAGCCGGCGCAGCCCCGCGACCAGCAGCGCCGCCCAGCCGCCCACGAGCGCGAGCAGCCCGATCAGGCCCTGCTCGCTCAGGATCAGCAGGTACATGTTGTGCGGGGAGAGCAGCGGCTGGCGCAGGTACGCCTGGCCGGCGCCGCCGGTGTCGCTGCCGGAGGACAGGCCCAGCGAGGCGTGCCCGTCCCGGTTGGCCGGGAAGCCCTTGAGCCCCACCCCCACCGCCGGCCGCTCGCGCCACATCGACTCGGCGGCGGCCCACATCGTGTAGCGGTCGGTCACCGACTGGTCGGGGGCGCTGGAGACCTGGGTGATGGAGGTCAGCCGTTCGGCGACCATCTCCGAGCCGACCCCCAGCCCGCCGACCAGGACCACCCCGGCGGCGGCCAGCGCGGCAACCACCTTCAGGGCCCGCCGGATCCCGGCCAGCGCCATCACCAGCACCGCCGCCCCGAAGGTGGCGATCCACGCGCCCCGGCTGAAGGACAGCACCAGCGGGAGCACCAGCGCCAGTGCGCAGCCCCCGGCGATCCGCCGGACGCGCCGCGGCAGCCCCGGAGCGAGCCCGGCGGCGGTTGCCACGATCAGCCCGTACGCCACGACGGTGGCCATGCCCATGACGTCACCGGGGCCGAAGGTGCCGACGGCCCGGACGTCCTCGCCCTGGTACGAGGCCCCGGTGTGGGTGGCGTACTGCACCACCCCCACCGCGCCCTGCACCAGCGCCAGGACCACGAAGCACCCGGCGGCCAGCCGGAACTCCGCGGCGCCCTGCACCAGCAGCACCACGGCCGCCGGCACCAGGACGAAGACCTGCAGGTAGCGCACGAAGCCGGGCAGGGCCGCGTACGGGTCCCCCGCGGTCATCGTGGCGACCGCGAGGCCCACGGCAGGCGCCCCGAGCACGAGCACACCCAGCGGGGTCAGCGCCCGCACCCGGCCGCGCAGCGCCTGCACCGCGCAGACGAAGACCAGCAGCAGCGAGGCGGCGTCGGCCGGGCCGACCTTCCCGGAAGCGGTGGCGTCCCCCGCCGGGAGCGGGGCGAGCAGGAACAGCACGGTGGCGGCGAGCGGCAGCAGCGGCCAGTGCCGGCGCAGCAGATCCGGCGCGTCCGGCCGGATCCACCGGCCCGGTACGGCGAGACTCATCAGCTGCCCCCCAGCCGGAAGCGGAAGAAGGAGGCCGCGGTGCGGGCGAGGATCCACAGGTCCTGCCACAGCGACCAGGTGTCGATGTAGTGGTTGTCGAAGCGGGCCCGGTCCTCGATGGAGGTGTCCCCGCGCAGGCCGTTGATCTGGGCGAGGCCGGTGATGCCGACGGGCATCCGGTGCCGGGCCTCGTAGCCGGGGTGCACGGTGGAGAACTTGGCGACGAAAAAGGGCCGTTCGGGGCGGGGCCCGACCAGGGCCATGTCGCCGCGTACGACGTTCCACAGCTGTGGCAGCTCGTCCAGCGAGGACTTGCGCAGGAAGGACCCGACCGGGCTCATCCCGCGGTCGCCCGCCACCGTCCAGCGGGTGGCGGCCTCGTGCTCGTCGGCGCGCAGGGTACGGAACTTCAGCAGGGTGAAGGGGCGCCCGTACAGGCCGACCCGCTCCTGCCGGAAGATCACCCCCGGCCCGTCCCAGACCCGTACGGCCAGCGCGCACGCCCCCATCACGGGTGCGGCGGCGAGCAGGGCGATCAGGGCGAGGACGGTGTCGATGCCCCGCTTGGCCCAGCGCTCCAGCGGCCGGGCCGGGCGCGGCAGCAGCGGCTGCACGGCGTACCCCCAGAGCTGGTCCGCGGGCTGCGCCACGCGCATGCCGGTGACCTTGGCGGTGCCGGCCGGGTCGGCGAGCCATAGCCGGCAGCCGTGGTCGTGGAAGAGCCGGACCAGGGAGGCGGTGCGCTCGTCGGCCTCCGGGGGGCGGGTGAACACCGCGTGCCCGACGGAGTTCTGGATGACCGCGCGCCGGATGTCCTCGTGGGTGGCGAGCAGCGGCAGGGCGCCGCCGCCGTCGCCCTCGGCGGGCGCCGCGATGTCGGCGAGTCCCACCGGGCGCAGCCCGAATTCGGGGCGGCCGTGCAGGGCGGCGGCCACCGCGCTCGCCCCGGCGCCGGGTCCGACGACGAGGGCGGAGGCGGGCCGTCGTACGGCCGAGCGGCGCTGGAGCTGGTTGACGAGGCCGCGGCCCGCGCACGCCAGGACGACCTGCAGGCAGACGGCGGTGAGCAGTGCGCTCCAGCCCATGGCCCGGGCCGGGTCGGCGGCGGCCGTGACGGCGGCGACCGAGCACCACAGGACGGCGGACCGCCCGGCCAGCACGGGCAGTTCGAGGAGTGCGGAGGGGGCGAGCCGCGGCCGGTAGAGCCCGGCCTGCGCGTGCAGCGCGGCGAGCAGGACGGGGGCCGCGGACAGGACGGGCAGCGCCGTCGCGGGCAGGGTCGTCGCGGTGAGTACGGCGGCCAGTGCGTCCGCGGTGAGCAGCGGGAGCATTCGGCCGCGACGGCGGATGCGCCGGGGGCGTACGGCGGAGCGGGCCTGGTCGGCCCTGGGCCCGCGCGGGGGGTGGATGGCGGTCGCTGAACGGCGGGCCGCCGCGGGGTGCGCGGGCGCGAAGGCGCCTCCGCCGGTGGGCCCCGTGCCGCCCTGCCCGGTGTGCCGGGCGGGTGCGCTGTCCATCGTCATCGGCTGATGCGCTCCTGGTTCAAGGGCCGGGGCCTGCCCAGCAGTTCGTGGTACAGGCCGGTGACCGCGTCCGTGGTCCGCCGCACGTCGAAGTCGGTCCGGGCGTGCTGCCGGGCCTGCTCACCGAGTTCGGCGAGGAGCCGCGGCTCGGCGAGCAGCCGTCCCAGGGCCTCGGCCAGGGCCGTCGGGTCCTCCGGCGGCACCAGGCACAGGCGTCCCTGGCCCGGCGGCAGGCTCTCCCTGGCGCCGCTGACGTCGGAGACCAGGACCGGGCGGCCGCAGGCCATGGCTTCGAGCGGGGCGAGCGCCATGCCTTCCCACCGCGACGGCAGTACAACGAGATCGGCGGCCCGAAGCCACGGTCGGATGTCGGCGGCGGCGCCCGCGAAGTGCACGCTGGTGCCGGACAGCGCGGCGATGCGGCGCAGCCGTTCGGTGTCGGGGCCGTCCCCGACGAGGGCGAGGCGGGCTCCGGGGACGGTGGCGAGGAGCTCCGGCCAGGCCCGCAGCAGGATGTCCTGCCCCTTCTGGAGGCAGATGCGGCCCACGCACACCGCGAGCGGCCCGTCGCCCGGAAAGCCTGTGGGCAGCGGCAGTTCGGTGCGGGCGCGGGCCCGGTCCCGGTCGGGGTCCGGTCCGCCGGGGCGGAAGTGGTCCAGGTCCACGCCGTTGCGGATCACCGACCAGCGGGCGGTGATCCCCTCGGTCTCGCCGGCGCGGCGTTCGGCGTCGCTGACGCAGAGCACCCGGTCGGCCCAGCGGGCCCCGTACCGCTCCCAGCGCAGCGCGAGCGCACCGGTGGCCCCGCCGACCGCGTCGAAGGACCAGGCGTGGGGCTGGAAGACGGTGGGCAGGCTCCCGCGCGCGGCGAGCCGGCCCGCCAGGCCGGCCTTGGCGCTGTGGGCGTGCAGGAGGTCGGGCCGCACCTGGTGGAGCACCTGCCGGGCGCCGATGATCTCGGCGGGAAGTCCGGGCCCGGGGGCCCGCCCGGCGTTCCAGGTGAGCACCTCGGCCCCGGCGGCCCGGGCGGCGTCGCCGAGCGTGCCGCCGGGCGGACACGCGACGACGGTGCGCAGCCCTTCGGCGGTCTGTGCGCGGACGAGGTCGGTGACGACCCTGGCCACACCGCCGTCGACGGGTTGTACGAGGTGGAGGACGGTCGTGGGCTGTGCCGCCCGAGGCTGACTGGGCACGTGGAGTGGTCTCCTACGTTCAGCGGCGCGCGTCTGTCTGAACGAAGAGCACGCCGAGGAAATGACCCTGACTTTCACCCGTGAACCTGAAGCTCAGACTGCGGGCACCACCGGACAGGGCGGGACTCAGGTCGAAGACGTCCGCGTCATATCCGAGATTATTCATATGTTCGGGCTGTCGCACGAACGACTGATTGCCGAATTCCGTGATCGTGGAATTCATAACATCATTAAAAGGATTTTCTCCATCGCTGAGACTCACCCGGCGACCGCTGTCGGCCGTCACGGTGAGTGAATCCCCGAGGATGCCCCGGTCCCCGTCGTACCCGACCACCCCGACCCGGCCCGCGGAGCCGGCCGGCGCGTCCAGGCCCTCGATCTCGACGGTTCCGTCCCCGCCGCGGGCGGCGATCGACTCGAAGCCGTCCCACACCGAGATCCGGCGCACCGGCTCCTGCGGGTGCTCGTAGGCGACGACCAGCGTCCAGCCGCCCCAGGCCCCCACGTCGGAGTGGCCCATCGCGATGTTGAGCTGGGCCACCGTCCACATGCCGGCGCCACCCTTGCGGACCAGCGGGGTCACGTCGGCGGAGGCCTGGTAGGCATCGCTGCCCGCGTCCGTCCGGTGGCCCATCACCGTGTCGGCGAGGACTTCCTTGTACGCGCCGCCGGGCTCGGCGACCAGCACCCGGCCGTCGTCCTCCGGCGGCTTCTGCTCGCCCACCCGAAGGTTCCCGCCCCAGTAGAGGCGGGCGTACGAGACCTTCGCGCCCTGCGGGACCTTGAGCTCGGCCCGGGTGGAGTTGTAGGTGTCCGGGTCCTTGTCGACCTCGCTGTAGAACATCTCGAAGTCGCTGTTGACCCCGGCCGCGCCCTTCTTGACCTCGGCGCACGGTTCGGCCTGCGGGGACTGCTCCTTGCGGCAGCTGATGCCGGAGTTGGAGGCGCGCACCAGCCCGCCGTGCTGCACGGCCTGGTAGCGCTGGGTGAACGGAATCCGGGGCAGCTCCTTGGGAGCGGGAGCCGCGGCCCCCGCCGTCTGGGCGTTCACGGAAAGGGTGAGGCAGGACAGCAGACCGAGCGTGCCGAGGATTCTGCGGGAGGAACCCATGACCCTGTCTCCAATTTCGATCAAGGGGACAAAACAGGAGTGAACTTTGTCAGAAATCAGGCCGGAAATCACGCCGGACTCGCTCGTACGGCCTTTTGGGCGATAGCACGCACCCTCGCAACGGGCGGGTCGTTATCGGTTGCACCACCGTTCGAGCCGAAAGGAAAAACGGAGATGAAGAAGAGGCTGGTGCGCGGCACCGCCATCGCCGTCGCGGGCGCCGCCGCGCTGCTGGGCGGCGCGGGCCTCGCCTCCGCGCACGGCGGGGACGGTGCGACGGCCCACGGCTTCACCGGCGGGTCCCCCGGCGTCCTGAGCGGCAACCTGCTCCAGGCGCCCCTCGACGTCCCGGTGAACGCCTGCGGCCTCACGGTGAACGTGATCGCCCTGCTGAACCCCTCGTTCGGCAACACCTGCGTCAGCGCCTGATCGTCAACCGCGCTGCCCGAAACGCCCGCATCCGAGTGAAGCCACGCAACCCGAACCGGGGCGGCGGCGTTGATCCGGGTGCTCCACTACCGGGCAATCCTGCAAAAAAGGGACGACAATGATCAAGAAGATGATGGCCTCGGCCGCGGTTGCCGCCTCGGTCGTGGGCATCGGTGCCGCCATGGCGCCTCAGGCGATGGCCATCGGGAACGACAACGGCGTCAACACCGTCCAGGGCAACGGCGCCGCGCAGATCTACGGCAACCAGGCCACCTACGGCAACATGAGCCCGCAGATGGCGCTCATCCAGGGCTCCTTCAACAAGCCCTGCATCGCCCTGCCCGCCAAGGCCAACGTGCAGTCCGTGCTGGCCCTGGTCAACATCGGCGTCCAGGACATCCCGGTCCTGTCCAGCCCGCAGAACCAGCAGTGCACCGAGAACTCCACCCAGGCCAAGGGCGACGAGGCCCTCTCGCACATCCTGGACAACATCCCGGTCCTCTCCGGCAACGTCTCGAACGGCAGCTGACCGAGGCCCGCGCCAGCGAGGCCGTCGCACCCACCGGGTCGCGGCGGCCTCGCCGCATGTAGGGCCGGGACGCTCCCCGGCCCCGGAATTGTCGATACAAATCCGTCGGCACCAGAAATTCGGTCCGGACATCGGACCGGGCATCGGGGTGAATTACCGGCGGGCCGCCGAAAATGTGCGGTTTCTTTTTCCCGGACCGCTCGTTGTTATTTCTGCAGTGGACACGCCTCTGCGGGAAGGAAAGAAATCAAAATGACGTACAAGAAGGCAGTGGTGCTGGCCGCCGGCGCTCTCATGCTCGCCGGTGCCGCCTCTCCCGCCATGGCCGACGCGGCCGCCGAAGGCAAGGCCGTGGGTTCCCCCGGCGCCCTGTCCGGCAACCTGGCCCAGGTGCCGGTGCACGTCCCGGTCAACGTCTGCGGCAACACCGTGAACATCATCGCGCTGCTGAACCCGGCGTTCGGCAACACCTGCGTCAACGCCTGACGAAGCGCTTGTGCCCGCAAGGGCAAGCCTCCTCGGGGTGGGGGGGGGGGGGGGGGGGGGGGGGGGGGGGGGAACAACCCCCCCCCCCCCCCCCCCCCTCATCCGACCACACTAAGAAAACAAACCAAAAC